>DASVQB010000054.1:0-32454 GCA_036389295.1 Thermoleophilaceae bacterium | reverse complement strand
GCCGGCGACAGGCCCTCGATCGAGTCCACGTCCGGCTTGTCCATCTGGCCCAGGAACTGGCGGGCGTAGGCGGAGAGCGACTCCACGTAGCGGCGCTGGCCCTCGGCGTAGATCGTGTCGAACGCCAGGCTGGACTTGCCGGAGCCGGAGAGGCCGGTGATCACGACCAGCGCGTTCCGCGGCAGCCTGAGGTGGAGGTCGCGGAGGTTGTGCTCCCGCGCCCCGGAGACGATCAGCTCGCCGCTGGCGTTCACATAATCCAGTCTAGGTGGCGTGTCCGCCGCGATCGGCCGGCCCGGCGATCGAAGTCCGCAACCTGCGCGAAGGCGCCGTGTTACGCAGTTCGAAGGGCACCGGCTGACGCGCCGGGCCTTGGGTCCTAGACTCCGAGGCCGCGTCGCGTTGCCCTCCGC
The DNA here is from genome assembly GCA_036389295.1 of Thermoleophilaceae bacterium. Taxonomy (GTDB): domain Bacteria; phylum Actinomycetota; class Thermoleophilia; order Solirubrobacterales; family Thermoleophilaceae; genus AC-37. Next base: position 32,041 of record DASVQB010000054.1, on the reverse strand, counting down.
TCGACGCATCCATCCGTCCCCGCACACCCCTCGGGAGCCATGACCAGACGACTTCGCAGCACCGCGCTCGTACTCGCCCTCGCCGCCGTTCCGGCCCTCGGGTCCGCGGCCCCCGCGCAGGGCGCCGCCCCGCTGGAGGTCGCGATCCAGGACGACCCGGTCTTCCTGGGCCAGGACTACCTGCGCCGCCCGAAGGGCTTCGCCCTGGCGAAGGAGCTGCACGCGAGCTGGCTCAAGGTCAACGTCAGCTGGTCGTCCGCGGCCGGGCGCAACGCCAACAGGAAGTCCAAGCCGAGCAGCGTCAAGTACGACTTCACCCCCTACGACGGGCTGATCAACAGCGCCGCCTCGAACGGCGTGCAGCTCCAGCTCTCGCTCACCGGCCCCGCGCCGCGCTGGGCCACCGGGGACAAGCGGAAGATCGGGCCGTACAAGCCGAACGCCACCTACTACAAGGACTTCGTCCGGCAGGCCGTTTCGCACTTCAAGGACACGATCGGCCGCTACAGCATCTGGAACGAGCCGAACTACGTCGGCTGGATCGCGCCGCTCTCGAGCGCCCCGAAGATCTACCGCTCCCTGTACGTGACCGGCTACAAGGAGATCCGCCGGATCGACCCGAGCGCCCAGATCCTGATCGGCGAGACCTCGCCCTACGCGCTCCGCGGCCGCGCCACGGCGCCGCTCGCCTTCCTGCGCGCCGTCGCGAAGAGCGGGACGCTGCACGCGGACGGCTTCGCCCACCACCCGTACGACTTCGACCACGCGCCGACGTTCAACTACCCCGGCAAGGACAACGTGACGCTGAGCGGTCTGAGCCGGCTCACCAAGGCGCTCGACGGCCTCGCGGCCAGGAACCGGCTGTCCGACGAGAACGGCGCGCCGCTCGACCTGTGGCTGACGGAGTACGGCTACTTCCGCAGCGGCAAGCGCAAGACGAAGGAGTCCACGCGGGCCAAGTACGTCCGCAAGGGCTTCGACATGGCCCTCGCCCACCCGCGCGTGCACCAGATGCTCCACTACCTGCTGGCGCAGCCGACGAGCAGGTACCTCTTCTTCGACACGAGCATCACCAGCCGCTCGGGCGGCAGGACGGCGACGTTCAACGCGCTCGCCGACTGGGCGGACGACAACCTCGGCAGCCTGGCGCCTTAGCCGGGCGCCGGGCGATCCGCGGCCGCCTCGACGGCGGCCCGCCCGCCCTCGCCCACGGGCTGGGAGGCGCGGTCGCCGATGCGCTCCGCCTCTGCCTCGGCGAGCCGGTCGACGGCGGCCATGCGCCGGATCGTCTCGCGGTCCCCGATCGGCTGGAGGACGCCGCGCGCGAAGAGCAGCGCGCGGAGGAGCCCGGGCGCCGTGACCCAGCGGGCGCGGCGCTCGACCCCTCTGGCGATCGCCTCGGCGGCGTCTGACGCCGGATAGGTCCTGCCGAGCGGCCCCTTGAGGGCGCCGCGCAGGTCCCGGAACGCCGCGCGCTCGTCGCCGCCGCGGACGAGCTCGGTGTCGATCCAGCCGAAGTACGCGACGCCGACTCCGACTCCGCTGTGGGCGACCTCGACCCGCAGCGAGTCGCAGAACGCCTCGATGCCCGCCTTCGTGGCGGCGTACGGCGCGAGGGCCGGCGGGTGGAGGATCGCCGCCGCCGACGCCACCGCCAGCAGGTAGCCGCGGCGCTCCAGCACGTGGGGCAGGCAGAGGCGGAGCGTCCGGCACGAGCCCGTCAGGTTCACGTCGATCACGCGGTCGATCGCCTCGGGGTCGGTCAGCCGGACGAGGTTCGTCGGCGCGATCCCCGCGTTCGCGATGCAGACGTCGATGCCGCCGAGACGCTCGACGGTGGCGTCCACGGCTCCCTCGAGCGCGGCCCGGTCGCGGACGTCGACCTCGAACCACGGGGCGTCGCCGCAGTCGGCGGCGACCTCCCGCAGCAGCTCCGGCTCCAGCCCGAGCAGCGCGACCCGCGCGCCGCCGGCGGCCAGGCGCCGGGCCGTCGCGGCGCCGATGCCCCGCGCCGCGCCGGTAATCAGGACCGTCCTGCCGGCGAGCGGGTACGAGGCGCGGGCCATCGCGCGGAGGCTAGACCACCCGCCGCGTCCGGCGCTAGCGGAGGCCGGCGCCGGCCTCGCGCTCGCGCTCGGCGCGGACGGCCGCCTCGCCGCCCGGCCCGATCGGCGCGGAGAGGCGCTCGGGCCCGAGCCGCTCGGCCTCGCGCTCGGCGATCCGGTCGACCTCCGGCATCAGAGGCAGGATCTGGCGCTCGACCAGCCGCGGCACGAGGCCGCGCGCGTAGATCATCCACCTGATCCAGCCCGGCGACATGGCGCGCTTCGCGCGGCCCTCGATCCCGGCGACGATCGCCTCGGCCGCGTCGGCGACCGGGTAGGTGCGGGCCATCGGGCCCTTCAGGCTCTCGCGCAGCTTCCTGAACTCGACCAGCTCCTCCGATCCGCGGGACATGTCGGTGTCGACCCACGAGAAGTAGGCGACGCCGACGTCCACGCCGAGGTGCTTGACCTCGAGCCGCAACGAGCTCGCGAACGTCTCGACCCCGGCCTTGGTCGCGGCGTAGGCGGCGGTGCCGGGGCCGGACGCGATCGCGGCCCGCGACGAGATCGCGAGCATGTAGCCGCGCCGCTCGATCACGGGCGGCAGGCACAGCCGCAGCGTGTTGCAGGCGCCGATCAGGTTGATCTCGATCACGCGGGCGATGGCGCGCGGCTCCATCAGCCTGACCATGCCCCCCGCCCCCACCCCCGCGTTGGCCACGCACACGTCGATGCCGCCGAGCCGCTCGACGGTGCCGTCCACGGCCTCGCGCAGCGACGCCTCGTCGGTCACGTCCGCCTCGAACCAGACCGCGTCCGAGCCGCACTCGGACGCGACCCGCTCGAGCAGCTCCGGCTCCAGCCCGACCAGCGAGAGGCGCGCACCCCTGGCGGCGAGCCGGCGGGCCGTCTCGGCGCCGATCCCGCGCGCGGCGCCCGTGATCAGCACGGCCCTGCCGTCGATCGCGTAGCTCCCCCCGGCCACGGCCGGAGCGTACCAGCGCGCACCCGCGCGCCGATTAGGGCAAGATGCCGCCTCGCCAGCAAGCTCAACGGGAGGGAGCGGAGATGGTGAAGCGGGCCTTGCAGGCCTGGTGCGTGGCGATCGTGCTCGCGATCGCGGGCGCGGTGCCGGCGGCGGCGGGGGAACGCTACGTGGCGCTCGGCGACAGCTACTCGTCCGGGACCGGGACGCGGGAGTACTTCGACTCGGGCTGCCAGCGGAGCGTGTACGCGTACCCGTCGCTCGTCGACGTGCAGCGACCGAACACCGACCTCGTGTTCGCCGCGTGCTCGGGCGCGAAGACCGGCGACGTGCTCGCCAACCAGGTGTCGAGCCTGAACAGCACGACGCGCTGGGTGACGATCACGATCGGCGGCAACGACGCCGGCTTCTCGAGCGTCATCACCGAGTGCGCCCAGCCGTGGTGGTCGTCCAACTGCAACGGCGCGATCGACACCGCGCAGAGCTACATCCGCAACACCCTGCCAGGCAAGCTCGACCAGGTCTACAACGCGATCAAGTCGCGCTCGCCGACGGCGACGGTGATCGTGCTGTCCTACCCGCGGCTGTTCATGGGCGAGGACTGCAACGCCGGGACGTGGTTCAGCCCCGACGAGGAGACCCGCCTCAACCAGACTGCCGACCTGCTCCGGGACGTCACGCGCGGCCGCGTCACGGCGGCCGGGACGAACTTCCGGTTCAAGGACGCGATCCCGCCGTTCGTCGGGCACGCGGTCTGCGACTCGGTCGAGTGGGTGAACGGGCTGTCGAACCCGGTCGGCGAGAGCTACCACCCCAACCGCACGGGCCACTCGGGCGGCTACGCGCCGCTGGTCAGGGCGGTCATGGGGTGACAGACGGGAAGCGGCGGGCCGCGGGCGAGCCCCCTGTCTCGCGGCCCGCTCCCCCCCGTCGGGGTGCCGTAGGGTTCCGGGCGTGAGCGTCACCGGGCGGGTCCTGAGGGTCCATCAGGCGATCTACGAGGCGACCGACGGGCGCGTCGGGCACGGGACGATCGGCGTCCCGACCCTGCTGCTGCACACCACCGGCCGCCGCTCGGGACGGACCCGGACGAACGCGCTCGTCTACGCGCGCGACGGCGACGACTACCTGGTGGTCGCGTCGAAGGGCGGCGACCCGACGGCGCCCGGCTGGCTGCACAACGTGCGGGCGAACCCCGAGGTCGAGGTCCAGGTCCGCCGCAACCGCCGCCGCGGGACCGCGCGGGTCGTCGAGCGGACCGACCCCGACTACGACCGCCTCTGGCGGATCGTCAACGAGAACAACCGCGATCGCTACACGGCGTACCAGGAGAAGACCGACCGGCCGATCCCGGTCGTGGTCGTCTCGCCGAGCTGAGCCTCGGCGGCGGGCGCCGCGTCAGGCCGGGTGCCGGTAGTAGCTCGTCCCGCCCCTGAACCAGAGCTCGACGAGGCCCAGCCGGTGGAGGCGGGTCAGCTCGCGGCCGATCGACTCCGGGTCCGCGGTCGGGCTGAGCCGCCGGGCGACGGAGCGCGCCGACACCCAGCGGTCGTCGCCGCCGGCAGCGCGCCCGCTCGCCTCGAGGCACTGGAGGATGACCGTACGGTTCGACGCCACGTCTCCATGATCGGCGCCCCCGGGTCGGCGCTGAAGCGCCGGGATGGGAGGCGGCCGCTGAATGAAGCGCCGGAGCGGGCGCGGGCGCGAGCGGCGCGGCTCAGGCGTCCGGCGGGCGCGGCACGAGCAGGCCGAGCTGCTGCATCACGGCCACGTCGTCGCGGGCCGACCAGTGCTCCGCGAGCTTGCCGTCCTCGATCCGGTGGATCGCGACGGCGGTCTGGCTCAGCTCGGCGCCGGTGGCGGGGAGCGGGCCAGGCAGGTCGCCCTCGTGGCGCCCGCTGGCCTTGATGTAGGTGGCGACCTTGTCGCCCTCGGCGATCTGGTCCTCGATCACGTGCCTCGCGCCGGGCGTCGCCGCCTGGAACGCGCGGAACGCCTGCTTCAGCCCCTCGCGACCGCCCTCGGGCCCCGCGAACGGCGCGGGGTTGTGGTCGATGTAGTCCTCGGCGACGAGCTCGTCGACGACGTCGATGTTGCCCTTGTCGATCTCCTCGAAGTACCGGCGCAGGAGCTGCTTGTTGTCCTCCGGGGTCACGGCCCGTTCGGCCCTACCCGCCTACGCGCTGGTAGACCTCGTCGAGCAGGGCGTCCTGGTCGTCGAGCTCGAAGTTCTGGGCGAGGTAGCGGGCGGTCTCGTCGCGCGGCGTGCCGTTCAGCGCCATGTTGAGCGCGATCAGGCGGGCGCCCTCGGCGCCGCGGATCGAGCGTCCGCCGCCGCCCGAGGAGGCGGGCGCCTCCTCGCGGGCCGGCTCCGGCTCGTCCTCGACCACCTCGAGCACGGGCTCCGGCTCCGGCTCGTCGATCGGCTCCTCGTCGACGTCCGCGATGTCCTCCTCGACCTCGTCGACGGCGGGCTCGTCCACCGCCGCGACCTCGGGCTCCTCCTCGATCGGCTCCGGCTCGGACACGCGCGTGGCCGCGCCGGCGCGGCCCGTCTCGAGGCGGCCCTCGCGCACCCCGGCGAACTCGGACCGGACCTGCTCGAGCTCCGACTGGAGCGAGCCGGACGCCCCGTTCAGGCGCTCGACCAGCCCGTTGGCGGCCGTGCGAAGGTCGCCCAGCAGCCGATCGATCTCGGCCTCGATGGTGTTCGCGCGCTCGACGATCCGCGTGCTGGCCTCCTCGGCGCCCGACACGCGGTCGACGGCGTCGGCGTCGGCGCGCTCGCGCGTCTCGCGCGCGCGCTGCGAGGCCTCCTCGGTGATCCGGCGGCCCTCGGAGTCGGCCTTCTCCTGGATCTCGGCCGCGCTCCGCTCGGCGGCCTCGACGATCGACCTGACCTGCTCCGCGGCCTCGGTGGCCAGGGACGCGGGGGACGGCTTCTGCTGCCGCTTCAGGTCGGACACCGAGTCGGCGATCTCGCGGAGGTGGCGGTCGACCTCGTCGGGGTCGTAGCCGCGGCGGGCCGCGGAGAAGTCGTTGCGCTCGATTTGGTGACGATCCAGTTCCAAGTTGGTTTCTCCCTGACGTCGGGACGCCGGTGCCGCGGCAGAGTACCGCACGAGGGGCCGAGCGCCGGGGCGCCCTAGCCCACCTGCGTCTCCTCGAGGTCCGCCCGCAGGGCCTTGATCTCGTCGCGGAGCTTGGCCGCGTACTCGAACCGGAGCTCGTCGGCGGCCAGGAGCATCTCCTCCTCCAGCTCGACGATCGTCCGCGAGATCTCCTCGGGCGCCATCCCCTTCTCGCGCGCGGCGCGGGCGCGCGCGCGGCGGCTGCGGTCGGGCACCTTCGACTCGAGCGCCAGGAAGTCCCCGATGTCGGAGATCCCCTTCTGGACCGTCGCCGGCGTGATCCCGTGCTCCTCGTTGTAGGCGACCTGGATCGCGCGGCGGCGGTCGGTCTCCTCGATCGCGCGGCGCATCGCCGCCGACTCCTTGTCGGCGTACATGATCACCCTGCCGCGCACGTTCCGGGCGGCGCGGCCGATGGTCTGGATCAGCGAGGTCTCGCCGCGGAGGAAGCCCTCCTTGTCGGCGTCGATGATCGCGACCAGCGAGACCTCCGGGAGGTCGAGCCCCTCGCGCAGGAGGTTCACCCCGACCAGGACGTCGAACTCGCCGAGGCGCAGGTCGCGGATGATCTGGATCCGCTCCAGCGTGTCGATCTCCGAGTGGAGGTAGCGGACCCGGAAGCCGTACTCCATGAGGTAGTCGGTCAGGTCCTCGGCCATCTTCTTGGTCAGGGTGGTGACGAGCGTGCGCTCGCCGGCCTCGGCCCGCGCGCGGACCTCGTTCATCAGGTCGTCGATCTGGTTCTTGGTCTCGCGGACCTCGACCTCGGGGTCCACGATCCCGGTCGGCCTGACGATCTGCTCGACCACGCGCGAGGAGTGGCCGCGCTCGAAGTCGCCGGGCGTGGCCGAGACCAGGACGAGCTGCGGCACGTGCGCGAGGAACTCGTCGAAGGTCTGCGGGCGGTTGTCGAGCGCGCTCGGCAGCCTGAACCCGTACTCGACGAGGGTCTGCTTGCGGGAGCGGTCGCCCTCGAACATGCCGCCGATCTGCGGGATCGTCTGGTGCGACTCGTCGACGAAGCAGACGAAGTCGTCCGGGAAGTAGTCGAGCAGGCAGTAGGGGCGCGAGCCGGGCGCGCGGCCGTCGAGGATCCGCGAGTAGTTCTCGATCCCGTTGCAGAAGCCGAGCTCGCGGAGCATCTCGAGGTCGAACTGGGTGCGCTGGCGCAGGCGGTGCGACTCGAGCAGCTTGCCGTCGCGCTCGAGCTCCGCGCAGCGCTGCTCGAGCTCGTCGCGGATCTCGACTATCGACCGCTCGATCGTGGGGCGGTCGGTGGCGTAGTGGGTGGCCGGCCAGATGCCCACGTGCTCGAGCTCGGTGAAGACCTCGCCCGTCAGCGGGTCGAAGTGGTGGAGCTGCTCGATCTCGTCGCCGAAGAACACCGCCCGGAACGCGGTCTCGGCGTAGGCGGGGAAGACCTCGAGCGTCTCGCCGCGGACCCGGAACGCGCCGCGGCCGAGGGCCTGGTCGTTGCGGCTGTACTGGATGTCGACGAGCTTGCGGAGGATCTCGTCGCGGTCGACCATCTCGCCCTTCTTCAGGAGCAGCATCTGGGCGTCGTACTTCTCCGGCGAGCCGAGGCCGTAGATGCACGAGACGCTCGCGACGATGACCACGTCCCGCCGGGCGAACAGCGCGGAGGTGGCGGCGTGCCGCAGCCGGTCGATCTCCTCGTTGATCGAGGAGTCCTTCTCGATGTAGAGGTCCTGGCTCGGGACGTAGGCCTCGGGCTGGTAGTAGTCGTAGTACGAGACGAAGTACTCGACGGCGTTCTTCGGGAAGAACTCCCGGAACTCGTTGCAGAGCTGGGCCGCGAGCGTCTTGTTGTGGGCGATCACGAGCGCCGGCCGCTGCACCTCGGCGATCGTGAACGCCATCGTGGCCGTCTTGCCCGAGCCGGTGACGCCGAGCAGGGTCTGGAAGCGCTCCTTCTCGGTCAGCCCGGCGGCCAGGTCGTCGCGGGCCTTCGGCTGGTCGGCGACCGGCGTGTAGGCCGGGTTGATCTCGAACTTCGGCATCGCCGGTGAAGCTAGCAGCGGGGGCGGCGGGGCGGGCGGGCGTGCCGCACCCTCAGCGGCTGCCGGCCCGGCCACCTCCTGCCGCCGCGCGGTACGCGACCATATGAACCGTGACCCGAGTCGACGAGAACGGCGCTCCGATCGAGCTGGACGACGCGGCCAGGGGGCGCCTCGCCGCGGCGCTCGACCGCGAGCCCGTCATCGCGGCGATGCTGATCGGCTCGCAGGCCCGGGGCACGCAGGGCCCGCTGTCGGACGTCGACCTCGCCGTCTGGCTGGATCCTGCGCTCACCGTCGACGAGCGCCTTCGAGTGCGGCTGGAGCTGATCGCCGCCGCGGTCGACGTGCTCAGGTCGGAGGCCGTCGACGTCGCGGTCCTCAACGACGCCCCGCCGCTGATGAAGCACCGGGCGATCGGCGATGGCCTCCGGCTCGTCGAGCGCGACGCGCAGTCACGACTCAGACTCGAGGTCGACGCGCTGATCGAGTACCTGGACACGCAACCTCTGAGAGACGAGCTCGAGCGGGGCGTGCGCAACCGGCTCGCGGAAGGCCGCTTTGGTCGATCGTGACCGGATCTCGGAGCTGATCCGGCTGCTCGACGAGCTGACGGAGAGCCTCCACTCGGTAGTGAGGGCGGGCGAGCACGCCTACCTGCAGGACGCGCGCACTCGCCGGGCGGCGGAGCGTGAGCTCCAGCTGGCGCTCCAGATCTGCATCGACGTGGGGGCACATCTCGTCGCCGAGCTCGGACTCGGGCACCCGGGGACGTACGGCGACGTATTCCGCAGCCTCGCCGAGGCGGACGTGCTCGATCCCGAGCTCGCCGCTCGGCTCGTCGCTGCCGCGGGCCTGCGGAACCTGCTGGTGCACGGCTACGCGGATCTCGACGACCGCCAGGTCTGGGCGGCGCTGAACCGCTTGGACGACGTGCGTGCCTTCGCCGCCGCCGCGATGGCGGCGGTCACGCGGTGAGCGGCGCGTCGCTCAGCGCTTGACGCGGCCACCCAGGGCGAAAAGCGTGAGCGCTATCAGCGCTGGGCCGCCGAGGCGAAGCACGACCTGCATGTACTCGCCAGCGGTCGTCAGACCGCCCGCCGGCGGCCGCGAGATGGAGACCGTGCTCCCGAGCGCGAAGGCGATCGCACGGGCGAGGCTCTGGTCGTAGTTGTAGCCGGTGGCGTCGAGCGCGAGCCCGAGCGCGGGTGCCGGAAGGCGACCCTGTCGAAGCCCGCGTCGTCGACGAAGCGCGCGCGCTCGAAGCGAATAGGTGCCGTCAGGCACATCGACCGTCTAGAGCCGCGGCCCCGCGACAGTCGGGGGCCTCGCAGGTAGCCCCTACCGCAGCCCCAGCTCGTCCGCGTAGTGGTCGCGGTAGTCCTCGCGGTGGTCGAGGACGCCCTCCACGTAGTGGCGGGTCTCGGGGAACGGGATGTCCGCGGCGTCGAAGCCGGCGGGGCCGCCGGCGCGCCGGAGCCACCGGTCGACGTTCGTCTCGCCGGCGTTGTAGGCGGCCACGGCCACGGTGCGGCGGCCGTCGTAGCGGTCCAGGAGGTAGCGGAGGTAGTACGAGCCGTAGGCGATGTTGACCTGCGGCGTCGCCAGGTCCTCCTCGGTGAAGCTCGTCCCGCCCGAGCGGTGGGCGATGAAGCGCGCCGTGGCCGGCGTCACCTGCATCAGGCCGCGCGCGCCCGCGTGCGAGGTCTGGTCGCGGAACTTCGACTCCTGGTAGATGACCGCCGCTATCAGCGCGGGGTCGAGGTGCTTGTCTCGCGCCTGCTGGCGGATGATGTCCTCGTGGCGGAGCGGGAGCGTGATCTCCCGCAGCGCGTCCTCGCCGGGCCCGAACCAGAGGGCGGCCCCGCCGCCCGCGACCAGCGCCGCGACGACCGCCAGGACGGCCCCCCGCCGGCGCCGCCGGGCCGTGCGGCGGGTCGGCGCCCGGCCGGCGGGCGGGCGGCGCCCGGGCGCGGTGCGGCCTGGTCTCCTTGCGGTCGAAGCGGGCATGCGGGCGTCAGGCGCAGACCTCGTCGAGTATCCGCGACAGCTCCTCCTCCAACTCTCCCAGGGTTCCGTCGTTTCGCAAGGCGAAGTCCGCACGCTGCGCCTTTTCCGTCTGCGACATCTGGCGCGACTCCCGCGAGGCCACCCCCGCGTGGCCGCGCTCGCCGATCCGCCGCTCCCGCAGATCGTCGGCCGCCGTGACGGCGATCGTCCGGTCGAAGACCCCCTCCATCCCGGACTCGAACAGGAGCGGGACCTCCACGACGCCGGCCCGCGGCGGCGGATCGCTGTCCCCCAGCGACTCGCGCCAGCTCCACATCCGCTCGCCCACGAGCGGCCACAGGTAGCCCTCGAGCCACGACCGCGCGTCCGGGTCGTCGAACACCACGCGGGCCACGGCGTCGCGGTCGACCCGGCCGCCGGGCGCCACCTCCGGGCCGAGCCGCTCGACCAGGGCGTCCCGGGCCTCGTCGGTGCCGAGGATCTCGTGCACCACCGCGTCGCTCGACAGCGTCGCGGCTCCGAGCCGCTCGAGCGCCGCCAGCGCCTCGGACTTGCCCGCGCCGATGCCGCCGGTCAGCCCGACGAACGGGACGCGCGCGCGGGCCGGCGAGCCCGCCACGTCTCAGGCGGCCGAGTCGCCCGGCTCGTCCGGCACGGGCGCCGCGGGCTCGCCGGCCGGTGCGTCGCCGCTCGGTGCGTCGCCATCCGGTGCGTCCTCGACCGGAGCGTCGGCCACCGGAGCGTCGGCGACAGCGTCCTCCACCGGCGCGTCCTCGACCGGAGCCTCCGCGACCGCGGCGTCGCCGTCGGGCGCGGCCGCCTCCGCGGCGGGCTCGGCGGCCGGCTCGGCCGGCTCGGCGACCTCCGCGGCCGGCTCGGCCTCCGCGACCGGCTCGGCGGGCTCCGCGGCGGCGTCCGCGCCGGCCGGCGCCTCCGCCGGCTCGCCCGCGCCCGTGAAGACCTCCTCCGAGAGGTCGAGCTCGCGAACCTCGCCGAGGTCGGCCTCGCCGTCGCCCGCCCCGCCGTCGCCCACCTGGCCGTCGCCCGCGTCGTAGGACTCGTCGGGGATCGCCCCGGCGGTCTGGAGCGGCAGCTCCTGCCCCTCGACGCGCTTGGCGCTGAGGCTGAGCCGCCGCCGCTCCGAGTCGATCTCGAGGATCTTGACCCGGATCACGTCGCCCTGGTTCACGACCTCGCGCGGGTTCTCGACGTGGTGCTGGGCGAGCTCGGAGATGTGGACGAGGCCCTCGACCCCGTCGAGGATCTCGACGAACGCCCCGAAGCTGACGACCTTGGTCACCTTGCCCTCGAGCTCGTCGCCGAGCTGGTAGGTGTCCACGACCCGCTGCCACGGGTCCTCCTGGGTCTGCTTGAGCCCGAGCGAGATTCGCTGGCGCTCGCGGTCGATGTCGAGCACCTTGACCGGGACCACGTCGCCGATCGAGAGGATCTCGGACGGATGGTTCACGTGGCTCCAGGACAGCTCGGAGATGTGGATCAGGCCGTCGATGCCGTCGAGGTCCACGAACGCGCCGAAGTCGACGATGTTCGAGATCGCGCCCTCGACGATCTGGCCGGGCTGGAGCCGGTCGAGGATCTGCTGGCGGACCTCCTTGCGCTCCTCCTCGAGCACCGCCCGGCGCGACAGCACGACGTTGTTGCGCGACCGGTTCAGCTCGATGACCTTGCACTCGATCGTCTGGCCGAGGAACTCCTCGAGGTTCTGGACGCGGCGGATGTCGACGAGCGACGCCGGCAGGAAGCCGCGAACGCCGAGGTCGATGATCAGGCCGCCCTTGACGACCTCGATCACGCTGCCCTCGACCGGCTCGCCGGACTCGGCGGCGCCCTCGATCCGGCGCCAGGCCTTCTCGAACCGCGCCCGCTTCTTGGACAGCACGAGGCGGCCGTCCTGGTCCTCCTTGGTGAGGACGAGCGCGTCGACCTCCTCGCCCAGCTCGACCTCGTCCTCGGGGTTGGCGGACTTGCGGATCGACAGCTCGCCGGCCGGGATGACCCCCTCCGACTTGTAGCCGATGTCGACGAGGACCTCGTCGCGGTCGATCCGCACCACCTTGCCGCTGACGACGTCGCCCTCGCTGAAGGGGACGATCGTGGCGTCGTAGTTCGGGACGATCTGCCCGTCGATCTCGAGCAGGAGGCCGTTCGAGCCCTCGACGGGACGGGGCTCGGTCAAGGTGTCCTGGTCCGGCACGGGGCGCAAGGTTAGCGGCAAGCCCCCCTCCGAGAGCGGCGCCGGCTAGGCTCGGGACCATGCCGAAGCGGAGGACGAAGCGCGGCGCGGAGCGCACGCCGCTGAGGGCCGACGCCGACGTGCTCGTGTGCGGCGCGAGCTTCGCCGGCCTGAGCGTGGCGCGCGAGCTCGCGGGCAGCGGCGCGCGGGTGATGATGGTCGACCGCTACGAGGTCGGCGAGCGCCAGACCTCGGCCTGCGCCGCGCCCACCGACTGGCTGACCGCCCTCGGCCTCGGCCCGTCGATCCGCCAGACCTTCGACGAGCTCGTGATCCACACCCCGCACGGGACCGGCCGCTACCGGATCCCGTGGACGTTCTCGACCTTCGACTACCGCGAGCTGTGCGCCCTGCTCCACGCCCAGTCCGACGCCGAGTTCGAGACCGCGAAGGTCGACGGCCGCACCGGGCACACCGTCCACACCGACCGCGGCGACGTGACCGCCCCGCTGGTCGTGGACGCGCTCGGCTGGCGCCGCGTGCTGGCCGCCGAGGGCTACCAGCCGCCCGACGCCCCGCTCTCGCGCGGGCTCGAGGTCCACCCCGGCGGGTCGAGCGAGGACCTCGAGATCTGGATCGACCGCCGCTACGTGCCCGCCGGCTACGGCTGGAGCTTCCCCGCGCGCGACGAGGTGCGGGTGGGCGTCGGCAGCTTCGACCCCCGCTTCCACGTGAAGGACACGACCGTGCTGCTGGCCGGCGACCTCGGCCGCGACGCCGTCCGCTACCAGGGCAACTGGATCCCCCACCGTCTCCGCGACGCCACCGAGGACGGCGTGTTCTTCGCCGGCGACTCCGCCGGCCACTGCCTGCCGCTCACGGCCGAGGGGATCCGCACCGCGTTCCACTTCGGGATCGCGTGCGGCCGCGAGCTGCGCGCGGTGGTCGACGGCGCGCGGACGCGCGAGGAGGCCCTCCGCCGCTACCACGCCTTCAGCGCCGAGCACGAGTGGAAGTTCCGCTGGATGCTCCGGGTGCAGCGCCTGATCCCGCGCGTCCCGCCCCGCCTGCTCGGCCCCGCGATCCGCGCGATGGGCTCGCAGCGGTTCGTCGACTGGTCGTTCGGGCACTACCTCCGGATCGCGCCGCCGCCGAACTCCTCGTCGCTCATCCGCGACACGGCGATGGCCACGGCCGCGCCGCCCGCGAGGAGCGTCGCCGAGCCGGTCACGTAGTAGGCGTTGCTGACGATCAGCCCCTCGGTGCCGGCGAGCACCGCGCCCAGCGCGAGCAGCCATCCCGACGCCGTCGGGACCGCGCCCGCCCGCGCGGCCGAGACCGCGAGCACGACCATCCCGACCGTCCACGCGAGCGCCGGCACGTAGTACTGGAGGGACCACCCGGACTGCTGGACGTCGTGGAGCGCGGCGGCGGTGACGGTCGCGTCGCCCGTCCGGCCGTGGAGCTCGCCGAGCACGCCCCAGGTGAAGCCGTCGAGCGCGATGATCGACGCGAAGCAGACGATCCCGAGCATCGCGAGGACGCCGCCGGCGAGCCCGGCCGTCGGCCGCGACCGGCGGACGAGGAAGGCGAGCCCGAGCACCGCGACGGCGAACAGCAGGATCGCGACGAAGCCGATCAGGTGCGCGAGCTGCCAGCGCGTGTAGCCGTCGGCGATCTCGCGCAGCTGCTCGAGCTCGTGGTCGCGCTCGTACTCCTTCGGGTGGAGCAGGTTGTCGACCAGGAACAGGGCCGGCGCGCCCGCCAGCGCGGCCGCGGTCGCGCGCCGGTAGAGGCCGATGTGGGGCGCCGGCTCGCTCAGAAGCCGCGGCGCTCGCGGTCGTGGCGCTCGCTGACCCAGGTGGTGCTGCCGGCCGCCGCGCGGTGCCGGGCGTAGTAGCCGGCGACCCAGACGAGGCCCATCACGACGGCCACCGCCGTGGCCGCGGCGGCGTCCTGGACGTCGAACGCGCCGAAGGCGGCGAAGAACAGGTAGACGATCGCGAGGCCGCCGCAGATGGCGACCGCCGCGGCGGCGGCGGTCCGCAGGTACCGGCTCTGGTCCTCCGCACGGCGCTCGTGCTGACGGCGGTCCGGCGTCCGCCTCCGCTCCGGGGCGACCGGCGGCTCGGTGGTCATCTCTCATCTCCCCTTCAGGCGACGCTGCGATGGTAATGCGGCGCCCGGGCGCCCCGCAAGGCGGGAAACACGTTTCGCACCTCGGCGCCTCGGGGTATCGAGAAGGCTCACGGAGCCGGGGGCGCGTGCCGATCTGGAGCCTGGAGGGAACCCCTCCACCGCCCCCCTCCCACTCGACCATGCCGTTCGCGCGCAAGCTGAGGACCGTCCCCGTCGCCGTCTGGCCGGCCGCGATGGTGCTGGCGGTCGCCGCGCTGGCGATCTCGGTCTCGGCCGGGGCGGACGTGGTCCATCTCGACGTGCTCGCCAACCACGCGGTGCACTCGCACGCCGCCGAGCCGGTCACCGGCTGGGTGTTCGTGGTCACGACGCTCGGGGCCACGCCGGTGCTGATCGCCGTGGTCCTCTCCGCCGCGGCGGGGCTCGCGATCCGCGGGCGCTGGCGCTCGGCGGTCGCGCTGGTCCTCGCCTACTCGGTCACCGACATGACGGTGGCCGTCGTGAAGCACCTCGTCTCGCGCCCGCGTCCGGACGAGTCGCTCACCCACGCGTCGGGCTTCAGCTTCCCCAGCGGGCACTCCGCGCTCAGCATGGCGGTGTACGGCTGCCTGGCGTTCGCGCTCGCCCGCTCCGCGCGCGGCGCCGGCCGCGTGGCGCTCGCCGCGGGCGGCGCGGCGATCGTCGTGGCGATCGGCCTGAGCCGCGTGTACCTGGGCGTGCACTACCCGACCGACGTGCTGGCCGGGTGGATCACCGGCGCCGCGATCCTCATCGCGGCGTGGGCGGTCGCGGTCCGGCTGCGGCCGGCGGCGAACGCCGGCTAGCCGGAGCGGACGGTCCCCGTCGAGGCGGGTCGCGCCCGCCACGGGACGGCCAGCTGCGGCAGCGCGCTCGCGGGCCGGCTCCCCGCGAGGCCGATCGCGTGCGGCAGCCACGCCGAGAAGCGGCCGACCTCGTAGCCGAAGACCGCGCCCATCAGCACGTCGAGCGGGAAGTGCGCGCCGAACGTGATCCGGGTCAGCGCGATCGCCCCGACGTACAGCCACAGCGCGCTCCGCAGGGCGGGCACGAGCGACATGCCCGCGACCGCGATCGCCGTCGTCACGACCAGGTGGCCGCTCGGGAACGACGCGATGTGGGCCCAGGAGCGCTCGGGCGTCACGAGCAGGACCTCGAGCCCGTGGACCTCCTCCGGCCGCGGCCGGTCGTACAGGAGGTAGACGGCCTGGACGAGCAGGTCCGAGAAGACGCCCGCGAACGCGACGGCGAACGCCACCGCCAGGGTCGTCCGCGTCCGCCTGATCGCGGCCCACGCGACGGCCGCCAGGCCGAGCAGCAGGTAGTTGCGCGAGTGCGGGTCGAGCGCGTCGTAGAGCCAGTCCGGTCCCGCCCCGAGCGAGTTGACCGCCACGAACAGCCGCTCGTCGACCGGCGCGAGCGCCGGCATGACCGCGCCGAGCGCCATCGTCGCGGCCACGACCGCGCCGAGCCGCACGCCCCACTGCCGCCAGAAGGCGCGCGAGGGGGCGCGCAGGCGGCGCTCCCGCCCGCGCTCCCGGGAAGCGGCGGGGCCGCGGCCCGCGGGCGCCGCGATCGCCCGCAGGACGCGGGCGGTGTCGGCCAGCGGGCGGAACGACGACGGCTCGCCGTCGTAGATCGCGGGGATCGGCGCCCAGGCGACCCGCAGGCCGAAGCGGACCGCGGCGAGCAGGTGCACCGTCTCGGCCTCGTAGCGGCCGGCCGGGAGCGGGACGCGGTCGAGCGCCTCGGTGCGGATCAGGCGCATCCCGCACTGGCTGTCCGGCAGGCGGCGGCGCAGCCGCAGGCCGAGCAGCGCGCTCGAGGCCGCGTTGGTGACGCGCCGGGTACGCGGCATCGCGTCGCGGTCGCCGCTGCGGTCGCCGATCACGACGTCCGCGGTCGCCGCCGCCTCCGCGAGGGCCGGGATGCGGTCCGGGGGGTGCTGGCCGTCGGCGTCGAGCACGACGATCGCGTCGGGGCGCTCGTCGCGGGCGAGCACGGCGGCCGCACCGGCGGCGACCGCGTCGCCCTTGCCGGCGTTCTCGCCGAGGGCGAGGACCTCCACCCCGGGCGTCGCGCGCAGGCGGTCGAGGACCGGCACGCCGCCGGCCGGGGTGCCGTCGGCGACCACGACCACGCCGTCCACGTGCGGCAGCGCCGCCGCGACCACGTCCTCGAGCCGGTCGGGCAGGTGGCACGGCACGACCGCCGCGACCGTCCGCACCGGGCGGGGGGCGGCCGGTGCCGGCCCCGGGCGCGACAGGCGCGCGGCGCGCGCCAGCGGGACGAGCGACAAAAGCGCCGCGGCGCCGAGGAGCGGCAGCACGCGGTAGCTGCCGGTGAGGGCGATCAGCAGTCCGGCGGCCGGCAGCGTCACGGCCGAGCCGATCGCGCGCACGGCGAAGTACAGACCGGTGTAGCGGCCCGACTCGCCCTCCGGCACGAAGCGGGCGAAGTACGGGAAGCCGAGCGCGGTCACGAGGCCGAGGCCGACGGCGCCGGCCGCGAACGGGAGCGCGGCGGCGGCGAGCGTGGTCGCGGCCGCGGCCGCCACGAGGCCGCCGCCTAGCAGGGCCGCCCCGGCGACGAGCAGCGGGAGCACCCGCTCCGGCCGCGCGCGGCCGGCCGCGACCATCGCGGCGCCGGTGAGGACCCCGAAGCCGGCCGGGAGCGCGGACGCCGGGCCGGGGCCGACGCCGAGGGCGTGGTCGGCGTAGAGGAGGAAGAAGGCGGGCAGGGCGCCGTACGCGACGAGCCAGAGGATCTGCGCGAGCAGCACCTCGCGGGCGCCGGGCGTGCGCGCCGTGGCGGCGAGGTCGCGGAGGCGGGGCCGGGCGGCCGGGGCGGCGGCGGGGGCGTCGGGGGCGGCGGCAGCGCCGGGGACGGCGTCGGTCGCGCCGGGGACGTCGCCGGCGGCGCGCGGCGCGTCCGGCAGCCGCCGCCGGACCACCAGGACCGTCGGCACGACGAGCACCGCCGCCAGCACCGCCCCGATCGCGAACAGCGCCGGCGCCGAGCCCTCGACGATCGCCGCGCCGGCGCCCAGGGCGACCATCCCGCCGAGCAGCATCGCCACCTCCTGCGCGCTCGTGGCGGCGGGGCGGTCGCCGTCCGTGAACGAGTCGACCACGATCGCGCGGTGCGCGGTGGCCGCCGTGTTCAGCCCGACGTAGACGATCGCCGCGGCGAGCGCGAGGTACGCGTACGAGGTGGTGGTGCCGAGGGCGATCGCGACCAAGCCGGCGGCCGTCAGCGCCGCGCCTCCGATCACGAACGGGAGCCGCCGGCCGAGCCGGCCGCCGCCGCGGCGGTCGCTCCACACGCCGACCGCGATCGGGATGCCGAACCCGGCGACCGCGTTGACGAGCATCACCGCGCCGATCAGCCCCGGCGCCTCCCTGATCCGGTCGAGCAGCACGGGCACGTACGAGGTCGTCAGCGCGCGCGCCGCGCCGACGCCGGCGGCCGCGACGCCGAAGCCGGCGAGGAAGGCGAGGCCGCGGCGCGCGGCGGCGGGCGCGGCGGTCGTCACGGCGCCGCCACCCTCAGCCGGTCCTGCTCGACCGAGATCGCCGCCGAGCCCGTGCCGAGCGGCGTGCCGTCGCCGGCCATCGGGACCGGGCCGGTCAGCACCGCGTCGCGCGCGCGGGTGAGGCTCACCCCGCGCCGGCCGAGGTGGCTACCGCGGTACACGGACAGGAGCAGCCGCGCGACGTCGATCCGCGATGCGGCGTCGAGCACGATCGCCTCGAGCAGGCCGTCGGCGCGCTTCGCCACCGGGTCGACGTGGAACCCGAAGGCGAAGTAGGGCAGGTTCGAGAGGAACACCTGCGCGGCCGGGCCCTCGTAGGCGGCGGCGCCGTCCACGTCGAGCCTCACGTCGTAGGGGTGGAACTCGCGAAGCGCCGACGCGAACGCGTGCGCGCCGCCGCGCAGGTCGCCGGAGCTCTCGCCCCCGTACCGGGAGCGGGCGTCGGCCTGGAGGCCCGCGCTCAGGCCCTCGACGCAGTACTCGCGGCGGCCGTCCGCGGTCTCGACGCGCAGGACGTCGACCGGCCGCGCCTCGGCCCGGGCCGCCACGCGCGCCGCCGCCGCAAGGCCGGCCGGGACGCCCAGCGTCCTCGCCACGTTGTTCGCGCGCCCGAGCGGGACGAGCGCGAGCTCGGGCAGCTCGACCGGCTGGTTGATCGCCGCGTGCAGCGTCCCGTCGCCGCCGGCGAGGACCACCCGCCGGCCGCCGGCGCCGGCGAGCACCTCGCACAGCTCGTCCTCGCTCCGCGTGACCACGCAGTGCGTGCGCGCGCCCGCCGCCTCGAGGTGGCCGCGCAGTCCGTGCAGGGCGGCCTCCGGATCGCCGGCACCGTGAGCGGTGCCGTTCACGACCGCGACGACGCCCCTACGGGCGGGTGATCGGAGCTGGCCGGCCAAGCGAGTCCCTCCAACGCGATGTGCGCACGAGTCCGCGCGCTCGGATCAATCATCTGACAGCCGTGCGCCGTGCGCAAGCGCCTGCGCGCCATCCTGCAGAGGGGCTCAGCGCCGGCGCTCGCAGTCGCGCGCGAGGCGGTCGCGGCGGTCCGCGCTCGCCCGGTCGCGAGCACGGCCGCGATGCGCCCCATGGCGGGGCAGCGTAGGCGCTACTCGCGCACGACGAGGAAGACGCCGGCGGCCAGCAGGACCACGCCGGCCACGCGCCCGGCGCTGAGCGGCTTCTCCTCGAGGCCGAGGACGCCGAGGCGGTCGAGGACGACGGCCGTCGAGAGCTGGCCCGCGATCGTCGCCGCCGTCACGCCCCCGGCGCCGAGGGTCCGGACGCTGACCAGCACGGTCGTGACGTACGCCGCGCCGAGCAGGCCGCCCGTGAGGTAGTACCACGGGATGTCGCCGGCGGCCTGGACGTCGGCCTTCGCCCCGCTCACGAGCGTGATCCCGACCAGCGCCGCGGTGCCGACGACGAACGAGATCGACGCCGCGGCGAAGGTGCCGCTCGCCTTGCCGAGCGTCGAGTTGATCGGCGCCTGCATCGCCACCAGGCCGCCGGCGATCGCCGTCAGGACGACGGCCACGCCGGGCTTCACTTTGCGGCCAGCCAGTTCTCGCCCGAGCCGACGTCCACCGCGAGCGGCGGGTCGAGGTCGTAGGCGCCCGCCATCTCGCGCACGACCACGTCGGACGCGGCCGCGACCTCCGCCTCCGGCGCCTCGAACAGCAGCTCGTCGTGGATCTGGAGGACGAGCCGGGTGGCGAGCCCGGCGTCGCGGAGCGCGTCCGCGCAGCGCACCATCGCGACCTTGATGATGTCCGCGGCGCTGCCCTGGATCGGCGTGTTCACCGCGAGGCGCTCGCCGAGCGAGCGGGTCTGCCACTTGCGCGAGCGCAGCTCGGGGATCCGGCGGCGGCGCCCGAAGATCGTGGTCACGTGGCCGTCCTCGCGCGCCCGCTCGATCGTGGTCTCGATGTACTCCTTCACCTTCGGGAAGCGGTCGAGGTAGCGCTCGATGAACTCGGCCGCCTCCTCCTGCGGGATGTCGAGGCGGTCGGCGAGCCCGTACGCGGACAGGCCGTAGACGATCCCGAAGTTGATCATCTTGGCCTTGGAGCGGGTGCCGGGGTCGACCTCCTCCGGCGGCACGCCGAACATCTCGCCGGCGGTGGCCGTGTGGACGTCCTCGCCGCGGGCGAAGATCTCCTTCAGCACCTCCTCGCCGCAGACGTGGGCGAGGACGCGCAGCTCGACCTGCGAGTAGTCGGCCGAGATCAGGCGGTGGCCCTCCTCGGCCACGAAGCAGGAGCGGATCTCGCGGCCCAGCTCGGTGCGGATCGGGATGTTCTGGAGGTTCGGGTCGGTGCTGGAGAGCCGGCCGGTGGTCGTCGCGGTCTGGTTGAACGTGGTGTGGAGGCGGCTGCGGTCGTCGACCAGCTCGGGCAGCGCGTCGAGGTAGGTGCTCTTGAGCTTCGATAGCTCGCGCCAGCGCTCGACCTTCTCGACGATCGGGTGCTCGCCGCGGATCGCCTGGAGCACGCGGGCGTCGGTCGAGAACCCGGTCTTGCCGCGGCGCTTGCGCGACAGGCCGAGCTTCTCGAACAGGACCTCGGCGAGCTGCTGCGGCGAGCCGATCGTGAACTCCCCCCCGGCCAGCTCGTGCACCTCGCGCTCGAGCTCCTCGATCCGCTCCTGGACGCCGACCGAGATGTCCGCGAGCCGCTCGGTGTCGAGCTTCACGCCGGCGCGCTCGAGGTCGACGAGCACGTCGACGAGCGGGAGCTCGACCTCGCGGAACAGCCGCGTGAGGCCCTCGCGCTCGAGCTCCTCGACCTGGCGCTCCGCGAGCGCCCGGGTGACGACCGCGCGCTCGGCGAGCCCGTTGCCGCCCTCGATGCGGGCTCCGAGGCCCTCGCGGTCGCACAGCTCGTCGAGCGGGTACGCGCGGCCGGCGGGGTCGAGCAGGTAGGCGGCGACGAGCGTGTCGTGCTCGAGCGGCGGGGCGTCGCACGGCTCCTCGCGGGCGGCGAGGGCCTTCCAGTCGTGCGCGACGAGCGGCCGGTCGCCCCAGGCGAGCGCCACGGCCGCGAGCGTCTCGGCCTCGCCGGCGAGGACCTCGCCGCCGCCGGCGTAGGCGGCGAAGCGGAGCGGGCGGCGAGGGCCGTCGCCGTCGGGCGGCACGGAGCCGGCGGCGGAGCCGGCGGCGGCCGCGGGCTCGCCGGCGGCCGCCGCGGCGAGCTCCGCCGGCCCGTCGCCCGCGGCGTCCTCCCCGACCGGCTCCGGCGGCGCCGGTCGCTCCGCCGCAAGCGTCGCCAGTGCGCCCTCGAGCTGCGCCAGCTCCGACGCCGGGACCTCCACCGCGCGCGCCTCGACCGTCACCTCGTGCTGCGCCCGCGGAACCGCGGCGTCCTCGCCGAGCGCCTCCTCCAGCCGCTCCAGCGGCGCGCGCAGCTCGAACTCGCGGAACACCTCGCGCAGCCGCGAGCGGTCCGGCGGCTCGGCCACGCACTCCGCGAGGTCGACGTCGACCTCGACGTCGCGGACCGCGGTGGCGAGCCGCTTCGACATCCGCGCGTCCTCGGCGTGCTCGGTCAGGTTCTGCTTGCGCTTGGCGCCGGAGATCTGGTCGACGCTCGCCAGCACCTCCTCCAGCGTCCCGAACCGCTGGAGCAGCTCGGACGCGGTCTTGTCGCCGATCCCCGGGACGCCGGGGATGTTGTCGGAGGTGTCGCCCTTCAGCCCGTAGAAGTCCGGGATCGACTCGGGCGGTATGCCGTAGCGGTCGAGCACCGCCTGGCGGTCGTAGACCTTGGTCTCGGTGATCCCGCGGCTCGTGGCCATCACGCGCACGCCGTCCTCGACGAGCTGGAACGCGTCGCGGTCGCCGGTCACGACCATCACCTCGATCCCCTCCGCGCGGGCGCGCTTCGCGAGCGTCGCGATCACGTCGTCGGCCTCGTAGCCGGGCACCTTCACGTTCCGGTAGCCGAACGCCTCGACGAGCGGCTGCATGTGCGGCCACTGCTCGCTGAGCAGGTCGGGCCGCTTCTTGCGCCCGGCCTTGTACTCGGCGGACACCTCCTCGCGCCCCGACATCCCCGCGTCCCAGACCACGAGCGTCGTCTTCGGGCCGTACTCGGTGAGGATCTTGACGAGCATCGACGCGAATCCGAAGATCGCGTTCGTGGGCATCCCCCTCGAGGTCGCGATCGTCTCGGGCAGCGCGTAGAAGGCGCGGTAGACGAGGCTGTTCCCGTCGATCAGGAACAGCTCGCGGCTGTCGGCGGCGGCCACGGGTCGATCATAGGCAGCGGGTGGACGGCGCCGGTTGGCGGTCGTTCGATCCGGGTAGCCTCACGGCGCGGGAGGGGTAGGACCCGACAGGAGGCTCATGAGCACGACCGAACAGGCAACCGGTCTCGGACGGATCGCGACCAAGGCGCTCGACCACGTGGCGCTCTGGGTGGCGGATCGCGACGAGCTGGCCGACTTCCTCTGCGGCCACCTCGGCATGCACGTGATCGACCGCACCGACGCGTTCACGCTCGTCGGCGCCGACGCGCGCCGCGGCAAGCTGACGCTGTTCGCCGAGGAGGGGCCGCGCGAGCCCGGGCTCCTCGCGCGCGTGATCCTCGGGGTGTCCGACCTCGACGGCGCGCTCGCGGGCCTGCCCGAGGGGCTGGAGGTGGACCGGCCAGCCGCCGACCTCGCGACCTTCGAGGGCCCTCAGGGGCTCGGGCTGGGCCTCTGCCGCGTGCCGCCCGGCGGCGTCGAGTACGACGTCGAGTCGGTCGTGCTGCGCGTGCCGGTGCCCGACCGGACCTACGCCGAGCTCGAGCCGCTCGGGTTCGAGTGGGACGGCATCGGGCTCGAGCTCGACGGCAAGCGGCTGCTCCTGGAGGAGGGCGACCCGGACGACGGCGGGCGTCCGCTCCTCAACCACATCGCGCTGCTCGTCGAGTCGGCAGCGGAGAGCCGCGACGAGGCGGAGCGCCGCGGCGTGGAGGTGGCCGACTTCGTGGACGCCGCGAACACGGTCGCGGTGTTCGTGTGGGGCCCCGAGCGGATCAAGCTCGAGTACGTCGAGCACAAGCCGGGCTTCTCGCTGACCTGACCGAGCCTTGCCCGACCTCGTCGTAGCCGGTGCCGGCATGGCCGGGCTGGTCGCAGCCGCCGAGGCGCGCTCGCTCGGCGCCGGCGTCCTGCTGCTCGAGAAGGGCGACCGGGCCGGCGGCTCGATGCTCCTGTCGAGCGGCGTGGTGTGGCGGCACCGCTCGTTCGAGGCGTTCCGGGACGAGTGCCCGGACGGCGACCCCGAGCTCCAGCGGATCGTGCACGAGCGCCTCGACGGCGACCTCGAGTGGCTCGAGTCGCTGGGCGCGCCGGTGGTCGAGCGCGGGACGGGCAACCCGCTGACGACCGGCGTCCGGCTCGACACGGCCGCCACGACCGACGTCCTGCTGCGCGCGGCCGGCGGCGCCCGTCTCGGCTCCCCGCTGCGCGAGCCGCCCGGCGGCGGCGTGCCGCTCGTGCTGGCGACCGGCGGCTTCCAGGCGAGCCGCGACCTCGTCCGCGAGCACGTCACGCCCGAGGCGGACTCGCTGCTCGTGCGCGCGGCGCCGTGGAGCAGCGGCGACGGGCTGAGGATCGGGCTGGCGGCGGGCGCGTCGACCGGCCCGGGCATGGACCAGGCGTACGTGCGGAACATGCCCGCTCCCCCGGCGCGCGTCGGCGAGCGCGACTTCGTCCGGCTGTCGCAGCTCTACGCCCGGCACGCGGAGGTGACGAACGAGCGCGGCGAGCGGTTCGAGAGCCGGACGTGGTCCGAGGTCGACGTCGCGCAGTGGACGGCGCGCCAGCCCGGCGCGCGGGCGTGGTACCGCGTGGGCGGGGACGCGCTCGGCGAGCGGGTCGGCGGCCGGACCGTGGGCGAGATGGTCGAGGCCGCGGCGGCCGCGGGCGCGTCGGTCCGCCGCGAGGGCGGGTCCGCCGTCGTCGAGGTGGTGGCGGGCATCACGACCACGCTCGGCGGGCTGAGGATCGACGCCTCGTGCCGCGCGGCGCCCGGCGTCTGGGCCGCCGGGGCCGACGCCGGCGGGATCGCGACCGGCGGCTACTCGAGCGGGCTGGCGGCGGCGCTGGTGCTGGGTCGGGCGGCCGCCCGCTCGGCGCTCGGCGCGGCGAGCGCCGCCGCCCCCGACGAGGCTCGCGCCTGACCGTGGACCACGCGTTCGGCACTGGCGCCCCGTTCACCGTCGGGATCGAGGAGGAGCTCATGCTCGTCGACCCCGAGACGCACGCGCTCGCGCCGGTCGCCGCGCGTGTCCTCGGCGAGATCGCGTCGCAGGACGGCTTCGAGGCCGCGCACGAGGTCTACGCGGCGCAGATCGAGCTGCGGTCGCCGCCGGCGGCGACCGCCGACGGGGCCGTGCGCGCGCTGCGCGCCGGCCGGGCGGCCGCCCGCGCCGCGGGCGCGACGCTGCTGGGGGCCGGGATCCACCCGGCGGCCGAGCTGGGGGACGCGCCGATCGTGGACGCCGACCGGTACCGGCGCTGCGTCGCGGACATGCGCGGCCTGATGCAGCGGACGCCCGAGGCCGCGCTGCACGTGCACGTCGGCATGCCCGACCCGGACGCCGCGATCCGCGCCTTCAACTGCCTGCGCGCGCAGCTGCCGCTGGTCCAGGCGCTCGCCGCCGGCTCGCCGTACTGGTTCGGCCGCGACTCGGGCCTCGCGAGCGCGCGGTTCTTCCTCACGCGCGGATACCCGGCCCGCGGCGTGCCGCCCGCCTTCCGCGACCTCGGCGACTACGAGGAGCACCTCCGGTCGCTCGCGGCCGGCGGCGGCCCGGACGACTACACGCTCGTCTGGTGGGACGTCCGGCCCCATCCGCGGCTCGGCACGGTCGAGCTGCGCGAGCTGGACGCGCAGGCGAGCCTCGACGACGACGCCGCGATCGCTGCGCTCGTGCGGGCGCTGGCGGTCGAGGCCGCCGAGGGACGCGCGCCCGACCCGCCGCCGCGCGAGGCGATCGAGTGGTCGGCCTTCCGGGCCGCGCGCGACGGCCTCGACGCCGAGGTGCTCCACGACGGCTCCCCCGCCCCCGTCCGCGAGGTCGCCCGCGCGGTCGTCGGGCGCCTCCGCGGCACGGGCTCGGACCCGGCGCTCGACGGCGTCGAGCGGATCCTCCGCGACGGCGGCTCGGCCGACCGCCAGCGCGCCGCCCACGCGCGCGGCGGCATGCCGGCCCTGCTCGCGCACCTGGTCGAGGCGACGGCGGCGGCCTGACCGCGCCGGCTCGCCGCGCCCGCCGCGCGGCTCCGTCCGGCCCGCGCGCAGGAAACCCCCGCGCGCGGGGCGAATTCGCCGCAATAAGATGGGTTGCGCGGCGCCACTCCCGGCCACGGCGGCCTCGAGGCCGCCCGCACCACCGATGTCTTCTCCCAGCGCACAGTTCTCGCTGACGCTCAAGGTCGAGTTCGACCGCCAGCCCGGCATGCTCGGCGCGGTCGCCACCGCGATCGGCGAGGCCGGCGGCTCGATCGGCGAAATCGAGACGATCGAGCTCGGCGAGGTCAAGGCGGTCCGCGAGATGACCGTCGACGCGGTCGACCTCGAGCAGGGCCGCGCGATCGTCGCGGCGGTCGACGCGGTCGAGGGCGCCGAGGTGCTCGAGGCCACCGACCGGACGCTCGAGCTGCACCGCGGCGGCAAGCTCTACACCGGCCTCAAGATCGGGATCGGCACGCGCGACGACCTCTCGATGGCCTACACGCCGGGCGTCGCGCGCGTGTGCCGCGCGATCGAGGAGGACCGCGACAAGGCGCACGAGCTGACGATCAAGAACAACACCGTGGCCGTCGTCTCCGACGGGACCGCGGTGCTCGGCCTCGGCGACATCGGCCCCGAGGCGGCGATGCCGGTGATGGAGGGCAAGGCGATCCTGTTCAAGGAGTTCGCCGACGTGGACGCGTTCCCGATCTGCCTCGACACGAAGGACCCCGACGAGATCGTCCAGGCGGTCAGGCTGATGGCCCCCGGGTTCGGCGGCATCAACCTCGAGGACATCTCGTCGCCCCGCTGCTTCGAGATCGAGGCGCGGCTGATCGACGAGCTCGACATCCCCGTCTTCCACGACGACCAGCACGGGACCGCGATCGTCGTGCTGGCCGCCCTCCTGAACGCGTGCCGCCTGACCGACCGCAGCATCGACGACCTCCACGTCGCGATGGTCGGCGCCGGCGCGGCCGGCGTCGCTGTGGCGAAGATCCTGATGAGCGAGGGCGTCAGCTCGATCGTCGCGTGCGACCGCTACGGCTCGATCCACACCGGCCGCGACGACTACCTCGACGGCTCGATGAACACGCCGAAGACCTGGCTCGCCGAGAACACGAACCTCAGCCAGCAGAACGGCTCGATCGCCGAGTCGCTCGGCGACGCCGACGTGTTCATCGGCCTGTCCGGGCCGGGGATCGTCGAGGCC
Organism: Thermoleophilaceae bacterium; assembly: GCA_036389295.1. Taxonomy (GTDB): domain Bacteria; phylum Actinomycetota; class Thermoleophilia; order Solirubrobacterales; family Thermoleophilaceae; genus AC-37. Next base: position 5,531 of record DASVQB010000054.1, on the reverse strand, counting down.
GAGGACCTGCGCCGGATGAAGCCGGACCCGATCGTGTTCGCGATGGCCAACCCGAACCCCGAGATCAGGCCCGAGGACGCCGAGCCGTACACGCGGGTGATGGCGACCGGCCGCTCCGACTACCCGAACCAGATCAACAACGTGCTGGCCTTCCCCGGCGTGTTCCGCGGCGCCCTCGACGTGCGCGCGACCGCGATCACCGAGGAGATGAAGATGGCCGCCGCGCACGGCATCGCGAGCGTCGTGAGCGACGACGAGCTCGACGAGGACCACATCGTGCCGAGCGTCTTCAACCGGCAGGTGAGCCACGCGGTGGCCGAGGCTGTGGCGCGCGAGGCGATCGTGAGCGGCGTGGCGCGCCGCGGCCGCGAGCACGTGCGCGTGGCCTAGCGCGCGTGAGGGTCGCGCTCACCGGGGCGACCGGGACGATCGGATCCGCCGTCGTCGGCCGGCTGCGCGCACGCGGCGACGAGGCCGTCGTCCTGACGCGCGACCCGGACCGGGCGCGCGAGCGGCTCGGCGGCGAGGTCGAGGCCCACCGCTGGGCGGCGCCCGAGTCCGAGCCGGCTCCGGCCGACGCCCTCGCCGGCTGCGACGGGGTCGTGAACCTGCTCGGCGAGCCCGTCGACCAGCGCTGGACCGACGCCGCGAAGGACCGGATCCGCGACTCCCGCGTGCTGGGCACCCGCAACCTGGTGGCGGGGCTCCGCGCGGCCGAGCCCAGGCCGCGCGCGCTGGTCTCCGGCTCCGCGTCCGGCTGGTACGGCCCGCGCGGCGACGAGCGCGTCGACGAGACGGAGCCGGCCGCCGACGACTTCCTGGCGCGGGTCGTCGCGGCCTGGGAGGCGGAGGCTCGGGCCGCCGGGGAGCTGGGGCTTCGCGTGGCCCTCGCCCGCACGGGCGTCGCCCTGTCCGGGTCCGGCGGCGCGCTCGCCCGCATGCTGACCCCGTTCAGGCTCGGGGTGGGCGGACCGGTCGCCGGCGGCGGCCAGTACGTCCCCTGGGTCCACGTCGACGACGTCGCCGGAGCGATCCTCCTGTGCCTCGACGACGACCGCGCGAGCGGCCCGGTCAACGTCTCGGCGCCCGAGCCGGCGACGAACCGGGAGCTGTCGAAGGCGCTGGGGCGGGTGCTGAGGCGCCCCGCGGTCGCGCCGGTCCCGGGGCTCGCGCTGCGCCTCCTCTACGGCGAGATGAGCTCGGTGGTCACGACCGGCGTCCGGATGGTCCCGGCCCGCCTGACGGAGCTGGGCTACCGCTTCGAGCACCCGGAGCTGGAGGAGGCGCTCCGCTCGGCGACCGGACGCACCTGAGCACCGTCCCCGGCGGCGACGGCCCAGCTGCTTTTGTCACTTTTCCCTCGCATAGCGAGGGTTGAATGACAAAGCTCCGGCGAGTGCGCGGCAGCGCGTTACGGAAGCGTGACCGATGTGACGGGGGACGTTTACTGGTGCTCGTCGCCCACGCCGCGGGCGCGGGCCTCGGCGACGGTCTCGCCCGTGCCCCTGCTCCACGGGAACGGCCCCTGGAGCTTCCACTTCGAGTCGGAGCGCGCGGGCCAGAACAGCCAGACGACGATCGCCAGGAGCGACGTCACGAGCCCCGTGGCGAGCCCCGGCCGCTCGCCGTAGCCCTTGCGGTCGGACAGCCACGAGGCGACGATCGCGCCGATCAGCCACGCGTACAGCAGGTAGAGCCCCTTGGCCCCGATCAGTGCGACGACCGAGATCACGTCCCCAGGTACGCCCTCTGCACCTCGGGGTTCTCCCGGAGCTTCTCGGAGTCGTCGCTGAGCGCGACCTTCCCGGTCTCCAGCACGTACCCGCGCTTCGCGGTGTCGAGCGCGAAGTTCGCGTTCTGCTCGACCAGCAGGATCGTCGTGCCCTGCCGGTTGATCTCCTCGACCGTCTCGTAGATCCGCTCGACGAGGATCGGCGCCAGCCCCATCCCCGGCTCGTCGAGCAGCAGCAGCTTCGGCCGGGCCATCAGCGCGCGGCCGATCGCGAGCATCTGCTGCTCGCCGCCGGACATCGTGCCGGCCTTCTGCCGCTCGCGCTCCTTCAGCCGCGGGAACAGCTCGTAGACCCGCTGGCGGTCGGACTCGATGCCCGAGTCCTTTCGCAGGTAGGCGCCGAGGTCGAGGTTCTCGCTCACGGTCATGCGGGGGAAGCAGTGGCGCCCCTCCGGCGAGAGCGAGATGCCGAGGCGCACCACGTCCTGCGGCGGCGTCTCGCCGATCTCGCGGCCGTCGAACCGGACCGAGCCCTCGCGGGGCGGCGTCAGGCCGGATATGGATCGCAGCGTCGTGGACTTGCCGGCCCCGTTCGAGCCGATGAGCGTCACGATCTCGCCCTCCTCGACCGTCAGCGAGATGCCCTTCAGCGCCTCGATGTTGCCGTAGTAGGTGTGGACCGCCTGAAGCTCGAGCAGTGCCACGGCTACCTCTGCTTCCCGAGGTAGGCCTCGACCACGCGCGGGTCGTTGCGGACCTCCTCCGGCGAGCCCTCGGCGATCTTCTCGCCGTGGTCGAGCACCGTGATGTGCTCCGACACGCCCATGACGACCTTCATGTCGTGCTCGATCAGGAGGATCGTGATGCCGCGCTCGTCCCGGAGCCGGCGCATGAAGTCGGTGAGCTGCGCGGACTCCTGGGGGTTCATCCCGGCCGTCGGCTCGTCGAGCAGGAGCAGCACGGGGTCCGACGCGAGCGCGCGCGCGATCTCGAGCCGGCGCTGGTCGCCGTACGAGAGGCTGATCGAGACGTCGTGGAAGACGCGCTCCTTCAGCCCGACGTAGCGCAGCGTCTCGGCCGCCTTCTCGCGGGCCTCGCGCTCCTCCCGCCGCTGGCCGGGCGTCCGGAGGATCGACCGGACGAGGCCCGCCTTCGTCCGCGAGTGCTGGGCCACGAGGACGTTCTCGATCGCGGTCATCGTCCCGAACAGGCGGATGTTCTGGAACGTGCGAGCCATGCCGTGCGCCACGATCTGGTCCGGCCGCGCCCGGGTGATGTCCCGGCCCCGGAACGCGATCTTGCCGGAGCTCGGCCGGTAGAGGCCGGTCATCGTGTTGAAGAACGTGGTCTTGCCGGCCCCGTTCGGCCCGATGATCGAGACGATTCCGCGCTCCGGGATCGAGAAGTCGACCGAGTCGACGGCCACCAGTCCGCCGAACGCCTTCGTCACCGACACGGCCTGGAGGATCGCGGCGCCGGCCGCGGGCGCGGGCGGCTGCGGGGCGGGCTGCGCGGTCCCGGCCTCCACTACGCGCGCGCCTCGTAGAGCGACTCGTCGCGGGTCATCTCCTCGGTCAGCTCCATCTTGCGTCTTCGCTCGGGTATCAGGCCCTCGGGCCGCGCGAGCATCATCACGACGAGGATGAACCCGAAGATCCCGAAGTTGATCTCCGCGGTCGTGAAGTCGAGGCCGAACCAGTCGTGCGGGGCGGTGTGCAGCTTGTCGAGCAGGTAGCGGTCGACGAACGCGAGGGCGATGGCGCCCAGGACGGTCCCCCAGATGCTCCCGAGCCCCCCCAGGATGATCATCGCCAGGATGATGATCGAGAAGCTGAACTGGAACTGGTTCGAGTTGATCGCCTGGTTGTAGGCGCCGAGGAACGAGCCCGCCGCGCCGCCCAGCGCCGCGCCGATCGCGTACGAGAGCAGCTTGGTCCGGACGAGCGGGACCCCCATGCTCGCGGCCGCGACCTCGTCCTCGCGGATCGCGACCCAGGCCCGGCCGATCCGCGAGTCGCGCAGGCTGAAGCTGATCAGCAGCGTGAGCACGACCATCCCGAGCCCGAGGTAGTAGTACGGGTCGAGGTTCAGGGCCGAGTTGAACGTGCCGTAGAGCGGCAGGTTCGGCTCGTCGATCGGCGAGATCGCCTGCTGGCCGAGGGTGAGCTTGTAGCCGCCGATCTCGATCGCGTCGCCGTTGAGCGCCACGGCGCCCGCGATCTCGCCGAACGCGAGCGTGACGATCGCGATGTAGTCGCCGCGGAGGCGAAGCGTCGGCAGCCCGATGATCGCCCCCGCGATCGAGGCCAGGATCGCCGCGATCACCACGATCAGCACGAAGTTGAAGTGGAACCCCGGCGCCTGGGACACGAGGTCGGAGGCGCCGAGGTGGATGCCCTTGCCGCCGTTGACCTTCGAGAAGTGGTCGGAGGCGAACCACCCGATCGCGTACGCCCCGATCGCGTAGAAGGCGACGTAGCCGAGGTCGAGCAGCCCCGCGAAGCCCACGACGATGTTCAGCCCGAGCGCGAACGTGACGTAGGCGACGGCCCAGATCGCCACGTCCATCTCGCTCGAGAGCTGGCCGAAGATCGTCGGCGGGATCAGCGCGGCGAGCGCCACCGCCACCACCCCGACGACCACGTTGAAGTACCGCCAGCCGCGGGCCTCGGCGAACGTGTCCCGCATGGCGACGAGGGTGCTCATCCCGCCTCGCGCGTCTCCTCGCCGAGCAGGCCCTGGGGCCTGAAGGTCATGATCAGGATCAGGTAGCCGAACACGATGACGGGGGTCCACTCGCCGCCGATCCGGTTGTCGGAGATCTGCTGGATGATGCCGATGACGAAGCCGCCGAGCACAGCTCCCTGCAGGTTGCCGATGCCTCCCATCACCGCGGCCGTGAAGGCGACGAGTCCCGCCTGGAAGCCCTGGAAGAACCAGATCGTGGTCTGGTACAGCGCATAGATGAGTCCGGCGGCGCCGGCCATGACCCCACCGAGCAGGAACGTCAGGGAGATCGTCGTGTCGACGTTGATTCCCATGAGGCGGGCGGCCTCCGGGTCCTGCGCGGTGGCACGCATCGCGCGCCCGAGCCGGCTCTGGGAGATGAAGGTGGTGAGCAGGAGGACGAGCGGGATCGTCGCCGCGACCGCGAGGAGGTCTCCCTGCGAGACCGAGACCCCGCCGATGCTGAAGAGCTCCTTCTGCGCGTTGATGAGGTCCGGAATGCCCTCCGGCGAGCCGCCGATCCAGAGGATCCCGACGTTCTGCAGGATGAACGAGAAGCCCACCGCGGTGATCAGGGCGGCCAGCTTCGGGGCGTTGCGCAGCGGCCGGTAGGCGACCCGCTCGATCATCGCGTTGAGCGTGCCGGTGGCCACCATCGCGATGACCATCCCGATGACGATCGCGCCGACGGTCGCCGCGATGGCGCTCCCCTCGGTGACGCCGAGCGTCGCCCAGATCGACACGGAGACGAACGAGCCGATCATGAACACCTCGCCGTGGGCGAAGTTGATCAGCTCGATGATGCCGTAGACGAGCGTGTACCCGAGCGCGATCAGGGCCCAGATCGTGCCGTTCGAGAGCCCGGTCTTGACGTCGTCGAGCGTCTGCTTGGGCTCTTGCACGAAGAACACGAGCAGCGCCGCGCCGAGCAGCACCCACAGGATGTTGTCGCTGACCCAGGACGCGGCCCGGTTTCGCGGCGGTGCGCCGGCGGGGGTCTCGGGGATCGATGCAGCTTCCATGAACCTCTCCTCGAGCGGACTCTCTCATAACCGGAGGGACCCGCGGGGAC
>DASVQB010000053.1:0-29303 GCA_036389295.1 Thermoleophilaceae bacterium | reverse complement strand
ATCTTCAAGTTCAAGCCTCCTTGGGGATGATTCTCAGCTCTTCACGGGCGGCGGTTTGCGCCTCACAAGCCCATTTGCGGGCGGGATCTTAGCGTTTGCCGTCGGTTGACTGACGAGTCAATCAGGATCATACCCCGAACCGCCGGACCTATGCACCGATCCGTGTCGGATATCACGCTGCAGGCGGGTGGGCGCTCAGTCTGCGGCGTGGCGGGCGCTGGCGCGCTCGCGGATGAACTCGACGATGTCGTCGGTTCCAGAGCCGGGCGTGAAGACCTCGGCGACCCCCAGGCTCTTCAGCTCGGGGATGTCATCGGCGGGAATCGTGCCCCCCACCGTGACCAGGACGTCATCTACCCCCTGTGCCTGCAGCAGCTCGACCACTTTCGGCACCAGCGTCATGTGCGCCCCGGAGAGAATCGAGAGGCCGACCGCGTCGGCGTCCTCCTGGATCACCGTCTCGGCGATCTGCTCGGGCGTCTGGTGCAGGCCGGTGTAGATGACCTCCATGCCGGCGTCGCGGAGCGCGCGCGCGATGACCTTCGCCCCCCGGTCGTGGCCGTCGAGCCCGGGCTTCGCGACCACCACTCGGATCTTCCGCTGGGTGCCGGCCTCCACGGGCCGCCTAGCTCCGCTTCTTGACGACGACCTTCATCCGCATCGTGTCCGGGTGCTCGGCGCAGAGGATCTTGAAGGTGCCGGCGGTCTTGAACCGCCTCGAGTACGAGCCCTTCGTCAGGAGCTTGGACGTGAACTTGTCGTGGATCTCGGTGACCGTGTGCTCGTTCGCGGTCTCGCCGGGCTTGCCGTCGGCGCCGACCCAGACCCACTTGACGACGTCCTTCTGCCTGATCGTGACCTTGGTGGGGTCGAAGAAGTCGTCGCCGACCTTCACCGTCTTGGTGCTGGCCGCGGCGTGCAGCTGCGCGGAGCCCGCGGACGCGCCGCCGGCGCCGAGCGCCACGGCGAGCGATCCCGCGAGCGCGGCCGCGGCGGCGGTGAGGAGGCCCCTTCGCATGCCGATCAAAATACCGGCGTCTCGGTGTACGTGCCGAACACCTCCTGGAGGGCCTCGACGATCTCACCCTCGCTGGCGTCCGCCCGCGCGCACTCGAGGATCGGCTCCATCAGGTTCGCGTCGCTCGCCGCCGCGGCCTTCAGGCGGCCGAGCGCGGCCTCGACCTCGGAGCCGGTCCGCCGCGCCCGCACGGACCGCAGGCGGTCGATCTGCTTGCGCTCGAGCGCCGGGTCGATGCGCAGGATCGAGATCGGCTCCTCGTCCGGGTGGACGTGGCGGTTGACGCCCACCACCACCCGCTCGCCGGAGTCGACCTCGCGCTGGTACTGGAACGACGCGTCGGCGATCTCCCGCTGCGGGTAGCTCTGCTTGATCGCCTCGACCATCCCGCCGAGCTTGTCGATCCGGGCGAAGTAGTCGTAGGCGGCCTGCTCCATCCGGTCGGTGAGCGCCTCGACGAAGTATGACCCCGCCAGCGGGTCGATCGTGTTGGTCACCCCCGTCTCGTGAGCGATCACCTGCTGCGTCCGCAGCGCCACCTGGACGGCCTCCTCGGTGGGCAGCGCGAGCGCCTCGTCGAACGAGTTCGTGTGCAGCGACTGCGTGCCGCCGAGCACCGCCGACAGCGCCTCGGTCGCCGTCCGGACGATGTTCACGAGCGGCTGCTGGGCGGTGAGCGAAACGCCGGCGGTCTGCGAGTGGAACCGCATCAGGAGCGAGCGCTCGTCGCGCGCCCCGAACGTGTCGCGCAGCTCGCGCGCCCAGATCCGCCGCGCCGCCCGGTACTTCGCGACCTCCTCGAAGAAGTCGATGTGCGCGTTGAAGAAGAAGCTGAGCCGGGGGGCGAAGTCGTCGACGGCGAGCCCGCGGTCGATCGCATGGTCGACGTAGGTGAAGCCGTCCTTCAGAGTGAACGCGAGCTCCTGCTGCGCCGTCGAGCCGGCCTCGCGGATGTGGTAGCCGGAGATCGAGACCGGATGCCAGCGCGGCATCCTGCGGGAGCAGAACTCGATCATGTCGGTGACCAGGCGCATGGCCGGGTCGATCGGGAAGCACCACTCCTTCTGCGCGATGTACTCCTTGAGGATGTCGGTCTGGATCGTGCCGGCGAGCCGGTCCGCCGGCACGCCCTGGCGCTCGGCCGCGACCACGTAGTAGGCGAGCATCACGGCGGCGGGGGCGTTGATCGTCATCGAGGTCGAGACCTCGCCCATGTCGATCCCGCCGAACAGCGTCTCCATGTCGAAGAGCGTGTCGACGGCCGTGCCCTCGCGGCCGACCTCGCCCTCCGAGCGCGGGTGGTCGGAGTCGTGCCCCATCAGGCTGGGCATGTCGAAGGCGGTCGAGAGCCCCGTCTGCCCGTGGTCGAGCAGGTAGCGGAACCGCGCGTTGGTCTCCTCGGCGGTCCCGAAGCCCGCGAACTGCCGCATCGTCCACAGCTGGCCGCGGTACATCGACGGGTAGACGCCGCGGGTGTAGGGGAACTCGCCGGGGAGGCCGATCTGGTCGGGGTCCGGCAGGTCGTCGGCCGTGTAGAGCGGCTCGACCGGCTCGCCCGAGATCGTGGTGAACAGGGCGTCGCGCTCGGGCGTGGCCGAGTAGCGCTCGCGGTACCAGCGCTCCGCTTCGGTCATCACGCGAGGCGGGGTCGTGGCCATGCGGGAAGGCTACTTCGCGGAGGCGCGGCAGATGAGCGCCTGGCCGGGCGGCAGCTCGACCCGCGTCGTGTCCGACCGGCGCACGCGCACGATGCCGCTGCCGAGCATCCGGCCGCGGTCGCCGAGCCGGACCGTGTAGCGGTAGTGGCCCGCGAGCCCCGCCACCTGCGCGCGCAGCCGGGCGAGGCGGCCGTCGCGCGTGCGCAGCCTGAGCCGCGTGACGAGCTTCCGGCTCCTGTAGAACGAGAGGACGAGCTCGGCCTTCCTCGCGCGCGTGTCCGGGATCCGGACGTGCTTGACGAAGGCGCGCCGCCCGACGCGCAGGCGCGGGCCCTGCTGCGCGCCGCCGCCGCCGCCGCCGGCCGCGCCGCCGCCGTCGCCCTGCCCCGGCGACCCGGTGCCGGTCCCCGTCGGGTGCGGCGGCGAGGCGCCCTGGATGCGGGCCCGCTGGACCTCGGCGGGGCCGGCCGTGGCGGGCCACCTCGCGCCGCCCTCGCCGGTGTAGCGGAGGACGTCCATGCCGCGCAGGATGTCGCCGGTGAAGATGTAGCCGCGGTGGGGCTTGGCCGCCCACGTGTCGGAGCCCTTCGGGATGAAGTACGCGAGCTGCTTCGGCGCGGCGGGGTCCGAGTAGTCGATCACCCGCGTCCCGCGCCCGTACCACGCGGTGACCATCCGGTTCTCGTCCGGCGCCTGCCAGAAGACGTGGATGGTGCAGCCGGCGGACGGCTCGTCGTTCGCCTGGTAGGGGATGTTGAACGTGCCCGCCTCGTCGACCCCGTTCGCGTCGGCGATCGTGCCGCTCGCGTCGAGCCGGTAGATGTGGAGCGCGCCGATGTTGGTCGGGTCGCCCGCGCCGGGCACCCCGACCGGCGGGGTCACGCGCGAGGGCGTGCCGCCGCAGGCGCCGGTGTACGCGGCGCCGCCGTTCCACTCGTCGGTGACGAGCAGGAGCGAGCGGTCGAAGTTCGGCTCGGCCTGGTGCGAGATCGTCACCGTCGGGTCCTGGACGCGCTCGCGCAGGATCGGCCGGTGCGGGTCGGTCACGTCGATGACGTCGGTGAAGCCGATCGAGGCCGCGTAGGCGAACGTCCTCCCGTCGGGCCGGTGGTCGACGTAGAGGTCGTGGACCGAGTCCTCGCCGCCGAAGTTCACCTCGCCCACCTTGCGCGGGACCGACGGGGTCGAGAGGTCGAAGATCTCGAGCTGCGAGTAGGCCGTCTGGTACTGGTCGACGTACAGGTACGGCCAGTCGAGCGTGTCGTTGTGCGAGCCGCGCGGCAGCTCTTTCTTGTCGATCCAGGCGATCTCGACCGGGTGCGCCGGGTCGGAGACGTCGAGGATCGAGGTGCCCTCGTCCTGCGGGTGGCACTCGTTCGCGGTCGTGTCGATCGCCATCGCCGCGTAGCGGCCGTCGGGCGAGAGCTGGATGTCGTTCTGGCCGCCGGGGCAGTCGAACTTCCCGACCCGGCGCGGGTGCAGCGGGTCGGAGACGTCGACCACCACCATCCCCTCGCCGTACGAGCCGACGAACGCGTGGTCGCCGTGCAGCTCGAGGTCCGACGCGGCGACCTCGCCCGAGCCGCCGTCCATCGGGACGTTCGCGACGATCTCGAGGCCCTGGCCCACCCCCTCGAGCGGGTGCGGCTCCGCGGCGGCGGCCGAGAGCTGCGCGCTGCCGATGCGCTCGGCGGTGAACGCGTCCGCGGTCGCGGCGGCGACGCCGCCGCACGCGACGAGCGCGCTCACGATCCCCACCAGGCGGCCCCTCACCGGCGGAATGCTACGCCAGCCCCGGGACCCGCCGGCGCACGGAGCGCCGCCACGACGGCTCGCGGAGCCGGCCCGCGACGTAGCCGCCGCCCCCGCCGAGGAGGCCCGCAGCCGCCACGCCGGCGGCGATCCGGAGCCGCCGCCGCAGTCGGTCGAACGTGATGATCCGCCAGCCCTCCTCGCGCGCGACCCGGCGCAGCTCCGCGTCCGGGTTGACCGCCACCGGGTTCCCCACCGCCCGCAGCATCGGCAGGTCGGACTCGGAGTCCGAGTAGGCGTACGACTCCGCGAGGTCGAGGCCCTCGCGCGCGGCAACCTCGCGAATCGCGGCGGCCTTCCCCTCGCGGTAGGTGAACGGGCCGTCGGGCCGGCCGGTGTAGCGGCCGTCCTCGATCTCCGACCGCATCCCGATCCCGCCGTCGAAGATCAGCACGTGGGCCATCATCTCGGCCATCTCCTGCGACGCCGCCGTGACGATGTACGCGGGGCGTCCGGCGTCCTGGTGCGCGTAGGCCTCGCGAAGCATCTCGGGGTAGACGCGCGGCAGCACGCCCGCGAGCACGTCGGGCGACAGACGGGCGAGGTCGACCACGCGCTGCCCCGCGATCGCCGCGAGCACCCGGTTGCGCAGCTCCTCCGTCCCGGCGTCGGTCGACCCCTCGAGCCGGTACCTCACGTTCGCCCACAGGTCGCGGACGAGGCGGCCGCGGCTCAGGACGCCCGCGCGGTAGGCGGCGCGCGCGAAGTGGACCGCGCTCGAGCCCTCGATCAGGGTCTTGTCGAGGTCGAAGAAGGCGGCGCCCCGCCGGGCCACGACGGCGGTCGGGCTAGCCGCCGTCGACCTCGACGATCACGGCGTCGCCCTGGCCGCCGCCGGAGCAGATCGCCGCCACGCCGAGGCCGCCGCCGCGGCGGCGCAGCTCGTGGACGAGGCTGCCGAGGATGCGAGCCCCGCTCGCGCCGATCGGGTGCCCGAGCGCGATCGCGCCGCCGTTCACGTTGACCTTGTCCTCGCCGACGCCGAGCATCCGCATCGAGTTGATCGCGACCGAGGCGAACGCCTCGTTGATCTCGAACAGGTCGACGTCGTCCACGCTCAGGCCGGCCTTCTCCAGGGCGGCCTCGGTCGCCCTGGCCGGGGTGCGGGCGAGGTAGGGGAAGTCGTCGGCGATCTCGGCGTGCGCGACGATCTTCGCGAGCGGCGCCCGGCCCTCGCGCTTGGCCCACTCGTCCGAGGCCAGCACGAGCGCGCCGGCGCCGTCGTTCACGCCCGGCGCGTTGCCGGCGGTGTGGGTGCCGTCCTTGACGAAGATCGGCGGGAGCTTCGCGAGGCTCTCCAGGGAGGTGTCGCGGCGCGGGGCCTCGTCGACCTCGACGACCGTCTCGGCCTTCTTGGACTTGACGGTCACGGGGGCGATCTCCTCGGGCAGGCGCCCCTCGTCGGTGGCCTTGAGCGAGAGCTCGTGGCTGCGGAGCGCGAACTTGTCGAGGTCGGGGCGGGTGAGCTCGAGCTCGGCGGCCACCTCGGTGGCCTCCTGCGCCATGTGCTTGCCGCTGAAGGGGTTGGTGAGCCCGTCGTTGATCATCGCGTCGAGCGCCTTGGCGTCGCCCATCCGGTAGCCGAAGCGGGCGTCCTTGAGGAGGTACGGGGCCTGGGACATCGACTCCATGCCCCCGGCCACGGCGACGTCGAGGTCGCCCGCCCGGACGGCGTTGTCGACCAGCGTGACCGTGCGGATCCCGGAGGCGCAGACCTTGTTGACGGTCTCGGACGAGACCTCCTTCGGGATGCCGCCCTTGATCTGGGCCTGGCGGGACGGGATCTGGCCCTGGCCGGCCTGGAGGACCTGGCCGAACGAGACGTGCTCCACCTGCTCCGGCGACACCTCGGCCCGCTCGAGCGCGGCGGAGATCGCGTGCCCGCCGAGATCGGTCGCGTCGAGCGAGGAGAGCGCGCCGCCGAGCTTGCCGAACGGGGTGCGGGCGGCACCGAGGATCACTGTGGAGGGCATCGTCTGGTTCGTCTCCCGGAGTCGGTTCGAGGGATGACGAACCATAGCGGCGGGCGTTCCCCCCAAATGTCGCGGGTCACGTCCCCCGTCTAGACTGCCGCGCCCATGGCCGAGGTCCGTGTCAGCGCGAGAGCCGGGGACCCGCGCGAGACCGAGGCCGACACCCGCGTGGTGCCCGTCTTCGAGGGCGAGTCGCTCGACGACCCGGCGCTCCAGCCGCTCCTCGACTCGGGAGAGGCGAAGGGCGGGTTCCGCAAGCTGGCCGTGGCCCACGAGGACGCCGGCGGGCGGTCGCGCCGCGTGGTCCTCGTCGGGGCAGGGAAGCGCGAGGAGCTCGACCACGAGCGGGCGCGGGTGCTGGCCGCGGCGTCGGCCGGCCGGGCGAAGGAGCTCGGCGCGCGGTCGCTCTCGTGGGCGGCGCCGCCGGGGGACGGCGTCGCCGGCGCGATCGTGGAGGGGACGCTGCTGTCCCTGTACTCGTTCGACCGCTTCAAGTCGAGGCGGGACGGCGACGACGCCCCGCGGGTCGAGGCGCTCGAGGTGGCGTCGACCGAGGGCGTCGACGAGCGGGGCGTCGAGGCCGGCCGCGTCCGCGCCGAGGCTCAGAACGCCGCTCGCGACCTCCAGAACACGCCGGCGAACGTCGCGACGCCGAGCTTCCTGGCCGAGCGCGCGCGGGAGATCGCGGACGCGCACGGCTCGCTCTCGATCGAGGTCTGGGGGCGCGACGAGATCGAGTCGGCCGGCATGGGCGCGTTCGCCTCGGTGGCGCAGGGGACCTACGAGGAGCCGCGGCTGATCGTCATGCGGTACGACGGCGGCGGGTCGGGGCCGCTGCTCGGCTACGTGGGCAAGGCGGTGACGTTCGACACCGGCGGGATCTCGATCAAGCCGAGCGGGAAGATGCACGAGATGAAGTTCGACATGTCGGGCGGGGCCGCCGTGATCGAGGCGATGGGGGCGATCGCGCGGCTCGCGGTCCCGGCCCGGATCCTCGCGGTCGTGCCGTCGACGGAGAACATGCCGAGCGGCCGGTCGGTCAAGCCGGGCGACATCGTCACCGCGCTGAACGGCAAGACGATCGAGGTCAACAACACGGACGCCGAGGGAAGGCTGCTGCTCGCCGACGCGCTCGCGTACGCGGTGCGGGAGGGAGCCGAGCAGCTCGTCGACCTCGCGACGCTCACCGGCGCGATCATCGTCGCGCTGGGCAGCACCCACGCAGGCCTGTTCTCGAACGACGACGAGTGGTACGGCCAGGTCGAGGCGGCCGGCTCGGCCACCGGCGAGATCGGCTGGCGGCTGCCGCTCCACCCCGAGTACCTGGAGCTGACGAAGGGCCAGTACGCCGACCTGACCAACGCCGCCGAGGAGCGGAAGGCGATGTCGATCTACGCCGCCGAGTTCCTGCGCCAGTTCGTGGACGACCGCCCGTGGGTGCACATGGACATCGCCGGGACGGCATGGGGGCTCGGACGGCCGTACGTGGGGAAGGGGGCGTCGGGCTTCGGCGTCCGGACGCTGGTCGAGCTCGCAGAGCGGGCGGGAGGCGGCGCGAGCCGCGGCGGCTCCGCGCACGCCGGCGACGGCTCCACGCACACCGGCGACGGCTCCGCACACACCGGAGGCGGCGGCTCCGCGCCAGCCGCGGGAGGAGGAGGCTGATGGGCTCGCTGGACGGCCGCAGGATCGCGATCACGGGGGCGTCGTCGGGAATCGGCGAGGCCGCTGCGGAGCTCCTCGCCAGCGAGGGGGCGGCGGTCGCGCTCGGAGCGCGCCGCGAGGACCGCCTGGCCGAGGTCGTCGCGCGGATCGAGTCCGCCGGCGGCCGCGCCGTGGCCCTCCCCGCCGACATCGCCGACGAGTCGAGCGCCCACGAGTTCGTGCGCGGCGCGCACGAGCAGCTCGGCGGGCTCGACGGGCTCGTCAACAACGCCGGCGTGATGCTGCTCGGCCCGATCGAGGGCGCCGACACCGACGACTGGCGCCGCATGGTCGAGGTGAACTGCCTCGGCCTCCTCTACTGCACCCAGGCCGCGCTCCCGCTCATGCGCGACGGCGGCGGAGGCGACGTCGTGAACATCTCGTCGGTTGCCGGTCGGGTCGCGAACCCGGGCAGCGGGGTCTACAACCTCACCAAGTGGGGCGTGGTCGGGTTCTCGGAGGCGCTCCGCAAGGAGGTCTCGTGGGCCAAGATCCGCGTGACCTGCATCGAGCCGGGCTTCACCCAGACCGAGCTCCAGGGCCACAACACGAACCCCGCCGTGAAGGAGGCCATCGACAAGATGCGCGACGAGATCGGCGAGATCATGACCGCCGGCGACATCGCGAACGCGATCCTCTACGCGATCTCCCAGCCGCCGCGCACGTCCGTCAACGAGATCCTGATCCGGCCGACGAACCAGCCGCGGTAGGGCGCCGCGCGCCGGCGGCGCGCACACGCTCACGAAGTCGAGTCGCTCGTCGGGTCCTCGTACACCTCCTTTCGCCAGGGCGGGACGATCCCGGGGTCGAGCGGGCGGTAGGCGGACGTGTCGACCGACTCGATCGGGACCAGGACGAGGCCGTCCGCGGTCGTCGTCCGCTCGCGCATGTCGACGCCCGGGTAGGCGGGGCGGTCGCGCGGTCGCCTGGGCGGCGTCCGCCGGTAGCGGGCGCCGCGGCCGACCGGGCTCCACGGCGCCGTCCGCTCCGCCACCGTCGGCACGTGGCCGGCGTGGCTGCCGCGCGAGACTCGGGTCCAGCCGGTCCACGGGCCCCAGCGGTCCTTGCAGCGGCGCTGCTTGCACCACTGGTAGCCGTGGTGCGACGTGGCCCGCGAGAGCGCGCGGCCGTCAGGACCGACCCTCACCTGGAACCCCTCCCAGTCGTCGGCGTGGTGGCCGGTCCACGGCTTGCCGAGGATCGCGCCGACGCTGCGGCTCCAGACCCCGGCGGCGTTCGCCGCGGTCGTCGTCGAGTCGGGGTAGTAGAGCCAGTACTGGACGAACGTCTCGCCGTCGCGGTGGACGACGTGGGTGAACGCGGTGGCCGGCATCCCGCCGCGGGCCGACACGTGGGCGTCGAGGTCCGGGTCGTCCGGTGCGTCGGAGCAGCCGTGCGAGCGGCAGCGGCGAAAGTCGACCGGGAGGGTCAGCGTGCCGCGCTCGTAGACGATGCTCGGCGCGAACCGGCGGACCAGCTCGGCGTCCCGCTCGCCGTAGGCGGAGGCGAGGGCGTCGCGCTCCCGGTCGCACCCGCCGCGCACTCCGCAGGCGATCGCGTGCGCCAGCGCACCGCCGAGCGGCCGGCCGTCGACGCGCACGAGCCCGGCTCCGGCGGCGCCGAGCGCGAGCGACACGCACAGCACCGCCGCGACCCACTCGACGCTTGCCTGGCCCCGTTCGGATCGCATGCGCCGAACCTACGCCCGGCCGCGTCACACGTGGGTGAACTGCGTGACGGGCGCGTGTCGGCCGTGTGACACGCGGGTGAACTGCGGGACGGGTGGGCCGGCTCGCGGCGGGCGGGCCAATACGATGCCCCGCCGTGCACTTCGACCTGACCGACGAGCAGCGCGACGTCCAGCGGCTGGTCCGCGAGTTCGCCGACGGCGAGGTCCGGCCGGTCGCGGAGGAGCTCGACCGCGAGAAGCGGTTCCCGTACGAGATCGTCGAGAAGCTCGGCGGGCTCGGCCTGATGGGCATCCCGTACCCCCAGGAGTACGGGGGCGGCGGCTCGGACAACCTCTCCTACGCGATCGCGATCGAGGAGCTGACGCGCGTGGACTCGTCGGTGGCGATCACGGTCGCCGCCCACACGTCGCTGGGCACCTGGCCGATCTACGCGTTCGGCAGCGACGAGCAGAAGGCCGAGCTCTTGCCGGACCTGTGCAGCGGCCGCCGCCTTGGCGCCTTCGGGCTGACCGAGCCCGAGGCCGGGTCGGACGCCGGCAACACGCGGACCACGGCGAAGCTCGAGGACGGCGAGTGGGTCGTCGACGGCGCCAAGCAGTTCATCACCAACGCGGGGACCGACATCTCGGGCCACGTGACGATCACGGCCCGGACCGGCGACGGCGAGATATCGAACATCGTCGTCCCGAACGGCACGCCCGGCTACAGCTTCGGCGAGCCGTACCGGAAGATGGGCTGGAACGCGTCCGACACGCGCCCGCTCTCGTTCGACGGCGCTCGGGTGCCTGCCGACAACCTGCTCGGCCCGCGCGGGCAGGGCTTCAAGCAGTTCCTCCAGACGCTCGACGGCGGGCGGATCGGCGTGGCGGCGATGGGCGTCGGACTCGCCCAGGGCGCGCTCGACGAGGCCCTCGCCTACGCCAAGGAGCGGCGCGCGTTCGGCCAGCCGATCGCCAAGTTCCAGGCGATCCAGGCCAAGCTCGCCGACATGGCGACCGAGATCGAGGCCGCGCGGCTCATGACCTACAAGGCCGCCTGGCTGAAGGACCAGGGCAGGTCGTTCTCGCTGGTCGCCGCCAAGGCGAAGCTGAAGACCGGCCGGCTCGCGGTCCGCGCGACCGAGGAGGCCGTCCAGATCCACGGGGGCTACGGCTACATCGAGGAGTACCCGGTCTGCCGCTTCTACCGCGACGCCAAGATCCTCACGATCGGGGAGGGCACCGACGAGGTGCAGCAGATGGTGATCGCGCGCGCCCTGGGCGCGTAGCCGGCTGAGCCGGCGGCCCCGGGCCGTACGCTGCGCGCGTGGTCCGCCGCGCCGCGGTCATCTGGGTCCTGGCCTTCGGCCTCTACGCCTCGACGCTCGGGCTCCACGCCTTCGCGCGGTCCGACTACGGCGGCGACGAGCCGCACCACCTGCTCACCGCGCTCTCGCTCGTGGAGGACCGCAGCCCGGACCTCCTCGACGAGTACCGGGGCCGCGACTACGCCTCGTTCTACCCCTACCCCCTCGAGCCGCACGGCGCGCTGACGAACGGCCGGCTCGACGAGCCGCACGGGCTCGGCTTCGCGCTGCTGATCGCGCCGGCATGGGCCGTCGGGGAGGAGACGGGGGTGGAGCTGTGGCTCGCTGCCCTCGCCGGCCTGGCCGTCGCGCTCGCCTACCTGCTGGCGGTCCGCGCGGTGCCCGACCCCTGGGCGCTCGGCGCTACGGCCGTCGTGGCGGCCTCGCCGCCGCTCCTCGCGTACTCGACGGCGGTCTACCCGGAGCTCGCGGCCGGCGCCGTCCTGACCGGGGCCGCGCTGCTCGCGCTGCGGCTCGACGAGCGGCCCACGCGGAGCGCCACGATCGCGTGCTTCGGCCTGCTCGGGACGCTGCCGTGGCTCGGCCCCCGCTTCTCCCCCGCCGGGATCGTGGTGGCCGCCTTCGCCATCGGCGCGCTGCGGCGCGCGCGGCGCCCGTGGGTGGCCCTGGTGGGGCTCGAGGTCGTGGCCTTCAGCCTCGCCGTCTACATCTCGGTGAACGATAACTTCTACGGCGGCCCCACCCCCCACTCCGCCGGCCTCGGCGACGAGCGCGGCACCGGGGCCGAGTTCCCCGGCGGCTACGTCGACCGCGCCTACCGCCTGGTCGCGCTCCTGATCGACCGCGAGTACGGCGTCCTCAGGTGGGCGCCGGTCCTGGCGCTCGCGCTGCTCGGCGCGTGGCTCCTGTTGCGCGAGCGCCGCGGCCGGCTCGCCCGTGCGATCCCGGCGCTCCGGCGGGAGGAGCTGACGATCTCGCTCTGCACGCTGGTCGCCGGCGCACAGCTCCTGATGGCGGCCTTCCTCGCGCCGACGATGCTCGGCATCTGGTTCCCGGGGCGGCAGCTCGTGGCGGCGCTGCCGCTCGCCGTGCCGCTGGTCGCCCTCGGGCTGAGGAGGGCGCCGCGGGTGGGGGCGGCGCTGGCGCTCCTGACGCTCGCCGGCTCCGCGTGGCTCTACGCCGACCTGCGGTGGGGAAACGGAAGCTGGACGGCGGCCCGGCCCGACGCGCCGTGGGGGCCGGTCGAGGCGGCGTTCCCGCTGTTCCGCTCCGGCGAGACGGTCTCGTACGTCGTGGCGGCCGTGCTCGGGGCGGCCGCGCTCTCGGCGCTGGCCGTCGCTGTCAGCCAGCCGCGCTGGAGGGCGCGGAGGGGCAAGCTGCCCTAGCCGGTCCGCCGCCGCGGCAGCACGCGCGGGTGGCGCGCGGAGCCGCCGTCCGCCGCCTGCGCCGCACGCGCGGGTGGCGCGCGGAGCCCGCCGTCCGCCGCCTGCGCCGCACGCGCGGGTGGCGCGCGGAGCCCCTCCGGATGCGGCGGCTGCTGCCGCCGCAGGCCGGAGGGGCGAAGCAGCGACAGGACCCGCGCCCGCAGGCGCCGGGCCCTAGGACGAGGTCTCGCGCTCGAGCAGCCGGCTCGCCGCCGAGGCCGGGTCGAGCCGCCGCGAGACCACCTCGGCCAGCATCGACTGGACCTCGTCGTCCGCGCGGACCGACTCGTGGAGGCGGCGGCGCATCCGGACCGTCGCCAGCTCCATCACCTCGTTCATCAGGTTCCGCCGGCGGCGCTCCTCGAGGGTCCCCTCGGCCTCGATGTGCTCGCGGTGCTCGCGCACCTTCTCGACGACCTCCTCGACGCCCTCGCCGCGCGCCGCCTCGGTCCGCAGGATCGGGACCTCCCACGACCCGGCCGGCCCGAGCGATAGCACGCTGCGGATCTCGCGCGTCATCGTGTCGGTCAGGGGGTGGTCGGCCTTGTTGACCACGATCACGTCGGGGATCTCCATCACGCCCGCCTTCAGCGCCTGGATCGAGTCCCCCGAGCCCGGCATCAGCACCAGCACCACCGTGTCGGCGTGGTCGATGATGTCGACCTCGGCCTGGCCCACCCCCACCGTCTCCAGCAGGACGTCGTCCTTGCCGGAGGCGTCCATCAGGAGGGCGGCCTGGAGGGTCGCCTCCGAGAGACCGCCGAGCGAGCCCCGGCTGGCCATCGAGCGGATGAACACGCCCGGGTCGAGGAAGTGGTCGGCGAGCCGGATCCGGTCGCCCAGCAGCGCTCCGTGGGTGAACGGCGACGAGGGGTCGATCGACAGCACGGCCACCTGGCGGTCCCGCGCGCGGGCGTTCTTGACGATCGCGCCGATCAGCGTCGACTTGCCGACCCCGGGCGGGCCCGTGAAGCCGACCATCGCCGCCCGGCCGGTGTGCGGGTAGGCCTCGCGGACGAGCGCCCAGCCCTCGGGATCGTCGTTCTCGACCAGCGAGATGGCCCGCGCCAGCGCGCGCTTGTCCCCGGCGAGGAGCTGCTCGACGAGCTCCCCGGCCGTTCTCCCGAGGGGGGTCACCCCCATATCATCGCGGACCGTGGGTACCGGAGCGGCCCAGCGCGTCGAGGAGCTGAGAGGACCCCCGCCGAGCGACGTGCCCGGCGGCCTCCGGCCGCCGCCGGCGCCGCTCCACGGCGGGCCGCTGACCCTCCTGCGCTTCATGCGCCGCCACGGGATGCTCAACCCGAAGTACGCGCGGCTGGTCGTCCGCCTCCTCCGGCGCCGGTTCCTGACCCCCTACGGACGGCGCCTCCACAGCGACGGCATCGCGTTCGTCGGTCCGGGCGTGACGATCCAGATCGGCCGCGACGCGCGGGTCGAGCTCGGCCGCTGGTCGTGGCTCGGCCACGGCACGAAGGTCCGCTGCCACGAGGGCGTCGTCTCGATCGGCGCCAAGACCGTCCTCGGCCAGGAGTGCACGATCTCCGCCTACCAGCACGTCTCGATCGGTCGCGAGTGCGTGATCGCCGACCGCGTGATGCTGATCGACTTCGACCATGGCGTCGTCGAGGTGGACCGGCCGATCCGGCTCCAGGGCATCTACAAGCGCGACGTCCGCGTCGGCAACAACGTCTGGATCGGCTACGGCGCCTGCATCCTGCGGGGGGTGACGATCGGCGACAACGCGATCGTCGGCACGAGCGCGGTGGTCACGAGGGACGTGCCGGCGAACGCGGTCGTGGCCGGGGTGCCCGCGCGGGTCATCCGCATGCGCGAGGAGCCGCGGACGATGCGCTGGTCCTAGCGGGCGCCGGCCCGCTCCGCGGCCAGCTCCGCGTAGACCTCCTCCGCCTGCTCGGCCACGTCGGCCCAGTCGAAGGTGAGCACGTGCTCGGACGCCTCGGCGATCAGGCGGTCGCGCAGGGCGGCGTCCGTCAGGAGCCGCTCGGCCATCCGCGCCAGCGAGCCCGGGTCGCGCGAGCGGAACCGCAGCCCGACGTCGTCGTTCGGCACGACCTCGCGCAGGCCGCCGGTGTCCGCCACGAGGCACGGGCAGCCGGACGCCATCGCCTCGAGCGCCACGAGCCCGAACGGCTCGTAGATCGAGGGCACCACGCACAGGTCCGCGATCCGGTAGAGCGAGTGCAGCACGTCGTCCCCGATCCAGCCGAGGAACGTCCCGTGCTCGTCGAGCCCGAGCGCCGTGGCCTGCGCGCGCAGCTCCTCCTCGTGCGTGCCCGACCCGGCCACCACGAACCTCACGTCGCCGAGCCGCTCGACGAGCCCGGGCAGCGCCTCCAGGGCGAGCTGGAAGCCCTTCTCGTAGACCAGCCGGCCGACCAGCAGCACCAGCCGCTCGTCCGGCGCCGCGAACCGGCTGCGCAGCGCGTCGAGGTCGGGCACCGGCACCAGCTCGTCGGGGTCGATCCCGTTCGGGATCACCCGGATGCGCGACTCCTCGAGACCGTAGATGTCGGCGACGTGCTCGCGCATGTACGCGGAGCACGTGATGACCCGCTCGGCGCGGTTCGACATCCAGCGCTCGACGCCGTGGATGTGCGACTGGGGGTGCTTGTCGACCCAGCCCTGGTGGCGGCCGTACTCCGTCGCGTGGATGGTCACGACGAGGGGGCAGCGGAAGCGGCGGGCCAGGTGGTCGCCGGCCACGCCCACGAGCCAGTCGTGGCCGTGCACGACGTCGAACTCGAAGCGGTCGCCCAGCTCCACGCCCGCGGCGAGCATGTCGGCGTTCATGTGCTCGACCCAGGCGACGAACTCGGCCAGCTCGCGCGGACGGTCGGGCTCGCGGACCCGGTGCACGACCACGCCGTTCACGACCTCCTCGGCCGGCGACTCCTCGTGTCCGCGCGTGAGCACGTGGACCTCGACGCCGCGCCGGGCGAGGCCCTCGGACAGCTTGCGGACGTGGCGGGCGAGACCGCCCTCGATCAGCGGCGGGTACTCCCAGGACAGGACGAGGACGCGCACCGGTCGGCTCAGCCTGTTACGAGCGGCGACAGGTCCACGTGCGGCGCCAGGTTGCGAACGCCCGCCTCGGACACGGCGCCGGAGTCTGTCAGAGCCGCGAGGGCGGCGTCCAGCTCGCGGGAGTGCAGCTCGACGCGCTCGACCGGGTAGCCGTCGGAGAGCTCGTGCGTGACCTGGAACGCCCAGTCGCTCGACTGGAGCGCGAGCAGCTCGCGCACGGCGCGCTCGAGGGCGACCTCCGACCCGCGCGCCGCCGGCGCGGCGGCCACAACGCGAAGCTCCCCCCGGCGGGCGGCCCAGGCGACGTCGGCCACCCGCGGCGAGTCCCACGTCGAGAGGTCCTTGGGACGGCCCCACGTCGAGTCCGCGAGCGGGCGCTCGACCGGCTCGACCCGGTCGAGCGCGTCCGGGAGCGTGGCGAGGGCGACGCCCTGGAGCCGGGCCTCGTCGACCACGAAGCGCAGCCACGCGAGCCCCTCGTACCACCAGTGGCCGAGCAGCTCGGTGTCGAGCGCGCAGCAGGCCAGGCCCGGCCGGCCGCGCTCGGCACGGTAGTCGTCGAGCCGCCGGGCGGCGCGGGCGACGAACGCGCGCGCGTGGCGGCGAGCGAGCACCAGCGACTCCCAGTGCCGGTACGGCACGCCGCAGTTCGACCACGGCCGCAGGTCGTGGACGGTCCGGCCGTGGTAGTCGCGGTAGCCCTCGTGGGCGGGGAACCCGCGCTCGTCCCACACCATCGAGACGAGCTCCCAGTCGATCGGGACCGCCACCGGCCCGGCCGCGGTCGCGATCGGCTCGAGCTGGTCGAGCGAGCCGAGCCCCAGCGACTCGGTCTGGTCGACGCAGAACGCGCGGACCCCGTACTCGGCGAGGTCGCGCTCGAGTCCCTGCCGGTAGGCGCACTCGGGCAGCCAGAAGCCGCCGCCGAACGAGCCGAAGCGGCGCTCGTGCGACGCCACGCCGGTGCCGACCTGGACGGCCAGCCCCGCGTCCGTCGCCAGCAGCGGGAGCACGGCGTGCGTGGCCGCGCTGGTCCACAGCTCGATCGGCGACAGCCGCTCCAGCTCGCGGAAGGCGTGGACGACGCGGCCGCCGACCTCGCGGAGCAGCCGGTCGCCCTCGCGGTAGTCCGCCGCGGCCCGGCGGACCTCAGCCGCCAGCTCGTGCTCGCCGCCGCGGTCGAGCCCGGCCGAGTCCTCCTCGTGGATCTCCGCGCGGATCTCGCGGAGGAAGCGGAGGTAGCGCTCGCCGGCCTCGCCCTCGAGCGTCTCGAGCTGGTCGCACAGCACGGGCGTCAGGCCGACGGTCACCGGCGCGTCGCGGAGCACCTCCAGCAGCGGCAGGTACACGGTCGCCACCGCTTCCCACAGCCACTCCTCGCCGAACGGCCAGGTGCCGAACCCCTCGACGTAGGGCATGTGGGTGTGGAGGACGATCGCCAGCTCGCCCCGGTCGCGTCCGGTGGCGCTCACCGCAGCACCGCCAGGAAGTCGAGCGCCCGGTCGAGCGGGCCGGGGCGGAGCGCGAAGTCGCGCTCGGAGATGGCGGGCGTGAACCGATCGTAGAACGGCTTCGTGAGGCGGAGCCGCGGGTGGACGGCGTCCCACCCCGCGCGGATCGCCAGCTCGTGGACCCGCAGCTTGCGGGCGTGGAAGAGGCCGAGCAGCTCGACCCGCTCGAAGCTCGCCTCGCACAGCTCGCGGAACTCCGCGGCGCGGTACTCGCGGACGTGCCACGGGTTGTCGGACTTCTCCGCCCCCCGTGGCGCGAGGGTGAGGACGTTGGGGGTCGAGACGTACGCGACCCCCCCGGGCCGCAGCATCGACCGGAAGTGCTCGAGGACCGCGCCCGGGTCCTGGAGGTGCTCGATCGTCTGGAGGAACACCACGACGTCGCACGGCCGCGAGTAGCCCTCGACCAGGTCGCGCACGAACCGCACGCCGGGCCGCGTGTACTTGATCCGCGCGTGCTCGTGGGCCTCGGGGTTGGCGTCCACGCCCGTGACCCGCGCGGCGCGCTCGGCCAGCACGGCGCTGCCGTAGCCCTCGCCGCAGGCCATGTCGACCACGTCGAGGCCGCGGCAGCGGTCGGCGACGAAGCGGTAGACCGCCAGGTGCCGGCGGTACCAGTAGTTCTCCTCCGGCACGTCCGGGAGGGTGCGCTCGCCCGTGAGGCTGAGCGGCGGGACCCCCGGCGGCTGGTCCTGCTGCGTGTACGACCCGAGCGCGGCCAAGGCGGGCGGCGACGATAGCGGGGACGCGCCCCTCGGTATCTTCCTGCCGCGATGGCCGCGCCGAGCACCGCGGAGGAGATCCGCCACGTCAACGTGCGCTACCACGACGCCGCGGCGTCCGGCTACGACAGCAAGTGGGGCATCTCGTACGGGCCGGAGGGACGCGCCCAGGTGCTCGGGAAGATGCGGCGCGCGCTAGGCGAGCGGGCGCACTTCGAGCGCGCGCTCGAGATCGGGGCGGGCACCGGCTACTTCACGCTGAACCTGCTCCGGGCCGGCGCGGTCGACCGCGCGGTGGCGACCGACATCTCGCCCGGGATGCTGGCCGAGCTCCAGGGCTCGGCGGCCCGGCTCGGGGTCGAGGTCGAGACCGCCTGCTGCCAGGCGTCGGAGCTGCCGTTCCCCGACGACTCGTTCGACCTCGTCTTCGGCCACGCGGTGCTGCACCACCTGCCCGACCTGGACGCCGCGTTCGCGGAGTTCCGGCGCGTCCTGCGGCCGGGCGGCCGGCTGGCGTTCTGCGGCGAGCCGTCGCACCACGGCGACCGTCTCGCGTCGGTGCCGAAGCGGGCGGCGCTGGCCGTCGCGCCCGCCTGGCGCCGGGCGGTCGGCGCCCGCCGCCGCGACTGGCCCGACCGCGAGGGCCCCGACCGCGACCACTGGCTCGAGCACGCCGTCGACGTCCACGCCTTCACGCCCGGCCAGCTCGAGTCGCTCGCCCGCCGGGCCGGGCTCGAGGAGGTGCGGGTGAGCGGCGAGGAGCTCGTGGCCGGCTGGTTCGGCTGGATGAACCGCACGCTCGAGTCGACCGCCGAGCCGGAGGACCTCCCCCGGCGCTGGATCCAGTACGCCTACTACGGCTATCTCGCCCTCAAGCAGGTCGACGCGCGCGTGCTGGAGGGCCGCCTGCCGCCGGCCGTCTTCTACAACCTGCTGCTCTCGGCGCGCGCCGGGGCCTAGCCTCGGCGCGCTCCGCCCTCTAGCCTCCTGCCCATGGCCGCGCTCGAGGAGCGCTTCCCGCTGTTCCCGCTGGAGATCGTCCTGCTCCCGACGGAGATCGTGCCGCTCCACATCTTCGAGGAGCGCTACAAGCTCATGATCGGGCGCTGCATCGAGGACGAGTCCGAGTTCGGGATCGTCTGGCTGTCCGACGACGGGCTGAAGGACGTCGGCTGCACGGCCCGCGTCGCCCAGGTCCTCGACCGGATGGACGACGGCCGGATGAACATCCTGGCGCAGGGGCGCCGGCCGTTCCGGATGCTGCGGCGGATCGAGGACATGCCGTTCCCGGCCGGCGACGTCGAGTACCTCGACGACGAGGACGACGGGCCGGAGGACCTGCTCGCGACCGCCCGCGAGGCCTACGCTGACCTGGTCGAGCGCGTGACCGACAAGCGGCCGGGGATCGACGAGCTCGACGGCCTCGACGCGTACGGCATGGCGGCGACGATCGAGCTGGCGCCGGCGCCGAAGCAGATGCTGCTCGAGGAGCGCTCCGAGGGGAAGCGGCTGAAGGCGGTCGGCGACCTGTTCTCGACCGCGCTCGAGCGGATCGACAAGGCCGAGGAGGCCCAGGAGCGCGCGCGGTCGAACGGGAAGGTGCGGTTCTAGGGCTCGCCGGTGCGCTTCAGCGGCGTGATGCGCTGGAGGGTGATCCACCCATTTCGGGGAATTGACATTGGCGCATAGCCGCGCTTAGGGTCGTGCGAGGTAGGGCTCGCGAACAGGGGAGACCAGATGGCCCAGACACTCTGCGTCCAAGGCGGAGACGGACGACCGATGCAACTAGCTCGACGCAGCCCAGCGGCGCCGGCGCTCCTGCCGTTCGTCACGTTCGGCGTCTACTACGTGTACTGGCACTTCGCGGTCAACCGTGAGCTCTCCGACCTCGGTCGCGCGCGCGGGATCAGGGGCCTCGGCAAGAGCCCGGAGCTGTCCCTGCTCGCCGTGACGCTCGGCTGGCTCCTGATAGTGCCGCCGCTCGTCTCGCACGTCCAGACAACGCGCCGCATCAAGCGCGCGCAGCGTGGCGTGGGCCTGTCGCCGCTGAGCAGCCTGCTGGCGATCTTCCTCGGCTTCTTCTTCTGGCCGGCGCGGCCCGCCTACATCCAGAGCGAGCTGAACGGGCTCTGGACGGTGGTGGCCGGAGTGCCCGGCTACACCCAGCCCGCGCCGCATTGGGCGCCGCCCCAGATCGCGCCACAGGCGCTGGCGCCCCAGCTCGTCGCGGCCGCGCCGCCGCAGGCGCCGACCCGTGGGGCACTCTGATGGAGGCCGGGCTGGCGGCGATCGCGAGATGCACGAGCTGCGGCGGTACCGTCCCGCCTGAGAGCAGGTTCTGCGGAGGCTGCGGCGTGGCCATGGGGAACGGGGGGACTCCGGCGGGCGTCGGTGAGGACGGGCTGCGATCCGTCGGCTTCCGGGGCCCCGTGCGACTTGGAATTGGCGCGTCGACCATGCTCGTGCTGGGCGCGCTCGTGTGCGCGGCCGTCGGTGCCGAGATCCAGTCGCAGGGAGCCGTCTCGTTCCTCGGACCGCTCATCGACCTCGGCCTCGGCGCCTTCGGGCTCGAGCAGCTCACGCCCGCCGGCGGTTCCACGGACGAGGCATCGCTCACGCTCGCACTGCTGTTCGTCGCGGCCTTCGTGGTCGCCGGGGTCGGCATCGTCCTACTCGGGATCGCCGCCACGTGGGGGCTGATTCGCGGGATTCGCCGCGGTCGCGTGGACGAGCGGTGGGCCGCCGCGCAGCCGAGGATCGCGGACGCGCAGCAACTCGCAGCCGAGACCTGGGAGTCGCACGGGCGCCCGGCCGTGGAAGCGGGCGTGCGCCGCGGTCGCGCCGGTTGGCGGTTTGCGAAGCCGCGACTCAGAGCGGCGGCAACCGCCGCCGCCCGCACCGCGGGGAGCGCGTCACGGCGGGCCGGCGAGGCCGTCGCGAGGAGGCGCGACGAGCAGCGCGCCGCGCTGCCGCCCGGCCCTGCGCCGCATCCGCTCGGCGTCGAGGAGCAGGCGGCGATGCCGGTCGAGGCATCGCAGGGCGATAGCTGAGGGGTCGCGCCTCAGCACAGCTCGCGGCGGAGCCTCACCGCCAGCAGCGTCGCCTTCGCGATCGCCGGCGGGGCCGGGCGGGCGCCCTCCGACCAGGTGACCGTGCCCTTGCGGCTCTCGGCGCGGTAGCTGCGGCGGCCGGGCACGGCGCCCAGGTTCGCGTCGCGCTCCCAGAGGCCGCCCAGCTCGCGGTCGACCTCGCGCGCCTCGAGCAGCCGGTCGCTCGTCAGGCGCTCGAGCTCGCCGGCGTTGCAGCGGCCGCGGCCGTCGTCGGTCACCACCAGGCGGTGCACGGGGGTTCCGGGAGTCGGGTCCCGGACCTCGATCGAGAACAGGTCGCCGCCGGGGTTGCCGCAGCCGGCGGTCGCGAGGACGGCGGCCGCGGCGAGGGTCGCGGTCGCGGCTGCGAGGGTCACGGTCGCGGCGGCCCGCGCCGCCGCCGCGGCGGCGCGCGTTCTCATACGAACACGAGGCGCGCGCCGGCCGTCTCGCGCAGGAACCGCGGCGTGGACATGACGCCGGCGAGGCGCTCGCCGACCGCGTCGGTCGTGAGCGCCATCGTCTCGACGGACGCGGAGCAGGCGTAGAGGTCGAGCCCGTCGAGCTCCAGCGCGGTGTCGCGGAGCTCGCCGATCGAGCGGCCGAAGGTCTCGCGGCCGGCCCAGGACAGCGACGGCGTGCGCTCCGGCTCCTGGACGAGCCGCGGGAGGTCGTCGTCGAGGAGCAGGGCCAGGCCCCGGAAGGCCGCCAGCCCGGCGCAGCGCTCGCCGTCCGCCGCCGCGGACACGAGCAGCGAGAGCCCGGAGTAGAGGCGCTCGGGCTCGCCGGCGGCGAGCACGGCGGCGAGCGAGTAGGCAGGCGCGGTCACAATCGCCGATTGTGACGGCTGGCGACCGGCGACCCCTCGTGACCGTGGACGCCCGCGGGCTGGCGTGCCCCCTCCCGCTGACCCTGGCGAAACGGGCGATGGCCGGGCTCGAGCCCGGCGAGGTGCTGACCGTCCTCGCGACCGACCCGGAGGCCCCGATCGACCTCGCCGCCTGGGCCGCCGTCGAGGGCCACCGCTACGCGGAGCGCGCTCGCGACGGCTTCAGCGAGTTCGAGCTGGTCAGGGGCCCGGGCGGGCGGGGCCCGGCGGAACGGTAGGCTGCCCGCCCATGACGACCGCCACCACCGGCACCTACGAGGTCCCGCAGGAGCACCGCGACTTCCTCGACGGGATCCGCGAGATCGTCCAGGGCCGCATCGCCCCGCGCGCCGCCGACGTCGACCGCGAGAACGAGTACCCCTGGGACGTCCGCGAGCTGCTCGCCGAGCACGACGTCCTGGCGCTCCCGTTCGCCGAGGAGCACGGCGGCACCGGGACCGGGACGCTGATGCTCCAGATGGCGGTCGAGGAGATCGCCAAGGCGTCCGCGGCCTGCGCGCTGATCCTGATGATCCAGGAGCTCGGCACCCTCCCGATCCAGCTGTTCGGGACCGACGAGCAGAAGGAGCGCTGGCTCCCGCGCTGCGCCTCGGGCGAGTGGTCGCCGGCGTTCGCGCTGTCCGAGCCCGAGGCCGGCTCCGATTCCGCGTCGATGCGCACGACGGCCGTCCGCGACGGCGACGAGTGGGTCATCAACGGCCAGAAGAACTGGATCACGAACGCGTCGATCGCCGACTTCTACGTCGTGTTCGCCAAGACCGACCGCGAGTCGGGCCGCATCTCCGCGTTCGTGGTGGAGAAGGACCGCGACGGGTTCGACCCCGGCCCGCTCGAGCACAAGCTCGGGATCCGCGGGTCGCCCACCGGGTCGCCGTCGTTCACCGACGTGCGGGTGCCGGCGGAGAACCTGATCGGCACCGAGGGCAAGGGGCTCGGCGTGGCGCTCGCCACCCTCGAGCGCACCCGGCTCGGCGCCGCCGCCCAGGCGGTCGGCATCGCGCAGGGCGCCACCGACTACGCGAACGCCTACTCCAGGGAGCGGATCGCGTTCGGCAAGCCGATCAACCAGCTCCAGGGCATCCAGTTCAAGCTCGCCGACATGGAGACGAGGACGGCCGCCGCCCGCGAGCTGCTCTACAAGGCGTGCTCGATGGCGGACCGGAACGCGCCTGGGCTCGGCAAGTGGACGTCGATGGCCAAGCTGTTCGCCTCGGACACGGCGATGGCGGTCACCGTCGAGGCCGTCCAGGTGCTGGGCGGCTACGGCTACGTGAACGACTACCCGGTCGAGCGCATGATGCGCGACGCGAAGATCACCCAGATCTACGAGGGCACAAATGAGATCCAGCGCGTCGTGATCGCGCGCGCCATGGCCAAGTAGGAAGAGCGACCGCCGACGCCTCACGCGCGGGTGGCGCGCGGAGCCCCTCCGGATGCGGGGGCTGCTGTCCCCCGCAGTCGGAGGGGCGCAGCAGCGACAGGACCCGCGCCCGAGGCGCCCGGGCTCGGCAGCTAGTCGACCACGACCGCGGCGCCGCCGCGGCGCGGGTCGCCGCCGCCCGACAGCTCGCCGGTCGAGGGGTCGCGCGCGACCGCCTGCACGCCGCCGAAGTAGAGGCTCGGGGCGCCGAAGCGCTGGACCGGCCAGCCGTCGCGCTCGAAGGCGGCCAGCGCCTCCTCGTCGATCCCCGGCTCGGCCTCCACGGCGCGGCCCTCCCAGTGCACGCGCGGCGCGGCGACCGCGTCCTCGGCCGGCATGCCCTCGTCCACGACGCGGACGATCGTCTGGAGGATCGCCGAGCGGATCCGGTTCGAGCCCGCCGAGCCGAGGGCGATCTGCGGCCGGCCCTCGCGCAGCACCACCGTCGGGGACATCATGCTCGGGATCCGGCGGCCGGGCTCGTGGCGGTGGAAGCCGCCCGGGTTCAGGTCCTCCTCGCCCAGCATGTTGTTCATGTGCACGCCGGTGCCGGGCACCACGACGCCCGAGCACGACCCGTTCGAGCAGGTGACCGACACGCACGCGCCCTCGGCGTCGAGCACCGCGACGTGGGTCGTCGAGCCGAGCCGCGAGGCCGCCGACTCCAGCGCCTCCTTCGCCAGGAAGCGCTCCAGGTAGCCCTCGGAGTGCAGCCCCTGCACGAACTCGTCGGTCCGGGCGCGGTTGGTTTCGTCCATCACCTCGACGAGCGTGCGGACGTCGCGGCGGTCGAGCCGCTCCAGCAGGTGGAGCGAGTAGGCGATCAGGATCCCGCCCGACGACGGCGGCGGGTTGGTGAGCACCTCGCGGCCGTGGTAGGCGACCCGCACCGGCTCGCGCTCGACCACCGAGTAGCCCGCGAGGTCGTCCCGCGTGACGAGCCCGCCGCGCTCGAGCACCCAGTCGCTGACGGCAACCGCCACGTCGCCCGTGTAGAGGAAGGCCGGCCCCTCCGCGCCCAGGCGGTCGAGTAGGTCGGCCACCTCGGGGAACCGCACCCGCTCGCCGGCCCGAAGCAGGCGGCCCTCGGGCGCGTAGATCGCGGCGCACTCCGGCGTGGAGGTGAGGATCGGGCCGAGGATCTCGAGGAAGGTCGCGCCCATCGGGGTCAGCTCGATCCCCTCGCGCGCGGCGCGGGCGGGCTCCGCGGCCAGGGAGGCGAGGGAGGCCGTGCCGAAGCGGTCGAGCGCCTCGCACAGGCCGGCAGGGGTCCCGTACACGCCGCACGACGACGGCCCGACGTTGAACACCTGGACCGCCTCCTTGCTGAAGTGCACGTCGATCGGGACCAGCGCGGACGGCTCGACCCCGTCGAGCCCGCGGCCCGGGGCGACGACGAAGAAGTCGAGCAGGTGGTCCTCGCCGCCGGCCGTGTGGACCAGCATGAAGCCGCCGGCCCCCGGCCCCGTTAGGGGCGACTCGGCCACGAACGACATGAGCACGGCCGCGACGGCCGCGTCGACCGCGTTCCCGCCGTCCCGCAGGACGGCCGCGCCCGCCTCGGCGGTCGCCGGATGGCCGGCCGCGACGACGCCCCTCATGCGCGGCCGATGGTAGGTGGCGACGCCGATCCTGGTGCGAGAACCAAGCCGATCAAGGACGCAGGGGTGAAGCCGTGCTGGGCACGGCGGACGCCGAGCGGCGCCGGTTCGCAGCCGGCAGGATTAGCGTCGCGGGATGAACTCGGGGACGTCGATGTCGGTCAGCGCCGACCCGTTCGACGCTCCCGGCCCGCGCGAGACGCGCGGCTCGCGGTCGGCCTCCATGGCGGCCGTCCGGGCCGAGTCGCGGCCGGACGACGCCCGGGTCAGCGGCCGGTCGCCGTAGCCGGTCGCCACGACGGTGACCCAGACCTGGTCCACCACGTTGTCGTCGACCATCGCCCCGAAGATGATGTTCGCCTCCGGGTGCGCGGCGTCCGCCACGGCCTTCGCCGCCTCGTTCACCTCCCACAGGGAGAGGTCCTTCCCGCCGGTGATCGAGAGCAGGATCGAGCGGGCGCCCTCCACGGAGGTCTCGAGCAGCGGCGACGCGACGGCGTGCGCGGCCGCCTCCATCGCGCGGTGCTCGCCCACTCCCATGCCGATCCCGAGCAGCGCCTGGCCGGCCTCGGACATGATCGTCCGCACGTCGGCGAAGTCGAGGTTGATCAGCCCCGGCAGCGTGATCAGGTCCGAGATGCCCTGCACGCCCTGGCGCAGCACGTCGTCGGCCATCCGGAACGCGTCGACCATCGAGACCCGCTTGTCGAGCACCGACAGGAGCCGCGAGTTCGGGATCACGATCAGCGTGTCCACCTCGCGCGAGAGCTCCTCGACCCCGCGCTCGGCCTGGTCCGACCGGCGCGAGCCCTCGAACGCGAACGGCTTGGTCACGATGCCGACGGTGAGCGCGCCCAGCTCGCGGGCGATGCGCGCCACCACGGGCGCCGCGCCGGTGCCGGTGCCGCCGCCGGAGCCGGCCGCGATGAACACCATGTCCGAGCCCTTGAGGAGCGCCTTGACCTGGTCGTAGGCCTCGAGCGCGGCCTGGCGGCCCAGCTCCGGGTCCGACCCGGACCCGAGCCCGCGCGTGACGTCGCCGCCGATGTGCTGGGTCACGTGCGCGTGCGAGGTCTGGAGCGACTGGAGGTCGGTGTTCACGGCCAGGAACTCGACGCCCTCGACGCCCGCCTCGATCATGCGGTTCACGGCGTTGACGCCGGCCCCGCCGACGCCGACCACGCGCAGCACCGGCTCGAGCACCGGCTGCGGGGCGGCCGCGCTCGCCTGCGGCTCCTCGCGGCCGTAGCGCGGGCGCACGTCCTCGACCGCGGGCGCGGACCCGCGGTCCATGATGTTCTCGGGGATGTCGGTCGAGAAGACGTCGCGCAGGCGCTGCTCGGGCGACCTCGGCCCGGCGGCCGGCCCCGGCTCCGGCGCGGCCGGCTCCGGCGCGTGGTGGCGCGCGGAGGGCGGCGCGGGGCGCAGGTCCTCGAGGCCCTCGACCGGCGAGCGGCGCGCCGCCTCCCGGCGCTCCTCGCGCGACTGCGACCGGTCCGGCTCGTCCGAGCCGTGCGGGTCCGCGGCGCGCTCGTCGCGCGGCGGCGCCTGGCCCTCGGGCGGTGCGCCCGGCTCGGCCGGCGCGTCCTCGTCGGTGCGGCGGAACAGCTGCGCGAGCGGGCCCTCGCGCATGCTCGCCCGCTTAGCGCTTCCCATTCTCGAGGACCTCTCTGGCGAGCTGTCTGTAGGCATACGCCGCCTTTCCGTCAGGGTCGTACTTGAGCACCGACATGCCCTTGACCGGCGCCTCCGCGAAGCGCACGGTCTTGGTGATCCGCGAGGCGAACACCCGGTCCCCGAAGTTCTCCTCGAGCAGCTCGATGGCCTCCTTCGCGTGCGTCGTGCGGGTGTCGACCAGCGTGGGCACGATGCCCTCGATCCGCACGCGCGGGTTCAGGTTCTCACGGATCATGGCCAGTGTGTTCTGGAGCTGGATCAGCCCCCGCATGGACAGATACTCGCACTGGACGGGGACGATCACCTTGTCGGCCGCCGTGAGGGCGTTGATCGTGAGCAGCCCGAGGCTCGGCGGGGTGTCGATGCAGACGAAGTCGTAGTCCTCCTTGATGGCGCTCAGCGCCTTCTCCAGGGAGCGCTCGCGGCCGATCTGGGTGGACATCGCGATCTCGGCCCCGGCGAGGTCGATCGACGCGCAGGCCACGTCGACCTCGCGGCGGCGGATCACCTCGCGGATCGAGATGTGATGGACGAGCACGTCGTACATCGACGTCTCGAGCGAGTCCGGGTCGATGCCCTGGCTCATCGTGAGGTTGCCCTGCGGGTCCATGTCGACGCACAGGACGCGGTGGCCCTTCTCCGAGAACGCGGCGGCCAGGTTGAGCGTAGTCGTCGTCTTCGCGACGCCGCCCTTCTGGTTCGCGAACGCGATGACCTCCGCGCGCGGCGGCTCCGGGACCGGGGGCGGCTGCACCGTCGTGGGGTCGGGCGCGGGCGGGTCGGTCATGGCCGGCTTTCTCTCGAAGAATCCCATGTAGTCGTGCGTATTCGTATGAGTCCGGGAGAATCCTTCAGATGCCGGGACTGCTCGACAAGCGGCTGATCTTCGTGGCCGGCAAGGGCGGCGTGGGGCGGACGACGGTGGCCGCCGCGATCGGCCTGCTCGCCGCCCGGCGGGGCAAGCGGACGATCGTCTGCGAGGTCGCCCGGCAGGAGCGGATGTCGCGGGCGTTCCGGCACGCCGGGGTGGGATACAGCGAGACCGCGCTCGCGCCCAACCTGTACGCGATCGCGATCGACCCGGAGAACGCGATCGAGGAGTACCTGGTCGACCAGGTCGGCTCGCGGCGGCTGGCCGGCCTCCTGTTCCACAACCGGATCTTCGAGTACCTCGCGGCCGCGACGCCGGGGCTGCGCGAGCTGGTCACGATCGGGAAGGTCTGGGAGCTCGCCCAGCTCGACCGGCGCCGCCGGGAGCACTCGCCCTACGACCTCGTCGTGCTCGACGCTCCGCCCACCGGACAGGGCCTCGGCATGCTCCACACGCCGCGGACCTTCGCGGAGGTGGCGCGCGTCGGGCCGATCCGCCGCCAGGCGCTGTCGATCGACGCGTTCCTCCGCGACCCCGCCCGCACCGGCGTCCTCGCCGTGGCGCTTCCGGAGGAGATGCCGGTGACCGAGACGCTGGAGTTCCGGGGAAAGCTGCGCGAGGAGATCGGCCACGACACCGACCTCGTGGTGATGAACGCGCTGCTGCCCGAGCGCTTCTCGGGCGAGGACGCCGAGGCGATCGAGCGGGTCGACGGCGGGGCCGGCCACCCGGCGGTGGCGGCCGCCCTCTCCGCCGCCCTGTCCGAGCACCGCCGCGTGCGCGGCCAGCGCTCGCAGCTGCGGCGGCTGCGGCGCGGCGTGGAGGGCCCGGTCGTCACGCTGCCCTACCTGTTCGAGACCGACCTCGGCCTCGACGAGTGGGAGCGCCTGTCCGGCGAGCTGGAGCGCAGGCTGTGAGCGTCGCCGACGTCCTCGAGGGCAAGCACGTCTGCATCTGCGCGGGCTCGGGCGGGGTCGGCAAGACCACGACGTCGGCGGCGATCGCGCTGGGGATGGCGGCGCGCGGTAAGCGCGTGGCCGTCCTGACGATCGACCCCGCCCGGCGGCTCGCCAGCTCGCTCGGGCTGCCGGAGCTCGGCAACGAGGAGCGACGGATCGACCCCTCGCTGTTCGAGGAGCACGGCCTCGAGATGCGCGGCGAGCTGTGGGCGATGATGCTCGACGCGAAGCGCACCTGGGACGAGGTGATCGAGCGCCACGCCTCGGACGAGCAGACGCGCGACGCCGTGCTCCAGAACCGCGTCTACCAGGAGCTGTCGAACGCGGTCGCCGGCTCCACCGAGTACATGGCGATGGAGAAGCTGTTCGAGCTCCACCACGAGGACCGCTACGACCTGCTCGTGCTCGACACGCCGCCGACGCGCAACGCGCTCGACTTCCTCGAGGCTCCGGAGCGGCTGTCTCGTTTCGTCGATTCGCGCTCGCTCCAGTTCTTCCTGAAGCCGGGCCGGCTCGGGCTGAAGGTGTTCGGGCGCGGCAGCGGCCTCGTGTTCGGTGTGCTCAAGCGCGTGACCGGAGTCGACCTGCTGAAGGACCTGTCGGAGTTCTTCCAGTCGTTCGGCGACATGGCGTCGGGGATCGGCGAGCGCGCCGCGCGCGTCGGCGAGCTGCTCGGCGCGCGCGAGACGACCTTCCTGCTCGTCACCTCGCCGCAGCGCGACGCGATCGACGAGGCCGTCTTCTTCCGCCGGCGCCTGCGCGAGTCGCGCCTGCCGTTCGGAGCGGCTGTCGCGGTTCGTCGACTCGAAGTCGCTCCAGTTCTTCCTCAAGCCGGGCCGACTCGGGCTGAAGGTGTTCGGGCGCGGCAGCGGCCTCCTGTTCTCGGTGCTGAAGCGCGTGACCGGCGTCGACCTCCTGCGCGACCTGTCG
>DASVQB010000052.1:0-70160 GCA_036389295.1 Thermoleophilaceae bacterium | reverse complement strand
GGCTATTGGTGGCGGATGGCTCGGCGCCACGGACCGTTCGACCTGGTCTTCGCTCCGATCAACGGCGCCGCGGTCAACTTCCCCCACCTGCAGCCCCCGAGCCCGCTGCCGGCCGCGATGACACCGGAGCAGGCAGCCCTGGCCTGCGAGCTGCTCGGCGCTCGCGTCGTCGTCCCGATTCACTACGGCGGCTACGCGATCGAGCCCTGGTACAGGCCCGTCGATGACGCGCTCGACCGGTTCGAGGCCGCTACCGCGGATCGCCCGTATGAGGTCCGCGTCCTCGAGCCGGGGGAGAGTGTGGACAGTCCAGCCGTGGTCGGCGGCTGAAGCGTCAGGGTATGGCGAGGGCCAGAATCGAACTGGCGACACCACGATTTTCAGTCGTGTGCTCTACCAACTGAGCTACCTCGCCGCGCCGCAGGATGGTAGCGGCGGATCTGGCTGCGCAGGGCGCGATTCGGACACCGTCGGCCGTCGCGATCCGCGCACCGTCGGCCGTCCTGGAGCACCCCCCGACGGCGACCGACCAAGCGCGCCAAACCCCCGGGTCGCGCCACCGCCTGGGATCATCAGCCGGCGAAGCCAACGAAGGAGGCGGGATGAGGATCGCGGTTGTGGGCAGGGGCAACGTCGGCGGCGGGCTGGCCGACCTGTGGGAGAAGGCCGGCCACGAGGTGACGAGGATCGGTCGGGACGGGGGCGACGCCTCGGACGCCGAGGTCGTGCTGCTGGCCGTCCCGGGCGAGGCGGTCGCGGACGCGCTCGACACGGTCCAGGGCATCCAGGGCAAGACTGCGATCGACGCCACCAACCTGATCGGCGCGGAGCCGCCGCAGGGTTTCGCCTCGAACGCGGAGTTCGTGAAGTCGAGGACGGGCGGCCCGACGGCCAAGTCCTTCAACATCAACTTCGCCTCGCTCTACGACCGCCTCGGAGAGGCCCGCGCCACCCCGGGCAACCTCTGGTGCGGGGACGACGAGGCGCGCGACGTCGTGGAGAAGCTGAACCGGGACGCCGGCTACGAGCCGATCTACGCCGGGCCGCTCGAGAAGGCGGCCGCCCAGGAGCGCTTCATCGAGCTGGTCTTCGCGGTCAACCAGGGAGGGCTCGGCGCGTTCGTCTACCGGATGGCGCCGCCGGACGAGCTCTGAGCGCGAACGCGCCGCCGGACGCGCTCCAACCGGCAACGCACCACCGGACGAGCCCCGAGCCGGAACGGACCGCCCGTCCCGCCCGGTAACGTCCACCCCGTGAGCGAGCTCATCCACACCTGCTACCGGATCGGGGACATCGACCGGTCCGTCGCGTTCTACCAGGCCCTCGGCTTCGAGGAGATCGGCCGGCTGCCGATCCGCGACGAGGCGATCAACGTCTTCATGGGCCTGCCGGGCGACGGCCCGCGGCTCGAGCTGACCCACAACTTCGGCGTCGACTCCTACGAGCTCGGCACGGGCTACAACCACATCGCGGTGACCGTCGACGACATCGACGCGCGGCTGGCCGAGCTGGCCGAGCAGGGGATCGAGCCAGAGAAGCCCCCCTACACGGTCCGCGAGGGCGGCAGCCGGCTCTGCTTCGTCCGCGACCCGGACGGCTACCGCATCGAGCTGATCGAGAAGGGGGTCTAGTGCCGGCGACCGCCCCGCGGCTCGGATCGAGGGCACGCCCGCGCATCGCCGCCCTCGCGGCGACGGCCGCCGCGGCCCTCGCGCTCGGCGTGGCCGGCTGCGGCGAGAACGACGCCAGCTCCGCCCTCGACGACGCCCTCGGCTACCTCCCGAAGGACGCGCCGGTCGTGGCCGCCGTCGAGACCGACCCCGACGGCGAGCAGCTCCAGCAGGTCGACGAGCTGATCTCGCGGTTCCCGTTCTCCGGCCAGTTCAAGGAGGGCTTCAAGAACGGCGTCGTCAAGGGCCGCGACCTCGACTTCGAGGACGACGTCGAGCCGCTGCTCGGCAACGAGGTCGTCATCGGCGTGCCGGACGTGCGCGCCGGCGGCTCCGACACCCCGGCCGTCGTGGCGTGGCGGGTCGGCGACGCCGGCAAGGCGAAGAAGGTCCTCGAGGACAAGGCCGAGGAGGACGGCGAGATCGACGGCGCGGAGGTCTTCAAGCGCGACGACCAGTTCACCGCCCTCGACGACGACGTGCTCGTGGCCGCCGACAGCCGCGAGATGCTCGAGGAGGCCATCGACCGCCGCCACGACGACGACCGTCTCACCGAGGACGACTTCCAGGACCGCCTCGGCGACCTCTCCCGCGACGGGCTCGTGCGCGTCGCCGGCGACGCCCAGCGCCTCCTCGAGTCGAGCCCCGACTCGGCGGCCGCTCGCTCGATCCCGTGGGTCGGCGCCCTCCGGACCTTCGCCGTGGTCCTCTACGCGAGCGGGGACGGCCTGGCCGTCGACGTGAACGTCCGCACCGAGGGCGTCGGCGCCGACCAGCTCCCGCTCGCGGCCGGCTCCGACTCGCCGCCGGTCGTCACGCGCGACGGCGAGGTCGCGCTCGCCATCCGCGATCCCGGTCGCATCTTCGACTTCGCCAAGGAGGTGAACGACGCGGCCCCGCGCAAGTCGGGCCCGCAGTCCGACGACCCCTCCGTCAACGAGGCGCTGAAGCGCATCGGCGTCGACCTGAAGCGCGACGTCGTCGACCAGCTCGGCGCTGCCTCAGCCGCCTCGATCGCACTCGACGGCTCCTACGCCGTGCGCGTGGACCTGAAGGACCCGAAGGCCTTCGCCGGCACCCTCGCGACCGTCGCCTCCAAGCTGCCCCGAGCGGGCGCCCCGCTCGACGAGCTCAGTATCGAGCCCGGCGGCGGCGCCGGTTTCTACCGGGTGACCGGCAGGGACGGCAAGCAGGCGTTCGTGGGCGTGGTGGGCGATCGCCTGGTGGTGGGCAAGGACGCCGCGCGCGCGCGGGAGTTCGCCGACGCGCCCGCCCAGCCGATCGCCGGGGCGAGGGGAGCCGTCGCGGCGACCGCCGACCTCAAGGCCATCGTCGGCCGACTGCTCTCGCGCGGCGGCCGGGGCCCGTTCCAGGCGTTCGGCCAAGCGCTCCTGAGCCCGCTGAAGGACGCGACCGGTTGGGTCGAGGCGCAGCCCGACGGCCTCACCGCCCACCTCGGGGTGGGCATCTCCGGCAGCCGCTGATCTCCGGTACCCGCTGACGCGAGTAGGAGGGAAGGCGAGCCGCCGCGCGGGGCGGCCCCGCCTCTACGACCGCTTGTCCCAGCGCAGCAGGTAGGGCAGCGGGTCGACCGCCGTCCCGCCCGCCTGCCACGGCCCGAGCCACATCTCGAAGTGCAGGTGCGGCCCCTCGGCCGCGCCGGTCTGCCCGACGCTCGCGATCCGCTGGCCGGTGCGCACCCGCTGGCCCAGGGCCACGAGCAGCGACCCCTCCTGGATGTGCATGAAGACGTAGTCGAACCGCTCGGTCGCGCTGTCGAGCACCACGTAGATCCCCGCACCGCCGGGCTGGTCGCCGACGAACTTCACCGTCCCGCCGCGCGGCGCCACGATCGGCAGGCCCTCGGCGGCGATGATGTCCTGGCCCTGGTGCTTGCGCTTCCCGCCGTCGCGGGGCGCGCCGAACTGGGCGCCCTCGCCGCCGAACGTGTGCGGGCCGGCCACCGGGAAGCGGTGGCTCGCTGCCGGCTTCTTGGGCTCGGGCTGCTTTGGCTGGGGCCTCTTCGGCTTGCGCTTCTTAGGCTTCGGCGGCTTGCGGGGCGAGCGGCGCTCGGTCGGCGTCGCGCTCGGCGTGGCGCCGCCGGACGTCGCGGTCGGCGACCCGCTCGGGGCCGCGACGCCGCCGGTCGTGGTCGCGAACGCGGACGACGCGAGGGCCGCGACGGCGCAGGCGACGGCCAGGAGTGCGACGAGAAGGCGGCGTACGGGCACACCCGTGGGGTCGGCCCGACCGGCGCCCGCCCTGACAGGCTGGGCGGGATCTTGCAGCGGCCGAGGCCCGCCGCGCGGCCTCCGCCCCGCGCCGCGCCGCACGCCGCCGCCCCGCCCCTCACGCAGCCGCGATCCGCCCCAGCAGCTCCACCGCCCCGTTCTTGTTCAGCGGCTCGTTGAGGTTCCCGCACTTCGGCGACTGCACGCACGAGGGGCAGCCCGCCCGGCACGGGCACTCCGAGATCAGCCGCAGCGCGTCGCCGACCAGCCGCTCGAACGCCTCGAACCCGGCGCGCGTGATCCCGACCCCGCCCGGGTGGCCGTCGTAGACGAACACGGTCGAGCGGCCGGTCTGGTGGTGGAACGCGGTGGACAGCCCGCCGATGTCCCAGCGGTCGCACATCGCGATCAGCGGCAGCACCGCGATCTGCGCGTGCTCCGCCGCGTGGAGCGACCCCTGGAGCACCTCGAGCGGGAAGTCCTCGGCCAGCATCGCGTCCGGCAGCACGTACCACAGCGCCTGGGTGACGAACCGCTGCTCTGGCAGGTCGACCGGCAGCAGGTCGAGCACCTCGTGGTCGCTGACGCGCTTCTTCTGGAACGCGACCACCTCCTCGCTCACCGACACCATCCCGAAGTACAGCTCGACCGGCCCGACCATCCGCTGCTGGCGGACCTCCTCCACGTAGGTCTCGGTCTCCTTCTTGGGCTGCGTGTACCAGTCGCCGGAGAACTCGCGAACGAGGGCCGTCCGGCCGCGCAGGTCAAGCTCCTGGACCTCGAAGCCCTGCCCGAGGTGCAGGTACACCGCCCCTGGGTGGACCGTCGAGAACGCCCGCTCGGCCTCGACCGTCCCGATGACCTCCCCGCGGCGCTCGTCGACCACCGCGAACGAGTCGATCGACGCCGACCGGAGCGCGATCCGCCCCGCCGGGAACTCCGCGCCGCGCGGCACCCACCGCCCGTCGCGCTCGCGCAGCTCGCCGATCCGCACGAGCCGCTCGGCGTACGCCTCCACCCGCGGCCCGAGCAGCTCGCGGTCCTCCGCCGTCAGCGGCAGCTCGTAGGCGGCGGCCACGAGGTGCGGCAGGTGGATCGACTCCGACTCGTGGTCGAGGATCGCCGACTCGATCGGGCGCGCGAGGAAGTCCTCGGGATGGCGGCAGAAGAACTGGTCGAGGGCGTCCTCGCCTGCCATGTAGATCGCGAGGCCCCGCTCGCGGCGCCCGGCCCGACCCCACATCTGCCGCAGGCTCGCGACCGTCCCGGGGAACGTCACGCAGATCGCCGCCTCGAGCTCGCCCACGTCGATCCCCAGCTCCAGGGCGTTGGTGGCCACCACCGCCAGCAGGTCGCCCTCGGCCAGCCGCCGCTCGATCTCGCGGCGCTGCGACGGCGTGTACCCCGCCCGGTACGGCGCGATCCGCTCGGCCAGGTCGGCGCGGCCCTCGTCCTCGAGGCGCAGCCGGGTGAACTTCTGCACGAGCTCCACCCCGCGCCGCGACTTCATGAAGCAGATCGTCCGCACGCCGTCCTCGACCAGCCGGGCGAGCATCGCCGACGCCTCCGACAGGACCGACGCCCGCTTGCCGTTCGCCTCGTCCACGAGCGGCGGGTTCCACATCGCGATCTTGCGCTCGGCGCGCGGGGCGCCGTCGCGGTCGACGAGCCGGCAGTCCGCGCCCGTCAGCCGCCGCGCCAGCTCCTCCGGGTTCGCGATCGTCGCGCTGGCGAGCACGAACCGCGGCTCGGTCCCGTACGCGCGCGCGAGCCGCCGCAGCCGGCGCAGGACGTTGGCCACGTGCGAGCCGAACACCCCGCGGTACACGTGCGCCTCGTCGACCACGACCCAGGCGAGGTTCGCGAGCACGTCGCCCCACTGCCGGTGGTGCGGCAGCACCCCCACGTTCAGCATGTCCGGGTTCGTGAGGACCAGGTTCGACCGCGCGCGCACCGCTCGCCGCTCCTCCTGCGGCGTGTCGCCGTCGTAGATCGCGTGCCGCAGGAACGGGGCCTTGAGCCCGGTCAGCTTGCGCGCCTGGTCCTGCGCCAGCGCCTTCGTCGGGTACAGGTACAGCGCGCGCGCGCGGCGGTCGTGCGCCAGGGTGTCGAGCACCGGGAGGTTGAACGCGAGCGACTTCCCGCTGGCGGTGCCGGTCGTGACGATCGTGTGGCCGGACCGCGCCGCGGCCAGCGCCTCGGCCTGGTGCGCGTAGAGCTCGCCGACGCCGCCCCGCCCGAGCGCCTCGAGCAGCTCCGGGTGGAGGTCGTCGGGGACCGCCACGGTGTCGGCCCGCCGCGCGCCGAGCCGCCCCTCGTAGACGACCTGCTCGCCGCGGCCGTCCTCGATCAGCCCCTCCCAGGGCGCGGTCTCGCGGGTCACTGCCACGGCTTGCCATAGTAGGCGCCCGCCGATGGCCATCCGGTGCGTGTACACCGACCTCGACGGCACGCTGCTCGGCCGCGGCGCGTCGCTGTTCCGCGATGCGGCCGGCGGCTTCACGCTGCTGCCGGCCCGCGCGCTCGAGGCCTGCCACCGGGCGGGCGTCGAGGTGGTGCTCAAGTCCGGCCGCCGGCGCGCCCAGGTGATGGAGGACGCCCGGCTGATCGGCCAGACCGCCTACATCTTCGAGGTCGGCTGCGGCCTCGTGGTCGACGGCGAGGAGA
Source organism: Thermoleophilaceae bacterium (assembly GCA_036389295.1). Lineage (GTDB taxonomy): Bacteria > Actinomycetota > Thermoleophilia > Solirubrobacterales > Thermoleophilaceae > AC-37. Next base: position 63,592 of record DASVQB010000052.1, on the reverse strand, counting down.
CGTTCCTGACCGGCGACCTCCAGCCGGCCGACGGCAAGACGGTCCACCAGCTCGTGGAGGAGTCGGGCGCGCCGCGCCTGCTGCTCGACGCCTACCCCGGCCGGCTCGAGCCGCACGCCCCGTGGCACCGCGACCGCGAGTTCTCCCACCTCTTCCGCGGCCTGGTCGACGCCGCCGAGGCGGACGCGCTGCTCGCCGAGCACGGCCACGGGCGGCTGCGCCTCGTCGACAACGGGGCGATCTCGCCGAAGGAGACGCTCCAGGACCTCCCGGGCCCGCCGCACGCGTACCACCTGATCCCGCGCGAGGCCTCCAAGGCGGACGCCGTCCGGGCACACATGCGCGCCCGCGGCTACCGGCCGGAGGAGTGCATCGGGGTGGGCGACTCGCGCGAGGACCTCGACGTGGCGGGCGCCGTCGGACGCTTCTTCCTCGTGGCGAACGCGGCCGAGAAGGATCCCTCGATCCGCGAGGCGGTGGCGGGCCGGCCGAACGTCGAGATCACCGAGGAGCCGATGGGCGAGGGCTTCTACGAGGCCGTGGTCCGGTCGCTGGCCGAGGCTCGCTGAGCGCGCCCGCCGGCGCGCCTGCGCAACTCCGGCCGCCCGCCGCTGTTCGAGCGGTCGTGCGGCACGGACTCGCGACCCTCTCCGCCCTGGCCCTGATCGCGGCGATCGCGCCCGCGAGCGCCGGCGCCATGTCGATCCGCGTCGAGGACGGCGTCCTCCGCTACGTCGCCGACCGGGGCGAGCGCAACGACTCCGGCATCCGCCAGGCGCCGAACGGCGACCTCGAGGTCTACGAGAACTCCACCATCCCGCGCGACATCGGCGCGGGCTGCCACGCCGGCGGCGAGTTCGGCATCGTGTGCTCGGGCCAGGGCGTCACGGCGGTGAACGTCGAGCACCGCGACGGCGACGACCGCATCTGCATCGTCCCCACGATCTCCGTGCCCGTCCGCTACAGCGGCGGGACGGGACGCGACACCGCGATCTACTGCGGCCAGTCGGTCCCGCCGGTGCACCTGGACAACGACGGCGTGGCCGACGACGGTCCGGCCGGGATCGACGACGTCGAGGCCGACGTCGAGGTCCTGGGCGGCGGTGAGAGCGCCGACACGCTCGGGAGCGGCAGCCGCGGGGCGAGCATCGGCCCGGGCGACGGCGACGACGTGGTCGCCGGCGGGTCGGGGCCGGACCGGATCTCGGCCGCCTACGTCGAGGACGTCGGCACAGAGGCCGGCTCCTTCTACACGCGCGGCCGCGACACGATCGGCTGCGGCGGCGGGCAGGACTTCGTGCTCGCCGACCTGACCGACACGATCGCGTCCGACTGCGAGGCGGTCGGGCGCCCGGTCAGGGGCGGCGGCTCGCTGTTCAAGGGCTCGAACGGCGACGACTACATGGGCGCGCCGTACGGCTGGGAGCCCGCGAGGATGATCGCGAAGGCTGGCGACGACCGCGTCCAGCCGCCGCCGTTCGGCCCGAACCGGATCGAGCTCGGCTCGGGCGACGACCGCGTCCGCGAGACCGGCGGCGCGACCAACAGGGTCTACGCGGGCCCGGGCAACGACTTCGTCGACGTCCGCGAGGTCTTCGAGGCCACCCGCTACCTCGACCGGGTCGAGTGCGGGACGGGCCGCGACCGCGTCCTCGCGGACCCCAGGGACAAGGTGGCGAGCGACTGCGAGTCGGTCGTCCGCCGTGCCCGCCCGCCCGCGCGCTGAGCGGCGCGCCTAGCTGTACCCGAGCTGCCTCAGGAACTTCCGCAGGGCCTTGATGTAGCCCTTGCCGCTCGCGCTCTCGTCGCCGGTCGGGCCGTGCAGCTCGCCGCGGCGGTAGGCCGCGTACACGAGCGACCAGGCGCTCTTCCCCTGCCCGAGCCGGTACTTGTCCGCCACGTACGCCGCGAGGAACCCGCGCACGTCGGCGTCCTCGTCCTTGCGCGCGCGGCGGTAGATCTTCAGGTGCGAGCGGGCGTCGCGCTTCACGAGCCGCTTGAACCTCCGCGTGACGTCGGTCATGTCGAGGTCCCGGTAGCGGAAGACCTGGATCGGGAAGCCGGAGAAGACGTACGCGGTGAACGCGTAGGCGAAGCGGGCGTCGGCCGAGCGGAACTCCGGCGACCCGTCGCCGTCGAGGTCCTTCAGCGTGTAGCCGGCGTCCTGCCAGCCCTGGATCGTGTGGTCGTAGACGTTCGTCGCCGCGCGGTAGCCGTAGATCACCGAGAACAGGCAGCAGTGGGCGCCGCCGGTGTAGAGGTCGACCATCGCCTCGGGCTCGCCGTCCTTGTCGAGGTCGAGGAGCTGCATCGAGTCGAAGTCGCCGCCGCCCGAGGGGTTGATCGGGCACTCGTCGCACGGCGGCGGGACCGGGGCGTCGAGCAGCACCTGCCCGGCGCGCGTGATCTTGACCCGCACGTCCTCGTACATGAAGAGGTCGCGCTTGGTGTACCGCAGCTCGGCCCTGACCTCGCCGGCGGGGCTCGTCGCCGTGTGGGTCTCGACGTGGGCCTCGCCCGCGGCGCGGGCGCCCGGCGGAGCGAGCCACAGCGCCGCGACGACGGCGGCCAGGACGAGCGGGGAGCGGCGGGCCATGCCGGCACCTTACCCGGCACCGTGCTGCCCAAGGGTCGCTATGCGACCCGAGACCGGCGCGGTGGCGTGGGCGCGACCTTGCAGCACGTCTCGCCGGTGGATCTTGTAACGAAAGCCACATGAGGGGGTACCTCCGTCAAGCGAATCGATCGGACCCAAAGGAGGGTTTGATGACCGGCTTTTCGGACTCGCAGCACCTGCGGAAGACGATCGCAGGTGCGTGCATGGTGCTGGCGCCGCTGCTCGTTCTCGCGGCGCTCGTGATCTCCCCGCGCCTCGAGACGGAGGCGGCGGACCAGCTTCGGGTCGCCGCGGCCGACATCGACAGGTACTACCTCTCGAACCTGCTGGCGATGGTGGGGGTCGCGCTGTTCGTACCGGCCGTGCTCGGGCTCATGCACATGGTGCGCGAGCGCAAGCCGCTGCACGGGGCGGTGGGCGGCGGGCTCGCCGTCCTCGGCCTGCTCGCCACGATGGCGAGCTTCGGGCTGGGCTTCGCGGTCTGGCAGATGGCGTCGAACGGCGTCTCGCCGGCCGACGTCGCCCTGCTCGACTCGATCAACGACACCGCCGGGATCCAGATCCCGATCGCGATGGTCGGCTTCGCCGGCTGCGTCGGGGTCGTGGTGCTGGCGCTCGGCCTGTACCTCGCGCGCGTGGTCGACTGGTGGATGGCGCTGTTCGCCGCGGTCGGCGTCGTGTGCGTGAACGTGGCGTTCCCGGCCGGGGTGCTCGCGCTGGGGATCGTCGGCGCGGCGCTGCTGGTCGTCGGGTTCGGCTCGGTGGGGCTCATGGTCCTGCGCGAGACGGACTCCGAGTGGGAGCACACGCCCGACTACCACGGCATCCGCCCGGCGGCCGGGATGAGCTAGGGCTCCCCGAGGCGGCCCCCCGGCATGCGGGGCCGCCGGCGGAGCGAGGCGAGGGCGGGCGTCCCCCAGGGGCGCCCGCCACGTTTCTCGGGCGCGCTCGGAGCCCGGGGCGCGCGGGTCAGGCCGGCGCGGGCGCGTGCTCCGCGACGAAGTCGAGCACCGCCGCGTTCAGCTCCTGCGCGGCCTCGACGTTCACGGCGTGCCCGCTGCCCTCGATCAGCGTGTAGCGCGCGCCCGGGACGAGCTCGGCGATCTCGTCCGACTTCCAGCGCGGCACCAGCATGTCGCGCTCGGCGCCGATCACGTGGACCGGCATCGTCAGGCCGCCGAGCCGGTCGCGGGCCTCGTGGCGCGAGCCGGCGTCGAGCTGGCGGAGGAACGCCTCGGCCGGCTGCGGGTTCGGGTTCGCGAGGATGATCGTCCTGAGCGCCTCCGCCTGCTCCTCGTTCTCGAGGAACCGCTCGCTGAAGCAGAGCAGGATCAGGTTGTCCACGTGCTCCTCGAACGACTGCCGCCGGCGGATCCCGCCCCACACACGGCCGCGCCTCACCCCCCACGCGCCCGCGCCCCCGTAGGTCACGCACAGCGTCAGGGTGCGGACCCGGTCGGGCGCCGCCAGCGCCATCTCCTGCGCGATCGCCCCGCCCAGCGACAGGCCCACCAGGTGGAACGCGTCGAGCTCGAGGGCGTCCGCCAGGGCGAGCGCGTCGGCCGCCATGTCGGTCACCTCGTAGGGCCCGTCGGCGTGCGACGAGCGGCCGACGTCGCGGTTGTCGAACACGACCGTCCGGTACCGCTCCGACCAGGCCGGCACCTGGAGCGTCCACGACAGCGTGTCGGAGCCGAGCCCCATCACGCACAGCAGCGGCTCCCCGTCGCCGTGGACCTCGTAGTAGAGGCGCTGACCGTTCGCTTCGGCGATCGGCACGTCCGGCAGGGTACCGTCCCGGGCGTGGCGGACCTCACCTCGGAGCTCCAGCGCGTCTGCGGCGACGGCAACGTCGTCACCCATCCGGACGCGCTCCGGACGTACGAGTCGGACGGGCTGCTCCAGTACGCCGTGGTGCCGCGGGTCGCGGTGCTGCCGGACACGGCGGAGCAGGTCCGCGACGTCGTCCGCGCCTGCCACCGCGCCGGCGTGCCGTGGGTGGCGCGCGGGTCGGGCTCCGGCCTGTCCGGCGGCGCGCTCCCGGTCGAGGACGGGGTCCTGGTCGTGCTCACCCGCCTGCGGCGGATCCTCGAGGTCGACCTGGCGAGCCAGCGCGTGGTGGTCGAGCCGGGGGTGACGAACGTCGCGGTCTCCCACGCCGTCGCGCCGACCCACTTCTTCCCGCCCGACCCCTCCAGCCAGATCGTCTGCTCGATCGGCGGCAACGTGGCCGAGAACTCGGGTGGCGCGCACTGCTTCAAGTACGGCTTCACGACGAACTACGTGACCGGCCTCGAGGTCGTGCTGCCGGACGGCGAGCTCGTGACGCTGGGGGGCAAGGGCCTCGACCACCCCGGCTACGACCTCGTCGGCGCGTTCGTGGGCTCGGAGGGGACGCTCGGGGTCGCGGTGAGCGTGACGCTCCGCGTGGTGCCGCGGCCGGAGGCGGTGCGGACGCTGGTGGCGTTCTTCGACTCGACGAGCGAGGCCGGCGGGGCGGTCTCGGACATCGTGTCCGCCGGGCTCGTCCCGGGCGCGCTCGAGATGATGGACCGGCTGTCCATCGACGCGGCCGAGGCGGCGATCGACGCCGGCTACCCGCCCGACGCCGGGGCGGCCCTGATCGTCGAGCTCGACGGGTCGGAGGCCGAGTGCACGGCGCGGTTCGAGGAGTCCGTCGAGATCTGCCGCTCGAACGGTGCGACCGGGATCCGGATCGCCGCCGACGAGGCCGAGCGCGAGGTCGTGTGGCGGGCGCGCAAGTCCGCGTTCGCCGCGATGGGGCGGATCTCGCCCAACTACTACGTGCAGGACGGGGTGATCCCGCGGACCCGGCTGCCCGAGGTGCTGCGGCGGATCGACGAGCTGTCCGCCGAGTACGGGCTGCGGGTGGCCAACGTGTTCCACGCCGGCGACGGGAACCTGCACCCGCTGGTCTGCTACGACGCCGCGAATGACGGCGAGCCGGAGCGGGCCGAGGAGCTCGCCGGGCTGATCGTGGGCGCCTGCGTGGAGGCCGGCGGGTCGATCACCGGCGAGCACGGCGTGGGCGTCGACAAGAAGCGCTACATGCCGAGCATGTTCGGGGAGGGCGACCTCGAGGCGTTCCAGCGCCTGCGCTGCGCCTTCGACCCGGCCGGCCTCGCCAACCCCGGGAAGGTGATGCCGACGCCGCGGCTCTGCGGCGAGGTGCCGGGGCCGTACCGGCAGCACCCGCTGGAGGCGGCGGGGATCGCGGAGCGGATGTGAGCGGCGGCGCACATCGCGGAGCGGACGTGAGCGCGGCGGCGCGGCGGGCATGACGGACGTACTCACGCCGGGCACCTACGAGGAGGCGGCGGCCGCGCTGCGCGAGGCGGCGCGCGTCCGCCCGCGCGGCGGCGGGACCAAGCTCGGCTGGGGCGCCGCCGCCCCGGCGCCGGACGTCGAGCTGTCGCTCGCCGGCCTCGACCGCGTCGTGGAGCACAACGCCGGCGACCTCACCGCGGTCGTGCAGGCCGGCGTGCCGCTGGCGCGGCTGCGCGGCGAGCTGGCCGCGGCGGGGCAGATGCTGGCGGTCGACCCGCCGCTGGGCGCCGGCGACGCCGCCACGGTCGGCGGGGTGCTCGCGACCGCGGACTCCGGCCCGCTGCGGCACCGCCACGGCGGGCCGCGCGACCTGGTGCTCGGCGTGACCGTCGCGCTCTCCGACGGCACGATCGCCCGCGCCGGCGGGAAGGTGATCAAGAACGTGGCCGGCTACGACCTCGCGAAGCTGTTCACCGGCTCGTTCGGGACGCTCGGCGCGATCCTGGAGGCGGCCGTGCGACTCCACCCGCTGCCGCCCGCGACGGCGACCGCGGTCGGGGAGTCGGACGACCCGGCCGCGCTGGCGGCAGCCGTGTCCGCCCTCGCCCACGGCTCGCTGGAGGCCCAGTGCCTCGACGTGTCGTGGTCGGAGGGCCGCGGCCGAGTGCTGGCGCGCATGGCGGGGGCGCGGGCGGAGGAGCAGGCCGGCGCCGCTGTCGGCGCACTGGCGCGGGCGGGACTCGAGGCGGAGGCGGTCGGCGGCGAGGCCGAGCCGCGCGGCGGCGACCCCAACTCGGGCGGCTCCGCCGAGGACCGGCTCTGGGCCGCGCAGCGCGCCGGCCAGCGCTCGGCGAGCGGCGTCGTCGTCCGCGTCTCCGGCGTGCAGGCCCAGGTCGAGGCGCAGCTCCGCGCGGCCGAGCGCGCCGGCGGCTCGCTCGTCGGCCGCGCCGCGCACGGGCTCTCCTGGATCGCGCTCGAGGACGGCGCGGCCGGCGACCCGGTCGCGGCGGTCGAGCAGCTCCGCCGCGAGCTCGCGCCCGCCCCCTGCGTCGTCCTCGACGCGCCGCGGCGCGTTCGCGAGCGGATCGACCCGTGGGGCGCCGCCGACGGGCCCGCCGTCGAGCTGATGCGCCGCGTCAAGGCCCGCTTCGACCCCACCGGCTCCTGCAACGCCGGCGTCTTCGTGGGCGGCATCTGAGCGTGGCCGCCGCCTTCGACGCCGTGCGCCCGCCGTCCGCCGACACGATCGCGGACTGCGTCCACTGCGGCTTCTGCCTGCCCACCTGCCCGACGTACTCGCTCTGGGGCGAGGAGATGGACTCGCCGCGCGGGCGGATCGTCCTGATCCGGTCGGGCCTCGAGGAGGGCAGCGAGCTGTCCCCCACCCTCGTGACCCACCTCGACCGCTGCCTCGGCTGCATGGCCTGCGTGACCGCCTGCCCGTCCGGCGTCCGCTACGACGAGCTGATCGAGGACGCGCGCGCCCAGGTGGAGCGCAACCACGACCGCACCCCGCGCGAGCGGCTCGCGCGGCGGCTGACGTTCGAGGTCGCCACGCGTCCCGGCCGGCTGCGGGCGCTGGCGCCGGCGGCCGTCGCCGCCCGCGCGCTCGGCCTCCCGCGGCTCGCGCGGCGCCGGCGCGGCGGGCTGCTCGGCCGCCTCCCCCGCCTCCGCACCGCCCTCGAGCTGACGCCCGGCACCGCGCTGCGGGACCTCCCCCGCCGCCCGCCGGCCCTCACGCCCGCGGCCGGCGAGCGGCGCGGCCGCGCCGGCCTGCTCCAGGGCTGCGTCCAGCGCGCGTTCTTCGGCGGCGTGAACGCCGCCACCGCCCGGGTGCTCGCCGCCGAGGGCTGGGAGGTCGCCGCCCCGCGCCGGCCGCGCTGCTGCGGCTCGCTCCAGCTCCACGCCGGCGACGACGGGCCCGCGCGCGCGCTCGCGCGCGAGACCATCGCGGCGTTCGAGGACTGCGACGCGGTGGTCGCGAACGCCGCGGGCTGCGGCTCGGGGATGAAGGACTACGCCCACCTGCTGCGCGACGACCCGGCGTGGGCCGGACGCGCCGAGGCGTTCTGCGCGAAGGTTCGCGACGTGACCGAGCTGCTGGCCGAGCACGAGCCGCGCGCGCCGCGCGGCCGGGTCGGGCGGCGCGTCGCCTACCACGACGCCTGCCATCTCGCCCACGCGCAGGGCGTCCGGGCGCAGCCGCGCGCGCTGCTCGGCGGGATCCCCGGCCTCGAGCTGGTCGAGCCGGCCGAGTGGGAGATCTGCTGCGGCTCGGCCGGGATCTACAACGTCGTGAACCCCGAGCCGGCCGCCGAGCTGGGCCGTCGCAAGGCTCGCAACCTCCTGGCGACCGGCGTCGAGGCGGTGGCCGCCGCCAATCCCGGCTGCGCCCTCCAGATCGCCGCGCACGCCGAGTCCCTCGGCCGCTCCCTGGCCGTGGTCCACCCGGTCGAGCTGCTCGACGAGTCGATCGCGGCCGGAGCCTCGGCGTGACCCCGTCCGGCGTCGAGGTCCGCGGCCCCGTCGAGGGCCGGTTCGCCGAGGTGCTGACCGACGAGGCGCTCGAGCTCGTCGCCGACCTCCACCGCAGCTTCGACGCGCGCCGCCGGGAGCTCGTCGCGGCCCGCGCGGGCCGGGTGGCGCGCTGGAACGCGGGCGCGCTGCCGGACTTCCTGCCGGAGACGCGGGAGGTCCGCGAGGGCGACTGGCAGGTCGCCCCGCCGCCGCCCGACCTGCGCGACCGCCGCGTGGAGATCACGGGCCCGACCGACCGGAAGATGGTCATCAACGCGCTGAACTCCGGCGCCCGCGGGTTCATGGCGGACTTCGAGGACGCGCTCTCGCCCACGTGGGCGAACGCGATCGGCGGCCACGTGAACCTGACCGACGCGATCGAGGGCACGATCGAGCACGAGGAGGGCGGCAGGACCTACCGGCTCGGGGAGGACACGGCCACGCTGCTCGTGCGCCCGCGCGGCTGGCACCTGACCGACCGCCACCTGCTGGTCGACGGCGCCCCGGTGGCGGCCGGCCTCATGGACTTCGGCCTGCACCTGTTCCACAACGGCCGCCGCCTGATCGACCGAGGCTCCGGGCCCTACTTCTACCTTCCGAAGATGGAGAGCCACCTCGAGGCGCGGCTCTGGAACGAGGTCTTCCTCCACGCCCAGGAGCGGCTCGGCCTCGACCCGGGGACGATCCGCGCGACGGTCCTGATCGAGACCGTCCCCGCCGCGTTCGAGATGGAGGAGATCCTCTACGAGCTGCGCGACCATTCAGCAGGGCTCAACGCCGGCCGCTGGGACTACATCTTCAGCATGATCAAGTGCTTCCGCGACCGGCCGGAGTTCCTGCTGCCGGACCGCGCGAGCGTGACGATGACGGTCCCGTTCATGCGCGCCTACACGCTGCTGCTCGTGCGCACCTGCCACCGCCGGGGCGCCCACGCGATGGGCGGGATGGCCGCGTTCGTGCCGAGCCGCCGCCAGCCCGAGGTGAACGAGCGCGCCTTCGCGGGCGTCCGCGCCGACAAGGAGCGCGAGGCGGGCGACGGCTTCGACGGCACGTGGGTCGCCCACCCGGACCTCGTCCCGGTCGCGATGGAGCGGTTCGACGCCGTGCTCGGCGAGCGGCCGAACCAGGTCGACCGCCGCCGCGACGACGTGACGGTCGCGGCCTCCGACCTCCTCGACGCCGCGTCGGCCGGCGGCGAGGTCACCGAGGAGGGCCTGCGGAGCGACGTGAACGTGGGCATCCAGTACATCTCCTCCTGGCTGCGAGGCAACGGCGCCGCTGCGATCAACAACCTGATGGAGGACGCGGCCACCGCCGAGATCGCCCGCTCGCAGGTGTGGCAGTGGGTCCGCCACGGCGCGCGGATCGACGGCGGCGAGCGCGTGACCCCCGAGCTGGTCCGCCGGATCGAGGACGAGGAGCTCGAGAAGATCAGGGAGGAGGTCGGCGACGAGTTCTTCCACGCCCACGGCCGGCCGCGGGAGTCGCGCGAGCTGTTCGAGGACGTGGCGCTCGGCGACCGCTTCGTGGACTTCCTGACCCTGCCCGCCTACGAGCGGCTCGAGGGCTAGCCCGCGCCGGCGCTCCTCGGCGCCGCTAGTCCAGCCCCGCGGCCTGCCGCCGCTGGCAGTCGAGCCGGCCGAAGCGGCCGAGCCGGCGCAGCCGCTTCCCGATCGCGAGGTACTCGCGCACGTCGAAGCGCGAGTAGTGGAGCCGGCGGTTGACCGCGCCGATCGTGCCGTACTTGCGGTAGGCCGCGCTCGTGCGCTCGATCGGGCGCCAGAACCGCAGCGGGAACGCCGCGCGCGGGAACCGGCCCGGCTCGCCCTCGGGGTTCGCCCGCCGCAGCTTCCGGAGGATCGCGGTCAGCGACCCGGCCCCGGCACCGTCGACCGAGACGGTCGTCGGCCCGGTGTACAGCTCCGGGCCGATCTCGTAGTCGAACTTCGGCCGGTACAGGATCGCCTCGCCTAAGAGCGTGATGCGGCTCGGCTGGTGCCCCCCAAGGTCGAGGATGCCGTCCGGCTTGCCGCACGTCGAGACGTTTCCGACGGACAGCGGCTTCGGGCAGGCGGACGGCTCGAAGCGCCCGCAGTCGTCGTAGGTGAGGGACACGCCGCCCTCGGCCTGGACATCCGACAGCAGCAGCCCGTCGTCCGTCGAGCGGCCGAGCCAGTAGACCGGGATCCGCGTGTACGAGGTCACCGGCGTCGCGTCGGTCTCGACCAGCGGCTCGCGCGGCGTCGCCCCGCACGCGCCGGGGTCGCTCGAGCGGCCCGCGCCCGGCTCCCAGTCGGGGGTCCCGCTCCAGGCGGTGCCGTTCGTGAGCCACGTGAGGCAGGTCCCGTCGGGACGCATCGAGTAGAGCTCGGGGCGCTCGCCGTCCGGGTAGTTGCGGTCGCTGTGGAACGCAATCCGCTCGCCGTCGGGCGACCAGGCCGGGGCGCCGTCGCCGCCCTTGCTGCGCGTCAGCCGGACCGGCCCGCTCCCGTCGGCGCCCATCACGTAGATCTCGCCGGCGTAGCTGCACTCGTCCGAGCCGCAGCTCTCGCCGTTGCGGTCGCGCACGCTGGCGAACGCGATCCGCGCGCCGTCGGGCGACCACGCCCCCTGGCCGGCGTCGCGCGCGAGCACCCGCGGCTCGCCGCCGGCCGCGCTCACCACGTGCAGCGAGGGCCGGAAGTGCGCGCTCGAGTCGAGCCGCGTCCGCGTGTACAGGATGGAGCCGCCGTCCGGCGACCAGGCCGGCTCGCCGACGAAGGTCAGCCCCGCGGCGATCTCGCGGACGAGCGTCCGCCGGCCGCTCCCGTCGGCCGCGACCACGACGATCGAGCTGACGATCCGGCTGCTGCCGATGCGGAACCGCTCGATCGCCAGCATCCGGCCGTCCGGCGACCACGCCGGGGCGCTCTCGATCACCCCGGCCGGCGGCGCCGGGGCGAGCGGCCGCTGGTCGCCGCCGTCCGGGCGCATGAGCCAGACCTGGCCGCGCTCCTCGCTCTCGTCGTCGTCGTCCGGGTCCTCCGTGAAGCGCGAGAACGCGATCTGGCTCCCGTCCGGCGACCACGCCGGCTCGGCGTTCGTCTGGCCGGCGGCGGCCCGCGTGAGCCGCGTGCGGCCGGAGCCGTCGGCCGCGATCGCGTACACGTCGTCGCCGTCGCCAGCCGTGAACGCGATCCGCGCGAGCGGCTCCGGCAGCGGCACCGGCGGGAGCTGCCCCCGGGCCTGCCCGCCGCCGCCCAGCAGCAGCGCGAACGCCGCGAGCGCCACGATCGCGGCACGGGATGGACGACTGCTCACCCGACCTCCTTCGTCCAGCAGAACACGAGCGCGTCGCCCCAGGTGCGGCGCACGCGGTCGACCTCCGGGTCGTCCTGCGGCCGGCGGCCGGCGGCGAGGTCGCGCCAGAGGTCGGCGATCCCGATCGCCAGCTCGCCGGGGTCGTCCGCGGCCAGCCGGCGGAAGAAGCTGTTGTTGCGCCGCCGGTCCTCGTCGAGCATCAGCTCCGGCTCGCGCGCCAGGGCCGCCATCGACGCGTCGTCGAAGTCCTCGTAGCGGATCGGCATCAGGCGGGCGCGCGGCAGCTCCGCGCGGATCTCCTCGATGCCCTGGTGCTCGCGCTCCATCCACGCGCGCGCGCTGGGGAAGTAGTCGTAGATCCAGTGCGTCGCGGCGATGTTCTCGCGCGCGAAGCCCTTCACCGCCAGCCGCCCGCCCGGCACGAGCACCCGGCGCGCCTCCGCCACCGCCCGCCGCCAGTCCACGACCTGGTGGATCATCGAGATCATCGTCACCGCGTCGAACGACCCGTCCTCGAACGGGAGGTCCTCGGCGTCGCCCGCGATCGTCGGCAGCCCCTTGGCCGCGGCCCGCTCGAGCATCTGCTCGGAGGCGTCGACGACCACGGGGTCGAAGCCGGCCTCGTCGCGCAGCGCGACGGCGTAGTTGCCGGTCCCGCCGCCGACGTCGAGGAGGCGCGTCCCCGGCGCGCCCGACAGGCAGCGCCGGAGCGGCCCGACCACGGACGGGCTGGCGGCCCGGGTCTCGTCGTAGGTCTCCGCGGCGGTCGTGTAGTCGACCCGCCCCGGCACGGCGCCTCAGACCCCGGCGAGCCGCCGGCCCGCGGCCCGCAGCCGCCGCGGCGTGCCCGCCTCGATCACGCAGGTGAGGTCCACGAGCCGCGCCATGAACGGCTCGAGGGCGTCCTCGCCGACCACCGCGTGGCAGCCCACCCCGCCCTGCCGGCAGCGCACGGCCACCTCGGCCACCGCCTTGCCGGCGAGCGTCTGCTCGTCGAGCCGCCCCTCGCCCGTGACGACGAACCGGGCCGCCCTCATCTCGGAGTCGAACCCGACCGCGTCGAGGACGAACGCCGCGCCCGCCACGAGCCGCGCGTGCCGGTGCGCCCACAGGCCGCCCGCAAGCCCGCCGGCCGCGCCGGTCATCGGCCGCCCGCGCGGGTCGCGCGGCGCCGCCCGCGCCAGCCGGGAGAGCCGGCGCTCTAGCCGCCCGATCGTCGCGGGGTCGGCCCCCTTCTGCGGCCCGAAGACCCGCGGCGCGTCCTCCCACGGCGTCCGGACGTCGCAGACGACGACCAGCTCGGGCCGGACGCCCGCCTCGTCGAGCACGGCCAGCGCGCCCGCCCCGCCGTCGGTCGTCGCCGAGCCGCCGGCCGCCACGACCACCTCGCCCGCGCCCGCCGCCACCGCGGCCGCGATCAGCTCGCCCGTCCCGCGGGTGTCGGCGCCGAACGGGTCGCGCTCGTCCTCGGCCACCCGCCAGAGCCCGCTCGCCTGGGCCATCTCGACGACCGCCGTCGAGCCGTCGCGCAGCAGGCCGTACGCCGCCTCGACCGGCCGGCCGAGCGGGTCGCTCACCACCGCCGTCCGCCGCTCGCCGCCGAGCGCGCGGAGCAGCGCGTCGGTCGTCCCCTCGCCGCCGTCGGCCACCGGCAGCTCCACGGCCTCCCGGCCGCCGTCGCGGATGCCGCGCGCCACCGCCTCGGCCACCTCGGCCGCCGCGAGCGTGCCCTTGAACTTGTCCGGGGCCACCAGCACGGGCGCGCGGGCGACGCGCCGGCGGGTCATCTCTTGCGGGCCGCCTCCGCGAACGCCTTCTCGGCGTCGTCACCCTGGACGGCGAACACGACCCGCTTGAGCGCCCAGCCGTGGTGCCACCAGACCTGGTTCACGATCAGCTTCGCCGCCTCCTCGACCGGGAAGCCGCCCACGCCGGTCCCGAACGCCACGAGCGCGAGCGACTCGCAGCCGAGCTCCTCGGCCTTCAGCAGCGTCGACTCGGTGGCCCGCTCGATCGTCTCGGCGGAGGTCTCGCCGCCGAGCTCCATCGTGGCCGCGTGGATCACCCACTTGGCCGGCATGTCGCCGGCGGTGGTCTCGACGGCCTCGCCGAGCTCGATCGGCGCCTTCTCGTCGGACTCGCGCTGGACGTCGGGGCCGCCGGCCTTCGAGATGGCCGCGGCGACTCCGCCGCCGTGCTTCAGCTCGGTGTTGGCGGCGTTGGCGACGGCGTCGACCTCGAGGGTCGTGACGTCGGCCTGGGTGACCTCCATCGCGGGCGACCTGCCGAACGGGAGGTCGGGCTCCGGCGGGGTCAACTCGACGGACGGGGCGGTGGCGGCATCTGGGGTCTCGTTCATTGCGGCCATATCCTGCCGTAAATCGCCGGCGAGGCGCTCACTGCAGGTTTTGCTGACCTATAGGTCAGTCAATGCTTCAGCGAAGCTACCCGACCACGCGCACGTGGCGCACGAGGCGCGCCTCGTTCCGGGCCTGGTCGCGCGCGAGGACCACGAGCCGGACGAGCGGGCGGCGGCCGCGCGCCAGGGCGCGGGCGAGCGCCCGGCGGGTGCCGGCCGAGGCTCGGAGCGTCAGCCGGCGCCGCGTGTCCGCCGCGACCGTGGCCGAGGCGGTGCGCAGCCGGTAGCGCTTGCGGGCGCCCGGGAACGCGACCGTCGCCGAGACGGTCAGCCCGCAGGGCTCGTCGCAGCGGGCGGCCAGCGCGACGCCGCGGTTCCGCACGAGCCGCTGGTGGCGCGCGCGGGACGCGCCGAGGCCGGGCGCGTCCGCGTCGCCGGCGCCGCCGCCTCCTCCTCCGCCGCCGCCTCCTCCGCCCCCGCCGCCGCCGCCGGCCGGGGGCTCGGGGCAGGGCGCGAACGGCGCGTCGTCGATCCGGCGCACCTTGCCGTCGGCCAGCGACGTCACGTAGACGTGCCCGCACGAGTCCTCGCCGAACGAGCTCGGGCTCCCGACCGTCAGCGCCTCGGCGCGGTCGTCGCTCGCCGACGGCTTGGCCAGGACGATCGAGTGGACCACGCCCTCGCACAGGTCCGCGTACAGGTAGCGCCCGACCAGCGTCGGCAGGTCGGGGTGGCGTGCGACGACGCCGCCGATCAACGCGCAGCGGGGGCTCGCGCGGAGGTAGTCGAAGACCGGCGGCACGTAGGTGCCGGACGGCGTGCAGGGCGGCGTGACGCCGGGCGTCGGCACGTTGCCCTCCATGCAGCGCCAGCCGTAGTCGACGCCCGCGTCGGTCCCGCGCGGGGCGAAGTCGACCTCCTCGCGGGTCCCCTGGCCGACGTCGCCGAGCGCCAGGTCGCCGGTCGCGCGGTCGAACGAGAACCGCCACGGGTTGCGCAGCCCGTAGGCCCAGATCTCGGGCGCGCCGTCGACCCCGTTCGCGAACGGGTTGTCGGGCGGGATCGTGTACGGGGCGAGCGGCGACGGGTCGGGGTCGATCCGCAGCAGCTTGCCGAGCAGCGAGCGGGTGTTCTGGGCGTTGTTCGCCGGGTCGTTGCCCGACCCGCCGTCGCCCGTGCCCGCGTAGAGCATCCCGTCCGGGCCGACCTGGAGCTGGCCGCCGTCGTGGTTCGAGTTCGTCGGATGGTCAATCGACAGGAGGTTGCGGCGGCCGGCCGCCGGCTCGGCGCGGTTCGGGTCGGCGCTCGAGCGGCGGAACTCGTCGACCCTGATGACGCTCCCGTCCGGGTCGCCGGGCCGCGGGACCGTGAAGTAGAGCCAGAGCCGCCCGCTCGTCGCGTAGTCGGGGTCGAAGGCGATCGAGAGCATGCCGCGCTCGCCGCCGGACACGACCTCGCTGGCTATGTCGAGGAACGTCTGGGGCGCGCCGCCGTCGACCATCACCTTCACCCGGCCGGCCTTCTCCACCACGAACAGGCGGTGCCGGTCGCCCGGCGGCGAGGCGACGTGCACCGGCTCCTCGAAGGTCCCGACCTCGGTCAGGCGCAGCTCGGCCCCCGCCGTCGCGGGGACGGCCAGCGCGACCGCGGCGACCGCGAGCGCTAGGCGCGAAGCTGGTCGATCCCGCATTCCTCCGGCCCCTTGTCGTCGCGCCAGCGCAGGAACTTCGCCCCGTGGCGGATCCGGCGCCCGGTGATGTGGTCGAACGCCACCTCGCAGACGAGCTCCGGGCGGAGCCCCTCCCAGACGAGCTCCTCGTCGGACTTCCAGCGGCTCGGCTCGCCGGTCCCCCGCTCGTAGGTCCGGTACGGCTCGAGCAGGTCGAGCAGCTCGCGCTTCTGCTTGGCGGTGAAGCCGGAGGTGTGGCCGACCACGCACAGGTCCCCCGACTCGTCGTGCAGCGCGAGGATCAGCGAGCCGACCGTCCCCTCCTCCTTGCCGAGCCGGAACGCCATCACCACGACGTCGGCCGTCCGCACCCGCTTGATCTTCAGCATGCCGGTCCGCTCGCCCGGCGAGTACGGCGCGTCGGCCTTCTTGGCGACCACGCCCTCGGACTGCCCGGTGAGCCACGCTCGCGCGGCCTCGGCGTCGTCCGTCGCCGGGGTGAGCTCCACCTTCGCGCCGGCGACGACCGGCTCGAGCCGCTCGCGGCGCTCCGTGTAGGGCAGGTCGAGCAGCGCCTCGTCGCCCTCCGCGAGCAGGTCGAACGCCACGAACGCCGCCGGGGTCTCGCTCGCCAGCCGCTCGACCCGCGAGGCCGCCGGGTGGATCCGCTGCCCGAGCAGGTCGAACTCCTGGACGCCGTCGACCACGACGATCAGCTCGCCGTCCAGGACCGCCCGCTCGACGGGCAGCGAGAGCACGTCGGGGACGACCTCCGGGAAGTAGCGGTTCATCGGCCGCCCGTTGCGGCTCTGGAGGTGCACGTCGTCGCCGTCGCGGAAGACGATCGTGCGGAATCCGTCCCACTTGGGCTCGAAGCGCCAGCCGTCGTCGGCGGGAAGGTCCTTGGCCGTTCGCGCCAGCTGGGGCTTGACCGGCGGCTTCAGGGGGAGGGCCACCCCTGGGGGATAGCATGGCCGGCGATGTCGGAGCACCAGGCCACCCCGGCCGAGGACGAGTACCTGCAGACGATCTACTGGCTCCACGAGGCCGGACTGCCGCTCACGAGCGCGAACGTGGCGCGTGCGATGCAGGTCTCCGCGCCGACCGTGCACGAGATGGTCGGGCGGCTCGAGGCCGACGGCTACATCGTCCGCGGCGACGACCGGGCGCTCGAGTTCACCGACGACGGGCGCGAGCATGCGGCCGGCGTGGTCCGCCGGCACCGGCTGATCGAGCGCTTCCTCACCGACGTGCTCGGGATCCCCTGGGACGAGGTCCACGAGGAGGCCGAGCGGCTCGAGCACGCCATGTCGCCGGTGCTCGAGGAGCGGATGCTCGCGGCGATCGGCGACGCGCGGACCTGCCCCCACGGCCACCCGATCGTCGAGGGCGCGCGCGAGCCGGGGGTGCCGCTCGCCGACGTCGAGGAGGGCGCGAGCGTGCGGGTGCTCCGGTTCGAGAACGAGGCCGAGGACCTGCTGCACTACCTGAAGGCCGCCGGCCTGCGGCCCGGCCTCGAGGGCGTGGTGGCCGCGAGCGACGACGACGAGGTCGCCGTCGAGGCCGCCGGCGACCGGCACGTGCTGACCCGCAGCGTGGCCGAGACGGTGTCGGTGGCGGCCGACCCCTCGCCCCCGCCCCGCACGGCGCTGCCGGAGCAGCTCGTGCTCGCGCGCGAGCGCTACGGGCGCTGAGCGGCCCGGCGCGCGGCGGCGCGGCCGCCGCTACTCGTGCTGCAGCGCCTCGAGCACGTCGAGGCGCGAGCCGCGCCGCGCCGGGGCGGCCGCGGCGACCATCCCGACCACCACGGAGACGGCCAGGAACGCGACGAGCTGGCCGGCGGGGAGGTCGAAGCCGAGGCCGAGGTCGGTCAGCGACTGGGTGATGAGCCAGGCGAACAGGACCCCGATCGCGGTGCCGAGCAGGCCGCCGATCACCGCCGTGATGACGCTCTCGTAGCGGACGATCCGCCGGACCTGCTCGCGCGTCGTGCCGACCGCGCGGAGCAGGCCGATCTCGCGCGTTCGCTCGTGGACCGACAGGAAAAGGCTGTTCGCGATGCCGAACAGCGAGATGACCACGCTCAGCGCGAGCAGCGCGTACAGCAGGTAGACGAGCTGGTCGAGCTGGTCCTCGACCGACTCGCGGTACTCGGCGTTCGAGCGCACCTCGGCGGCGGGCCAGCGGCGCAGCGCGTCCTTCACGCCCCGCTCGACCGCCGCCGCGTCGGCGCCGGCGGACTTCGAGACCAGGACGACGAACGGGTCGCGCACGGTCGAGACCGCCCGGAACGTGTCGAGTCCGACGATCACGCCCTGGAGGATCTGCGGGTCGCGGTACTCCGCCACCGCGGTGAGCACGGAGCGCCGGCGGGACGGCGTCTCGACGGTGAACCGGTCGCCCACGTCGATCCGGTGCGTCTTCGCGAACTGCTCCTCGACCAGCGCCTGGCCCCTGCGGAGGCCGGGCACGACGTCGTCCGACCCGTCCACCCACTCGAACGCGTACGTGTCGAGCAGCGAGCCCGGCTCGGTGGCGTCGAGCGTGTCGGTCGTCTGCTTCACCGGCCGGCCGTTCACCTCGACCTGGTCGAACAGCACGGTCGAGACCGCGCCGACGCCGGGCACCCCGCGGGCCGCGCCGGCGGTCCCGGCCGGGACCGGGTCGAA
The DNA here is from genome assembly GCA_036389295.1 of Thermoleophilaceae bacterium. Classification (GTDB taxonomy): domain Bacteria; phylum Actinomycetota; class Thermoleophilia; order Solirubrobacterales; family Thermoleophilaceae; genus AC-37. The sequence goes on along the minus strand of DASVQB010000052.1, from coordinate 45,173 downwards.
GCCGCGGGCGCTCACGATCAGGTCGGCCTTGATCAGCCGCGCGATGCTCTCCGAGAACGAGGTCTTGAGGCCGTTGGCGAAGACCGCCACGAACACCACCAGCCCGAGCCCGACCATGAGCGACGCCGCGGTGACGGCCGTGCGGGTCGGGTTGCGCATGGCGTTCTCCCGCGCGAGCTTGCCGGTGGTGCGGAAGGCGCGCTCGAGCGGGAGGCCGACCGCCGCGGCGATCGGGCGGACGAACCACCGGGCGCTGAGGGCGGCGCCGACGAACACGAGCACCGCGCCGACGCCCATCGTGGCCAGCCGGCTGTCGGCGGGCCCCGAGCCGAACAGGCCGAGGGCCACCAGGCCGAGGCCGCCGGCCGTGACGGCGCCCGCCACGTAGGGGGCGAGGCGCCGGTGGCGCGACGGCGGCAGGTCGATCCCGCGGCCGAGCGCGACGACCGGCGGCACGCGGGTCGCCCGCAGCGCCGGAACCGTCGCGGCCATCAGCGTCACGATCGTGCCGACCGCCAGCGAGATCGCGATCGTGCGCGGCTCGAGCACGGTCCCGCTCGTGGGCAGGCCGAAGCCGGCCGACTCGAACAGCGCGTTGATCAGCCGCGCGAAGCCGACGCCGCAGCCGAGCCCGAGCGCCGACGCGACTGCCCCCACCAGCGCCGCCTCGCCCGCGACGGCCGCCAGGACCTGCCGGCGCGTGGCCCCGAGGGTGCGGAGCATCGCGAACTCGCGGGTGCGCTCGGCGACCGTGATCGAGAACGTGTTGAAGATGATGAACGCGCCGACCAGCAGCGCCGCGCCCGCGAAGGTGAGCAGCGCCGGGGTGAGGAACGAGCCGACCTGGTCGTTCAGGTCGTCGGCCTGCTCGGTGGCGCTCTGCCTCCCGGTCCGGACCTTCACGGTCGGCGGGACCACCGCGCGGATGCGGCGGACTATCTCCTCCTGGGACACGCCCGGCTCCGCGGCGGCGACGATGCTCGACGCCTGGCCCTCGCGGTCGAACCAGCGCTGCGCGTCCGCGAACGTTGCGGCCACGACGCTCGTCCCGCCGAGCGACTCGACCCCGCCCAGCTCGAACACGCCCGAGACCGTCACCGGCTTCACGCCGTCGCGGGTGGCGAGGCCCACGCGGGACCCGACCTTCAGGCGCTGGTCCTTCGCGACGCTCTCGATCACGCCGATCTCGCCGCTCCTCGTCGGCTTGCGGCCGCGGGTCACCTCGACGGGGTCGAACGGCTCCGGGAGGGTCGTCACGACGAGCGCCGCGTTGCCGCCCTTGTTCTCGACGTAGTCGCCTCGCACGACCAGCGCGCCGTTGGCGACGAGCTGGCCCTCGGCGCGGGCGACGCCCGGCACGCGCCGGACGCGGCCGATCAGCTCGTCCGGCATCGACTCCTGCTCGGTGAAGTCGCTCTCGAAGGCGGTCCTCGGGGTGAGCACCGCGGCCACGCCCCGGTTCACCGACCGCTGGAGGTTCTCGAAGCCGTTGCGGATCTGGTCGGTGAGGACGTAGGTGCCGGCGATCATCGCCACGCCGAGCAGGACGGCCAGGCCGGTCAGCGCCGAGCGCAGCTTGCGCTGGGCGATGCCGCGCAGGACGAGCGAGGTCATGCGCCGTGCTCGTCCACGATCCGGCCGTCCGCGAGCGAGACCGTGCGATCGGCCACCGCGGCGGCGGACGGGTCGTGCGTGACCATGACGATCGTCTGGCCGAACCGGTCGACCGCGCCGCGGAGGAAGTCGAGCACCTCGCGGCTCGCCGCCGAGTCGAGGTTGCCGGTGGGCTCGTCGGCAAACACGACGGCCGGCCTCGCGATCAGGGCCCGGGCGATCGCGACGCGCTGCTGCTGGCCGCCGGAGAGCTCGGCCGGGCGGTGCGTCAGGCGGTCGCCGAGCTGGAAGGTCTCGACCAGCGTGGCGAGCCAGTCGGCGTCCGGCTCCTCGCCCCCGATCCGCAGCGGCAGGGCGATGTTCTCCTCGGCCGTGAGGATCGGGAGCAGGTTGTAGCTCTGGAAGATGAAGCCGACCTCGCGGCGGCGGAGGAGGGTGAGCTCGCGGTCGGAGAGCGCGTCGAGCCGCGTCCCGCCGATCTCCACCCAGCCGCCGGTCGGCCGGTCGAGCCCGGCGAGGATGTGCATGAGCGTCGACTTCCCCGACCCCGACGGGCCCATGATCGCCGTGTAGCTGGCCGGGGCGAGGTCGACGCTCACCCCCCGCAGCGCGTCGACCGCCGCGTCGCCCTCCCCGTACCGCCGCGTCAGCTCGTGCCCGCGGACGACGGGCTCCCGCGGCTCGGTCATATCCAGCCCAGGACCGGGCCGAAGACGAGGATCGCGGTCGCGTCGACGGCGGCCAGGGCGCCCACCGCGCGGGCCTGGCGGCGCGGGTCGCGCATGTCGTAGACCCAGGCCGTGAAGGCGAAGAACCAGAGGTAGCCGAAGACGACTATAAGCGGGACGAACGGCCAGTCCCACCACCAGTACTCCCAGTGGAAGTGGCCGGCGTCGGCGATCAGCACCTCCACGAAGACGGCCAGCAGGCTGAAGGCGAGACCGATCGCCCAGCGGTTCGGTATTCCGAGGATCCGGGTCCGGGGGTCCGGCGGCAGGCTCTTGACGTACACGATCCCGGCGATCGCGAACAGGAACGAGATCTCGATCGCGAGGCCGATCAGGATCAGGTAGCTCGTGTCGCCGGTGACGGTCCAGATCGCCGCGCGGTCGGAGAGGTGCAGGACCAGCGCGTTGACGATCTCGTTGAGCCAGTCGGCGCACCAGAACGCGAGCCCGGCGAGGATCACGTCGTACCGGCGGCGCTCGACCTCGACCGCGTACACGTACAGCACGATCCCGACCAGGGCGACCGTGTGCCACTCGAACTGGCCGCCGTCGCGGAGGATTCGCTCGGCGTCGCGGGTGAAGTCGGTGACGGCGACGATGGCGGGACCCTAAGGGTCGCGGCGCCCGCGCGCCGCCGGCTTCGCCTAGCGTTCGCGGCGATGGCGGACGCCAACGACCCGGGGCTCCTCAGCGCCGCCCAGTCGAGCCTGCTGGTGGACCAGTACGAGCTCGCCATGTCCGCCAGCTACTTCAAGCGCGGGATGAACGAGCCCAGCGTGTTCGAGCTGTCCGTCCGCAGGCTGCCGCCGAACCGGGACTGGCTGCTCGTGGCCGGGCTCGGGCCGGCCCTGTCGATGGTCGAGGCGATGCGCTTCGGCCCGGACGAGTGCGAGTACCTGACCGGGCTCGGCCTCGAGCGCGACTTCCTGGAGTACCTGTCCGAGTGCCGCTTCACCGGCGACGTGGACGCAGTGCCGGAGGGCACCGTCGCGTTCGCCGGCGAGCCGCTCGTGCGGGTCACCGGACCGCGGATCGAGGCGCAGCTCCTGGAGACGCTGCTGCTCAACCAGGTCAACTTCCAGACGGCGATCGCCACCAAGGCAGCACGGATCGCCCTCGCGGCGGGCGGCGGCGAGCCGGGCTCGGGCCACCGGATCGTGGACTTCTCTCCGCGCCGCGACCACGGCGTGGACGCCGCGATGAAGGCCGCGCGGGCGGCGGCCGTCGCGGGCGCGTGCGGCACGTCGAACGTCGCGGCAGCCATGCGCTACGGGCTCAGGCCGATGGGCACGATGGCGCACTCGTACGTGATGTCGTTCCCGGACGAGGAGACGGCGTTCCGGACCTTCATGGAGGACACCCCGGAGAACGCCGTGATGCTCGTGGACACCTACGACACGGTCGAGGGGGTGCGCCGCGCGATCTCGGCCGCGCGGGCGACGGGGGTCGAGCTGAGGGGCGTCAGGCTCGACTCGGGCGACCTGCTGGAGCTCTCGCGCGCGGCGCGGTCGCTGCTCGACGAGGCTGGCATGCCCGGCACGACGATCCTCGCGAGCGGCGACCTCGAGGAGACGCAGATCGCCCGGCTCGTCGCCGCCGGCGCGCCGATCGACCTGTGGGGAGTCGGGACCGACCTCGGCACGAGCCGCGACTCGCCGGTCGTCGGCGGGGTCTACAAGCTCGTGGCGCACGAGGGGCCCGCCGGGTGGCGCGGCGTGGTGAAGCGGGCGCCCGGGAAGGAGACGCTGCCGGGCGCCAAGCAGGTCTTCCGCGAGGAGCGCGAGGGACGGATGGTCCGCGACGTCGTCGCGGTGGCCGGCGAGTCGCTGCCCGGCCGGCCGCTGCTCGTGCCGGCGATGCGCGGCGGGCGGGCCGTGCTGCGTGAGTCGCTCGACGAGATGCGCGAGCGGGCGGCGGCCGAGCTGGCCGCGCTGCCGCCGGAGCTGCGCTCGAGCGACCCGGACGCGGCCCGGACGCCGTATCCGGTCGAGCGCTCGGAGGGCCTGCGGCGGGCGACGGCGGAGGCCGCGGAGTCGGCGGGCACCGTGCCCGCGCGCTGACGGCGCCACGGTTGAAGGATTCGGGAGTCCCTGGACTCCCTAAGTCTTCAACCGTCGACCGGACCGGTCAGGGCGGCGGCGGAGCCTGCGGGTTCTCGGGTCCGGGCGGCGCGGGTGGCTGCCACTGGCCGGGCGGCGGCTGAGCCGGCGGCGGCGCGGGCTGCCACTGGCCGGGCGGCTGCTGCCACTGGCCCGGCGCCGGCTGGCCGCCCCACGGCGCCGGCGGGAGCTCCCGCCGCGCGCGCAGGTCGAAGTACAGGAGCGCTCCGATCACCGCGCCGGCGGGCACGCCGAGGCACTGCGCCGCGATCGTCCCGAACAGCGCCGGTACCGACGAGTCGACCCCTCGGCGACGGCCGCGAGCGGCTGCTGGATCGCGGCGGTCGCGCCGCCGATCGCCAGCGACACCATGAACAGGATGCCCAGCACCCGCCACGACGACCCCTTCACGAGCTCCCAGCTGCGGCTGAGGGCACCGGTCCCGCGCTTCCCCTCCACCACCACCGCCTGCGGCACGAAGTACCAGCGCACGGCGAGGAAGATCGGCAGCACGATCAGCACGACCGACGCGGCGATCGCCACGCCGGCGATCAGCACCGCCACGAGCAGCGGGGTGAAGGCCTGGAGCCCGCGGTCGATCGCCTGCCTCGCGGCCGGCGGGCGGCCCTCGGCGAGCTCGAGCAGCGCGTAGATCGTCATGGCGGTGACGAGCGGCGTGGTGACGAGCAGGTTCACGCCGACCGGCAGGAGCAGGACCGCCACCTCGGGCGTCGCGTCGTAGTCGGACCAGAGCTGCTCGAGCCCGACCCCCGACACGATCAGCTGCACCGGCAGCACGACCGCCGCCGCGATCCCGAGGAACGCGCCGAAGTTCTGGAAGTAGGTCGTGAACCCGTCGGCGAGCAGAGCGCCGACGTCCCTCGGGATCCGGAGGTCGAGCCGCGCCCGCTGGGCGCTCACGCCGCCGCGACGCTCAGGCCGCGGTAGGCGTCGGCCAGGCGCCCGATTCCCTCCTCGATCTCGTCGGGCCGCACGCCCGAGTAGGCGAGCCGGAGGGTGTTGAGCCCGCCCTCGAGCAGGAAGTCGGTCCCCTTCACGAAGATCACGCCGCGCTCCTTGGCGGCGGCGGCCAGCGCGTCGACGTCCGAGCCCTCGGGCAGCTCGACCCAGAGGAAGTAGCCGCCCTGCGGCGGGTCGAACCGGGCGTCGGGCAATTGCCGCTCGAGCGCCGAGCAGACCGCGTCGCGGCGCTCGCGCAGCGCGCCCTTGACGGTCTCGATCGAGCGGGCGATCGCGCCCGACTCGCAGAACTCCGCCACGATCGCCTGGGCGACCATGCTCGGCGAGATGTAGGTGTTCGTGGCCTTCCGCAGGATGTCCGCGATCAGCGGCCCGGGGCCCACCAGGTAGCCGACGCGGACGCCCGGGCAGACCGTCTTCGAGAACGACGACGCGAACACCACCCGGTCGGCGTCGTCGAGCTCGAGCAGGCTCGGCTGGGTCTCGCCCTCGAACCGCAGCTCGCCGTAGGGGTCGTCCTCGAAGATCGTGAACTCGTACGCGGCCGCCAGCTCCAGGAGCCGCCGCCGCTTCTCGAGCGACAGCGTGACGCCGGCGGGGTTCTGGAAGTTGGGGATGATGTGCGCGAGCGTCGGCCGCGCGCCGCCCTCGAGCGCGCGCGCCAGGCCCTCGACGTCGATGCCGTCCTCCTGGAGCGGGATCGCCAGGACGTCGGCGCCCAGCTCGCGCAGCGCGAGCAGGGTGCGGTCGTAGGTCGGCGCCTCCACCACGACCGTGTCGCCGGGCGCGACCAGCCGCTCGAACAGGAAGGCGTCGGCCTGCATCGAGCCGTTCGTGGCGATGACCTGCTCGCGCGCGACGCCGTGCTTGGCCGCGATCCAGTCGCGCAGCCGCGGGTAGCCGCCGGACGTGCCGTACGAGAACGCGCCGCCGGGGTCGCTCTCGAACGCGCGCTGCGCGGACTCGCGCAGGTCGTCCACCGGGACGATGTCGAGCGACGGAGCGCCGCGGGCGAAGGTGATCGGCTGCGTGGCCTCCATGGAGGCCACCATAACGAACGACCCCGGCGGCCCGACCGCCGGCCTCAGCCGCGGCCGGCGCGGCGGCGCAGCTCGGCGGCCAGCCGCCGGCGGAGCTGCCGCCTCGGGCCGGGCGTGAGCGGGTGCCGGAGCGCGAAGCCCGCCCACATCCTCAGCGTGTCGGCGCGGGTGGCGGAGCGGTCGTAGGTCACGCCGCTCGCGGGCGTCGGCCACGTGTAGGTGGCGAGCGGCCGGTCGACGTAGTCGAACCGCCAGCCGGCGCGGGCCAGCTTCAGGTACAGGTGGTAGTCGCCCGTGTAGGTGAGCCACTCGGCGTAGCCGCCGACCGCGCGGACCGCCTCGGTGCGCATCGTGGGCGTGGCGGACGGGATCTCGCAGGCGTCGCAGATGCGCGGGAAGCTGTCGACCGGGTGGTCGCGCGCGTACGTGATCGCGATGTCGCGGCCGTCCGGGTGGTTGCGGATCGACACGTTCGCGTACACGAGCCCCACGCCCGGGTCCTCGAACCGCGGCAGCACCGACTCCAGGTAGTCCGGGTGCCAGACGTCGTCGGCGTCGAGCTGGGAGACGAACGGCGAGCGGGCGGCGCGCAGCGCGGTGTTGCGGGCGGCGTCGATGCCGCGGTTGCGGTCGTGCCGGACGACCCGGAGGCGCGGGTCGTCCACGCCGCGGAGGGCGTCCGCGATCGGCTCCTCGGACCCGTCGTCCACGACCACGACCTCCACCTCCGGCACCGTCTGGGCGAGCACGCTCTCGACGCTCTCGCGCACGGTCGCGTGCGCGCGGTACGCCGGCATGAGGACGGTCGTGAGCGGCTCGGCTCGGCTAGACGCGGGCACCGGCGATGTCGGCGGCGATCTCCGCCACCTGGGTGGGCGTCCGCCCGACCCGCACGCCCTTCGCCTCGAGCGCCTCGGCCTTCGCGGCCGCGGTGCCCTTGGAGCCGGAGACGATCGCGCCGGCGTGGCCCATCGTCTTGCCGGGGGGCGCCGTGAAGCCGGCGATGTAGGCGACGACGGGCTTCGAGACGTGCTCGGCCACGTACTCGGCCGTCCGCTCCTCCTCCTCGCCGCCGATCTCGCCGCACATGACGATCAGCTCGGTCTCGGGGTCCCGCTCGAACAGCTCGACGACCTCGATGAACGAGGAGCCCTGGATCGGGTCGCCGCCGATGCCGACGATCGACGAGTTGCCGAACCCGCGCTGGGCGAGCTCGTTGCCGATCTGGTAGGTCAGCGTCCCCGAGCGGGAGACGAGCCCGACGTTGCCCTCGGAGAAGAAGTGGGCGGGGATGATCCCGACGTTCGCCTTGCCGGGCGACAGCACGCCCGGGCAGTTGGGGCCGATCAGGCGGGTGCCGCCGCGGCGCAGGTGCGTGTACACGCGCAGCATGTCGTGGACCGGGATCCCCTCGGTGATGCAGATGACGAGGTCGATCCCGGCGTCGGCGGCCTCGAGGATCGCGTCGGCGGCGAACCGAGGCGGGACGAAGATCATGCTGGTGTTGGCGCCGGTCTCCTCCACGGCGCGGTGGACCGTGTCGAAGACCGGCACGCCCTCCACGTCCTGGCCGCCCTTGCCGGGCGTCACGCCCGCGACGAGGTCGGTGCCGTAGCGGCGGTTGTTCATGCCGTGGAAGGTGCCCTCGCGGCCGGTGAGGCCGGAGACGACCAGCTTGGTGTCGCGGTCGACGAGGATGCTCACGCTACGCCTGCCCAGCCAGCTCCACGACCTTCGCGGCCGCGCCGTCCATCGTCTGCTCGACGGTGACGTTCGGGAGGTCGGCCTCGGCGAGGATCGCGCGGCCCTCCTCGTCGTTCGTTCCGTCGAGCCGGACGACGAACGGCACCTTCACGTCGATCTGCCCGAACGCGGTGACCAGCCCGCGCGCGACCTCGTCGCAGCGCGTGATGCCGCCGAAGATGTTGAACAGGACGGCGCGGACCTTGTCGTCGGAGAGGATGACCTCGACCGCGTCGACGATCGCGTCGGCCTTGGAGCCGCCGCCGGCGTCGAGGAAGTTGGCCGGCCGGCCGCCCGCCTGGGCCACCACGTCGAGCGTCGACATGACGAGCCCGGCGCCGTTGCCGAGGATCCCGATGTCGCCGTCGAGCTTCACGTACGTGAGGTTGCGCTCCTTGGCCATCCGCTCCTGCGGGTCCTCGGCCGAGACGTCGCGGAACGCGGCCGTGTCCTCGTGGCGGTAGAGCGAGTTGCCGTCGATCGTGACCTTCGCGTCGAGCGCCACGACCTCGCGGTCGGACGTCACCAGCAGCGGGTTGACCTCGACGAGCAGGGCGTCCTCGTTCACGAAGGCGTCGTAGAGGCGGGCGAGCAGGGCGCCCACCGGCCGGACCGCGTCGGCGGCGATCTGCGCGTCGAAGGCGAGCCGTCGCGCGTGGAAGTCCTGGAAGCCCGCCAGCGGGTCGACGTGGAGGCGGACGATCGCGTTCGGGTCCTTCTCGGCGATCTCCTCGACGTCCATGCCGCCCATGCGGGAGAGCATCGCGAGCGGCTTCTTGGCCGTCCGGTCGAGCAGGATCGCGGCGTAGTACTCCTCGGCGATGTCGCTCGCGCGCTCGACGTACAGCTCGTGGACGGTGAGGCCGCGGATGTCCATGCCGAGGATCGCGGTCGCGTGCTCCTCGACCTCGGCCCGGTCCTTGGCCAGCTTGATCCCGCCCGCCTTGCCGCGCCCGCCGATCAGGACCTGGGCCTTGACGACCACCGGGTAGCCCAGCTCCTCGGCGGCCGCGACGGCCTCCTCGACGCTCGCGGCGGGGCGTCCCTCGGGCACCGGGACGCCGTGCTTTCGGAAGAGCTGCTTGCCCTGATATTCGAGAAGGTCCATGAGTTCCTAGAATGGGCGCCCCTCGCGCCGGCCGACTTGCAGATTTCGGGCCAGGGCCGGCCGGGCACCCTATCGAAAACCCGACCCCCTCCCGAGGAGCCCGTTGCCTCTCCCCAAGGACGTCCGCTTCGTCACGTTCGACTGCTACGGCACCCTGATCGACTGGGAGACCGGCGCCTACGACGCCTTCCAGAAGGAGGCCGACAGGGACGGCTTCACGATCGACAAGGCCACCCTGATCCCGCTGTTCACCGGCATCCAGAAGGAGATCCAGCGCGGGTCGTACGAGCTGTACGCCGAGGTGCTGAGGCGGACGGCCGTCCGCTCGGCCAAGGATCTCGAATGGGACCTCGAGCCCTCGCGGTCCGGGTTCCTGCCCTCGAGCGTCCCGCGCTGGCCGCCGTTCCGCGAGACCAACGCCCAGCTCGAGCGGTTCGCCAAGAAGTACGAGATCGGGATCCTGTCGAACGTCGACGACAAGCTGCTCGGGGCGACGCGGCGGCACTTCCGCGTCGACTTCGACCTCGTCGTCACGGCCCAGCAGGTCCGCAGCTACAAGCCCGATCCCGCGCACTTCAAGGAGTGCGCGCGGCGGATCGGCGGCAAGTCCGGCTGGGTCCACATCGCGAGCGGGTACGACACCGACGTCGAGCCGTGCGTCAAGTCGCGCGTGCCGGTGATCTGGGTCAACCGCCACGGCGAGAAGCTCGAGGCGAACCAGAAGAAGCCGACCGAGGAGGTCAAGACCCTCCGCGACGCGGCCAAGCTGCTGAAGGTCGCCTGAGCACCTGAGGGTCGTCGCCGTTCACCCGGACGTGGTGGTGGCGACGAGCCGCCTCTGGCAGACCACGTGCGTCGCGGTGCGGTCGGGTGGGGAGTGCGTCCTGGTCGACTCGCCCTACTTCCCCGACGAGCTGGAGGTGCTGCCGGCGCTGCTCGGGCAGGCCGGCTTCGCGCCGGACGGGCTGCTGGCGACGCACGCGGACTTCGACCACCTGCTCGGGCGGCTGGCGTTCCCGAGGCTGGCGCTGGGGGTCTGCCAGTCGTCCGGCGAGCGCCTGCGGGCGGCGCCCGGCGCGGCGCAGCGGGAGCTCCGCGACGCGGACGCGGTCCATTACGTGACGCGGCCGGCGCCGCTGTCGCTGGGGGCGTTCCAGGAGCTGCCGGCGCCGGGGCGGATGGAGCTGGGCGGCGAGGTCGAGCTGTCGCTGGTCGTGGCCGAGGGTCACACCCGCGACGGGATGGCGGTGTGGGCGGAGTTCGCCGGCGTGCTGGTGTGCGGGGACTACCTGTCGGACGTGGAGATCCCGCTGCTGGGCTTCGGTGGCTCGGTGGCTTCGTACCGGGCGACGCTGGAGCGCCTGCGGCCGCTGGTGGAGCGGGCGGAGGCCGTGGTGCCGGGGCACGGCGCGGTGCATGCGCGAGACGACGCGCTCCGGATCCTGGAGGAGGACCTGGCGTACCTGGACGCGCTGGAGCGAGGCGAGGAGCGGCCGGGGCTGCCGCCGGGGCGCGACACGAGCCGCCAGCGCGCGATCCACGCGGAGAACCTGGCGGCGCACGCGATCGCCTAGCGAGGCGGGTCGAAGGGGCAAGCCCCCCGGTCGGGGGGTTGACATGCCGCATCGACAGCGGAAGGCTCCCCAGCCGACAGGGGCGATGGCACCCAGGCGTCAGACTGAGACGCCACCACGGGGAAGGGACATGACAGGAGCGGGTAGGAGCGGGCGGGCTGCCCTCGCAACCCTGGCGGTTGCCGGACTGGCCGGCGTCGCGGCCGCCGCCCCGGCCCGGGCGGTGGTCCCCGGTGGAACCGACGTGCTGCACGTCCCGATGGCGTGGTGCGTAGTGAACGGCAGCCCGGCCCAGGCCGCCCCCAACATCACGAGCGAGGGCAGCGGGGCTGCCGACACCGACACCGACGCCGTCATCTGGCGACGACACGAGCGACCGACCGACAACATCTACCTGCCGCAGGTCACGATCTCGCTGCGCTCGGCGATCAACAACGCGTGGGGCACGTTCAACTTCCCCCTGATCGCCGACCCCGACACGACACGAGGGCAGCCGGGCGACATGAACGGCTGGGACGTGAACGCCGACGGAGCCGAGTTCACGGCGATGGTGAACGGATGCGACACCGCCTACGCGAACGAAGGGCGGGCCGGGATCGGGATCACCGCCGTCAACGCCGGCCTGTTCCACGACAACGCGGACCCGGCCGCCGACGGCGACACGCAGTTCGGCTACGTGGGGGTCATCGGCTGGGGCGGCTGCACCGAGGACGCCACGGGCAACTGCGCGACGCCGTACGACGGTCGCATCGTCGTGATCGACAACCACTACAAGTACCCGACGGTCGCGGACCGCACCCGGCCGCCTACCGATGAAGACCCGGCGGGCAACACCCAGTTCACCAGGACCGACCCCTTCGACCAGCTCGTGGGGCACGAGACCGGTCACGCGCTGGGCCTCGAGCACCGCACGAACAACCTGGCCCTGATGAACCCGGGCCAGGTCGACAACGCCGGCGACGGGCGGGCGGACAACATCGGCCTGGACGCGACCGAGATCGCCACGCTGCGCGCCAGCGCGCAGAACGTCCCCGGGCTCGAGACCGACCCGCCCGGGGTGTTCGTGCCCGGCCGCGCGACGGGCATGCGGCTGGTGGACGGGCCCCGCTCGCGGCGGCTCCGCCCCTACCGCGACCTGGCCGAGCTCCGGGCCGCGATCGACCGAAAGCGCTTCTTCCATCTCGGCCAGCAGCTGTGGGGGCTGCACCCCTGCACGAAGCGGCGCGTCACGCGCTACGCGTTCCTGACGGACCTCGACGCAAGGACGTCCACCGGCGCGGGGCCGGCCGACCTCGAGAGACGCGGGATCCCCGGCGACTTCGCCGGGGCCGACCTGCTGGGGCGGATCGACGTCGTGGCCACGGGCAGGAAGCGGTGCTCGACGCGAACCCGCGCGTGGGTGGTGGACGAGGGCGCGATCGTCGAGCTCGGGGGGAAGGACCTGCGTCCGCAGATCCAGACGCTCCGCATGCATCCGCACTTCGACGAGATCCCGACCCCGCGCGACTTCGTGGCCGAGGTCTGGCACACGATCGACCTGGGCGTCTCTCAGGCCGCCCTGCCGATCGGGCTCCGGCTGGGGCGCCCGTTCCGGGCCCAGGGGCTCGTCGTCGGCGGGGGGAGGGTCGAGGACGCGCTCGGCAAGGAGGCCGGCGGTGGGCGCTTCGTCCTCGAGCGACCGGACTTCCCGCACTGCTTCCCGGCCGGCGACGCGACCGCCGGCGGCGCGGTCACGGTCACCTTCGAGGGACTCCGGCGGAGCGCGGCCGTCCACGCCCTGCTCGGGCCGGACGAGGTGGCCCGCGGGGAGACGAACAGCAAGGGAGGCGGGCGGATCTCGCTCCCGATACCGAGGACCGCCCGGCCGGGCCTGCACCTGGTCACGATCGGGCACGACCGGCAGGCGCTCACGGCCGACTGCTCCGTGAACGTCGTCCAGGGCTGAAGGGCTGCTAGCCCGCCCGGCGATACCGGATGTGCGTGGCCAGCGGCGAATGCAGCACCTCTACCGGCTCCATGCCGAGGGACTCGACGCCGTCGAAGATCCGCTCGCCGGACCCGAGCAGGACCGGGGCGACGTCGAGCGTGAGCTCGTCGACGACCCCGGCGATGAGCGCCTGCCGCACGGTCGAGGCGCCCCCCGCGACGTCCACGCCGTCATCGCCAGCGGTCTCGCGCGCCTGCGCGTAGGCGGCCTCGAACCCGTCGGTGACGAAGTGGAAGGTCGTCCCGCCGTCCATCTGGATCGGCTCGCGAGCGTGATGGGTGAGCACGAACACCGGTGCGTGGTAAGGCGGCTCGGGTCCCCACCACCCGCGCCAGTCCTCATCCCACTCGCCGCGGATCGGCCCGAACATGTTGCGACCCATTAGGTAGGCGCCGCGCGGACGCATGAGCCAGCCGGCCGCCGTCTCGTCGGCCTCGTTGGCGCGCTCGTCGCCGAGATGCCAGCGATGGAGCTCGCGCCCACGCTTGCCCAGCGGGTCCTCGCGGCTCTGGTCGGGCCCAGCGACGAAGCCGTCGAGCGAGATCGACATGTGGCAGGTCGTGTCCGGCATCGCGTCCCGCTGCGCCTAACGGCCGAGGGTGCGAACGAACTCGCGCGCCCGGGCGCGCACGTCGCCCAGGAGCTCGCGCACCTCGGCCAACCCCGCACGGAGCTCGGCATCGCCGACCTCGACCGGCATCATCGAGTCTTGGAGCTCGGCGAGCACGGCGTCGGCTCCGGCGACGGCATCGACGGCGCCGTCGACGAACCCCCTGATGCCGGTCGATGGGAGGCCCGCAGTCGCAGGAGCGAATGTTCGGCCAGGTAGGCCGTGCCGCTGCGCGAAGCCGACGTGGGTCCGCTTCGCACGCCCGTAGGCCGCCTGGACCGGGCGGAAGAGCTCCTCCTCGAGCCTGTCCGCGGGGAGCGTGCCGAGCTGCTCGTAGGCCTCACCGAGGGCCGCGAGCGCGGCAGCGATCTCGTCGATCGCCTGGCCGAGGGTGTCGAGCAGCTCCTGCCTGGCTTCCGCGGCGATGTAGGCCACCGACGCGAGGTTAGCTGCCGCGTATCGAGGGCCTCACCTGCCGGTCGGCGACGTCGCTCCGCAGCTGGCTCAGCTCGCTGCGGAACTCGCGGAAAACGCCCTCAGCCCCCCAGCCACTCCTTGACCGGCACTCGCGTGCCCTGGAACGAGAAGGTCCCCTGGTCGCGGATCTCCTCGACCGCCTCCGCCATCGCCGCCATCGCCACCCAGGTCAGGCCGCTTCCCACGCTCACGCGCCGGCCGCCCGCGGCGGCGATCTCGGCCATCGTCAGGCCGGGGAGGGCCAGCACGTTCACCGGCTTCGACAGCGCTTCGCACACGGCTCGGACGTCGTCGGGATTCGCCAGGCCCGGCGCGTACAGCACGTCCGCTCCCGCCCTCTCGTAGGCCTGCAACCGCCCGATCGTGTCCTCGAGGTCCGGATTCCCGCGAATGTGGTTCTCCGCTCGCGCCGTCAACGTGAACGGGAAGCCCAGGCCGCGCGCGGCCTCGACCGCCGCCGCGACGCGCTCCGCGGCGAAGTCCGGCTCGTAGATCTCGCCGGCCGGGTCGTAGTCCTCGATCGAGCCGCCCACCGCCCCGGCGCCCGCCACGCGGAGGATCGCGGTCGCGGCGTCCGAGGGCTCGCGGCCGTAGCCGTTCTCCAGGTCGACCGACAGCGGGAGGCTCGTCGCCGCGGCCAGCGCCGCCACGTGCGAGACCACGTCGTCCAGCGTCACCCCGCCGTCGCGGCGGCCGAGCGTGAACGCGAAGCCGGCGCTCGTGGTCGCCAGCGCCTCGAAGCCCAGCGCCTCCAGGGCGCGCGCCGTGCCGACGTCCCACGGGTTCGGCATCACGAACGGCTCGCCCTCGTGCAGCGCGCGGAAGGCCGCGCCCTTCTGCTCCTGCGACGTCCCCATCCAGGCCTCCTTGGTCGGCTCCCCGGTCATCCAACAACGTGCGGGGCGGGCGGAACGTGAGGTCGGCCACCTGACGGCCGCGGCCCTTGCCGCGGCGGCTCAGCCCGTCTCGAGCGGGCGCTCGGGATCCGACGCCCACTCGGCCAGCGAGCCGTCGTAGACCGCCGCGTCGTCGCGGCCGGCCAGCGCCAGGGCGAACGCGTCCATGGACGCCGCTATCCCGGCGCCGCAGTAGGTCACGACCCGCTCCCCGTCGAGGGCGCCGGCCGCGGCGAAGCGCTCGCGGATCCGCTCGGGCGGGAGGAACCGGCCCGTGTCGGGGTCGACCAGGTCGCTGGTCGGCACGTTCACGCTCCCCGGGATCCGCCCCGGGCGCCCGCCGAGGAGCGAGACCTCGCCGCGGAACACCGCCGGCTCGAGCGCGTTGACGAGGCACGCACCACCGCCGCCACGACCGTCGACCTGCTCCTCGACCTGCTCGCGCGTGGCCACGAGCTCCGGGCGGAACCGGGGCTCGAACCCGCCCGCATCCCGCGGCGGCGGCGCGTCCGTGGACACCGGGCGCCCGCCCTCGCGCCACGCCCGCAGCCCGCCGTCGAGCACGCTGGCCGCCTCGAACCCGTACGCCCGCAGCGTCCACCAAAGACGCGCGGCCCACATCCCGCCGACCGTGTCGTAGGCCACCACGTGCGTCCCCTCGCCCACCCCGAGCGACGCCATCGCCTCCGCCAGCACCTCCGCGCGCGGCAGCATGAACGGCGCCGGGGCGTCGCGGTCCGACAGCTCGATCATGTCGACGAAGGCGGCGCCGGGCACGTGCCCGGCGTCGAACGCCGGGCGCCCGCTCTCGATCGAGGCGACCGTCCCGTTCTCGTCGCGGCGGAGCCGGACGGTCGCGTCGAGCACGCGCAGCGTCGGGTCCTCCAGGTGCTCGGCGAGCCACTCGGGGCTCACGACGAGAGGCGGTCCGGCCATGGCCGCCAAGCTAGCCGATCGCCGCGCCCCACGCGAAGAGGGCGGTCACCGTGAACCGCCGCTCGCGCACGTGGTGGGCGACCTGGAGCTCCAGGTGGACGAACCCGACCTCGGCGGGCGTGAAGACGTGGGTGCTGTAGTCGCGGTCGCTGTCCACGCGCCGCTCGGCGCCCGCCCGCCAGCCGGCGACCGCCTCGGCCGGGAAGCCCCACTCGCCCGCGTACCCGGCGAGCAGCCGCTCGGTGACGTCGACGTCGGCGAGCGGCAGCTGAACGGTCAGCCGGTCGGGGTCGCCGCCGGGGACGGAGGCGAGCAGGACCGCCATCTCCGCCGAGGCCCGGTACTCGCGCTCGCCCGGCAGCGAGACGGCGAAGTCGAACGGCTCGCGGTCCGCCCTCATCCACACGCGGCTGTCGCCGCCGTCCGGGAGGCCCGCGGACCCGCGGTCGGGCGGGGCCCGGAGGTCGACCGAGTCGCCGGCGGTCTGCGCCGCGACGATCGGCCGCCGGGCCAGCAGGCCGACGGGGCGAGCCGCAGCGGCGGCCGGCGGGCCGAGCGGAGCCCCGCCCGGAGCCGCCGCCGCGGCGGGCCCGACCGAGACCCGCCACCGCGACGCCGCCGCGCCCACCAGCTGCCCCACGCGCGCCACCAGCCTGAACGCCCGCACGCGCTGCCCGATCGGCGTCGCCACCATCGCCCGCACCTCGCCCCCGCGCTCGGCGAGCAGCCGCAGCCAGTCCGGCAGCGTGTCCTCCTCGATCAGCCGCCAGCGGTTCGCGAACACCGCGATGTTCCCCTCGGCGAGCGGCGTCCGGACGGCCAGGATCCGCCCGCCGCCGAGCCGCACCAGCACCGTCAGCGGGAACCGCTCCGGGTACGACCGCGCGCCCGGGACCGACGGCGACCCGATCAGGGTCAGCAGGTACGTGAACGCGGGCCCCTCCGGCCGGTGGCCCATCATCCGCACGTAGAAGCGGTCGATGATGTCGTGCTGCTCGCGGAACAGCAGGGTCCGGTTGCCGCGGTGGACGAGCGACGCGTCGCCGTCGCGCCGGCCGGCGTCGATCTGCCGCCACGCGTCGAGGGTCGCCGCGTCCACGATCCGCGCCCGGTAGAGCCTCTCGACCTCCCCGACCCCGCCGGCCAGGAACGCCTCGTGCATCGTCGCCTGGTCCTCGAAGATCTTCTTCTGCATGGTGAGCAGGGTCGTCTCGTAGAAGCCGAGGTCGCCGGCGGCGCGCCGCGCGAGCGAGCGCGCCATCCGCCCGAACACGAGCGCCACCGCCCGCCGCGCGGCGTCCGGCACGAGCCCCAGGTCGCGGAAGCCCGCGTAGAACGCCGGGCCGACCATGCTCGCGAGCCCCGCCCACTCGAGCTCCGGGTGCTCGAGGAACAGGCGCGCGTAGTAGCCGTACACCGCCTCGATCGTCGGCCGGTTCTCGGCCACGCCGAGCTCGGGCCGCCATCGCGTCCTGTCGACCCCCGCGCTCGCGAACGCCCTCCCGAGCCACGCCTCCTTCAGCTCGTGTGGGTCCACCGCCGCTCGCGAGGCCGCCCGGCGATCAGCCGGGCCAGAAGTCCGGCACCTTCTCGACGTCCCCCTCGAGGTCGTCGATCCGCGTCGAGCAGATGACGAGCTCGGCGTCGTCCGGCCCCTTGTTCCAGACCGACCGGGCCACCGCCGGGGCGACCCGGACCGCGGTCCCCGGGCCGACCTCCACCACCTCGTCCTCGAGCTTGAACTCGAGCCGCCCCGAGACCACGAGGTAGACCTCCTCCTGCTGGAGGTGGCGGTGGCCGTAGCTGCCCTTCCCGCCGGTCCCCGCCGGCATCCGCCGGTAGGTCAGGGCGACCTGCTCGTTCCCGAGCGGCCCGGTCATGAAGCGCATCTCGCCCGGGTAGTCGCCGAGGACGTCGGGGACCTCCTCCAGCTTCCGGATCGAGTAGCCGGCCATCGAGGCCGGCACCCTATCTACCTCCTCACGACGATCGTCAGCCGCGGCGAGCCGTCGCCGTTCCGCTCCTGGTCGCCGGCCCACTGCGCCACGAAGTACGAGGTCCGCTTGACGGTCCAGGTCGTGGTGAACGTTCCGTCCGAGCGGACGGTCACGACCTGGCGCCTCCAGCGGGTCGACTTCGAGTCGCGCATGTCGACCTCGACCCGGGCGCCCGGCGCCGACGGCACCACGCGGCCGGTCACGGTCGCCTTGCCGGACCTGCGGAGCCGGCGGGTCTTCGTGGCCAGCGAGACCGTCGAGGAGGCCGCGGCGTCGCCGCCGGTGTCGGTGGCGAACAGGTCGGCGCCCGGGACGAGCGCGTAGGCCACGCCCCCGGAGGAGGCCACGAGGCCCTCGCTCGCCACGCCGTTGCGCTCGATCAGCTGCGGACGCCAGCTCGCGCCGCCGTCGGAGGTGTGCAGGACCCATCCCCCGCCCGAGCCGCCGAAGCTCGACACCGCCAGGTAGCCGTCGTTCTTGCTGCCGAACGCCAGCCCGTAGGCGTCCGAGTGGCCGACCGTCAGCAGCTCGGTCCAGTGCTTCCCGCGGTCGCGGGTGCTCCAGACGCGGCCGTCGGAGGTCAGGACGAACCCGGTCTTGCTGTCCACGAAGTCGAGCTGCTCGATCGTCGCGCCGCGGCCGGGCCGCGGGAGCGCCGTCCAGCTCTGGCCCTCGTTCGTGGTCAGGCCGATGACCTTCGCGCCGGACAGGAACACCGCGCCGGGCACGCGGTCGACGTCCTCGAACCGGCCCTTGGAGACGGCCTTGGCGTCGACCTTGTCGAAGTGCTGGCCGCCGTCCGCGGAGCGCAGCACGCCCACGGGCCCGACCAGCATCACGGTGTTGCCGTCGGCCGCGGCCGAGATCGCGTTCGGACGGGCGCCCGACGCGGCCTCGCCGAGGATCGCCCAGCTGCCGCCGCCGTTGTCGGTCCGGAAGACCGCCCCCTGCACGTCGACCGCGTAGCCGAGGTCGGCCGTGGGGAACGAGACGTCGACGATGTCGTTGGTGGTCGGCACGCCGACCGCCGCCCACGTCGCGCCGCTGTCGGTGGTGCGGGCGACCGACCCGGACGTGCCGGGCGCGAACGCCGTGCTCGGCGAGGTCAGGCGCAGACGGTGGTAGATCTGCGGCAGCACGGCCGAGGTGCGGGCGAACGTCGCCGCCGCGTCGTCCGAGACCCAGGTGATTCCGGTCCCGCCGATCGCGACCGAGCGGGTGGCCGATGCATAGGAGGCCCAGAGAGCCGTCACGGCGCTCGCGCCGGGACTCGGGCTGGTGGCGTTCTCGAGCGTGTCGAAGCCGTCGTCGGTGAACATCACGACGTTCGCCGACGAGACGACCACGCAGTGCATCTCGTCGGCGCATCGGACCTGCCGCAGCGAGGGCGGGGCGACCGGCCGCGGGGTCCAGGTGGCGCCGCCGTCGGTGGTCTTGAGGACCTCGCTCTGGCCGACCGCGTACCCGACCGTCGCGCTCACGAAGTGCACGCCGCGGAGCGCCGACGACGTGGCGACCTCGTTCCAGGACTGGCCCGCGTCCGTCGTGCGGAAGACCTTGCCGAGCGTGTCGGCGCCGGTCACGACCACGCCGTTGTCGGCGCTCGTGAACCAGGCGTCGTTCACCGCGCCGCCGCCCGTGGCGGGCAGCGAGGTGCGCGAGGCGAACCGCTGGCCGCCGTCGTCGGTGCGCAGGACCGAGTTGTCGCTGCGGACGAGGAAGCCGACGTCGCGGCTCGGGAAGTGCATCGCGGCGAGGCCGGCCGAGCAGCTCGCGGACGGGTTGAAGCGGAGTCGCCGCAGCGTCTGGCCGCCGTCGGTCGAGCGCAGCAGCGTGCAGCCGCCGCCCGCGACGAACGTGTCGGCGTCGATCACGCGCAGCTTCGAGAGGTCGTCGGTCAGCGCGGTGCGGATCCCGGACCAGCTCGTCCCGCCGTCGTCGGTGCGCAGCAGCGTCCCGAACTCGCCGGCGGCGTAGCCGCGGGCGCCGGAGAAGTCGATGGCCGTCAGGTTGTTCCCCTGCGGTCGCGGGTTGCCCCAGGTCCAGCCGGACGAGCCGGTGCGTACGGGTGCGGCGGCCGACACGGCGGCGATGGCCACGGCCACCACGGCGGTCACGACGCCGCCGATCGCGAAGCGCTTCCTCATTCCTCGAGCCTTTCCTAGTCCCTCCCAGCGCGCGCGGGCGCACCGGCTACGGGTCCGCTAAACCGGTGCGAAGCGCGAAGTTGCGGACCGCCCTCCAGCACGGGCTCCTCGACGCGGGCGATGAGCAGCGCCGAGAAGCCCATGCCCACGAGCAGGACGAACCCGAGCGCGCCGAAGCCCGCCACCGCGAGCACCACGCCGCCGAGCATCGCGCCCACGGTGTAGCCGAGCTGGGCGCTCGTGGTCCGCGCGGCCATCATCGTGCCGGGCTGCTCGGGCAGGAGCCCCAGGGCCAGCGCGCTCGAGCCGGTCGAGCGGATCCCCGCGCACAGGGCCATGAGGAAGAACAGCGAGACCGTGAACGCGACCGACGGCGTCACGTTCATGATCACGCTCACGAGCGCCCCCATCGCGAGCGCGCCGGCGATCACGATCCGGCGCCGGCGGCCGCCGAGCCAGCGCACGACGCGGTCGGTGCCGAGCGTCGAGATCAGGAACGCGACCGAGCCGATCGCGAGCAGGAAGCCGACGACCGACTCCTCGACGCCGTAGGTGCGGACGTAGAAGGCGCCTATGTAGGTGAGCTCGGCGGTCCAGGCGGAGTAGGCGACGAACTCGGCGAGCGCCCAGCGGCGCGCGGCGTCGTCGCGCAGCACGCCGCGAACGCCGACCCGCTCGCCCGCCCCGGCGCGCGGCTCGTGGTCCTCGCGCACGGTGAGCGCGACGGCCAGCGCCGCCAGCGCCGCCGCCCCCGGCACCGTGTACGCGAGCCGCCACGACACGGCGTCCGTGAGCACGCCGATGAGCGGGTTGCCGACGATCCAGGCGATCGACTGCGACCCGACGACGTACCCCATCGCCCACGGCTGATCCGCCTCGTCGAACCAGGCGCCGGCGCCGGCGAAGCCGCCCGACAGCAGGAACGCCACGCCGAGCCCGATCAGCACGTGGCCGGCGTAGAAGACGAGGAGCGACGTCGCGAGCGCGGTGATCGCGTGGCCGGTCATCGCCGACAGGCCGCCCCAGAGGATCGCCGGCCGGACGCCGAGGCGGTCGATCAGCCCGCCGATCGAGAGCGATGCCAGCGCCGCGACCGCCGCCATGACCGTGCGCGCCTGGCCGACCGCGCTCACCGAGGCGTCGAACGCGTGCCCGATCTCGACCACGATCGGCGCCAGCACCATGATGCTCGCCTGCGCGGCGAGCGTGGCTAGCACGAGCGGGACGAGGGGACGGAACGGGCGCCTCACCCGACACAGGATCGCATCCGGGTCGCGCCGGGCGGCTCGGAGGCCGCGAGCCGGCCTAGCGCAGGTCCGCGCGCAGGTAGCGCCAGGCGCTGCGGTTGCCCGCGCGGTCCTGGGCGCGGAGGCGGAACGTGGCCCGCCGGGCGCGCGAGTGGAACAGGTAGGAGCGCCGCTTCGTGCTGGTCGAGAGCGTGCGCCACTTGCCGCCGCGCTTGACCTGGAGGGTCAGCGCCCTCAGCCCGCTGCCGCCGGTGTCCTCGCCCCAGAGCGCGAGACGGACGGCGCCGCGGACCATGCGGCGGGCCACTCGCAGCCGCACCCGCGGCCTGGTCCGGTCGACCACGTTCGCGGCGGGCCCGGCCCTCGTCTCGAGCGGCGCGTCGAACGCGGCGCCGTAGGCCTGGCCGACCTCGGAGCCGCGCGGTCCGCCCGCGCCGCCGGCGGTCGAGCCGCCGCCGCCGCTCGGCGGGCAGCCGGGGTCGCCCTCGGCGCACGGCTTCTGTTCGGTCGTCTGGTCGCCCGGCAGCATGACCATCCGCCACTGGGAGACGATCTCGCTCACCGGCATCGTCGCGCGCGCGTTGTCCGAGTCGGCGATGAACAGCAGGTGCATCCCGTGCGTGCCGATGCTGCCCTGGAACAGGTGGTCGCTGCCGTCGGGGACGCCCATCTCCGGCGTCCAGCACCTCCGCGCCGTCCCGTCGGCCGCCTTCTGCGGCTCGTCGCCGGAGCGGAGCTTGACCTTCGGCCCCGGGTCGGTGCCGGTGCCGTCGTCGAAGCACGAGTCGTCGCGGTAGTACGGCGTGGCCGCCAGCGACTGGGCGAGCCCGCCGGGCGAGGTCTCGCGCACGTCGGCGGTGAAGCGGTCGACGATCGTGCCCCACGGACCGGCGACCTCGGACCACTCGAGCCCCACGTTCGCCTTGTGCATCGTCGGGTCGAAGGCGTCGATCGACTGGTGGTAGTAGTCGGTCTGGCCGGTCGGGTCGTTCTCGGCGATCGCCTTGGTCAGGTCGCACACCATCGCCGAGCGGTAGAAGTCGCGGTAGCCCTGGTCGACGTCGCTGGTGTCGTTCGCGTCGTAGTTGTCGTTGCACGGGTCGTCGAAGTTGCCGAAGACCTCGTCGTTCTTGCCGTCGATCTTCACGCCGTCCGGCCGCTGCCCGTTGAAGAAGCTGGTCACCCGGCCGGCGTTGAAGTCCCACTGGGCGTAGATGCCGTCGAGCGGCGGGATCGGGTGGACGCGCAGCCAGCTGTGCTGGCGCATCTCGGCGCGGTAGAAGGTCTCGCGGCGGACGACGTTCGTGCCGGAGTCGGCGCCCCACGTCTCACGGATCGCCCGCACCGGGCCGACGCGCTCGCCGAGCAGCGTGCTCGACCCGCCCCAGTTCGTGTCCTCCTCCTCGTAGCCGCAGCACGGCGTCTTCGAGCCGGGGTCCTGGGCGAACGCGCGCGCCTTCCAGCGGTCGATCAGGTCGGGGCCGTAGCTCTTGCCGCCGTTCGGCGAGACCCGGATCTGGGTCATCAGCCAGCGGCCGTCGTAGCGGAAGCGGTAGCGGTCGGTGGTGATCCACGCGTAGTCGCGCGGCCGGCGGCGTCCGATCTTCGGCTGGCCCTTGTCGTCCACCACGACGTTGCCCTTGGCGTCGCAGTACTTGCCGGTCCGGGCGTTGCCGTAGTCGCTGTAGCTCGACTGCGAGAGCTCGTAGGTGTCCGAGATCGCGTCGCGCTTGTAGCGGACGTAGCCGTTGCTCGCGTCGAACGCGGGGCGCGGTCCGCCGCTCGCCGCACGCCGCATCACGTACACGTAGCGGGGCGGCGCGCTCGAGTCGCGCGGGTCGTCGACCGCGACCTCCCTGACCGCGTCGATCCCGGCCGGGGCCGTCGTGTTCGGCGGCGCCTGGGCGCCGGCGTCCGACCACATGAACGACAGCTCGTCGTTGTCGTCGAGGCCGCGGACCGGGTCGCGCCCCTCGGGGATGCTCGGGTCCGGCTTGGCGAGGCACGGGTTCGACGGGTCGCTCGCCCGGTAGCGGTAGCCCTCGCGGTCGTACTCGTAGGTCGTGTGCTGGTCCTCGCCCGAGTAGAACGAGAAGCCGGAGGCGGTGTTGTCGAGGTAGCGGGTGAAGACCTGGTCGACCTGGAACGGGATCTGCCTCCAGCCGGAGCCCGGGTCGAACCGGTAGCCGAGCAGCCGGTCCACCGCCGTTCCGTCGCCGAGCGCGTTGCCGCTGTCGGCCTGCGGCTGCTCGAACTTGTTGTTGTCGCAGTCGCCGCGCTCGGGCGACGGGCAGTCCGGGATGTCCATGAGCGGCAGCCGCAGCGTCTGGTTCGACGGCGCGCTCCAGCCCTGCCCGAGGTCCGACCCGTGCAGGACGATCGGCTCGGTGTCGCGCTTGGCGGGCGGCGGCGAGTTCAGCTCGGGGAGCGAGGGCAGCTGCGCGTCGGCGGCCGCCGGGACGGCGAGCGCGACGACGATCGCCGGCGCGATCAGCCGGCGCATGCAGCGGAAGAGGTGCGGACCAGTGAAAAGCAGAGGAGCCCCCGTCGCGGCTTATACCCCCGGCTCGCGGACTCCGAACGCGAAGCCACCGTGTCAACCAGCCATCGCCATGCGATGGAAAAGCGACGCGGTGGCCTACTTGATCACCGCGATCGTGTCGCCGGAGGCGATCGAGCCGCCCTCGGACACGTTCAGCTCCTCGACCTTGCCGGCCGTGGGCGCCGTGATCTCGTTCTCCATCTTCATCGCCTCGATCACGCAGACGAGCGCGCCGGCCTCCACGTCGGCGCCCTTCTCGACCGCCACGCGCAGCACGGTGCCCTGCATCGGCGAGACGAGGGTGCCGGCCGGGCCGCCGCCCCCGCTGCCGCCCGCCCGCTCGCGCCGCCGGGGCGCCTTGCGGGCGGGGCCCGCGGCCGCCGCCGGGGCGGGCGGCGCCGCCTCGGAGCCGTTCACGCCCGCGGCGCCGATCACCTTCACGTCGAAGCGCCGGCCGGAGACCTCGACCGCGTAGCTCCGCTCGACCTGGCCCTCGCCGTCCTCGGCCGGGGGCGCGGGCGCCGCGGCCTCCGGCGGCGCGGCGTGCTCCTTCAGCCACTTCTTGTCGGAGGTCAGGTCGCGGCAGGTCTCGCCGCGCGCCCACTGCTCGGTGCCGAGCAGCGCGACGTGGAACGGGATCAGCGACTTCACGCCCTCGAGCTCGAACTCCCGGAGGGCGCGGATCATCCGGCGGGTGGCCGACTCGCGGTCCACGTCCCAGACGATCAGCTTGGCGATCATCGGGTCGTAGAGCGGGGTGATCTCCGAGCCGGCCTCGACGCCCGAGTCGACGCGGACGCCCGGCCCGGCCGGCTCGCGGTAGGACGCGATCCTGCCGGGGGCCGGCGCGAAGTTCTTCGCCGCGTTCTCGGCGTTGATCCGGCACTCGATCGCGTGGCCGCTCAGGCGCACGTCGTCCTGGGTGAGCGACAGCTCCTCGCCGGCGGCGATCCGCAGCTGCTCGCGGACGATGTCGACGCCGGTGGTCAGCTCGGTCACGCAGTGCTCCACCTGCACGCGCGTGTTCATCTCGAGGAAGAAGTACTCGCCGTCCTGGAGCAGGCCCTCGATCGTCCCGGCCGAGCGGTAGCCGACGGCGCGCGCCGCCTCGGTCCCGATCTTCCCGATCCGCTCGCGCAGCTCCTCGTCGACGGCCGGCGCCGGGCTCTCCTCGATCAGCTTCTGGTGGCGGCGCTGGACCGAGCAGTCGCGCTCGCCGAGGTGGATCACGTTGCCGTGCGAGTCGGCGAGCACCTGGACCTCGACGTGGCGCGGGTCGGGCAGGTAGCGCTCGACGTAGACCGTCGGGTCGGAGAAGAACTTCTCGCCCTCGCGCGCGGCGCCCTCGAACGCCTTCTCGAGCTCGTCGGCCGACTCCGCCACGCGGAAGCCCTTGCCGCCGCCGCCGCCCGCGGCCTTGATCGCCACCGGGTAGCCGACCGACTCGTCGATCACGCGCGCCGCGTCCTCGACGGTCTCGACCGGGTCCGTCGTGCCCGGCACGATCGGGACGCCGGCGTCCTTCATCAGCTCGCGCGCGCGGGTCTTCGAGCCCATCGCGTCGATCGCGTCGGCGGGCGGGCCGACGAACACGATCCCGGCCTCCTCGCAGGCGCGCGCGAACGCGGCGTTCTCGGCGAGGAAGCCGTAGCCGGGGTGGATCGCCTCGACGCCCGCGCGCTGCGCGACGTCGACGATCTTCTCGACCACGAGGTAGCTCTCGGTCGGGGCTCCCGGGCCGAGCAGGTACGCCTCGCCGGCGCGCCGGACGTGGAGCGCGTCGCGGTCGGCCTCCGAGTACACGGCCACGGTGCCGATGCCGAGCTCCTCCAGCGCGCGCATCACGCGAATCGCTATCTCGCCGCGGTTCGCGACCAGCACCTTGGAGAACATCGGGCGGGAAGCCTACTGAGGCGGCGCCGGGCGGATCAGCGCTCGTGCGCCGGGGCGGGTGGGGCGACCGGGGCGCTCAGCCACCGCTTCAGCGGAGCGGCGGCCACGATCGCCAGGAGCACCAGCGGGACGCCGGCCAGCACGGGCAGCGGGACGTCCATGCCGGCCTTCGAGAGGAGGCCTAGGCTCGCGCCGATCAGAATCACGCCCAGCACGGTCCGCAGGGTCGCGACCGGCGTCCGGACCGACCAGTGGCTGCCGAGCCACACGCCCGGCACCGAGCCGATCAGGATCGTGCCCGCCAGCGCGAAGTCCACGTTGCCCGCCACGACGTGGGCGATCGCGGCGGCCCAGAGCAGGATCGCGGCGTGGAAGACGTCGGTCCCGACGACCTGCCGCGGCGCGAGGCGGAACAGCAGGATCAGGCCGACCGCGATCAGCGAGCCGCTGCCCGCCGAGGTCACGCCCAGGACGAAGCCGACGAAGACGCCGAGGACCACCGCCCCGACCTTGTGCCGGGTCTCGAGCTCGAACGTCTCGCGCTCGCGCTCGATCAGCTTGGTGAGGAACAGCGCGCGGACCAGGACGGCGACGCCGGTGAACATCAGGGCGCCCGCCACGACCGCCAGCACCGTGTCGTCGAACGAGTGGCCGCTCGCCCGCTCCAGGGCGTCGAGCGCGTACACGCCCCCGATCGCCGAGGGGACCGACCCGAGCGCCATCCACGTCGAGAGCGACGAGTTCACCGTGCGCTGGCGGAAGTGGCGCCAGCCGCCGACGGTCTTCGTCACGGCGCCGTAGGCGAGGTCGGTGCCGATCGCGGTCACCGGCTTGAAGCCGAACACGAGGATCAGGATCGGCGTCATCAGCGACCCGCCGCCCATCCCGGTCAGCCCGACCAGCACACCGACCCCGAAGCCGAAGACGACGATCAGGGGGTCCACGGCTAGGCTCCCTACGCCGGCGCGGGCTCGGTCGCGGAGTACGCCTCGATCAGCACGTCCGCGACCTCCGGCCGGGTGAACTCCTCCGGCGGGCGCTCGCCGCGGCCGAGCATCTCGCGGACCTTCGTGCCGGACAGGAAGACGCGGTCCTCGGGGCCGGAGGGCGAGGTCTTGGCCGTCGCCATGCCGCCCGTCAGCCGGCACCAGAACGAGTGCTCGAACTTCAGCGGCTCGATGCCCAGCTCGCCGGGCTCGAACTCGTCGAACACGTGCTGGGCGTCGTAGGTGCCGTAGTAGTCGCCGACGCCCGCGTGGTCGCGGCCGACGATGAAGTGGGTGCAGCCGTAGTTCCTGCGCACGAGCGCGTGGAAGATCGCCTCGCGCGGGCCGGCGTAGCGCATCGCGGCAGGGTTGATGCCGAGCAGCACGCGGTCCCCGGGGTAGTAGCGCTCGAGCAGGACCTCGTAGCAGCGCATCCGCGTGTCGGCGGGGATGTCGTCGTCCTTGGTCTCGCCCACGATCGGGTGCACGAACAGGCCGTCGACGATCTCGAGCGCGGACTTGGTGATGTACTCGTGCGCGCGGTGGATCGGGTTGCGGGTCTGGAAGCCGACGATCGTCTTCCAGCCGCGGTCGCGGAACACCGCGCGGGTCTGCTCCGGCGTGAGCAGGTACGGCGCGACCTCGTCGATGTGCGACGGGAGCGCCCTCGCCTCGATCGGCCCGGCGATCGTCCGCGCGCCCTCGCGCAGCAGCGCCGCCACGCCCGGGTGCGCCTCGTCGGTCGTGCGGTAGACCTGCTGGGCCTCGCGCCGGAGGTCGCGCTCGTAGACCTCCTCGACGAGGATCGAGCCGAGCTCGGTGCCCTCGTGGCCGACCAGAGTCAGCGTCTCGCCGATCTCGCCGGCGTCGGTGGCGAGCGTCACCGGGATCGGCCACGGCGTGCCGTCGGGCAGCCGCATCGACTCGGTCACGGTCTCCCAGGCCGCGTGGCCCTGGAACCCGTGGAGCGGCGCGAAGCCGCCGTTGGCGAGCAGCTCGAAGTCGGCGGTCTGGCGCGGGCTGAGCCGCAGCTCGCTCACGCCGGAACGCCCAGCTTGGACTCGACGAACGCCAGCACCTTCTCGGCCGACTCCTCGGGAGTCTCGCTCTCGGTGTCGAGCAGGAGCTCGGGCGACTCCGGCGGCTCGTACGGGTCGGACACGCCGGTGAACTCCTTGATCTCCCCCTTGAAGGCCTTCTCGTAGAGCCCCTTCACGTCGCGCCGCGCGCACTCGTCGACCGACGCCTGCACGTGGATCTCCACGAACCGGTCGCCCATCGTCTCGCGCGCCTCGTCGCGGATCTCGCGGTAGGGCGAGATCGCGGCGGTGATGGCGACCACGCCGTTGCGGGACAGCAGGTCGGCCACGAACGCGATCCGGCGGACGTTCGTGTCGCGGTCCTCCTTCGAGAACCCGAGGCCCTTCGAGAGGTTGGTGCGAACGACGTCGCCGTCGAGCACCTCGACCCTGTGGCCGCGCTCGAGCAGCCGGCCCTCGACCAGCCGGGCGATCGTGGACTTGCCGGCACCGGACAGTCCGGTGAACCAGAGCGTCAGGCCGTCGCTCATCCGTGGATCCCGCACTCGGTCTTGTCGCTGCCGGCCCAGCGACCCTCGCGGCCGCTCCCGGGCAGCGTGCACGGCACGCACCCGATCGAGTCGTAGCCCTGGTCGTGAAGCTCGTTGTACGGCACGTCGTGCTCGGCGACGTAGCGCCAGACGTCGCGGTCGGTCCAGTCCGCGAGCGGGTTCGCCTTCCAGAGGCCGTTGCGCTCGTCCCAGTGGACCTTCGCGGTGCCGGCCCGCTCCGGCGAGTGCTCGCGCCGCAGCCCGGTGACCCAGGCGTCCACGCCGCCGAGCGCGTCGCGCAGGGCGGCGACCTTGCGCTCGGAGCAGCAGCGGTCCGCGGTCCACGGCCGGCCGTCGGGGCTCGACGCGTCGTACACGTTGACCTCGATCCCGTAGCGCTCCTCGGCCCGGCGGAGGGCGTCGTGGGTCTCGTCGAACAGCACGCCGGTGTCGAGCAGGAAGAAGCGTGCGCTCGGCTCGATCCGCAGGATCATGTCCATGATCACCGAGGACTCCTTCTGGAACGAGCACGCGACGTAGAGCCGCGGGTGGAAGCGCTCGACGGCGTAGCTCAGGACCTCCTCGGCCGAGCTCCGCTCGAGGTCGGGTGGGGCGGCTACGGACATGTCAGACCGCGCACTCGCCCTCGCCGCGCTCGACCTTGTACGGGTCGCTGCGGTTCCAGTCGATGAAGTGCTGGATGTTCTCGAGGTTGAACTCGACCGGCATCGCGAGGTCCCGGACCTCGTCCTCGAAGCCCGCGGCGCCGGTGCGGTCGACGAACGCGACGAACGCCTCGCCGTCCCGGCGCTCGCGCTCGTAGTAGCGGATCCACCGCTCGACGGCGTCCGGCACGCGCTTTGCCGGCAGGCGCACCTTCAGCCGGTGGCCGTAGGAGACCTCGCCGCCCTCGTAGCGGCCCCCCACGTGCGCGATGTAGGCGGGGAGCTGGCGGCCGCCGACCTTCATCGACGCGCCGTAGAGGCCGATCGAGCCGAGGTGGTGCTGGCCGCAGCCGTTCGGGCAGCCGGACATCTTCACGTGGATGCGCTTCGAGAGCGGGTCCTCGATGCCCATCCCCTCGAGCCGCTCCTGGATCGCCTGGTTCAGGCCCATCGAGCTGGTGATGCCGAGCTTGCAGCTGTCGGTGCCGGGGCAGCTCACGACGTCGGTGACCTCGTGCGCGCCGGCGTCGCCCAGGCCGAGGTCCACGAGCCGCCGCCACACGTCGTGGACGGCCTCGTCGCGGACCCAGCGGAGCACGATGTTCTGCTGGATGCTGGTTCGCGCGTAGCCGCCGGTGTACTCGCGCATGATCTGTGCGAGGCCGCGGAACTGCTCGGGGGTGAGGTCGCCGCGGGTGACCTTGACCTCGACCGTCGAGAAGCCGTCCTGGCGCTGCGGCCGGACGTTCGCCGCGGCGAACGCCTCGAACTCGCCGCGCTCGCCGTTCGGCGACTCGAACACCTCGGGCGGGGCCGGCGCGTTCGCCTCCTCGTCGTGGTCGAACAGGAGCGGGTCGGGGTCGAAGTCGCGCTCCGCGACCCAGTCGCCCTTGACCTCCTCGTCGACCTGCTCGCGGAACGCCTCGATCCCGATCTTGTCGATCAGGAACTTGATCCGGGCGCGGGCGCGGTTCGCGCGCAGCCAGTCCTGGCGGTCGAAGATCCGGAGGACGGCCTCGGAGACCTTCAGGTAGTCGCCGTTGTCGACCTCGACGAAGTCGTAGAGCGTGCCGCCGACGCGGGCCATGATCGAGGTGCCGCCGCCCGTGCGGATCTCGACGCCGCGGACCTGGCGGCCGTCGACCTCGCGGACGCGCGGGATGAAGCCGAGGTCGTGGATCAGGGTGATCGCGCGATCCTCGTCGTTGGCCGTGAACGCGACCTTGAACTTGCGCGGCAGGAGCTGGCAGACGTCGTTGCGGACGAAGTAGCGGACGAACGCGCCGGCGTACGGGGTGATGTCGTAGACCTCGTCGGTGACGCCGGCCCACGGGTCGCCGGTGACGTTGCGGACCGTGTTGCCGCAGGCCTCGCGGGACGAGAGCCCGGCCGCCGAGATCATCCGGATCGCCTTCGCGGCGTCGGGCAGCGGGACGTGGTGGAACTGGAAGTTCTGGCGCGTGGTGATGTGGCCCTTGCGGAGCGGCGCGAACCGCTCGGCGACCTCGGCGAACGCGTCCATTTGCTCCGGCGTGACGCCCCCGAACGGCAGCTTGACGCGGATCATCTGGACGCCGGCCTGGCGCTGGCCGTAGACGCCCTGCTTCAGGCGGAAGCCGATGAACTGGTCCTCGGACAGCTCCTCCCGCAGGAACTCGCCGGCCTTCGTGTCGAAGTCGTCGAACTCCCGCTCGATGATCGGGATGATGTGCCCGGGGACGTCGTCGTAGACCTCCGGGTTCGCCAGCGAGCCCCTGCGGCCCTTCGGCTTTGTCTCGTGAAGCGAGGTGGGCTCCATCGTGGGGTCTCTCCTGGGAAAGCGGGTGCGCGAGGCGTCGCCGGCGGGCGGGACGGGCGAATATAGCAAAACCCCTTGGGGTTTCGGCTATTTCGCCCGGCGGCCTAAGCGGGGGGCAGCGCGTCCCGCTCCGCGACGCGCCCGTCGGCGGGCTCGAGCGGCAGGCCGCCCTCGACCCACGCGACCAGGCCGCCGCTCACGTTGTGGGCGTCCCAGCCGGAGTTGCGGAACGCCTCGGCGGCCATGCCGGAGCGCTCGCCGCCGCGGCAGTAGAAGACCACGGGCCGGTCGCGGTCGAGCTCGTCGGCCTCGGCGTCGAGCCGCTCCAGCGGGAGGTGGCGGGCGCCGGCGATGTGGCCGGCGGCGTGCTCGGAGGCGGCGCGCACGTCCACGAGCTGGGCGTCGCCGGACTCGACCAGCCGCGCCGCCTCGGCGGGCTGGAGCTCGATCGCGCCGGTCGTCTCGTCGGCCATCTCGGTCAGGCGCTCCACGGCAGCGGGTCGCCCCACGGGGCCGGCCCGTCCGGGTCGAGGCCGACGCCCTCGAAGACGCCCGCGCGAAGCCAGCCGCTCAAGGCCCCGCCGCCGTCCGCGGCGGGCGGCGGCGCGGTGTCGCGCAGGAACTGCTCGAGGGCCGCGGCGATCGCGGCGGCCTCCTCGGGGCCCGCGACCGACTGGCGGAGCTCGATCCGCGGCCGCGGCGGGGCGTGCCTTCCGTTCCGGCTCATCGGGCCCTGAGGGTACAGTCGAGGCGGCGATGGCCCAGGTCCCGGTGCTCGACCGCGACGCCGTCCTCCGCGCGATCTCGCCGGCGGAGGCGGTCGAGCGGGTGCGCGACGGGTTCGTGAGGTTCGCGGCCGGCGAGTGGGAGATGCCGCCGAAGGTCTACGTCGACTCGCCGCCGCGGGGCGACTTCCGGGCGATGCCCGCGCGCGGCGGCGGGATCGCGATCCTGAAGTGGGTCACGTCGTTCACCGAGAACCCGCGGCACGGGCTGCCGGTGGTGCTCGGGCTGATCGTGGTCTCGAGCGCGGAGACCGGCGAGCCGCTGGCGATCGTGGACGTGGGGGCGGTCACGTCGCTGCGCACCGGCGCGGTGGCGGCGGTCGCCGCTCAGGAGCTCGCGCGCGAGGACGCGCGGACGGTCGGGATCCTCGGCTGCGGGCAGAACGGCGGCTGGGCCGCCCGCTGCCTCGCGGCCGTCGAGTACGGGCCGGGCGTCTGCCACGACCCGGACCCGGACGCGGCGGGGGCGCTGGCCGGCGAGCTCGGCTGGGAGGCCGGCAGCCGCGAGGACGCGCTCGCCTGCGACGTGGTCACGTGCGTCACGCCCGGCCACGAGCCGGTCGTCCTCGCCTCCGACCTGCGGCCCGGCATGCACCTCTCGATGCTCGGCGCCGACGCCGCCGGCAAGGCCGAGGCCGAGGTCGAGGCCGTCACGCGCTGCACGCTGTTCTGCGACGAGTGGCGTCAGGCGAGCCACGGCGGCGAGCTGACGCGGGCCGTGGAGGCGGGCCTCGTGGCCCGCGACGACGTGACCGAGCTGGGCGCCGTGCTGACCGGCGAGGCGCCGGGCCGCCCCGACGACGCCGCGATCACCCTGTTCGACTCGACCGGCCTCGCGATCCAGGACCTGGCCCTGTGCGCGGCGCTGATGGAGTCGCCGCCCGCCGGGGCGCCGACGGTCGCGCTCTGACCGGCGCGGCGCGCGACGCCGTGGCGCCGCCGCAGCGTGCCCGGACCTCCCACGACCGGTTCCTCGCAACGGTGGCGAAGCCCGGCGCGGGCGGCGGCCGCTCCTCGCGCGAGTAGACGAGCAGCATGCCGGCGCCCAGGTCGAGCCGGCGGGTCGCGACGATCCGAGCCGGCGGGTCGTCGCGCCGTGCCCAGAGGAGCAGCGGCCGCGCCCTGAAGAGGCGCGTCTGGAGCGGCTGGCAGCGCGGGATCAGGTCGCGGACGCCGGGCCGCCGCGCGATCGACTGGAGGTCGCGTTGGACCTCGTGGCCGCGGCTCGTCTTGAGCAGCGCGCCGTGGACCTGGTCGAGCTCGTACGGCGCGCTCGCCAGGAGCGCGAGGCCGGCCGCGGCGCCCGCGACCTTCCACGGCCGGCGCGCGCGCCGCCCGGCCGGCAGCTCGCGCCAGCCGAGCACGGCGACGGCGGCGAGCAGGCACAGCACCGTGGCCGGCAGGAAGAAGTAGCGCGTGAGGAGCGGCACGCCGGCGAGGCCCACCGCCAGCGACGACGCCACGCCGAGGCCGAGCAGCGCGAGCGGGATCGCGGCCCGGCGGCCGAGCAGCCTCGCCGCGAGCACGGCGCCAGCCGCGGAGAGGACGGCCGGCAGCACGTGGAGCAGGCCCTTCCACGACCGCACCGCCCACTCGAGCGTCGCGACCGGCCCGCCCTCGTCGCCCAGCCGGTCGGCCGCCTCGCGCGTCCGGTGGAGCGACCAGAGCGGGTCGCCGGCGACCAGGAGGTCGGAGCCGAGCCAGGCCAGAGGGGCCGCGGCGGCGAGGGCGGCGATGCGGAGCCGGTCCCGGGGCGAGGCGCGGCGCAGGAGGTGGGCCGCGTAGGCGGCGGCTAGGAGCCAGGCCTCCGGCCGCAGGAGCCCCGCGAGGCCGAGGACGGCGAGCACCGGCGGGCCGGCCCGCGGACGGCGCGCCTCGATCGC
Organism: Thermoleophilaceae bacterium; assembly: GCA_036389295.1. Taxonomy (GTDB): domain Bacteria; phylum Actinomycetota; class Thermoleophilia; order Solirubrobacterales; family Thermoleophilaceae; genus AC-37. Next base: position 11,867 of record DASVQB010000052.1, on the reverse strand, counting down.
CGCGGCGGCGAGGACCAGCGCGAGGAACGGCACGTCGACCGATGCGATCTGCGCCTGGTTCACGAGCGACGGCCGGGTGAGGAGCAGCGCCGCGAACAGGACGCCTACCGCGGGCGAGAAGAGCCGGGCCGCGAGGGCGTAGGCCGCGACCGCCAGGCCCGCGAAGGCGACCAGCGCGATCGCCCTCGCCGCGACGAGCGAGCCGTCGCCGAGCGGGGCGAGCGCCAGGCCGGCGAGGTTGGCGAGCGGGTGCGGGGTGGGCGCGCGCGGGGCCTCGTAGCCGGGCAGCCGGCCCTCGGCGAGGTCGTCGCCCCACATGAGCGCGTAGAGCTGGTCGTAGCCGACGTAGCCGGCTCCGTATACGGCCCAGATCGCGACGGCGAGGAGGGCGACGGCGCCGGCGGTCGCGACTCGCGGGCGCGAGCGGAGCCACGCGGCGGCGGCCCTCCTCACCCCCGCGGCTCCGGCGTCGGCGGTCCGCAGCGGTCGAACAGCGCCCACGAGCGGCTCGACGCCGCGAGGCGGAACGCGTGCGGCACCTCCCCCGCGCGCGAGCGGGCCACGAGCAGCGCGCCGCCGGTCGCGCGGGCCGGCTGCGCCGTGTCCACGTCGTTCGGCCGCCGGTCGCCCAGCAGGTACGCGACGAGGGGGCGCGTCTGGAAGTAGTCCACCGTTGCAGGAACACAGCGGTCGAGCGTCCGCCTCGCCGCCGCCGAGTCGAGCAGCTCCGGCAGCTCGCCGTCCGCGCGGTGCCTCGCCTCCGAGAAGTCGCGCCAGTCGTCCACGTCGCGGACGGTGGCGGGCACCGAGGCGAGCGCCGCGACGGCGAAGACGGCGGTGACGGCCAGCGCCGCCCGCGGGCCCAGCGGGCCGCCTGCGCCTCCGCCCGGCGCCGTCCCCGGGCCCGCCGCGCGAAGCCCCGGGACCCACCACGCGGTCGCCGCGGCGGCGAACGGCAGCGCCAGCATCGCCCCGGGCACGAACAGGTAGCGCGCGAGCAGCGGCTGGTCGCCGAGGCCGAGCGCCAGGAACGCCGCCCCGCCGAGGAGCCCGGTCGCCACCGGCACCCGCGCGCGCGCCCGCGCGAGGCGCAGGGCCGCGAGCGCCGCCGCCGCGCCTCCGACCGCGACGGCCGCGGTCAGCACGTCGATCAGGTAGCCGGGCGCGAGCCGCACGGCGCGGTCGGCGCCCTGCGGCCGCCCGATCCGCTCCGCCGCCTGGCTCGTCTCGTGCATCGAGTGCAGCGGGTCGCCGGCCACGACCCAGTCGAACAGCGCCCAGCCCGCGGGCCCCGCCAGCGCCAGCGCCGCGACGGCCGCTCGCGAGCGCGCGTCGCCGAGCGCCGGCCACAGCCAGGCCGCGTACGCGACCGCGAGCAGCCACGCCTCCGGCCGCAGGAGGCCGGCGACCGCGAGCAGCGCGAGCACCGGCCAGCCGCGGCGCGGCCGGCCCGCCTCCATCGCCGCCGCCCCGAGCACGAGCGCCACGAACGGGACGTCCACGTTCGCGCTCAGCGCCTGCTTCACGAGCAGCGGGCGGGTGAGCAGGATCGCCGCGAACAGCGCGCCGGTGGGCCGGCCGAACGTCCGCTCGCCGAGCCGGTACGCCGCCCAGCCGAGCGCGCCGAACGACAGGAGCGACGCCGCCTGGAGCACCCCGAGCGCGCCCGAGCCGAGCTGCGACAGCGGCACGCTCAGGAGCGTCGCGAGGGGATGCGAGGTCGGCGAGTGGCGCGAGTCGAGGTCGGGCGGCCGGTGGCCGTGGGCGAGGTCGTCGCCCCAGACCAGCGCGTAGACGGCGTCGTAGTCGACGAAGCCGCTGCCGTAGGCGAGCCACGCGGCGAGCGCGATCGCCGGCACCGCGACGATCCCCGCGCCGCCGGCTCGCCTCAACCTACAGCGGGATGTTGCCGTGCTTGCGCTTCGGCCGCGGGACGCGCTTCGTCTGGAGCGTCTCGAGCGCCCGGATCAGCTTCGGGCGCGTCTCGTGCGGCACGATCACGTCGTCGATGTAGCCGCGCTCGGCCGCCGAGTACGGGTTCGCGAACCGCGCCTTGTAGTCCGCGATCAGCTTCTCCCGCCGCTCGGCCGGCGTGGGCGACTTCGCGATGTCGCGCCTGAAGATGATGTTGACCGCGCCCTCGGGCCCCATCACGGCGACCTCGGCGGTCGGCCAGGCGAAGTTGAAGTCGGCGAGCATGTGCTTCGAGTTCATGACGTCGTAGGCGCCGCCGTACGCCTTCCGCGTGACGACGGTGAGCTTCGGCACCGTCGCCTCGGTGAACGCGTACAGCAGCTTCGCGCCGTGGCGGACGATCCCGCCCCACTCCTGGCTCGTCCCGGGCAGGAACCCCGGCACGTCGGTGAACGTGACGAGCGGGATGTTGAACGCGTCGCAGAAACGCACGAAGCGGGCGCCCTTGGTGGACGAGTCGATGTCGAGCACGCCGGCCATCTGGCTCGGCTGGTTGCCGACGATCCCCACCGGCCGCCCGTTCAGCCGCGAGAACCCCACCACGATGTTCTGCGCGTAGTGCTCGTGGACCTCGAAGAACTCGCCGTCGTCGACCACGTGGTGCACGACGTCGCGCATGTCGTACGGCTTGTTGGGGTTGTCGGGGACGACGTGGTCGAGGTCCTCGTCCATGCGGTCGGGGTCGTCGGTGGGCTCGACCCGCGGCGGCAACTCGAGGTTGTTCTGCGGCAGGAACGACATGAGGTAGCGGGCGTCCTCCAGGCACGCCTCCTCGTCGTCCGACGCGAAGTGGGCGACCCCCGACCTCGTGTTGTGCGTCATCGCGCCGCCGAGCTCCTCGAACGAGGTCTCCTCGCCCGTGACCGTCTTGATCACGTCGGGCCCCGTGATGAACATGTGCGAGGTCTCCTTGACCATGAAGATGAAGTCGGTCATGGCCGGGGAGTACACGGCGCCGCCGGCGCACGGCCCCATGACCAGGCTGATCTGCGGGATCACGCCCGAGCACTGGACGTTGCGGACGAAGACGTCGCCGTAGGCGCCGAGCGAGACCACGCCCTCCTGGATCCGCGCGCCGCCCGAGTCGTTGATCCCGATGACCGGGCAGCCGATCTTGGCGGCCAGGTCCATGATCTTGCACATCTTCTCGGCCATGACCTCGCCGAGCGAGCCGCCGAAGACGGTGAAGTCCTGGGAGAAGACGCAGACCGGCCGGCCGTCGATCAGCCCGTGGCCGGTCACGACGGCGTCGCCCCACGGGCGGTTCTTGGTCATGTCGAACTCGAACGTCCGGTGGCGCACGAACGTGTCGAGCTCCTCGAACGAGCCCGGGTCGAGCAGCTTCTCGATCCGCTCGCGGGCGGTCAGCTTGCCCTTGGCGTGCTGCTTCTCGATCGCCGAGTCGCTCGCCGCGTGGACGGCGGCGTGGCGCAGCTCCCGGAGCTGCTCCAGCTTCTCCTCGAAGGTCTCGGGGAACTTCTCGCGGGCCAAGGGCCGGTGGATTGTAGGGACCGGGCGCCGCGCGCTACTCGCGAACGAACGGCTTGCGGTGCGCGGAGCCGAGCGAGTCGAGGACCCCCTCGAGCCGCTCCTCGATGTCCGAGTGCGGCGACGGCGGGGACGGCGGCGGGCGCATGCCGCGCATCCGCTCCCAGAGGCCGAGCCGAGCGACCTGCTCCTCGACCTCCGCGGTCAGCGTGACCTTCGTCCCCCAGCTCGACGGCTCGAGCCGGGCCGTCCCGGCGGCGCCGTCGGCCCGCCAGCGGAGCTCCCGCTCCGGCACGCCCGGCTCCACGGTCACCTCGCCGACGGCCTCCGACAGGCAGTCGCCGCGCAGGTCCTCCCAGAGCTCCGGGGGCGACTTCACGAGCGTTCGCGAGACCTCCACGCTTCGCACGCCCAGGGTTTCGCGGCCCGGTCGGCCACTCCTGCCGCTCGCGCGCGATGGGTCTTACCGGCCATGGGCGGTGGAGGTGATCGAGCGCGCGGTGCGAGCCGGTCTAGCGGACGACGGCGGCGCTGCCGGAGGCGGTGCCGCCGCGCCAGCGGAGCACGAGGCGGGCCCGGCGGTGCCTCGCGAGCTCGCGGCGGGCCCAGCGGGTGAGCCTCACGGACGCCGAGCGCGAGCCGGCGGCGCGGAGCGTCACCGAGCCGCGGCCGGCGGTGCCGCGCCGCCTCGTGCGCGACAGGACGGCTCGGACCGTCACCTTCACCGCCCTGTCGGTCGCGACCGAGAACCGGAGGCGGCCGGACTTGGCGAGCCGCGCCCGCGTGGTGCGCCGGATCCGCACCGTGACCCGGGGGTCGGGCGAGGAGCCCGCGCTCGAGCCGGAGCCGCCCGACCCGGGGCCCGACCCCGAGTCGCCTCCGCCCGGCGACGAGGGCGGCGGCTGCGCGGGCGGCTCGAACGGAGCCGTCGCGCTCGGCGCGCAGGCGGCCACCGCCGCGTCCGCGTCCACGACCCCGTACCCGTAGGCCGGGTCGTAGGCGCCGTGGTTGCCCGACGTCGTCCGCAGGCACTCGACGATCTGGGCGTTGGTGAGGCCGCGGGCCGCGAGCATCGCCGCCACTCCCGAGACGAACGGGGTGGCCATCGAGGTGCCGGCGAAGGTCTCGTAGCCGTCGATCAGGCCGCAGCCGGCGTCGGTCGAGTCGCCGGGCCACACCGTCGACCACACGTCCGAGGAGTCCTCGCAGAAGACGCTGCCCTCGCCGCCTGGCGCGCGCACCGCGACGTTGCGGTCCGGGGTGGCGGGGAAGTTCGAGTAGTAGGACGGGGCGCCGGCCGAGTCGGTCGCCGCCACGCACACCGCCCGCTGCGCCGCGGCGGGCTCGTTGCAGAGCGGGAACGAGTCGTTGCCGGCGGCCGCCACCACGACCGCGCCCTTCGACCAGGCGTAGTCCACCGCCGCCGCGGACTCGGCGTCCGAGCCGGTCACGACCGAGAGCAGCGGCGGACCGCTGAGGCTCAGGTTGATCACGTCGGCGCCGTGGTCGGCCGCCCAGCGGATCCCCTCGAAGACGACGCCCTCCACCGGCTCGTCGCCCTTCGGGTCGAGCACCCGGACCGGCAGGATGCTCGCGTCCGGCGCCGTGCCGGCCACCCCGATCCCGTTGCCCGCCACGGCGCCGACGATCCCGGCCACGTGCGTGCCGTGGCCGTTCTCGTCCTGCGGGCCGGGGCAGGCGCTGCCGCCGGGCACCAGGTCGACCCCCTCGAGCAGCTTGCCGGCGAGGTCGGGGTGGGCGAGGTCGACGCCCGAGTCGAGCACGGCGACGACCGCTCCGGCGCCGCGTGCGCCGCGCGCCCACGCGGCCGGTGCGTGGACCTGGGCGAGTCCCCACTGGGCGGGGGCGAACGGGTCGTTCACGGCGGTCGTGCCGCCGGCGGCGCCGATGCCGGGGGCGCCGGTCGCGTAGGCGCTCGCCGGGTGGGAGCAGGTGACGGCGCCGGCCGTGCCCGCCGTGGCGAGCGCGAGGACCGCGGCGAGGACCGCCGCCAGGATCGAGAGCCGCCCGCGCATGCCCCCCATGGATACCCGAAATGCAGCCGGGGCGCCCGAATCGGGCGCCCCGGTTGTCGACCCAAAGCTCCTGCTGCGGAGGCGGACGCTGGCTCTGTGCGTCCAAGTCTGTGCAGTCATTGTCGGTGTTGGCTGTTCCTGCCGATATGGGGTCAGGACCCCATCTTCGGTCATGAAGACCCGACGCAACTCCAATTCCCTCGCCGGCCAGGTCGTCGCCGTCAACGTCCTGATGGTCGTGGCCACCGTCTTCGCCGCCAGCGCGGCGGCCGGCCTCGATCTCAAGATCGCCGACCAGCGGGCCCAGTTCGGCCTGCTGGCGATGTCGATCGTCCTCGTCCTGCTCGTGAACATGCTGATGCTGCGCCGGCGCTTCTCGCCGCTCGACCGGCTGATCGAGCGCGTCGAGGCGATCGACCCGGCCGAGCCGGGGCAGTTCGAGGCGCCCGACGAGTCCCAGGCCGTGGAGGAGATCGACCGGCTCGCCGCCTCGTTCCGTCGGATCCTCGGGCGGATCGACGCCGAGCGCAAGCGCAGCGGCCGGCTCGTCCTGCGCGCGCAGGAGGAGGAGCGGCGGCGCCTCGCCCGCGACCTCCACGACGAGGTCAACCAGGCCCTCACGGCGATCCTGCTCCGCCTCGAGGCGCTCACGCACTCCGCGCCCGACGTGGCCGACGAGCTGGCCGAGCTGAAGCGGCTCGTGAACCAGGCGATGGCGGAGCTGCTCCACCTCGCCCGACAGCTCCGGCCGACCGCCCTCGACGACCACGGGCTCATCCCCGCCCTCGAGGGCCAGCTCCAGCGGTTCTCGGCCCAGACCGGCGTCCGCGCCCGCCTGCGCACGACGGGCGCCCCCGAGCTGATCGAGTCCGACCGCGAGATCGTCGTCTACCGGGTCGCGCAGGAGGCGCTCTCGAACGTCGCCCAGCACGCCGACGCCACGAGCGTCGAGATCGACCTCACGGCGCACGGCCGCGGCGTCGAGCTCACCGTGCGCGACGACGGCTGCGGCTTCGACCCGAACCGCGGCCACGACAGCCTCGGCCTGAGCGGGATGGCCGAGCGCGCTCGACTCCTGGGCGGCCGGCTCGACGTAGCGTCGATGCCCGGCAGCGGAACCTCCCTGACCCTGCAGGTGCCCTGATGCTCCACATCCTCGTAGCCGACGACCACGGCATCGTCCGGTCCGGCCTCCGGATGCTGATCGACCGTCACGAGGGCATGCGCGTGGTGGCGGAGGCGGAGGACGGCGTCGGCGCCGTCGAGGCCGCGATCCGGGAGCGGCCCGACGTGGCCGTGCTCGACGTGGCGATGCCGCGGATGACCGGCGTCCAGGCCGCGCGCGAGATCAAGGCCCGCTGCCCCGACACCTCGGTCCTGCTGCTCTCCATGCACGACGAGGAGCGCTACCTCTACGACGCCCTGAAGGCCGGCGCCTCCGGCTACGTGCTGAAGCGGGCCGCCGACGAGGACCTGATCGAGGCCGTCCGCTCGGTCGCCGCCGGCCGCCCGTTCCTGTCGGCGACCACGCAGACCGGCCTCGTGAAGGAGTGGCTCGAGGACGCCGACCGCGCGCCGCGCGACCCGCTCACCCCGCGCGAGCTCGACGTGGTGAAGCTGATCGCCGAGGCCTTCACGAACAAGCAGATCGCCGAGATCCTGAAGGTCTCGGAGAAGACCGTCGAGTCGCACCGGGCGAACGTGCTCGCGAAGCTCGGGATGCGCGACCGGGTCGAGCTCGTCCGGTACGCGATCCGCCGCGGGCTGATCGAGCCGTAGGCGGCTCGCGGGCGGATCGAGCCCAGACGGCCCGCGGGCGGGTCCGCGACGCGGAGGGGCGTATCCTCCGGCGCGTGATCGGCGCGCTGATCCTCGGACTGGTGGCCGGCTTCGTCGGCCGGGCGCTGATGCCCGGCCGCGGGGTCAGCGGGCTCGGCCCGACCCTGCTGCTCGGCCTCGGCGGCGCCGCGCTCGGCTGGGTGATCTTCACGCTCGGCCTCGGGATCGGCGACGACGACGCGTTCGACCTCGGCGGCCTCGTGGGCGCGGTGATCGGGACGATGCTCCTGCTCGGCGCCTACGGCTGGCTCAAGCGCGCGTAGGCCGGGCCGAGCAGCACGCCCAGGTTCTCCGCCGCCCGCACCGCCCGGTCCATCGCGAGCGCCTGCCGGCCCGCCGCCGCCGCGACCGCCGCGCCCGCGCCCGCCGCGAGCGCCCGGCGCGCGGCCAGCCCGCGGGGGCGGCCGCCCCGCCCGCCAAGCGCCGCGCCGAACGCCAGCCGGCGCTCGAGGAACGAGCGGGGGGTCAGGCGCTCGGCCGGGATCACGTGCCAGACGGCGGCATCGGGCACCCAGCGGACCCGGTGGCCGAGCCGCACCAGCGCCCGCTGCGCCTCGTCCTCCTCGCCGAAGAAAACCCGCCGTCCGGCGTGGCCGAGGCCCGGGTCGAACCCGCCGGCCCGCCGCAGCGGCTCGACCCGGAACGAGATGTTCGCCCCGTAGACGGCCTCGACGTCCGGGTCGAGGTCGCGGACCGCCGGCCCGCGGTCGAGCAGCGTCAGGACGTGGGCGATCGCGTCCGAGTACCACGCCGGCGGGTCGACCTCGAACCGCGGCCGGATCGGGCCGCCGATGCAGGCGACCTCGGGGGGCGCCTCGTCCCAGCGCCGCGCGAGCGCCTCGTGCCAGCCCTCGGCCGCCACGGCGTCGTCGTCCACGAAGGCGAGGACGCCGGCCCCCCGTCCGGCCGCCCAGGCGAGCGCGCGGTTGCGGGCGTGCGAGAGGCCGGGCCGCGGCTCGACCAGCACCTCGCAGGGCGCGGCGGCACGGTGGCCGGCCGGGTCGATCCCGCTCGCCACCAGCGCCAGGGCCTCCGCCGGCACCTGCGCCCGGAGGGCCTCCAGGCACTCTCGCACCCGCCCCGCCGGACGGCTGGTGCAGACCGCCACGAACGGGGGGGTCACCGGGCCGCCCCGCCGGCACTGCTCCGCCGCCCCTCTGATCTAGACTTCGCCACCGGCGTCGTCTCCGCTTCGATATGGGGTCCCGATGCAGGAAATGGTCATCTACGGAGTGAGCTTCGACATGGTCGGCAAGCAGCCGATCGTGCTCCTCAAGACCCGCGAGGGAAACAAGTTCCTGCCGATCTGGATCGGCCATCCCGAGGCTGCCGCGATCCTGATGAAGCTCCAGGGCGCGAACACCCCCCGCCCGATGACCCACGACCTCATGGACGACATGCTCACCGAGCTGGAGATCGCGTGCACGCGGGTGGCCGTCACTGAGCTGAAGGAGAACACGTTCTACGCCTCGATCACGCTGCGGCTCGACGGCCGCGAGGTTGAGATCGACTCGCGGCCGTCCGACGCGCTGGCGCTGGCGGTCCGGACCAAGGCCCCGATCTTCGCGGCCGAGGACGTGATCGCGGAGTCCGCCATCGAGTTCGAGCACGAGGTCGAGGACCAGGACGAGGTCGTCGAGAAGTTCAAGGACTTCCTCGACAACGTGACGCCCGAGGACTTCGCGAGCGGCGGCAGCTAGATCCGCGCTCCGCTCGGTGGTCTCGGTCACCGTGTCATCTAGCCATCGCTATGCGATGGAAAAGCGACACGGTGTTCGATTCGTTCCGCTGTGCGGAACAAATCGAACACGGTGGGCGCGCGGCGCCTAGGCCGGCGCGGCGCTGCGGCGGGCGAAGGCCAGGTCCAGGATCCGGCGGACCAGCTCGTCGAAGTCGATGCCGGCCGTCTCGGCCGCCTGGGGCAGGAGGCTCGTCTCGGTGAGGCCCGGGATCGCGTTCGCCTCCAGCACCTCCAGCTCGCCGCTCGCCTCGTCCAGCATCAGGTCCACGCGGCCGAAGCCGTAGAAGCCGAGGGTGCGGTAGACGTCGGTCGCCAGGCCCTTCGCCCGCGCGGCCTGCGCGTCGGTCAGCTCGGCTGGGCAGACGAAGGCGGTGCGGCCGATCTCGTAGCGGGCCTCGAAGTCGTAGAACTCCTCGTCCCGCGGGACGGCCTCGACGATCGGCAGCGCCTCCGGCCCGCCGGCGCCCTCGACCACCGAGACGGCCAGGTCGCGACCGCTCACGTACCGCTCGAGCAGCACCTTCGAGTCGTACGAGAACGCGGACACGAGGCAGCCGGGCACGTCCGCGGCCGTCCGCGCGAACTTGATCCCGAGCGCCGAGCCGCCCGCGGCCGGCTTCACGACGATCGGGAAGTCGAGCCGCTCCTCGATCGCCGGCAGGGTGTCGGCCGCGCCGAGCTGGCGGAACGCCGTCTCGCTGAAGGCGAAGAAGTCGGGCGTCGGGATGTCGGCCTCGACCAGCAGGTGCTTGGCGAGCACCTTGTCGATCGACCGGATGCAGGCCAGGACCCCGGAGCCGGTGTACGGGATCCCGAGGATCTCGAGCAGCTCCTGGACCGTGCCGTCCTCGCCGTCCCGCCCGTGGAGGGCTACGAAGGCGGCGTCGGGGGCCGCCTCGCGCAGGCGCTCGATCAGGTCGGCGCCGGCGTCGATCGCGGCGACCTCGTGGCCGAGCCGCTCGAGCGCGTCCTCGACCCGGGCGCCCGACCGCAGCGAGACCTGCCGCTCCAGCGAGCTGCCGCCCTTGAGGACGGCGACCCGGGCCACGGCGGCTAGGCGCCGCCCGCGCGGCGGCGGCGGATCGGGACGACGCGGGCGCCCTCGGAGGGGGCGGCGGCAGGCTCGGCGTCGTCGAGCCCGGCGGCGGCCGCCGCGGCTTCGCGGCCGGCCCCCGCAGCGCCCCGTCCCGCCCGGCGGGCGCCGTGCGCCTCCTCGCCGGTGAGCGTCCCGTACAGCGCGACCTGCTCGGCCACCACCTCGCCGATCCGGCGGACGCCCTCGCGGATCGTGTCCTCGTCGGACCCCGAGAAGTTCAGCCGCATCGAGCTTCGCCCGCGACCGTCCAGGTACGCGGCCTCGCCCGGCACGAACGCCACGTTCTCGCGCAGCGCGCGCGCGAGCAGGTCGGTCGTGTCGATGAACTCCGGCAGGGTCACCCAGATGAACAGCCCGCCGCCGGGCCGCGTCCACTCCGCCTGCGACGGGAAGAACTCCGCCAGCGCGTCGAGCATCGCGTCGCGGCGGCCGCGGTAGATCTCGTTCAGGGCGTCCACGTACTCGCGCCATATCCCCTCGTCGAAGTACGCGCGAACCATCAGCTGCGACAGCGTCGAGGTGCAGAGGTCGGTGCCCTGCTTGCCGAGGTTGATCTTCTCCAGCACGGGCGCCGGCGCGGCGACCCAGCCGAGCCGGATGCCCGGCGAGAGGATCTTCGAGAACGTGCCGAGGTACATCACGTACACCCCGCCGTCCAGCGACCGCAGCGTCGGGTTCGGGCTGCCCTCGTAGCGCAGCAGGCCGTACGGGTTGTCCTCCAGGACGAGCAGCTCGCGCTCGCTGGCGATCTCCACGAGCCGCCGCCGCCGCGGCAGCGACATCGTCACGCCGGCCGGGTTCTGGAAGCTCGGCACCGTGTAGACGAACTTCGTCCGCCGCCCGTCGCGCTCGAGCCGGTCGAGCACCTCGGGCAGCCGTTCGACCTGCATGCCCTCGCCGTCCACGTCGATCTGGACCACGTCGGCCTCGTAGGCGGAGAAGGTCGGGACCGCGCCCGGGTAGGTCGGGCCCTCGGCGATCACCACGTCGCCGGGGTCGATCAGCGTCTTGGTGACGAGGTCGATCACCTGCTGCCCGCCGGTCGTGACGATCAGGTCCTCGAGGTCGACGCGCATGTCCTCGGCCGCCATCACCTCGGCGATGCAGCGCTTGGTCTCGTCGAGGCCCTCGGTCGGCCCGTACTGGAGCGCCTTGGCGCAGGACTCCTGGGCGATCCGGTCGGCGATCGCGGCGAACGTGTCGGGCGGGAAGCTCGCGGTGTCGGGGAGGCCGCCGGCGAGCGAGATGACCTCCGGGCGCGCGGTGATCGCCATCAGGTCGCGCATCGCCGAGGAGCGCATCACCGTCGTTCGCTCGGCGAACAGGCCCGCGTAGCGCTCGAGGTCGCGGGTACCGGCGTGGGAGCGCCGTCTGTGGGTCGGCTCGGGAACTTCGGCCATTGGGGAAGTGTGGCGGATCGACCCCCGGCCAGCGCAAATGGTTAGCTTTCGGGCGTGGACCTTCTCACCGACCTCGGGATCGGCATCGCGATCGGGATGCTCGCCGGCACCGCCGGCACCCACGGCTCCGCCCGAGGACGGATGACGATCCTTGCTGCCGTGATCGGCCTGATCGCCGGCTTCTTGATGGACGGGGCGGTCGGAGCTGTGGTCACCGCGATCGGCGCCGCTCTCGGCTGCATCGTGATCAGCGACCTTGTCTACGGCGCCAGCCGCCGCGAGGGCAGCGGGGG
>DASVQB010000051.1:0-105574 GCA_036389295.1 Thermoleophilaceae bacterium | reverse complement strand
GGCCTCCGCCGCCTGGCGCCATTCGCGGAAGACCTCCAGGTCCGCACCGCGGAACCCGTAGATCGACTGCAGCTCGTCGCCGACCGTGAAGAGGTTGCTGCGACCCTCGCGCGCCACGAGGTCGAGCAGCTCGCACTGCAGGCGGTTCGTGTCCTGGAACTCGTCGACCATGACGAGCTCGAAGCGGCTGCGGTAGGCCTCGCCGAGCCCGCCGGCGGCGAGGAGGTCGCGCGCGAGCAGCTCGAGATCCTCGAAGTCGAGCGCCGAGCGCTCCTCCTTGAGCGCCGCGTAGCGGGCGCCGAACAGCTCGAGCAGCCGCGCGAGCATCGCGTGGTGGGCCGCGGCCCGGGCGGCCTCGCACAGGGTCAGGTAAGCGGCGTGCGCCTCGCGCAGCTCCTCGAACGCCGGGGTCTTCAGGGCAGCGGCGTTCCCGGCCTTCACCTCGAGCGCGGCCAGGTCGTCCGGCTCCGCGAGCTCGCCGGCGGGCAGCCGCCCGAGCAGGCGGTCGCAGCGCTCGAGCGTGCCGGCCGCCCGCTCGACCGCCGCCCCGCTCCGCCCGCCGGCGGCCAGCTCGGCGGCCGCCGCCGCGACCGCCCGCGCGAGCCGCTCGCGCTCCTCGCCCGCCCGGGGAGCCGCCACCGGCGGCAGCGACGGCTCGCTCTCGCCGCGGCTGCGGAGCCGGCCGTGCACCGCCACGACCATCGTCCGCAGGCGGTCCGGCCCGTAGGCGGCCGCGAGGTCGAGCCGGTCGCCCGCCGCCGCGCTCGCCAGGAACTCCTCGAGCGCCCCGTCGAACGCGTCGAGCGCCACGCGGGCGGCCTCGGTCTCGTCGAGCACGCGGAAGTCGGGGTCGAGCCCCGCCGCCAGCGCGCTCGCCCGCAGGAGCCGCGCGCAGAAGCCGTGGATCGTCGCGATCGCGGCGGACTCGGCCGCCCGCGCCGCCTCGCGGTCGCCCTCCTCGACCAGGCGCGCGCGCACGCGCGAGCGCATCTCGGCGGCCGCCTTCTCGGTGAAGGTCACGGCGAGGATCCGGTCGGCCGGCACGCCGTCCTCGCGCACCGCCGCGACGAACCGCTCGACGAGCACGCGGGTCTTGCCGCTGCCGGCGCCGGCGCGGACGAGCAGCGGCCCGTCGCGGCGCTCGACGGCCTCGCGCTGCTCGGGGGTGAGCGGGGCCACCGCCGCGCTCACCGCTCCACCCGGCAGATCGACGGATACGAGCAGCCGCCGTTCCAGGCGCAGCTCTCCGGGCACGGCCGGACCTCGCCGGAGCGCATCCGGCCGGCCAGCTCGAGCACCCGCTCGCGCGCCCGGTCGAGCTCCTCCTCGACCCGCTCCTCGGTCGCGAAGTCCGGGTTCGAGAGCCCGCCGCCGAGCCGGTCGCGCACGTCCTCCAGGAGCAGCCCGCGCGGCCGGTGGTCGCCGGCGAGCGGCACGTACACGCCGCCGGCCGGCCGCAGGCCGAGCACGTCGCGGACGGCGAGCATGTAGAGCGCCACCTGGAGCCGGTTGCGCTCGTCCCACTTCGCGACGCCGTCCGCGCGCCGGCCGCCCTTGTAGTCGCGCACGAGCGCGTAGCCGTCCCAGGTGTCGACGCGGTCGATGCGCCCGCGCACGGCCAGCCCGTCCCCGACCGCCAGCGGCGGCACCAGCGACCCCTCCATCCCGAACTCGAGCTCCAGCTCGGCCGGCTCGAACTCGCCGCCGGCCTCGGCCTCGGCTCGCAGGTGGCGGAGGAGGTCGACCTCCAGCCGGCGGACCGCGGCGCGCACCCGGGTGGCGCTCGGGGAGATCCGGAACTCGCCCTCGCGCTCGCGCAGCGCCTCGATCAGGATCCGCTCGGCCTCGGCGAGGTTGTCGTGCGAGACTCGCCGCGATCCGGTCCGCTCGGCGAGCCGCCGGTAGGTCAGCTCGAGCACCGCGTGCGCGTAGCGGCCGCGGACCATCGGCTCGGGATCGGGCTCGAGGGCCTCGGGGTCGAGCAGCCGGTCGACCAGCCACTTCACCGGGCAGTCCGCGTACGCCTCCAGGGCGGCGGCCGACAGGCGGTCGCGCGCCGCGAGGCTCGCCAGCACCTCCTCGGACTCGAGCCGCTCGGGCGCGGGCGGCGCACGGCGCGGCCCGGCCAGCGCGGCGGCCCGCTCCCACTCGACCTCGGTCGGCGCGCGCTCCGGCGGCCAGGCGACCTCCGACAGCGGCCGCGAGGCGGCGGGGCGGTCGAGCGCGTCGCCGAACAGGGCGCAGACGTCGTCGACGAGGAACGACCGCACCTGGGGCGAGCCCTCCTCGTCGGTCTCCCTGAAGCTGAGCGCGAGCGACCGCTCGGCGCGCGAGGCCGTGACGTAGAACAGGTAGCGCTCGCGCGCGGGCCGGTCGTCGCGTGTTGGAAGCACGAGGCCCGTCGTGCGGGCGAGGTCGCGCCGGTCGTCGTCGGAGAGGAACGGCTCGGGCCGGGCCGGGCGCGGGAACTCGCCCTCCTGGAGGCCGCAGGCGATCACCACCTGGAACCGGCGGGCGCGCACGTCCTCGGGCCGGGCGACCTGGACGCGGTCGGGGGTCGGCTCGGCGCCGCCGCGCACGGGGATCGAGGCCAGGAGGTCGCCGAGCCCCTCCGGGGGCGGGGCGAGCCGGGCGTCCGCCTCGGCCAGCCGCCGGACGTCCGCGAGCGCCCCGCGCAGCGCCTCCCGCGCGGCGGGGTCCTCGCGCTCGGCCCCCTCGAAGACGTGCGCCTGCCGCCGGTAGGGGCGGGCGAAGAGCCGCTCGACCTCGGCGTCGAGCGCCGCGGCGAGCCCCGCGGTCCCGCGCGCGCGCGCGAGGCGGTCGATCTCGTCGAGCGCCCAGCGCTCCGCCTCCCACAGCTCGCGCGCCCCCGCGGCGGTCCGAACGCCGGCGCGGCGGACCTCGCTCTCCAGCCGGTCCGCGAGCTGCGGCTCGTCGAGCTTGCCCGCCGTCCGGAGGTAGGTGAGCAGGTCGTCGGCGCTGCCCTCGCCGCGAGCGCAGCGCAGCAGCGCGAGGGCGCCGCGGCCGAGGCCGGTGTGGGCGAGCGGGACCGAGCGCGAGAGCGAGTACGGGATCCCGTACGCGCCGAGCACCTGCTCGACCAGGGAGGCGTAGGGGGCGACGTCGCGGAGGACGACCGCCACCTCGCCGGGCGGGGTCCCCGCGCGGAGCACGTCGAGCACCTCGGCGGCGACCAGCTCGACCTCGGCGCGCTCGCCGCCGGAGGCCAGCAGGCGGATCGCGCCGGCCGGGTCCGCCGCGGCGCCGTCGGGCTCGAACAGGAGCCGCTCGACGCGGTGCAGCGCCTCGCGCGCCGTCGCGTCGTAGTGCTCGTCGGAGGCCGGCCGCACGACCCGCTCGGCCGCGACGGCCGCGAGCCGGCGGTGGAGCGGCTCGATCGCCTCGAACGCGTCGCGCCCCTCCTCGTACGGCAGCGAGACGTGGACCTCCGCGCCCGCCTCGCCGGCCAGCGTCTCGATCAGCGCGAGCTCGATCGGCGTGAAGTCGTCGAACCCGTACACGAAGACGGGCGTCGGCCCCCAGGCCTCCGGCCGCGCCCGCAGCGCGTCGAGCGCGCGCCAGGCGTAGAGCTCGTCGTCGACCAGGCCGGCCGCGTCGAGCGCCGACCGGTAGGAGCGGTAGAGCGCGGCCAGCTCGCTCGCGAACGCCGCCCGCGGGCCGTCGCCGGCCCACCTCGCGAGCGCCTGGGCGAGCCGCTGCGGCTCGACCGTCGAGCGCTCGAGCTCGGCGACGAAGCGCGTCGCCGCGCGCGCGAAGCCGGGGCGCGACGCGGGCCGCGCGAGCACCGTCAGGCCCGCCGTGCGGATCGCGTGCTCGACGATCAGGCGGCGCTGGAGCCGGGTGGCCCGGCGCGCGCCGAGCGCCTCCGAGCCGCAGCGCTCGGCGACGTCGTCGAGCAGCCAGGCGAAGCGCACGACGCGGGTGCCGAACACCGCCCCGTGCGCCGCCAGCTCGCGCCGCGAGTGCTCGACGTCGCGGAAGGCGGGCACGACGAGGATCGGCTGGCGGTCGAGCGCGGCGCGGTAGGCGCCGAGCACGACCCCCGCCTTGCCGGAGTTCGCGGGGCCTGTGACCAGCGTGAGCGGCACGGTGCCCCAATCTAGGCTCGGGGGACGACGGGACGGGCGGGCGCGCCGGGGCGCCGGCCGGCGCGGCTTCGCTCAGCCGACCCGGCGGCTCTCCCAGGGCGCGACACGGTAGGGCCTGCCCTCGGGCGCGCCGATCGCGAGCACCGTCGTGCCGTCCTCCTCGGCGACCGCCGCGCGGACGAGCGCGGGGTCGGTCACCGCGACGAGCGTGCCGGTCGGCGCGTCGACCCGCTCGCCGCCGACCGTGAACGAAGCCCGGCCGCTCGCGACGAAGTAGAGCTCCTGGTGGCCGTCGGCGCCGCCTGCGTGCTCGTCGTGGCGCTCGATCACCTCGACGCCGGCGTCGCCCGACCAGGCGCCGGCCCCGAAGGCGGCGATGCCCAAGTGGTGGCGGACCGGTCGCCACTCGACGTCGCCGTCCATCGAGCCGGTCGGCAGGTCGGCTAGGCGGGCGACCCGGAAGCCCGCGGCGCTCGGGCGGGCGTCCGGGTCCGCCGAGCGGTCGTCGGCGGCGCTCACGCGTGTCTCCGCGGCACGACGGCGGCCGGGAGCGCGTGGCCGAGCAGGCGGCGCGCGGCCGCGTGGCTCCGGCCCTCGCCCCGGAGCTGCCTCGCCCGGAGCTCGAGCAGGGCGGCCAGGCTCCCGGTCGGCCTGAAGGGATCGGCAACTACCCCGCCTCCGCTCAGCGACAGGGCGGCGCGGATCCGCCCTCCCACCTCGGCGACGAGCGTCTCGCCGGCCGGCACCCGCGCGGAGTCGAGGGCGGCGAGCCGCTCGAGCTCCGAGCGGTCGTCGCTCCCGGCGAGCCGGATCGCGACCGGTGCCGGGTCCGCGGTCGCGGCCGGGGCGAACAGCCCGGCCGACGCCGCCAGCTCCCCGACGCGGCGCACCTCGTCTGCCCTGTGACGACTGATCTCTCCCGAAAGCGACGGTTGCATGACCGACCTCCTCGCGAGCGCCCTGCCCGCGGCTTGGCTTGATTGGTAACTGGCATGAACCTTATACCAGTTATCGTCACCTGTCAAGCACTTTCACTGGTTTTCCTGTTGCCGATAACCGGCGACAGGTCTAAGCTGGTCACCATGAGTCCAGAGCCGCAGCCGACCGCAGTCGTCCAGTCGAGCCGCGAGCCCGCCCCGGGCGAGCTGGCGCTGCTCCAGCGGTTCGTCAACTCGGTCGATCTCGAGGACGGGATCGAGGAGCTCGACAGCCCGGCCTCCCTGCGGCGCTGGCTGGCGGAGCGGGACCTGATCGCCCGGAACGCGAAGCTCGGCGAGCCCGACCTGCGCCGCGCGATCGAGCTGCGCGAGGCGCTCCGCCTGCTGCTGCACGCGAACAACGGCGCCCCGGTCGACGCGGACGCGCTCGAGACGGTCAACGCGGCGGCGCGCGCGTCCCAGCTCGTGGTCCGCTTCGACGGCGAGGGCGGTGCGCGGCTGGAGCCGGCCCGCCGCGGCCTCGACGGCGCGCTCGGGACCCTGCTCGCGATCGCCTACCGCTCGATGGTCGACGGCACCTGGGAGCGGTTGAAGGCGTGCCCCGAGGAGACCTGCGGGTGGGCGTTCTACGACCGCTCGCGCAACCGCTCGAGCACCTGGTGCTCGATGGCCGTGTGCGGCAACCGGGCCAAGGCGCGGGCCTTCCGGCGCCGCCACGGCGCCGACCGGGCAGGCGGCGCGGCCTCGTAAGCGTCAGGCCTCGGGCTGGGGCGACGGGTCACGCCTCGAGTGGGCGGCGGGTCACGCCCGGGCTGGGCGACGGAGCGTTACGGCGCGGCTAGCCGAGGAGGCCGCGGCGCGCGGCCCCGCCGAGCGCCTCCGCGTAGCGGGCGGCGGGGAACATCGGCGGCGCGTCCTGGAGCTCCCAGCCCCGACCGGGCCAGAAGACCCAGCGGCCGACCCGGAGGCGGCCGTCGCCGACGCCGTCGACGCGCAGCTCCTCGCGCATGTCGCCCGCGCGGCCCGGGCTCGCCCCGTAGGGCTCGCCGGCGCCGGGGGCCGCCCCGGCGGGCTCGCCGTCCACGGCCCCCGCGGACGCGGCGACCGGCTCCGCCGCCGGGACGGCCGCGGCCAGCGCCCGCCGGTCGCGCTCCTCGAGCAGGTCGCCCTCCAGGGCGGCGGCCACCAGGCCGGCCAGGTCCGCCGCCGGCAGCTCCGGCGCGCGCCGCTCGAGCGACCCCCCGGACCACTGCGCGAGGCGCAGCCCACCGGGCACCCGCTCGAGCCGCACCTCGTAGCGGCCGCCGTCGGGGCGCTCGTACGGCCCGGCCTTCACGTGAGGACCGCTGAACTGCCGCGTGCCGGTCGCGCCGCCCGCGGTCCGCCCGCCCGCGCCGGCCCGGCCGCCCGACCGGCGCGAGGCGGGCTTGGCCGGGCGGCGGCCGGTCCCGCGCTCGGGGTCGAGCACCGTGCCCTTCGAGCAGATCGGGCAGTCGGCCGTGAAGCGGTTGTGACGGCAGAAGAGCGGGGACATCGCGCGGCCAGGGTACTCGCGGTTGCGATGATGCGCCGGTGACGACCGCGGTGCTCTCGGACCTGCACGTCGGCGGGTCCGCCCAGCCGGCCCTCGCCGAGCACCCCGCCGTCCTCGCGACGCTGGCGGATCGGATCGCCGGCGCCGACCACGTGGTCCTCCTCGGGGACGTCGTCGAGCTCCGCGACAGGCCGCTGGCCGCCGCCGTGAGCGCCGCCGAGCCGCTCTTCCGGATGCTCGGCGACGCCGTCCGGCCGCAGCGCGTGACGATCGTGCCGGGCAACCACGACCACCAGCTCGCGGGCCCGCTGCTCGAGGCGCGCAGGCTCGAGGGGCCGGAGGGCGCCCTCGCGGTCGACCGCTCGATGCCCGCGCCGGCCACCGGCCCGCTCGGCCGGTTCGCCGGCTGGCTGGGCGGCGCCGAGCTCGTCCTCGCCTACCCGGGCACCTGGATCCGCGACGACGTCTTCGCCACGCACGGCCACTACCTCGACTGCCACAACACGGTGCCGACGCTCGAGCGGCTCGGCGTCGCGGTCACCGAGCGGGCGATCGGCGGGCTGCCGCCCGGCTCGCGCACGGCGGACGACTACGAGGCGGCGGTCGGGCCGCTCTACTCGCTCTCGTTCAGCCTCGCGCAGGCGACCGGGCGGGCGGGCCGAAGGCGCCCCTCCGGGCCGGCGGCCGGGCTGGCGGCGGGCGGCGCCTCGATCGCGGTCTGGCGGCAGGTGAGCGGCGCGAACGGCCGGCGCACCCTGGCGGGACGCGCGCTCAGCGGCGTGGTGATCCCGGGCGCCGTCGCGGTGCTCAACCGCGCCGGGCTCGGCCCGCTGAGCGCGGACCTCTCCGGCGCCGAGCTCCGCCGCGCGGCGCTGCGCGGGATGGTCGAGGCGCTCGCGCGGCTCGACGTGGACCCGCCGCACGCGCTGTTCGGCCACACCCACCGCTCCGGCCCGTGGGCCGAGGACGACGGCTCCGAGTGGGGCCTTCGCGGCGGCGGGCGGCTCGTGAACGTGGGGAGCTGGGTCTGGCAGCCGACGCTCGTGGGCGAGCGCGGCGCCGACAGCCCCTACTGGCCCGGCACGTGCGCGATCGTCGAGGACGAGGGGCCGCCGCGCCTCGAGCGGCTGCTCGAGGCGCTGCCGGCCGGCGTCAGCGCTTGATCGTCACGCGGCGGGTGAGGCCCGCCTTGTTGCCGGCGTCGTCGACCGCGGCGATCGTGAGGGCGAAGGTCGCGCTCCGCTTGCGCCGCAGCGCCTTCCTCGCCTTCGAGGTGAGCTTGACGCGGATCGTCGTCCGCCTCGCGGCCGTCAGCCGCTTGCCCACGCTCGCCGCCGCGCCCTTGAGCTTCGGCCCCTTCGAGCCCTTCGGCTCGTACGCGACCGTCAGCTTCGCGCCGCAGGCCTCCGAGCACGACACGGCGATCGAGAGGCCCTTGCTCGCGACCTCGGAGAGCTTCTGGCCCGACGTCGCCGCCGCCTTCACCTTGGGAGGCGTCGTGTCGGCGACCGGTGGAGTCGGAGACGGGTCCTTCGCCTTCGGGCCCGGGTCCGTGGGCTGCTCGGGGTCCTTCGGCTTCGGCCCCGGGTCCTTCGGCTGCTCGGGGTCCTTCGGCTTCGGCCCCGGGTCCTTCGGCTTCGCGGGATGGACGTTCACCTCGTGGCTGTAGGTGTCGGTCTGGCCGCCCGCGTCGGTCACCAGCAGGCCGACGTCGACCTTGCCCGGGCTCGTGAAGACGTGGTCGATCTCCTGGCCGCTCCCGTCGTCGAACTGCCCGTCGCCGTCGAAGTCCCACTGCCAGCTCACGATCGGGTCGTGGCCGTCCGTGTCCGCGCTGCCGCTGAAGTGGACGGTCTGGCCGACCTCCGGCGAGGACGGGTCGAAGGTGAACGTCGCCGTGGGCGAATCGTCCTTGCAGTGGCCCCTGCCCTGGCCCTGGCCGTGACCCTGGCCGTTGCTGTCGTCGTGGCCGTTGCCGTTGCCGTTGCCCGGCGGCGGGCACGGCGGGCAGGGCCCGGGTCCACCGTATCCCGGCCCCCCGTATCCCGGCCCCCCGTATCCCGGGCCGCCGTAGCCCGGCCCCCCATAGCCCGGCCCCCCATAGCCCGGACCGCCGTAGCCCGGGCCGCCGTACCCTGGTCCTCCATAGCCGGGGCCGCCGTAGCCCGGGCCGCCGTAGCCGCCCGGCGGACAGGGATCGCCATGACCGCTGCCGCCGCCGGCGCCGTTGCCGAACGCACCGACGATGCCGAACGCGAGCGCACCGGCGATCGACACGACGAGCGCAACCACGAGCGTTCGGCCGCGCCTGGGCGGCGATCCGCGATCGGTCATTTCTCCCCCTCTAGGTGGAAACCCCACACCCTTTTGACCGATGGGCCACCCAAAAGGAGTGGGAACGAGTCCTTCTGTGCCAGAGTAATCGCACCCGGCGCGCGATGTCAATAGCTCTTAACGATTCAGATCCCCTGACTGGAGGGGTGCGCGGGGACCGGAGCCGGAGCGCCCGGTCGGGGGGCGTCGCAACCCACGGTCGGGGGGTCGGGGAGGCCGGTGGCGGGGGCGGTCGAAGCCATCCGTGGGGGGTGCGGGAGGCCGACGGCGATGGGGGCGGCCGGAGCCGGTGCCGAGGGGCGCGTGACCCCGAAGACCGGGGCCGCCGGAGCCGGCGGCTGCGGGCGGCGGCGGCGTGAGCGCCGTCGGCGAGCGGGGGCGGATCGCCATCGGCGAGCGGGGGCGGATCGCCGTCGCCACCGTGGCGGTCGCGGCGCTCGCCGCGGTCCTCTACGGCCCGGGGGCGATGGGCTACGACGCCTCGTGGGCGCTCGTCTGGGGCGACCAGCTCTTCCACGGCCACCAGCCCGGCTACGAGGCCGCCGGCGCCCCCACCCCCCACCCGCTGCTGAACGCCGTCTGCGTACTCCTCGCGCCGCTCGGCGACGCCGCCGACGAGGTCCTGCTGGCGCTCACGGCGCTGTCGTTCGGGCTGCTGGTCGCGGGCGGGTACCTGCTCGGCGCGCACCTGTTCTCCGCGCCGGTCGGAGCCGTCTTCGCGGCGGTCCTGCTCACCCGCGCGACCCTCGGCGGCGAGACCGCCCAGGCCCTGGTCGACGTCCCCTACCTGGCGCTGGTCGTCCTCGCCGCGGCGATGGAGGCGCGCTCCCCGCGCCGCGGCACGCCCGTCCTCGCCGTCCTCTCGCTGTCCGGCCTGCTCAGGCCCGAGGGCTGGGTGCTCGCCGGCGCGTACGCCCTGTACCTCCTGCCGCCGCTCGGGCTCCGCGACCGCGTCAGGACCCTCGCGCTGACCGCCTCGGCCCCGCTCGCCTGGGCCGCCTCCGACCTCGCCGTGACGGGCGACCCGCTGTTCTCGCTCCACACGACCCGCTCGATCGCCGAGCAGCTCAACCGCCCGCGCGACCTGCGCGGCGCCTTCGACACCGCGCCGCAGTACCTGGAGAGCGTCCTCGGCACCGGCGTCGCCCTCGCCGGGCTCGCCGGCTGCGTCGTGGCCGTGCTCGTCCTCTACGAGCGGGCCCTGCTGCCGCTGGCGATGCTCGGCCTCGGCCTGCTGACCTTCCTGGGGCTCGGCGTGGCCGGCCTGCCGATCCTCAACCGCTACCTGCTCGTCCCGGGCGTGCTGCTGGCGCTCTTCTGCGCCGTGGCGGCGGCGGGCTGGACCGCCCTCGCGCGCGGCCACCGCCTGCGGCGCGCCCTCCAGGTCGTGTCGGTCTGCGCGGCGGCCGGCCTCGCGGCCGCGATCCCCGGCGACCTGCGCCGGCAGGACCGCTTCCAGGCGTTCACGGACGGGCTCCACCGCATGCAGGCCGACCTCGAGCGCGCGGCCCGGTCGCCGCAGGTCCGACCGCTCGCCGAGCGCTCGGAGATGAAGGCCACGGACCACCGCGCCGTCCCCCTCATCGCGCTGTCGCTCGACCGGCCGACCGATTCCGTGTCGACGCTCGAGTGGGGCCACCGCAACCCGCCGCTGCTGTTCGCCTACACCGACCCGCTGACCGCCGGCGAGCTGGCCATCCCGCCGCGCGTCCAGCCCCGGCTGGCGCCGGGCCGGGTCCTGCACTCGAACCGGACCTGGACCGTCTACCTGCGGCGTCCGGCTGGCGCGGCGGCCACGCGGAAGGTCCGCCGCCCGGGCTTGGCGCGCCTGCCGGCCGAGTCGAGCGGCGTCACCGCCACGCGGTAGCGGCCCGGCGCCAGCGCCCGCCGGCCCACGCGGCCGGTCAGGTGGAGCCCGTTCCGGCCCGCCGTCACCGGGACCCGGAGCGGCTCGCCGAGCCCGACCACGCGGCCGCCGTCGAGGCGCTCGACGCGGACGAGGACGGCCGGGGCCGCGCGCTCGACCCGGAACACGAGGCACGCGCCGCGGCGGGCGCGGGCGCCCTTCCTCGCGCACTTCGAGCTGCGCCGCGCGGCCGCGCCGCTCGCCGCCGCCCGGAACGTCCCGGGGGTGACCTTCAGCGCGGCGACCGCGGGGTCCTGGCAGCCGCCGGCGAGATCGGCGCAGCCGCCGCCGGGCTCGCGCGGGGGAGCGACGTCGTCGCCGCCTCCCCCGGAGTCGCCGCCGCCACCCCCGCCGCCCCCGCCCCCGCCCCTCTCGAGCATCTCGGCGACCACGTCCACGAACGCGGCGTACGCGGGCTTGAAGCGGTCGGGCGCGATCAGTCCGACGTGGGACCAGATCGAGTCCGGCTCGTCCTTGCTCAGGTCCTTCGCGCTCTCGCGGAAGTAGAAGTAGGCGAAGCCGCGCAGCCCGATGTCGCCGCGGTGCTGCGCGAACGCGCGGAAGGTCTGCGTGACGAGCCGGGCCTGCTGGGCCTCGGTCACGACGTTCGCCTCGTACCCCGGCGGGCCGTCGGTCGGCCAGCCGAGCTCGCTGATCCAGATCGGAGCCGAGTCGCCGTGCGCGGTCGCGACCGCGCGGAACGAGTGGATCTGGGCCATCACGTCGTAGAAGTCGCTCGCGTAGGGGTGGATCGCGAGCGTGTCGAAGGCCGGCTCGGCGCCCGCGTCGTACATGTCGGCGAGGAACTCGTTCGCCCTGGGGCCGAGGTCGCTGTTGGGCAGGCCCGCCGCGACGATCTCCGCCTCGGGGTCCGCCGCGCGGATCGCCGCCGACACCGCCTCGAGCAGCGCGGTGTACTCGGCCGCGTCCGGGCCGTCGGGCCAGAAGGCCGAGATGCTCGGCTCGTTCCACACCTGCCACGAGCGGATCGGGACGCGCGGGATGGCCGGGTTCGCGTCCCAGAACGTCCCGTTCGGGCCGTAGCGCTCGACGAGCTTGGCCGCCCAGACCCCCATCGCGGCCGGGTCGGACGGCGGGTACATCCCGCGCTTCCCGCCGGTGGGCGGCCTGCTCGAGCGGAACGACGGCGGGTCGAACAGGATCGGCAGCAGCTCGAGGCCGCGCCAGGCCGCGTCGCGCACGACCGCGTCGTAGCGCCCGTAGAAGTAGCGGCCCTCGCTGAACTCGATCCGCGACCAGTCGAACGGCTCGCGCAGGATCCCGACGCCGATCGAGGACTGGAGGTCCATCGTCTGGATCCGCCGGTCGGGGTCGAACAGGTCGTGCTTCGAGCTCGTGACCCCGACGAAGTCGGGCGGGACCGCGGCGCGCGCGGCGGCCGGCCCGCCCGTCAGGGCGAGCGCTACGAGCGCCCCTGCCAGGGCGAGGCGGCGAGTCCGCACCACGAGTCCACACTAGGCCCGCCGGTCCCCGTTCGCAAGACGTGTACCCCGAAGGGGTGACAGCTGGACCGTGACCGGGCGGCGCGGGCGTCTCGTCCGGCCGCCGGCGGGCTCAGCTCGCTGGCGGCGACGCGGCGGCTCGTGCGGCCGCCGGCGGGCTCAGCTCGCCGGCGCGGCCTGCTCGGCCGGCTGGGCGGCGCCGTCGTCGTCGCCCGTCGCGGCGTCGCCGTCAGCCGTTGCCGCGGCATCGCCGTCGCCCGACGCGCCGTCGCCCTCGCCCGCCGCCGCGGCGCCGCCGTTGCCGGCCTCGGCCGCCTCGCGCGGCGGCTCCTTCGCCCAGTCCTCGTCGAACTCGACGCGCCACTTGCCGTCGGCTTCGGCCTGCTCGAGCTTCAGCTTGGCCCGGAACGTGCGGCCCGAGCGGCCGCGGAACCCGGTCACCGCCTTGGCCGTCTTCCCCGTCGCCATCAGCTCCTTGACCACCGAGACCGGCAGGATCTTGCCCGCCTTCTTCTTCCAGATCACGAAGCCGCAGCCGGGGTCGTCCTTGCTCCAGCACGAGTAGCCCTTGCGGTTCTCGATCACGTCGCGGCCGCAGACCGGGCACGGGCCGAGGTTGGCCCGCTCGATCTTCACGTCCTTCAGCTTGTCGAGCTCCTGGACGGTCTCGGTCGCGAACTTGGCGATGTCCGACATGAACGACGGCCGCGAGTCCTCGCCCTGCTCGATCAGCCCGAGCCGGCGCTCCCAGTCGCCCGTCAGCTCGGCCGACGTCAGCGGGTGGGAGCCGAGCAGCCGGATCACCTGGATGCCCTTGTCGGTGGCCACGAGCGCGCGGCCCTCGCGCTCGATGTAGGCGACGTCGATCAGCCGCTCGATGATCGCCGCGCGGGTGGCCGGCGTGCCGATGCCCGAGTCCTTCATCGCCTCGCGCAGCTCCACGTCCTCGATGTCCTTGCCGGCGGTCTCCATCGCGCCGAGCAGCGAGGCCTCGGTGAACCGCCGCGGCGGCTGGGTCTCCTTTCGGAGCGACTCGACCTCCGTCACCGAGACCGCCTCGCCCTGCTCGAGCTTCGGCAGGAGCTGGTCTCCGCCCGTGTCGTCGTCGCCGCGCTGCTCGCCCTGGGCCTCCTCGCCGTAGACCGCCTTCCAGCCGGCCTCGAGCAGGCGCCGCCCGCTGGTGCGGAAGACGTGCTCGCGCACGGTCGTCTCCACGCGCGTGCGCTCGAAGACCGCCTCGGGGTGGAAGATCGCGAGGAACCGCTTGGCGACCAGGTCGTAGACCCTGCGCTCGTCCGAGCCCATGCGGTCGAGGTCGTGGTGCGACTTGGTGGGGATCAGGGCGTGGTGGTCGTCGACCTTCTTGTCGTTCACCACGCGCCCGAGCGGCAGCCGGTCGAGCCCGAGCACGTACTCGGCCCCCCGCGTGTAGGCGGCGTTGCGCCCGACGAGCTCCGCGGTGGGCTTGATCTCGGGGATCTGGTCGCTCGGCAGGAAGCGAGAGCTGGTGCGCGGGTAGGTGATCGCCTTGTGCTCCTCGTAGAGCCGCTGCGCGGCGGCGAGCGTGCGGCGCGCGGAGAAGCCGAACAGCGTGTTCGCGTGGCGCTGTAGCGAGGTGAGGTCGTACAGCAGCTGCGGCCGCTCGCGCTCCTCCTTCTTCTCGAGCTTCGTGATCTCGCCGCGGCCGTCGCGGCAGTCCTCGACGATCCGGGCCGCCTCGTCCTCGGCGATCCGCTTGCCGCCGAGGTAGCGGCCCCGGTAGGCGCGCGGGCCGTCGGCCTCGAAGCCCGCCTCGACGAGCCAGTACGGCTCGGGGACGAACGCGCGGATCTCCTCCTCGCGGCGCGCGACCAGCGCGAGCGTGGGCGTCTGCACGCGGCCGAGCGACACCGCGCCGTCGAACGCCGCCCGCAGGCGGATCGACGCCGCCCGCGTGGCGTTCATCCCAACCACCCAGTCGGCCTCCGAGCGCGACCTCGCGGCGGCCTCCAGGCTCTCCATCTCGTCGCCCGGCCGCAGCCGGCTGAACGCCTCCTGGATCGCCTTGGCCGTCATCGAGTTGAGCCACAGCCGCTGCACCGGCTTCTTGACCTTGGCCGTCTCGTACAGGTACGCGAAGATCAGCTCGCCCTCGCGCCCGGCGTCGCACGCGTTGACGATCCGGACGACGTCGTCGCGCGCCATCAGCCGGTGGACGGCCTGGAGCTGCTTGCGCGAGCGCTCGTCGTTCGGGACGAGCTTGAACTGCTCGGGCAGGATCGGCAGGTCCGCGAACCGCCAGCGCTTGAGCTTCGGGTCGTACTCGTCCGGCGCCGCCAGGCCGACGAGGTGCCCGACCGCCCACGTGATCACGTAGTCGTCGCCCTCGAGGTGGCTCTTGTCCTTCGACTGCTTGAACGAGCCGGGGAGCGCGGCCGCGATGTCGCGGCCCACGGACGGCTTCTCGGCTATGACGAGCGTCTCGGCCATTCGAGCACCACCGTAGCGGGTGCCGGCGACGCCGCCAATGGGGTCTCGACCCTATGGACGGGGCATCGGCCCGCGGGTCCCGAGGCCGCGTCCCGACGGCAGCGAGACGATCGTCATCGCCGCGTTGTCGGACTCCGACGTCTCCCAGATCCCGTTCTCGGGGTCGGCGACGTGGAGGAACCCGTAGCGGCCGCGGAGCCCCGTGACGTCGATGTACTGCTCGTGGTAGGTCGAGGGGTAGACGTCCGACCAGCCGACCGAGGTGCCGAGCGTCACGCGGCGGCGCCTGGGGTCCTGGTTGCAGCCCGGGTAGACGCGGCTCCCCGGCGAGCGCCCGCCGGGCCTCGTGTGCACGAGGTCGCGCAGGCAGTAGTACTGCTTGGGGCCGACGCGGACGAGCTCCTGCGGGCGGTCGTCGGGGTCGAGCGTCCAGATCTCGAACCGCGCGGCGTCCTTGAACTTCCAGTAGCCGCCCTGGTCGGGGATGTGCTTGAAGCCGAGGTAGGCGTCGGTGTCGAGCAGGTAGACCTTGCGCGACCCGCGCCGGTGGACCGCCTGGACCGCCTCCATGTAGTGCTTCCCGCTCGCGCGGCGGCCGCGCAGCTCGGCCGGCCCGGCGCCGCGGCTGTCGATCGAGTTGGTCGCGTGGAGCAGCCGGCGGCCGTGCCGCGTGCGCGAGGTGAACAGGTCGGACGGCGGCCGCATCCGCAGGTTGGGGCACGCGAGGACGCGCCGCTTGGGGCCGTGACAGGGGTTCTCGGCGGCGACCGGCGTCGCGTCGCCGCCGGACGGCGCGCCGCCCTGCCCGCTCGCGACCGTTCCCGCCGCGAGGACGAGCGCGCCGGCGGCGCCGGCGGCCAGCGCGGCCCTCAGTGCGCGCATGCGCCCGTGTCGACGCGCTCGTCGGCCCGGGCGAGCGCGTCCCGCACGATCGAGTCCGGCACGCCGAACCCGCCGCGCGGCTCGCCGCCGACGGTGGAGGCGAACACCGTGGTGAGGACCCGGCCGTCGCCGTCCACCATCGGCCCGCCGGAGTTCCCGGAGCGGACGGTGCCGCGCAGCGCCGTCACGCGGCGCCGCAGCGGTCCGCGGCCGTAGGAGTCCTGTGTCAGCACCGTCGTCGTGTCGCCCAGCCTCGCGGGCCGCACGTCGAGCGGCCCGTTGCCTGGATACCCGATCACGGCTCCGGAGGTGCCGGTCCGCGCGTTCGTACGCAGGGGGAGCGGGCGCGTGCCCGAGAGCCCGCTCGACCGCAGGATCGCGAGGTCGTTCCGCGAGTCGAACCAGATCGCGTCGGCGTCGTGGCGCGGGCCCTCGCCCCCGAGCTGGACGGTCGTGTCGTCCTGGCCCGCGACCACGTGCGCGTTCGTGACCACCACGCCGTCGGCCGCGATCCAGCCGGACCCCTCGATGCCCAGGCCGCACGCGGTGCCCAGCACCTTGACCGTGCTCCCCGCCGCCCGCCGCACGTCCGGATCGCGCGCGACGCGCGAGCTCGGCGGCGCCACGTCCGGCCTCGGCCCGGGGATGCTCGGGAACGGGTCGAACCGCGCGAGCGCGTTCAGGACGGCCGACGGCGGCAGGACGTCGTTGAGGCGCCGCAGGATGGCCGAGCGCTGGATGTCGCGACGCAGCTCGCGCGCGCCCGGCGTCTGGAGGGCGATCGCGCCGCCCATCCAGGCGATCCCGAGCGCGGCGCAGCCGATCAGCAGCGCGCCCCCCAGCCCGTCGACGATCCCGAGCCCGCCCGTGATCCGCCTGCGGATCTGGAATCCGACCGTCTCGGCCACCGACGCGACCAGCCCGCCGAGCAGGAACGCGCCCGTCAGCGCGAAAACCGGAGCGTAAGGGGAGCTCGAGCCCTCCTCCAGCAGGCTGGGCCCGATCCGCGACCCGAGGAAGCCTCCGCCCGCGAACCCCGCGAGCGAGAGGGCGCCCACGACCAGGCCCTGCGCGTAGCCCCAGACCCCCATGAGCAGAGTGAAGGCGACGATGATCCAGTCGATGGTCGTCATGGCTGGGTGGTCGGCGGCGGGGCGGGCGGGCGCGCGGCGGGCACCCGGGGGCCGGGAGGGCCGTCAGACTAGATCACGCGGGATCGGGCACCGCCCGGACGGATGACCCTGCGGGACCTCTCGGTCGAGCGGCGCCGGCGCCTGATGCGCCGGGCGGTCCCCGTCGCCGCCCTCGCGGCGGCGCTCGTCGCGGTCGCGGCGATCGTGCTCGCCGGCGGAGGGTCCTCGGACCGCGAGCGCGCCGCGCGCCGCTTCGCCGCCGCCTGGGCGCGCTCGGACTGGGCCGCGATGCGGCGCGAGCTCACCCCCGACGCGCAGCGCCGCTACTCCCCCGCCGCCCTCGAGCGGGCCTACCGCGAGGCGGCCGCGACGGCCACGGCGACCGGGCTGATCGTCCGCGGCGTCCGCGGCTCGGGCGGCGACGCGACGGTCGAGGTCACCGTCCGCACTCGCGTGTTCGGCCCGATCGCGGGCGAGGTCCGGCTGCCGATCGAGGACGACCGGATCGCCTGGGCGCCGCACCTCGTGTTCCCCGACCTCGCCCCGGGAACGCTGCTCACGCGCCGCAGCGACCCGCCGCGGCGGGCGGCGATCCTCGCCCGCGACGGGAGCCGCATCGCCTCCGGACCCGCCGCGCGGCGGGTCCGGGCGCCGGGACCGGCCCAGACGATCGTGGGCGAGCTCGGGCCGGCCCGCACCGACGCCGACCGCCAGTACGTCTACTCGCGCGGTTTCCCCCGCGACTGGCCCGTCGGGCGCGGCGGCCTCGAGCGCATCCTGGACACCCGCGTGGCCGGCACTCCCGGCGGGACGCTCCTCGCCGGGACGGCCGAGCTCGCGCGGCGCGACCCGCGGCCGTCGCGGCCGGTGCGCACGACGATCGACCTGGGCGTGCAGGCGGCCGCGGTGCAGGCGCTGGCCGGCCGGCTCGGCGGCATCGTGGCGCTCGACGCCCGCACCGCGCAGGTCCTCGCGCTCGCCGGGATCGCGTTCTCCGCGCCCCAGCCGCCGGGGTCGACGTTCAAGGTCGTGACCGCCGCCGCGGCCCTGGAGTCGGGGCGGGTGAAGGCGTCGACGGAGTTCCCGGTGGCCGCGAAGGCGGTGATCGACGGCGTCGACCTCGAGAACGCGAACGGCGAGTCGTGCGGGGGGACCTTCGAGAACTCGTTCGTCCACTCGTGCAACTCGGTGTTCGCGCCGGTCGGCGTGAGGGTGGGCGCGCGGCGGCTCGTCGCGACGGCCGAGCGGTTCGGGTTCAACGAGCCGCCGCCGTTCCCCGGCGCGGCGCCGAGCACGCTGCCGGCGGCGGGCGAGGTCGGCTCGGAGCTGGCGCTGGGGTCGACCGCGATCGGCCAGGGGAAGGTCCTCGCCACGCCGCTCGAGCTGGCGCTGATCGCGCACACCGTGGCGGCCGGCGGCGTCCGGCGCCCGCCGAGCCTGCTGCCGGGAGCCGCGCCGCCCGGCCGCCGGGCGATCCAGCGGCGCACGGCGCGGACGCTCCGCCGGTTCATGGTCGGGGTGGTCCAGCGCGGGACCGGCACGGCCGCGGCCATCCCGGGCGTGGTCGTGGCCGGGAAGACCGGGACGGCCGAGCTCGAGACGACCGTCGGCGCCGACGCCGAGCCGAGCGCGACCGACACCGACGCCTGGTTCGCCGCCTTCGCGCCCGCCCGCAAGCCGCGGGTGGCGGTGGCGGTCATGCTCGTCCGGGCGGGGGCGGGCGGCGCCACGGCCGCGCCGGCGGCGCGGCTCGTCCTCTCCGCGGGCCTGACCCGCGACCGCCCGTAGCCGCCGTGCTGCCTTTCCCTCGGTATGCGAGGGAAAGGCAGGAAGGCGCCTAGAGGTCCAGCTCGATCCGCTTGCCCTCGTCGCCGCCGGCGCCGATCTCGAGCTCCAGCGGCCGGTTCTCGATCGTCTGGACGGGGAAGTCGAAGACGAGGAGGGCGCCGCCCGTGGGCCCGGTCGCGGCGACGCTGCCGCCCTCGGGCACGCAGGCCTCGGGGCTCAGTCGCCGCGGGCGGTAGGCGAACGGGTTGTCGTCCGGCGACTCGAGCGGCTCGAACTCGTTGCCCTGCGAGTCCACGACCCTGAACTCGCTGACCGGCAGGCGGAAGTCCTCGCTCTCGTTGCAGACCTTGAGGAAGACCCCGTAGTGGGTGAAGCCGGGGCGCGGCTCCGGGCCGCGGTAGTAGGCGCGGTCCTCGGCGTCGTGCTGGTTGAGCTGGCGAGTCATGAAGACGCGGTACTTGAGGCCGGCGACCTCGACGCCCAGGCCCTCGCGCTTGGGCTCGTTCTCGTCCTCGGAGCCGCAGCCGGCGACGGCCAGCGCGGCGACGGCGCAGGCGATCGAGACGCTGCGGAGGCGTGCGAGGCGCATCGGGCGGCGGAACTCTACCCGCTGGGAACGCGCGGCTCGGGCCGGGGCGAGACGCCGAAGCGCGGAGACTTGCGCGGCTCCCAGCCGGCCACGGTGGCGCGCTCGAGCGGCGCCTCGCGGCCCTCCTCGAAGATCGCGCGCAGGCGGTCGAGCGCGACCCTGCTCCGGCGGCGGACCCACGGACGGGTGCCGAGCCGCCCCTTGATCGCCTCCCGCGGCGTGCCGGGCTCGATCCAGGTCGTCATCTCCACGCGCGTGAGGCCGCGGCCCTGGCGGGTCAGCTCGAACACGACCTCGCCGGTCGTCCTGCCGCTGCGCCCGCCCCGGAGCGCCTCGACGATCCGGCGCGGCCGCTCCGCCTCGACGATGCGGGTCTCGAGCCAGAGGGTGTTCAGCGGGCCGTCGAGGCGGTAGCGCGCCGACGCCCCCTCGCCGCTCGACTGCGGGTGCTCGAGCCGGAACGAGGAGGTGAAGTGGTCGGTCCACGCCGGCCGGTAGGCCAGGTCGGCGACGAGGTCGTAGACGTCCTCGCGAGGGGCGGAGACGACCCGGTGGACTGTCACGGGCAGCACGGCGGCCGGATTCTACGGGCGCTTGCGCTCAGGCCGCGCGCGGGACGACCGCGAGCTTGCGGTCGGTGGCACGCACGCGCTCCGAGCTGACCGGCTCGCCCTCGCGCTCCGGCACGCGGGCGAGGCACAGCGAGCAGACCTCGCGTCCGGACACGAGCACGTGCATCAGCTCGCCGACGAGCGGCGTCCGGCGGCAGCGCGAGCACCTGGCGCGCTCGCCGTCGAGCGAGCCGAGGCTGTGGCGGAGGAGCATCGACGCGATCTCGCGTGCCATGGCGTCCGATTCTGCACCGGCGGCCGGATACCTCCGTGGGGAGCGCGCAGTCGGTACGTGCGGGAGGGCTCGCGGTCGGTACGTGCGAGAAGGACTCCCGATCGGTCCCGGAATTTGCGCAATTCCGGTTCAGTGCCGGTGGACGCCCGCCGGGAGTTCGTTAAAATCCGCATTATCTTCGGAGGAGAGGCCGACACGGTCACCGCCGGAACGCTCGCCGGCGCCGGGTGCTTCAGATGCGACTCGTGCGGGTACGCGATAGCGCTCCACGAGCTCGACGAAGTCCCCCCTTGCCCCCACTGCGCGGGGATGGACTTCCGGCGCTCGTCGATGTTCGGCGAGCTGGCGCTCGCGGAGCCGACCGGCGCGCCGGTCCCGATGCCCGAGTGGCTGCCCGGGGCGCGTGACGCGCTGGTGGCGGAGGGCGAGTACCTCGCGTACGAGGACGGCGAGCGCGTGCACGTCGTGCCGCTCGAGGAGGGCTGGACGAGGGTCGGCCGCAGCCTGTCCGCGCAGCTCCGCTTCGACGACCCGACCGTCTCGCGCCGGCACGCGCTCCTCCACCGTCAGTCGGACCGAACCCGGATCCTCGACGACCGCAGCCTCAACGGGGTGCTGGTCAACGGCTCGCGCGTGGAGATGCGCGAGCTGCAGGACGGCGACCAGATAGCGATCGGCCGCTTCGTCCTGCACTACATCAGCCTGCGCGCGGGCGCCGCCCGCGAGGCGGACGACGGTGCCGCGGTCGCGGCGCCGGAGCCCGCCGGGCGCTTCGCGGCGCGTCGCGCCGCCAGCGCCGTCGGCTGATCGCATCGCTCGAGGGAGGGAGGGCGGGCCCGCACGTCGGGCCCGCCAGCACGCCGCCTTCGGGCCTCCGCGCGGCCCCGGACGCGGCGGCGTATAGTCGCGCTGCGATGGCCATCACGATCGCGGTCCTCTCCCAGAAGGGCGGAACGGGCAAGACCACGACCGTCCGGACCCTCACGGACGTGCTCGGCCGCGTCGGGCTCGACGTCCTCGCCGTCGACCTCGACCCGCAGGGGAACCTGTCCGACTACTTCGACGTCCCCGCCGACGCCGACCCCACGATCGCCGATGTCCTCGGCGGCCGCGTCAAGGCGGCCGACGCCGTCCACGGCGGCGTCATCCCCGCCAACCTCGGCCTGGCCGAGGCGGAGCTCGTGCTGAGCGGCAAGATGGGCCGCGAGATGACGCTGCGGCGGGCGCTCCGCGAGGTCGGCCGCCGCCACGACGTGGTACTGATCGACTGCCCGCCGGCGCTCGGCCTCCTGACAGTGAACGCGGTCGTCGCCGCCGACTACGCGCTGATCTCGACCGAGGCCCAGTACTTCTCGCTCCAGGGCGTCGAGCAGGCGCTCGAGATCATCGAGCTGGCGAAGGAGAACCTGCACCCGGACCTCGAGTGGCTCGGGGTCGTGCTGAACATCGCCGACCTCCGGACCATCCACTCGCGCGAGGCCCTGGTCCAGCTCCGCGAGCGCTTCGGCGAGAAGGTGTTCGGCAGCCCGATCCGCCAGTCGATCCGCTACGCCGAGTCCGCCGAGCGCGGCGTCTCGATCCTCGACTACCGCCCGGAGCTGGGCGACGACTACCTGTCCCTGGCCGCCGAGGTCCTGGACCGGGTCGGGATGGCCGAGGAGAGCGCCCGGGTGGCGGAGCTGCGGGCCGAGCTCGTCCCGGCGTAGCCCCTGCCCCGTTTCGGGGATTGACGGCGGCGCCCGCCTGCGGGAAATTGGGCCGGCGCGATGTTCTGAGCGGATCGCGGCAGTAGGCGATGAGCAGGATGGGACGGACAGGTGGACGCCGGCTCGGTGCGGTGCTGGCGATCGTCCTGGCATTCGCCTGCGTCGCGGCCGCGGGGTGCTCGGCCGACGACGCCGGCGACGCCGACGACACGACGGCCGACCGCGAGGCCGAGCTCCGCTCGCTCGAGGGGGGCTTCGCCTTCATGGTCGTCGGACGGCTGGCCGCCGACGGCACCTTCGAGGCGTGCGTGCGCGACCAGCACGCTCAAGGGCTTCCGCTGTCCGCCTCCACGCGAAGCTGCCGCAGCTCCTACGGCAGGCTGCCCGCACCGGGAAGCGGGCGGACGGGGCTGACGATCGACACCGGCGACCCGAAGGTCGCCGCGCCCGCCTGCCAGGCCGCCTCGAGCGATCCTCGAGCGGAGGCAGCCGGCGCACCGACGCCCGGCGAGAAGGGCCTGAACGAAGCCGCGACGGTGGCCCGCAAGGCCGCGACCGCGGCGTTCAACAAGGAGCTGGAGCGGGAGAAGGAGTATCGCCGCGCCAGGGACGCGGCGAAAGCGGCGCGCGACGCCGTCGCGGTCGCCGAGGCCGAGGCGAGGGCGGCCGAGGCCAAGGCAGAGGCGGCGCGCCTGGAGCTCGCGGCGGCAAAGCTGAGGACGAAGGTCGCCGAAGAGCACCGAGTCCGGACGGAGGAGGCGCGGGCGCACTGGGTCCCGCCGTCGCATCGCGGGCCACTGCAGCGCCCGTCGGGGGACACCGGTGCGGACACCTGCCAGTCGATGGCGCGTCTCGTCGACGAGTGCAACCGCGGCGGTTGGCGCTCACCGACATGCGTGTCCCTGCTCGACCGACTCAGGGGCTGCGCAGATCGCTCCCACACCGATCCGCTGCCGGAAGGTCCCGAAGCGGTCAACTGCAAGGACCAGGTGAAGCATGCGGACGTCAAGCGCGCGGCAGAGGCGGGGGCGGCCGTGTGCAGGGCGCGCACGAGGCCGGCGCCCGGCGAGGACCCATGCGTGGACCCGCACGCGACCGGCAGCGTCAGCTACTTCCGGTTCGGCAACCCGGGGGGCCCGCCCTGCGACGACCCGCGTGCGATGCCGGGAGCCGACCAGTGCCTGGGGACCTTCACGTTCGTGCACTTCGACGGCCTCAACCTGGACCGCATCGTGGAGCAGGGCATGAAGCTCGGCGGTCCCGGCATCACGCTGCTGATCCCGAAGCCACGGCCACCCGGCTCCCACGGACCTCAGCCCGAGACCGGGGGACCGCGGGGTTGAACGTCAGAGCGCCTGCACGTCCGCCCCGCCGGGGGTGAACTGGGCGCGGCGGACGTCGCAGTCCGGGGCCGCGCGGCGGACGTTGTCGAGCACGGTCCCGGTCTGCTCCCAGTGGCACCAGAACAGCACCGCCGGGCCCGCTCCCGAGACCGTCGCCCCGATCGCGCCCACATCGCCCGCCGCCCGGACCAGCTCCATCGACCGCGGGTAGAGGCGCTCGCGCCGCGGCTGGTGGATCCGGTCGGAGAGCGCCCGGCCGACCAGCGACAGGTCGGGGCCGCGCGCGAGCCCCAGCACCAAGAGCGCCGCGTGCGAGACGTTGTGGACCGCGTCGCCGATCGGCACCTCGGCGGGCAGCGCCGCGCGGGCGTCGGCGGTCGCGACCGGCGAGGCCGGGATGGCGAGCACGCCCTCGATCCCGGCCGCGGGGTCGAACCGCTCGGGCCGCCCGTCGGCGACGATCACGAACCCGCCCAGCAGCGCGGCCGCCACGTTGTCCGGGTGGCCCTCCAGCTCGGCGGCCAGCTCGAACACCGGGGCGTCGAGCTCGTACATGTGGTCGGCGGCCATCAGCCCGGCGACGATCGCCGCCGCGCTCGACCCGAGCCCGGCCGAGACCGGGATCTCCGACCGGATCCGGAACGACAGCCCGTCGGCCGGGTGCAGCCGCTCGAACGCGCGGACGCACAGGTTCGACCGGTCGCGCGGGACCGAGGGCGAGTCGGCGTGGACCGACAGCTCGCCGCCGATCTCCTCGACCTCGAGCTCGAGGTGGATCTCGAGGGCCGCGGCAAGCGCGTCGTAGCCCGGCCCGAGGTTCGCCGAGGAGGCCGGCACGACCACCCGCCGGCGCCGCCTCACGACGGGAGCACCGCCCGCTCGACCTCCTCGATCCGCGGCTCGCACGGCACCACCGGCGCGGCCTGGGCGAGCGCGGTCGTGGGGTCCTTCAGCCCGTGCCCGGTCAGCACGCAGACCACCCGCCCGGACGCCCCGTACCGGAGGAGCCCGGCGACGGAGGCGGCCGAGGCCGGCTCGCAGAACACCCCCTCGCGCTCGCCGAGCAGCGAGTAGGCGTCGAGGATCTCCGCGTCGGACACGGCCCGGACCTCCCCGCGCGACGAGGTGAACGCGTCCATCGCGTCCTCCCACCGCGCCGGGTTGCCGATCCGGATCGCGGACGCCACGGTCTCGGGGCTCGCGACCGGCGCGCCGCTCACGAGCGGGGCGGCCCCCTCCGCCTGGTAGCCGTGCAGGGCGGGCCGCACCCCGTACTCGACGAACCCCTTCCACCACGCCGTCACGTTGCCCGCGTTCCCGACCGGGATGCAGAGCACGTCGGGCGCCTCGCCGAGCTGGTCGCAGACCTCGAAGGCGCCGGTCTTCTGCCCCTCGATCCGGTACGGGTTAACCGAGTTGACGAGCGCGATCGGGTTGCGGTCGGCCAGCTCCCGGACCAGCCGCAGGGCCTCGTCGAAGTTCCCGCGCAGCGCCACCACCCGCGCGCCGTGCATCAGCGCCTGGGCCAGCTTGCCCGTCGCGATCTTCCCCTCGGGCACGATCACGGCCCCCCGCAGGCCGGCCCGCGCCGCGTACGCGGCGGCGCTCGCCGCGGTGTTGCCGGTCGAGGCGCACACCACCGCCTCGGCCCCCTCCCCGACCGCGGCCGAGACCGCCACGGTCATCCCGCGGTCCTTGAACGAGCCGGTCGGGTTCGCGCCCTCCAGCTTGAGCCACACGTCGGCCCCCGTGCGCCGCGACAGCTCCGGGGCGGGGATCAGCGGCGTCCCGCCCTCGTCCAGCGTCACGAGCGGCTCGACGGGCAGCCGGTCGCGGTAGTCCCAGAGCCTCAGAAGACCTCCTCGATCACCCGGATCACCCGCGGCGGCGAGCGCAGGAAGTCGAGCCCGGCGATCAGGCCGACCGCCGCCTCGAACTTCGACTCGAGGACCGGGTGGACGACCATCTCGAGCCGGGCGTCGTCGCCGAGCCCCTTCTGGACGACCGACTTGACCGACACGCCCTGGAGCCCGAGCCGCTCGGCGATCTGGGCGAGCACGCCGGGCCGGTCCGCCACCTCGAGGTGCAGGTAGAACGCCGACTCGACGTCCTCGACCAGCGGCAGCTCGACGGCCGGCGCTGGCAGGGTCGGCGGCGGGATCATGGCCGAGACCACGTCGCCGAGCACGGCCGAGGCGGTCTGGGACCCGCCCGCCCCCGGCCCCGACAGCGTGATCTCCGTGATCGCGGGCGACTCGATCGTCACGGCGTTGAACGAGCCGTTCACCGCGGCGAGCGGGTGCTCGCCGTAGAGGAACGCCGGGTACACGCGCACCGCGATCCCGCCGTCGAGCCGCTCGACGCTGCCGAGCAGCTTGAGCGACAGCCCGAGCTCCTGCGCGTAGGCGATGTCGTCGCTCGTGATCCGCTCGATGCCCTCGTAGGGCACCTGGTCGAGCCGAACCGGCGCGCCGAACGCGAGCCGCGCGATGATCGCCATCTTCGCCGCGGCGTCGCGGCCGCTGACGTCCTCGGTCGGGTCGGCCTCCGCGTACCCGAGCCGCTGCGCCTCGGCCAGCGCCTCCGCGTACGACGCCCCGGTCCGCGACATCTCGGTGAGGATGAAGTTCGTGGTGCCGTTCACGATCCCGTGGACCCGCTCGACGTGCGCCGCGGCGAGCGTCTCGTGGATGACGCGGATCACGGGGACCACGCCGCCCACGGCCGCCTCGAACCGGAGCTGGACGCCGGCGGCGCGGGCGGCGTCGTAGAGCTCCTCGCCGTGCTGCGAGAGGACGGCCTTGTTCGCGGTGACGACGTGCCGCCCGGCCGCCATCGCGCGCAGCAGGTAGTCGCGCGCGGGCTCGACGCCGCCGATCAGCTCGACGACCAGGTCGCTGCGCTCGACGATGTCGTCGAAGTCGCCCCGGGAGCGCGTCAGCACGCCGGTGATCTCGGGCCGCAGGCCGACGGCCGCCTCGATCGCGTCAGCCCGCTCCTCGATCAGCTCGCGGAACGCGGACCCGACCGTGCCGTGGCCCAGCAGCCCCACCCTGAAGGTCGAGGCCATAATCGGCGAGAGTATGAAGCACCCCCTCCCCCAGCCTCCCGAGATCGGGACCCGCGACGGGCTGGCCTACGCGCTGTTCGCGCCGCGCGGCGAGCCGACCGCGGGGATCGTCGTCCACCACGGCGCCGGCTCGGCGAAGGAGAGCCACTTCGACTTCGCGCGCGCGGCGGTCGCGCACGACATGGCGGCGGTCGCGTTCGACGCGCGCGGCCACGGCCGGTCGGAGGGCGCGTTCGGGCCGGGCGCGATCGACGACGTGCTCGCCATGTGCGCCCTGATGCGCGAGCGCGCGCCCCGGCTCGCGCTGCGCGGGTCGAGCATGGGCGGCTTCATGGCGATCCAGGCCGCCGCGGCGGACGGCGACGTGGACGCGGTCGTCGCGATCTGCCCGGCGCCCGAGGACTTCCTGCTGCGCGGGCTGCGGTCGGACCGGTTCGAGTTCGAGGCCGACCGCGAGCGGCTCGAGCCGTGGCTCGAGGGCCTCGACCTGAAGCGGGCGGTCGCCTCGCTGGCCCCGCGGACCGCGCTCCTGCTCCTGCACGCGCAGGCCGACGAGCAGATCCCCTACACGATCTCCCAGGAGCTGTTCGAGGCCGCCGGCGAGCCGAAGCGGCTGCTGGTCATGCCCGGCGGGCACCACCGGTCGATCCAGCACGACGGCGAGCTGCAGGCCGTCTCGCTGAAGTTCGTGGAGCGGTCGGTCGGCGCGGACCGCTCGGTCAGCGGCTGAGGTCGACCTGCAGGTCGAGGCCGGCGGTGCCGACGCCCACCGAGACGTCGGCCGGG
Organism: Thermoleophilaceae bacterium; assembly: GCA_036389295.1. Lineage (GTDB taxonomy): Bacteria > Actinomycetota > Thermoleophilia > Solirubrobacterales > Thermoleophilaceae > AC-37. The sequence goes on along the minus strand of DASVQB010000051.1, from coordinate 78,678 downwards.
AGCGGCAGCGAGTCGATCGTCCGCGCCAGCGAGCCGTCGCCGCGACGGCGGCCGGACTGGCACGCGGGGAGCGCGCCGCCGGCGTCGGGGCTCGCCGCCGCCACGACCTCGCGCGCGCCGCAGGCGGCACGCCGGATCGCGTTGTCGGGCTCGGGCGCGCCGTTCTCGGTCGGGCCGACGGGGTGGCCGGGCGGGGTGCCGCCCTCGCCGGGCGGACGGTTCGGAACCGGCGGCGGCGGCGGGCCGAACAGCCCCAAGCCGCCGCCGCCGGACCGGCCGCCGCGCGCTCCACCGGCGACCGGGAGCGCGCCCGCCGTGCCCCGGGCGGTCGCGAACGAGGACTGCGGCGCGCGGACGAGGAAGACCCCCCGCACCACGGGGGCCCGTCGCCGTACGCGCACCAGGACAGTGTCCACGCCGCGTGCCTCCGACCGGTCCACGGCCACGCGCTCCACCGAGCTGAGCCCCGCGCCCTTCGGCCACTGGTCGAACGCCACGATCGCACTCACGATCGCGAGCATCACGAGGGAGAGCAGGAGGAGCACTCCTGTGGTGCCGAAGCACCTGATGATGATGGAGTTGACCTTCAAGGTCGCGCGGGGTAGCTGAGTCGCTTATTCCCCGAAATGGCCCGCCTCTATCAGGGATCGGGCGAATTCGCCGCGCGACGGCTGCGGCGGGCGTGCGCGTCCGACGCCACGGACGGCTCGTCCGCGGCGTCGGGGCCCTCGACCCCGTCGCGCAACCCGCTGCCGCGGCGCGGCAGGACCGTCTCGGCCAGCCGCACGACGCCGTCCTCCAGCCCGCCGCTCGCGGCGCCCTCGTCGGACGGCGCGGGGGCCTGCTGCGGAGCCTCGACCGTCGGCGGCGGCGAGGGCTGCGACGGCGGGGCGCCGCTGCCCGGGCCCTCGGGGGCGTCGACGCGCGAGCCGCCTCGGTCGTGCGAGCGGCCGCGGGGCGAGCCGGACCGGTCGCCGCGGCCCGTGCGGGCGCGTCCGGCGCGGTCGCCGCGCTGCGGCCTCGGAGCCGTCCGCCCGAGACGGGCGGCGGTCTCGTCCGAGCTCCGGCTGACGCCGGCGACGTGCACGACGTCCCGCGTCGGGGCGGGCACGTTCACGACCCGCTGGGTCGTCTGCCGGCGCGACGACTCCGGCTTCGTGCGGAACTCGAACGCGCGCGGTGCAGCGGCCAGCCCGACCACGAGGATGAAGGCGAGGGCCGCCGCGACGAGCAGCCCTGAGAGGAGGTTCCTGTTCGAGTGCGCACCCATGCCACTGCTCTCTATCGGCACGCGCGCGAGATCCTTTAGCCCGGCCGCGAGGGAATCGACGGACGTCGCGCGGGGCCGCCGAGCCGGGCCGGGCCGGCGCGCCCGGGGCCCGGGCCGAACCCGCGCGCGCCCGGGCCCGGGCCGGCGCCGCGCCTCAGGCCTCGCGGGGCGCGGGCCCGCGCGACCGCGCGAGCCAGGCGGCGCCGACCGCGAGCATCCCCAGGCTCGCGAGCTGCGGCAGGGTGAGCCCCGCCACGACCCCGTCGTTTCGCCGCACGAGCTCGACCAGCAGCCGCTCGAGGCCCGCCAGCACGAGCCAGAGCGCGAACGCGTGCCCCGGCCGGAGGCGGTCGCGGAGGCGCCAGAGGACGAGCGCGGCGAGGCCCATCGCGATCGTCTCGTAGACCGGGGTCGGGTGGACCGGCGTGTCGATCGGCTCGGTCCCGTCCGGGTAGGCCATCGCCCACGGCAGGTCCGACGCGTCGCCGTAGTCCCCGTCGCCCGAGAGCTGGCAGCCGATCCGCCCGATCGCATAGCCGAGCGCCAGGAGCGGCGCCGTGAAGTCGAGCAGGGCGAGGCCGGGGAAGCCGCGCCACCACGCCCACGCGACCACCGCGATCGCGCCGCCGACGACGCCCCCGAGCCAGACCAGCCCCGACCCGGAGAACGCGGCGCCGAGCAGGTCGTCCGACGAGCTGTCCCAGTTCTCGAGGACGTAGTCGACGCGCGCCCCGACGAACCCGCCGGCCAGCGCGGCGAACACGATCTCGTAAGCCCAGTCGACGGGCAGGTCGAGCTCGCGGAGCCGCCGCGCCGCGAGCGCGCCCGCCGCGAGGAAGCCGAACGCGAAGCAGATCCCGAACGTCTTCAGCTCGAGCGGGCCGACGTGGATCTCCGGCTGCACGCCGGGCAGGCTAGCCGCGCCGCCGCGCGCGCGGCGGCCCTGGACGGGCGCCGCCGGCTACAGGTAGCCGAGCGGGTCGACCGGCGAGCCGTTGATGCGGACCTCGAAGTGGAGGTGCGGCCCGAAGCAGTGGCCCGTGCACCCCACGTAGCCGATCACCTGGCCCTGGCTGACGCTCGCGCCCTGCGACGTGCCGTAGCGCGACTGGTGCGCGTAGCACGTGGAGATCGCGCCGCCGTGGCCGACGCAGGTGTAGTTGCCGTAGCCGCCGGTCGGCCCCATGAGGATCACGCGACCGGAGGCCGCCGCGCGGATCGGCGTCCCGGTCGGCGAGGCGATGTCGACGCCCGCGTGGAGCCGGCCCCATCGCATCCCGAACGGCGAGACCACCGGCCCGTTCACGGGCCAGATGAACCGGCCCGACCCGCGGCGGATCGGGCCGGCGCTCGGCGTGGCGATCCCCTGCGCGCTGCGGACCTGCGCGGTCACCCGGGCCTGGATCCGCTCGAGCGACGCCAGGTCCTCCTCGGCGTGGTGGCGGCTCGTGCGGACCCGGGCGAGGATCGACGCGCGGCCGTCGCGCGCGCTCGCGAGCTCGTCGCGGCGGCCGACGATTCGGTTCTTCACCGCCGCGACCTCGTTGCGCTTCGAGAGGATCGCGTTCCGCGCCGTCTCCGCCTGGCCCTCGAGCACGCCGAGCCGCTCGGTCAGGTCGGTCACCTCGGCCTTCACCGTCCTCACGCGCGTGATGACCTTGTGGTCCTGGTCGGCGATCCGCGACAGGTACTCGGTGCGGTCGAGGAAGTCGCCGAAGCTCGTGGAGTCGAGGATCACGCTCAGCACGTCCGGGTCGCCGTCCTTGTAGATGGCGACGAGCCGCTCGGCCAGGATCCGCTGCGACTGGACCAGCCGCTCGCGCAGGGCGGCGAGCCGGCTGCGGGCGCGCTCGAGGCGGTCGCGGATCCCCTGGAGCTCGGCGCGCTTCTCGTTCACCTCGGTCTCGAGGCGAGCCTGACGCCGGGCCGTGGAGCGGATGTCGCCCTGGAGGCTGCGGATCCGCGTGCCGTAGCGCGAGATCTCGGTGGACAGGACCCCCTCCTTCTCGCGCTTGCGCTCGACGCGCTGGCGCGCGTCCTGGATCCGCTCCCCGAGGGGAGCCTTCGAGAGCCCGGGCAGGGGCAGCACGAAGTACGCCGCGAGGGCGAGGGTTATGTAGACCCAGAACCGCCTTCTCATGAGAGTGGCGCGCCTGGCGCCGTGGTCCTGCGTTTACCGCCGTTATGCAGGACTTTTGCACCGCCGGGCGCCGCGGGAGAGTAGCAGAGACCTGAATCTCGACCGAAGCTCCAGGTCGAGGCTGGTCGAGGGTCGCGTCTTTAGACTCCGCTCAGGCGCTGATCTAAGATCACCCCATGGCTCGCACCCGCACCTCGTTCGGCCGCGACACCGGCCTCCAGGCCCGGATGCTCGCCACGATGTTCCTCCTCGGCCTGCTCTACGTCTTCTTCGTCGCGGTGCTGTTCGCGGCCGGCGCGGGCGTGGGGATCATGGTCGTCGTCATCGCCGGCCTCCTGCTGGCCCAGTTCTTCCTCTCCGACAAGCTCGCCCTCCGCGCGGCGGGCGCGAGGGAGGTCGCCCCGGAGGAGGCCCCGGGGCTCCACGCGATGATCGAGCGGCTCTGCATCCAGGCCGACCTTCCCAAGCCGCGGGTCGCGGTGGCGGACACGCCGGTGCCGAACGCCTTCGCCATGGGCCGCTCGCAGAAGTCGGCGGTGGTCTGCGCGACGACCGGGATCATGGAGACCCTCGAGCCGCACGAGCTGGAGGGCGTCATGGCCCACGAGCTCGCGCACGTGAAGAACCGCGACGTGCTGATCATGACCGTCGCGAGCTTCTTCGCCTCGGTCGCGTCGATGATCACCCAGTTCGGCTTCTTCTTCGGCGGCTTCGGCGGAGGCGACGACGAGGACGGGCCCGGCTTCCTGGCCGTGCTGCTCGTCTCGTTCGTGGTCTACATCGTGTCGTTCTTCCTGATGCTCGCCCTCTCGCGCTACCGCGAGTTCACGGCCGACCGCACCGCCGCCCTCGTCACCGGCCGCCCGAGCGCGCTCTCGTCGGCGCTCATGCGGATCTCGGGCGCCATGCAGCGGGTGCCCGAGCACGACCTCCGCGAGGTCAGCCGGATGAACGCCTTCTTCATCGTGCCGACCAGCGTGAAGAGCACCGTGGCGAACCTCTTCTCGACCCACCCGCCGATGGAGAAGCGGATCGAGGCGCTCCAGCGGCTCGAGGCGCAGCTCCAGGCCGCCCCGGTCGCCCGCTAGCGGGACCGGCTCGGGCGGTGGGCTTCCTCGACGCGCTCCTGGGCGGGCGCCGCAAGCTGAAGTCGCCGGCGCCGGACCGGCTGTTCGCGATGACGACCGCCCACGTCGCGCTCGAGATGGAGCACGGCCTGAGGCACCGCCCGGCCGCCGGGATCGTCTTCCAGCCGATCGCGACGACGGCCTTCGGCTCGATCGTCGAGGAGGTCGAGACGCTCCTGCGCGGCTCGGCGGAGGACACCGGCACCGAGGTCGCGACGTCCGACGACCAGTTCGGCTACCGCTGGATGATCCTGCGCGACGACGAGTTCGAGGACCTGGTCGTCTCGGTCAACGTCGTCTCGAGCCAGCTCGAGGCCGGCGGCTACGGCGACCGCCTCCTGGCGGCGGTGTTCGCGTTCGAGGACGCCGGCAGGCCGCTCTACTTCATCTACAACTTCAAGCGCGGCTCGTTCTACCCGTTCGTGCCGGCCGACGGCGAGAGGCGTCGCGACAACGAGTACGAGCTCCGCCTGCGGGCGAAGGTCGGCGGTGAGCTGCCGATCGAGCCGGAGCTCGAGCGCTGGTACCCGCTCTGGGAGATCCCGCTCTAGGCGGTCCGGGCCGCGCCGCGGACGCCGCGGCCGATGCTGCGCCGGCGTGCTCCGGCGCCGGGCGCCGGCCGCGAGGGGCGCTCGCGTACCGGCGCCGGCAGCGCCGAACGGCCGGCGGGGGGAGCGCCGGCCGGGTAAGCCGCTAGTGCCCGAGCACCGAGAGGAGCTTGCGCTCGCTCCGCTCCACCTCGCCGCGGTCCCGCTCCCCGTTTCCGCGGGGGCGGGTTCCGTGGGGGCGCTCCGCGGCGCGGGCGTGCGCCCGCTGCCGGGTGCCGTGCTGGGTCTCCGTCCTGGTCTGGCGATATGAGGGGTTACGTCCCATTACCTCCAGCGTTTTCGGAGCGGGACGCGGCTAAACCTCGCCCGGGAAGGCGCTTGCAGACGGCTCTGCGATGCCGCTCTAGTCCGGGATCAGGCCGTCGCCGGTGAACTCGTTCCGGGCCTCGTCGAAGCTGAGGTCGCGCGGCGGGATGATCACCTGCGACTCGACCAGCTCCTCGTCCGGGACCGGCGACCCGTCGCTCTCGACGAGGCCGATCATCCGGTCGAACAGCTCGTGGAAGCGCGGCTCGTCGCCCGCCTCGACGGCCGCAACCGCCTCGTTGTCGAGCTCGTTGAGCTTCGCCGCGACGTCGTCCGGCAGCTCGTACTGGCCCTCGGCCGCGATGCGAACGATCACTGGGACCCTCCCTCGCCCTGGCCGAGCGCCTGCGGCTCGCCGCCGCCGGGCCCGACCTCGGCCTTCATCTTGGCCAGCTCGTCGTCGACCTGCTGGCCGGCGGTCAGCGAGGCCAGCTCGCGGTCGATGTCGCTCGGGCCCGAGCCGAGCTGGGTGATGTCGTCGAACGCGCCCGCCTTCTCCAGCTCCTCGACGGCGGAGGCCCGCGCGCGCATGTCCTCGGTCTTGTCCTCGGCGCGCTGGATCGCGAGGCCGAGGTCGGCCATCTGCTCGCCCACGCCGTTCGCGGCCTCGGAGATCCGCACCTGCGCCTCGGCGGCCGAGTACTGGGCCTTGATGACCTCCTTCTTGGTGCGGAAGGTCTCGATCTTGGTCTTCAGCTTCCGCTCGTTGGCGATCAGCTGCTCCTGCTGGGTCTCGAGCTCCTTGATCTGACCGTCCAGCGACTGGAGCTCGGTCTGCGCGAGGGTCTTCCGCTCGAGCGCCATCCGGGCGAGGTCCTCGCGGCCGGCGGCGAGCGCCTGGCGCGCCTGGGTGTCGAGCTTGACGACGGACTCCTCGAGCTTCTTCGACTGCATCTGGAGCCGCTTCTTGGACGTGACGACGTCCGCGATCCCCTTCTTCACGTTCTGGAGCAGCTCGACCTGCTTCTGGTAGCCGTAGTCGAGCGTCTCACCCGGGTCCTCGGCACGGTCGAGCAGCTTCGAGATCTTCGCCTTTATGACGGTGGACATGCGACCGGCGAGGCCTGGCATGCCTCCTCCTTCGTTCCGTGGGCCTCCAAGAAGACTGAGGCGCCGAAGACTACCCGGCGGTGACCGCCGTCGGCCGAGACCGCTCGCGCTCGGACCGGTCGTGGTCCTCGGCCGCGCGCCAGAAGAAGAACGCGAGCGCTGCGATCATCACGAGGACGTCGACGCTCATCATCGTCGCGCCCGCGATCTGCTGGTCCGCTAGCGGGGTCAGGCCGTGCGACCCGCCGCGCTGCTCGTACCAGTCGTAGGCGGGCGAGCGGAGGATGAGCAGCGCGGTGCCGACGAACATCGCGCCGACCCGCATGCCGAGCACGTAGCCGGCCTTCCAGAGCTCGCCGCGCAGGCGGCGGCGGTTCGGCTCGAGGGCCGGCCACCAGACGAGCAGGCCGGCGGCCAGGAACGACTCGTGCTGGAGCGCGTGGACGGCGCCGTTCCGGAGCGCGCCCTCGAACGCGAACCCGAGGTGCCAGAGGTAGAGCACGCCCAGGTAGACCGGCAGGGCCACCAGCGGGCGTCGCAGGACGCGCGAGGCGGCGCGCAGGCGGCGCTGGCGGGCCAGCGCCGCCAAGAGGCGCGGCGGCAGCATGAAGAACAGGACCGGCGAGCGCATGCCCGCGAGGAGCAGCGGGGCCGAGAGGTCGGCGATCAGCAGGTGCTGCCCCATGTGGGCGCTGAGCAGGTCCTCGCCGAGCGAGTCGAGCGGGCCGAGGAGCCCGATCGCGACCAGCCCGACGCCGGCGTGCCACGTGGCCTGCTGCGCGCGCGGCACGCGAAACCCGCGCCGGCCGAGGACTCGCACGGCTCGCACGTAGGCGGCCGTGAGGACCGCCACGACGGCGAGGCCGGCGGGATCGACCGAGATCACCGCACGATTGTGACGCGGCGGGCGCCGCCGCCGGCTACGCGGCCGCCTGAGCGGCCTCGGCCCCGGACTTCACGGCCTCGGCCGCCTCGCCGACCGGGCTGCCCGGCGGGGCCCCCGGCGGCTGCTCCACGACCTCCGAGGAGCCCGCCCGCTCCTGCCGGTGCACCTCGCGCTGCATGCGCGAGACGACCAGCCGCTGGACCTGGGCCGTGCCCTCGAAGATCTGGTAGATCTTGGCGTCGCGGAACCACTTCTCGAGCGGGCACTCGGTCGTCTGCGCGTACGGGCCGACCAGGTCCATCAGCGTCGGGACCGCCCACATCGTCACGTCGCCCGCCTTCAGCTTCGACATCGAGCCCTGGCCGCCGGTCATCGGGATGCCGGACCGGCCCATCCACGCCGCCCGGTAGACGAGCAGGCGCGCGGCCTCGATCTCGGTCGCCACGTCGGCGAGGACCTGCTGGACCCGCTGCTGCTCCATCAGCGGCCCGCCCTCGTCGGACTTGTCCTCGAGGTAGTCGAGCGTCCACTCGTACGCCGCGCGCGCGATGCCGAGCGCCGAGGCGCCGACGAGCGGGCGGGTCATCTCGAAGGTGGCGAGGGCGCCCGACTGGCGGCCGGTCGACTGGCCGGAGCGCGCGCGCTCGAGCTTCTTCTGGAGCTTCTCGTAGCCGCCGAGGAGGTTCTCCATCGGCACGCGGCAGTCCTCGAGCACGACCTCCGCGGTCTGCGACGCGCGGATCCCGAGCTTGTCCTCCTTCTTGCCCTGGGAGAGCCCGGGCGTGTCCTTGGGCACGACGAACGACGCCTGGCCGCGGTGGCCGACCTCCGGGTCGACCGTGGCGACGACGACCGTCACGTCGGCGATCCCGCCGTTCGAGATGAAGACCTTGGTGCCGTTCAGGACCCACTCGTCGCCGTCGAGCTTGGCGGTCGTGCGGAGCGACTTGACGTCCGACCCCGCGCCGGCCTCGGTGACGGCGTAGGCGCCGAGCTTGACGTCGTCCTCGTCGACCCCGTAGATCTCGGGGACCCACTTGGCGATCTGCTCGGGGGTGCCCGCCGCCGCGACGCCGGCCGCGGCGAGCGACGAGGCCGAGATCGCGAGCGCGATGCCGGCGCAGCCCCAGTGGAGCTCCTCGGCGTAGATGGCCCCGAACAGCCCGTCGGGGTCGGAGGCCATCTTCTGGATGTAGTCGAGTCCGGACATCTTCCACTTGCGCGCCTCGCGGATCGCGTCCCACGGGACGCTCTGCTCGCGGTCGTGCTTGTCCGCGACCGGCCGGATGACCTCCGCCGCGAAGCGGTGGCAGTAGTCGCGCCACTCCAGCTGCTCGTCGCTCAGGCGAAATTCCACTGCGCAGGCCTCCGTTCTCTACGACTCGACCCTGGTTGACTGACCAGTCAATCTAACAGGGATGAGGGTAGCGCGCGCGGCTCCGCTCGGTATCGTGGCGGCGTGCCCCGGCTGACCCTCCTCGCGGCCGCCGCCCTGGCGGCCCTCGCGCTCTCGGGCTGCTCGCTCAAGTCGGAGGACTCCGGCGGCGACCCCGCCCAGCGCGCCGGCGAGGGCGTCAGCTCGAGCGACAAGTCCGGCGTGGCGGCGCTCGGCTTCCCGACCACCGCCACCCGCGACACCACGCGCGTGGCGGGCACCGACCCGACCGCGGACGCCGCCGGCGTCGCCAGCGCGCTGTTCCCCGCCACCTCGCTGGGAACCCGGCCCGCGGCGGTGACCCTCGTCGACGGCGACCAGTGGCAGGCCGGCGTCGCGGCCGGCGTGCTCGCCGGCGCGCCGCTGCACGCGCCGATCCTGCTGAGCGACGGCGAGGACCTGCCGGAGGTCACGAAGGCCACGCTCGACCGGCTGAAGCCGCGCGGCCAGGCGCTCGCGAAGGGCGTGCAGGTGCTGCTCGTCGGCGACCGCCCGCCCGCGCCCGGCGGCTACAAGAGCGGCGCGATCGGCGGCGGCGGAGACCCGTACGCGATCGCCGCGGCCGTCGACCGCTTCCAGACCACGGCCGCCGGGAAGCCCACGCGCGACGTGATGGTCGCGTCCGGCGAGGACGCTGCGTACGCGATGCCGGCCGCCGCCTGGGCGGCGCGGTCCGGCGACCCGGTCCTGTTCGTGAAGCGCGGCTCGATCCCCGAGCCGACCAAGCAGGCCCTGGCGCGGCACGAGAAGCCGAACGTCTACCTGCTGGGGCCGCCGAGCGCGATCTCGCCGGCGGTCGAGGCGCAGCTGAAGCCGCTCGCCCGGAAGGTCACGCGCATCGGCAAGGACGCGAAGAACCCGGTCGAGAGCGCAGTCGAGTTCACGCTGTTCAGCTCCGGCGGGTTCGGCTGGGGGGCGCGGCTCCCCGGGCGGCCCTACACGATCGCCAACACCTCGCGGCCGCTCGACGCCGCCGCGGCCGCGGCGCTCGGCACGAACGGGGTGTACGCGCCGCTGCTCGTGACCGACCGCGCCGACGCCCTGCCGCCCGCGCTCGACGGCTACCTCACCGACCTCCAGCCCGGCTTCGAGAACGACGACCCGAGCTCCGGCGTCTACAACCGGGCGTGGATCCTCGGGAACCGCGACGCGCTCTCCACCGAGATGCAGGCGCGGGTGGACGAGCTGCTCGAGCTCGTGCCGGCCGACAAGGGGCCGGACAGCGGGATCTGAGCGCCCCGCGGCGCCGCCGCCGGGGCGCCGGGCGGCCGATGCGCGCGCGCCGGCCCGGTAGCGTTCCGGCCGTGAGCGAGTTCGAGGACCCCGGGCGCCTTGGGCGCGAGCCGACCGTGGAGGACGTCCGCGCGCTCGTCGGCCCCTCGACGCCGCACTTCGCGCTCCAGATTCGCAACCGCATCAGGAACCTGATCGCCGGGCTCCCCGACGGCCACCCCGCCAGGGTCGAGGGCGAGCGTCACGTCGAGCGGCTCGAGCGGATCGCGTTCGAGGGCGAGCGGCGCGGGCCCGCCGTCGAGGGCGAGCGGGAGCTGCCGAGCGTCCGGCGTCCGGGCGACGCCGGCGAGCCCGCGGGCGGGCCGCCGCCGGTCGAGCCGGCCGGGCGGCGCGGCCACCCGTAGCCGTGACGCGCGTCTTCACGCGCCTGCCGCCGGCCCTCGACCGCGCGCTGCCGCTGCTCGACCCCGACGTCCGCACCGAGGGGCGCCTGCGGCCGGAGGGCTATCTCGACCTGCTCGGCCCGGCGCCGCCGGAGTCGACCGGCACCGCCCAGGACCTGATGGTCGGCCGGCTCGTGCCGAGCATCTACGAGCGCTGGTGGCGGCCGGCCCTCGGCCGCGTCGCCAAGGGCGTCTTCGGGCCCGGGATGCCCGAGGAGCACCGGATCGCCCGTCTGATGCTCGGCCTGAGCCCGGGCGACGGCGTGCTCGACGTAGCCTGCGGCACCGGCAACTTCACGCGCGACTTCGCCCGCACGGTGGGCCGCGACGGCCTCGTGGTCGGGATCGACGTGTCCGAGACGATGCTCGCGCGCGCGGTCGTCGACACGCGCGAGGCCGACCTGCTCGACCGCGTCGCCTACGTGCGAGGCGACGCCGCCGCGCTCCCGTTCCGCGACTCGAGCTTCGACGGCGTCTGCTGCTTCGCGGCGCTGCACCTGTTCGCGGACCCGATGGCCGCGCTCGACCGCATGACGGCCGTGCTCACGCCCGGCGGCCGGATCGCGATCTTCACCTCCGCGCACGGCCGGACCGGGGTCGTGCGGCTCTGGACCGGCCTGGCCGGCCGCCGCAGCGGGATGCGCGTGTTCGAGCAGGGCGAGGTGATCGCGGCGCTCGAGGAGCGCGGCTACACGGCGATCCAGCAGCGGGTCACCGGCGTGACCCAGTTCGTGGGCGGGCGGCTCGGGGGCTGAGCCGAGGGCGCTTCAGGCGGGCGGCGCGGGACGCCCCGACCGCCGCCGGAGCAGCACCGCCGCGCCGCCGGCGACCAGCAGGCCGCCCGCGGCCCACCAGACGGCGGCGGGCACGCCCCCGCCGGAGTCCCCGGCGGCTGCGCGGGCCTCGACCACCAGGGTCCCGGCGGAGGAGCCGACGCTGCTCGCGGCGGACACCTCCATCCGGTGCTCGCCGGGCGTGAGGGGGATCGCCCGGACCCGCCTCGTCACCGTGCGGCCCGGTGCGACGTCCGGCCAGTGGCTCGACCCGATCGCGCCCACGAGCCGTATGCCGCGGTCGGGCTGGAGGGCGACCACCACCCGCCGCGCCGGCCGGTCGCCGCGGTTGTGGACGCGGACCTCCAGCGTCGTGGGCCGTCCGGCGACCGGATCGCGCGGGTCGACCGAGCGCGCGGAGGCGGTGAGCGGGTAGGGGGACGCGCTGGTCAGCTCGATCCCGCTGGTCGGGCTGATCGTCACCCGCTCGAAGTGGAAGCCGGGCAGCCTCGTGAGCTTGAAGCGCAGGCTGTGCCGGCCGGCGCCGGCGTCGTCGAACAGCACGTAGTTCGTGAAGTCGACGTCGATCGACCGGCCGCGGGCGCGGTGGACCCGCTCGCCGTTGACGTCGACGGTGCTCCACTCGATCCGCAGCCGCCCGCCCCTGCGCGACGCGACGAACTCGGGCGACGCGGACGAGCCGTGCCCGGTCAGCACCTCGAGGTAGCCCGCCCCGCCGGTGGTCGACCCCGCGATGCGGACCCGGGCGCGCAGCCGGACGCGCGCGAACGGGTAACGGCGGTGGCCGCCGGGCGTGATCGCGAACGGGATCGGCGGGCTGGTCCGATGGCGCTCGTCGAGCACGATCGCCGCCGGGTGACCGAGCCTGGCCAGGTCGTGCAGGCCGGGCTGGTCGATCGCTACCGGCACGGCGGCGTTATACCGCGCACGCCGCTAGGGCAGGACCTCGACCTTGGTCGCGTAGCCGTCGCTCTGCCACCTGTGGGTGTTCTTCTTCTCCCAGTGCTGCCTGCCGAGGTTGCCCAGGTAGTTGTCGAGGTTCGCCACGTTCGGCTCGATCGTGCCGAACGTGGCGTTCGACGAGCCCTGCGCGGTCTTGACCGTCTGGATCTTGTTGACGAGCCGCTTGGCGGCGTCCTCCGAGCGGCCCTCCCACGGGTCCGCGGCCTCGCAGAGCTCCGGATCGGGACGACCCGGCGTGTTCTTCGGGTAGTCGTGCTCGCCGTGGTCGAGGTGGGTCGACGCGACGACGTAGTGGCCCCAGCCGTTCTGGCTCGGGTCGTACAGCCGGTGCTGGTCCGCCGAGTACAGCCGCACGTGGATGTTGGTGCCGACCTCGTTGCAGTCGTTCTTCATGCCCTGGTCGGAGTCGTAGCCCTTCGTGATCTCGCCGTTCTGCTGGTTGACGAACTTGTACGGCCCGAAGACCCTCGCGCCGGAGTTCATCCGGAACCCGGCCGAGGCGAGCGGGCCGGACTTGCCGAGCGCCGCCCTGATCCGGCTCTTCGAGGCCTCGTGCCAGAAGATCACGGTGATCGGCCAGTCGCGCTTGTTGGGGTCCTTTGAGCCGTGGGCGTTCCGATCGGTCGCCGGGTACCACGGGCCGTCGTAGTTGAAGAAGCTCGACGCCATCGAGCCGCCGTGCTGGATGAAGTGGACGGGGGCGGGGGTGCCGTCGGGGAGAATCGGCCGGTGGCCGTTGCCGGGATGGGGATCGGCCGGCCACGCCGCCGCCGGCAGCGCGAGGGCGACCAGCAAGAGCGCGGCGCTCCACGCCCTGACCTTCGAGACCGTCATGCGGATCATTGCTCGTGTCCTAGTCGCTCGTGGGTTCAACTGTCAGGGTTCACCGGCTGCGGGGGCAACGGCGGCGAGCCCGCCACCGGATCGAACTTGCTCGCCGTCGAGTCGACGCCGGGGCGGATGTCGATCACCGAGCCCGTCGCGAAGTCGACCTGGACCGACAGGTCGGCGACCGCCGGGCCCGCGAACTGGGCGCGGTACGGGATCGGGTCGTCCGTGCCGGGCCAGGGGACGGAGTACGCCGGGACCTGGGTGTCGACGTCGTGCGGAGCCGTCAGCGACAGCGTCACGACCGCTCCGACGACGGCGCTCGCGCCGCTCGTCTGGGCCGGGCCGGTCTGGAGCTGACCCACCTCGGTGAGGGTGTAGCCCCAGAGCCCGATCACGTGGTTCAGGTCGGCGGCCGGGTTGGACGCGTTCGCGGCCACCACCGACCGCGCCTGGGAGTCCTGGGCCGGGGTGAGGTCGGAGGCCGTGCTGGGAGAGCCGCCGTCCAGGCTGGCGAACGTCCCCGGATCGGGGTCGTCGTTGTCCACGTTCACGTCGAACTGGCTGATCGTGGTGTGCGCTCCGGTCGTGCCCCAGTTCGGGTCCGCGATCTTGTCGCGGACGAGGATCGTGATCGTGTGCGTGCCGTTGTCGTACTCGGACGGGTGGAAGGTGAACGTGGGGCTCCCGGCGCTGTACGGGCAGCCGCTGGCCGTGCAGGACAGGTTCACGCGGTCCTCCGGGTGCCGGAGTGCGCCGTCGACCCGCATCTCGACGCTCGCGACGCCGGAGCGCGGCGCGGCCGTCGAGCCGTCGTTGGCCGCGACGGTCACCGTCTCGTCGGCCGAGATCGCGCCGGTGTTGACGTTGCCGAGCTCGTCGGCCTGGTTGCGGTCGTCGTACAGCGGGCCGCTCAGGCCGGTGATGACCGGCGCCGAGTGGTCGGCCTTGACGTGCCAGGAGTAGTCGTCCCAGGTGCCGTTCGGCCACTGGCCCGAGCTCGGGTTGCCGATGAAGTCGATCGCGCGCAGCCCGAGCTTGTTGTCGCCCTCCGGCAGGTCGGAGTACGAGTACGAGTACGACGTGCCGTTGGCGGGGAAGCTCGCGCTGAGCGGGCAGGCCGAGCGGCGGTCGCCGTTGCAGCTCGCGTTCGACTCGGCGGTCGTGACCGTCGGCGGGCTCGAGATCGACGGACGCTGGAAGCTCATCGACTTGAGGCCCAGGCCGTCGTCGGTGGCGTTCGCCCGGAACGTGTGGGTCCCGGAGTCGACCCAACTCGTCGGCGGGGCCACCGTGATGCCGGTGACGCTCGGCGGGTGGTTCTCCCAGACCGACATCTGCGCCTGCCCGACCGCCGCGTAGTTGGAGCGAGCGCGCGGGTTGCCGCCGCCGGTGCTCAGGAAGCGGAACACCGCGACGTTGCCGTCGGAGGCGCCGCCGGTCGCGCACGGGTTCACCGCGTCGGTGCAGATCGTGCGGTAGGTGTCGGTCTGGGCGCCGGTGATCGTGTACGGCGTGTTGCTGCGCCCGTCGGCGGGGGTGGGGTCGCCCTGCCACACGTAGCAGCAGCCGACGATCCCGAGCTGCACGTTGCTCGAGTTGAAGTCGTGCGCCACGTGGACGAAGTCGACGCGGACGATCCGGCTGTTGGCCGGAGGTGCCCAGATCCACTGCGCCCACTGCGTCGCCGCGTAGTACGAGCCCTGGTACATCTCGAGGTTCAGACCGGTGCCGGTGACCGGGGCGGCGCCGCCCTGCGAGCCGCCGAACGGCGCGATCGTCTCGCCGTAGGTCCACTTGGTGCCGGGGTTGTTCGCGTCCTTGAAGTCGGTCCCGACGAAGTTCTCGACGACGTACGGGTCGACCAGGATCGGGTAGCGCACGTCCCTGCCGCGGTGGTCGACGTGCACGACGAGGTCGTTGCCGCGGGCCTCGTACGAGGCGGCGACCGGCTGGCCGTCGGCGTCGACGGCCACCGGCGGGGCCACGGTCGCGAGGGTGCGGCCGCCGCCGACCACCTCGGCCGCGCCCGCCCGGCCCTCGGCGAACGGCGGCGTCTGCGTGTGGACGCGCAGCTCGGCGCCCGCCGGGAGGTCGAGCGCGAGGGTCGGGTCGGCCGGGCTGTCGGCCGATCGAAGCTGGAACGCGAGCTCCACCCCCTGCGGCGCGGGTGCGACCAGGAGGTCGGTGTCGGGCCCGCTGCCCACGTCGGCGAAGAACGCCTTGTCGCCGCTCACCGCGGCCGTCGAGTCCGTGCCGGTGCCCGGCACGTGGAGCCCGACGCCCGAGGCGCCCAGCCGCACTCCGCGCCGCGCGTCGCGTGCGATCGCGGTCCGCCCCGGCGCGTTGGTCGGGACGAGGTCGGCGCCGTGGGGGACCAGCGTCGTGTCGACGGGGTCCCCGTCCGGGGTCGCCAGCGGCGCGGTGGACTCGAGCAGGATGTCCGGCCCGCTCGGCCGGTCGACCAGCGCGGAGAACTCTCCGACGTAGTCCCTGATCCGCTCGCCGTCGCGCAGGCGCGGGCCGCGCCAGAGCGGCTGCTCCACGAAGTCCGGATGGTGCGAGCGCGCGATCGCGAGGGCGTCGTCGCGCGAGGCCCCGCGGAACGCGGTGCGCGAGACCTGCCGCGCGTGGCGGGCGCCGGGGCTCGCGAGCCGGGACCGCTCGCGCTGCTCGCGGTCCTCCGCCTGGCGCAGCGCCGCCTGCGCGGCCGGGTCGCTCGACGAGGGGCCGAACGGGGCTCCCGAGTCGCTCTGGTCGCCGGTGGCTATGACCGGCGTCGCGGCCGCCGCCGCGGCGACGAGGCCGGCCACGACGTAGAGGAGCCTCGAGCGCAGCCATGCGCGACTGCCATCCCCATGGAGCACGAGCGATCCCCCACCTTTGCGAGTCGAGATTTGCGTGAGCGGCCGGCCCGGCCAGAGGTCCGACGCGTCCTTGCCCACGGAGCGTGCGCGTCCTGCGCGGTCACCCGACCCTAAGCGCGCCTCCCGTCGCTGTCAAGAGGCCGAGCGTCAGCTCCGCCAGAGCTCGCGGAGCACGCGACGGGCGTTCCCCGAGGCGATCAGCTCGGCGTCGGCAGCCCCGTAGTGCCTCGTCAGCGCGTCTTCGAGCTTCGCCATGTCGGACATGCTCTCGATCCCGCCCATCGTCGGCTTGATGAAGCCGTCGAAGTCGCTGCCGATCCCCACGTACTCGTGGCTGCCCGTGATCTCGTGCAGCTTGTCGACGTGCCTGCGGAGCACCTCGAAGGACTCCTCGAAGGTCTCGGTCTCCTTCTTCCTGATCCCGTCGTTGAGCTGGTGCTGCGCAAGGATCAGCCCGACCATCCCCCGCCGCCTCGCGATCCGCTCGACCGTCGGGGCGTCGAGCATGTACTCCTGCTCCCCGAAGCGGTAGCCGGCGTGAGAGTTGACGATCGGCATGTCGGGGGCGACGCGGTCGAGGACCTCGAACGTCTCCTCGATCGCGTCCCCGCGCATGTGCGCGAGGTCCACGAGGATGCGGTTCCGCCCCATGGCCTCCACGGCCGCGCGGCCGAGCTCCGTGAGCCCCTCGCCCTCGGGCTGGCGGAACACCCAGTCGTAGACGCGCTCGGGAAGGAACGGGATGGCGTGCGCGTTCGTCGCGACCCGCCGGTAGAAGAGGTGCGCGAGCGTCACGTACGCGACGCCGCGCCGCCTCAGCGTGGCGACGTTGCGCTCGATCTCGTCGGGGGTGGCCCCGAGGTCGACCCCGCCCTCGAGGACGTGGACGAATGCGATCGGGCCGTCGTCGACGAGGGCTCGGTCCAGCGCGTCCGCGTCGGACACGATCGTCGCCACCGAGTCGTCGAACGTGGCGAGGTGGCTCTCCACCCGCTCGAGCTGGTCGAGCAGCCTCCGGAAGTAGTCGCTCTCCGGCGGCGCGCCATACGGGCGCGAGAGGTCGATCTCGTTGAACGGCGAGTGGAGGACCGACCAGACCAGCCTCACCCTCCCCCGCTGGAGGAGCTCCAGGTTGACGCGCTCTCCGGACCACAGGTCGCGGTCGCTGAGCAGGGCGCTCGCCGCGCGCAGCACGATCGCGCGGACCCTGTCGCCGAGCGGGCGACCGCGCACGCGGGTCATGTGCCCGATCCTGTCCCGCGGCTCCTCCATCATCACGTGCATCGGGTAGTGGCAGTGGAGGTCCGCGATCACGGTGGCGCGAGCTTACTCTGGACGCGTTGACCGCAACACCAAGTTTGGGTATCAGGGGAGAGGACTCGAGATGAAGACGATGTGAGCGGCGAGGGGATCGGAGACGCCGGCGACTTCGAGGCGGGCGACATGCCCTACTCGGAGGTGGGGCCGTGGGCCAAGGGGCGGATCGCGGCGGGCGTCCACCGCCCGGTGGTCTACTTCTCCGTGTCGAGCTGGCCGGCGGTCAAGCAGTCGCTCGAAGCCGCCGGGCTCCACCCGGCCGACGTTCGGATCTGGACCGCCCACTACACCGGCAGGCCCCACCTCTGCTCGTCGGAGTGCGGGTTCGGCGACAAGCCGACCGATCACGCCGACGCGACGCAGTGGGCCTCGCCGGGCACGCTCCCGCCTCCGTACGAGGGCCGCGACATCGACGTCTCGGACACCGCGGACGACTTCTTCTGAGGCGGGCGCGGTCGGCTAGCCGCTCCGCTCCTCGATCCAGTCGCGCACCAGCTCGAGCAACGGCTCGACGCCGCGTGCGACGCCGCTCGTCGCAACCTCGACGTCGCGGCCGTCCGTGGGGGCGTCCGTCCACATCAGGCGACCGCTCACCCGATCGTCGCCCGCATGCGTCCAGACGCGCAGGACACATGCTCGGCTCCGCTCGTCGTCCATCGGCCGAGCTTCGCAGCCGCAGCATCACCACGGCGTCACTCGATCCCGAGCGCTGGCACGAGGCGCGAGATGAGCGGAGACGGCTCGAGCCCGAGCTGGTCCCTGAGGAGCCGTGAGTAGAGCCGGTACTCGCGAAGGGCCTCGCCCGGGTTCCCCTCGGCGACGTGGGCCCTGATCAGCGCGCGATGGGCGCTCTCGCGCAGGGGCTCGACAGCGACCGCCGCGGTGCCGGCCTCGATCGCCTCCCCGAAGCGGCCCTCCGCGGCGAGCCTCTCGCACAGGGACTCGAGGGCGTGGAGCCGCAGCTGCCGGAAGCGCTCGCGTTCGATCAGGAGCCAGTCGTCGTACCAGTCGGGCAAGAGCTCGCCGGCCAGGGACAGGGCGGTGAGGTCGCCGGTCGCCGGCTGTCCGCCCTGCACCAGCCGGCGCGCGCGGTCGGACGTGCGGTGCAGGTCGACGCCGGTGGGGTCGGACAGCGCCATCTGGGTGCCCCTCAGGCGCAGGAGCGCACGGGCGGGGGCGGGCAGCCGCCAGAGCACGGTGCGCAGACTGGCGGAGGCGCGCTCCTCGGAGGAGTCGCACCACAGCGTGCCCGCGACGTACGCCCGCTCGACGGGGCCTCGCTGGATGGCGAGGAAGGCGATCACGCGCTGGGCGGACATCGGCAGTGGGATGACCGAGGTCTCGGAGCGAAGCTCGAACCCGCCGAGAATGCGTACCTCGGTCACCACCCCCGATCCCCTCGTTCCGCTTCCGAGCCTTGCACGTCGCCTCGGGATAAGGACAAAAACCTAAAAAGTCCTCTTTATCGCTGTGACGCAACCGTGACGGGGCTGCTGCGAGGGTGCGCGAAATGTCCCCGGTCAACGTCAACGGTCGGCAGCTCGGCGTCCAGCAGAACGGGCTCTTCACGGCCGCGAACACCCGGCCCATCCCCGGCGGTCGGCTGTGGCCGGAGGCCGCGCTGACCTGGAACGCGATGCGCGCGGCCGCGATCGCGGACGGGATTGCCGGAGCGGACTTCATGCCGGCGGGCCCGAACTCGAGCGCGCGCTCGCGCGCCGCGCAGCTGTACTTCTGGAACCACCGGCCGCCGCCGGCGGCCCCGCCGTACACCTCGAACCACGGCTGGGGCATCGCGGTCGACGTCCTCGGCAGGCCCGCTCGCGCGTGGATCATGCGCCGCGGGATGAGGTGGGGCTGGTCGTGGGACGAGGGCCGTCGCGTCGGCGAGGACTGGCACTTCCGCTACGTCGGGGTCTCGAAGGCCGTGCTGTCGCAGCTCGGCAAGGGGACCGACCCGCTCAAGGCGCTGTCAAAGACGGAGCGGCGCTGGTGCGTCGAGTACGACCGCCTCAAGCAGGCAAACAGGGATCGTGCCCGTCGCGGCGCGCTGCGGCGGGCGATGCAAGCTCAGCGCAAGGCGATCTGGAGGGCCGCGCAGCCGCGCTCCCGCGGAGGCGACGGCAAGGGCTGGGACCACGCCCATCGGCGTGACCGCTACAGGCAGCTCAAGGCAAGGACTCGATAGGAGAGGCGATGCTCAACACCGTTCGTGGACAAAGGCCCGACCTCACGCCGGCTCAGGTTGCCGGCGCGCTGATCGCGGGCGTGCCGATCGTGTCGAACCTGCTCCACGTGTTCGGGGTCTACGACCTCTCGCAGGACCAGGAGGACGCGCTCAAGGACACGCTGACCTGGGGCGGCATCCTCGCCGGCCTGCTGATCTTCGGCGACGCCGGCCTGCGGACCGCGCGCAACAGGGCCGACGCGCACGTGCACGCCGCCGCGCTCCAGGCCGGCACCGAGCCTCATGACGTGACCCTCGGCGGTCCGGATGACGACGTCACCGTTGCGTCGATCCCGGACGAGGGGCTCCCCACCGACGAGGAGGAGGACGCCGCTCCCCCGCCCGACGACCTCGGCGTGCTCGACGAGGTCGGGGCCGATGAGCCCAACGTCCTCCAGCCGAGTCAGACCGCGCTCACATGAGCGTTCGTCTCGCCCTTGCGCGCGCGGGGGTCCCGGCCGGGATCGTCCAGGCGGAGGCGCCCCGCGCGGAGAAGGCGATGGTCGAGCACGCGATCACCACGCAGGCGCGGGCGCGCGACTTCCTCGCTCAGGTGCTTCACGAGTCGGCGGGACTGAGGTACTTCGAGGAGATCGCGTCCGGCGCCGCCTACGAGGGACGCGCCGACCTGGGCAACACTCACCCCGGTGACGGGCGGCGCTACAAGGGCAGGGGGCCGATCCAGCTCACCGGGCGGGCGAACTACCGCTGGGCCGGGCACCTCCTCGGGCTCCCCCTCGAGCAGAATCCCGCGCTGGCCGCACAGCACGACGTCGGTTGGCGGATCGCCGCGCTGTACTGGAAGTCGCACGGCCTCAACGAGCTCGCCGATCAGGGGCAGTTCGTCACCATCACGCGCAGGATCAACGGCGGCACCAACGGCCTGGCGGCCCGCGTGCACTACCGGCAGCTCGTCGGCGGCGTCGACTGCCGGCCGCAGCCGCCGGACCCGCTCCGCTTCCTGACCGACACCGAGCGCAGGTGGTGTCGCGAGTACGACCGGCTGAAGCACGAGGGCCGCGACGAACCCCGTCGCAGGGCGCTCAGGGCGGCGATGACGCGCGCCCGCAAGGGCGTTCACGCGGCGGCGACCCGCGAGCCGAACGGCTGGCACCGCCACCACCGCCTCGAGCGCTACCGCGAGCTGAAGCGCAGGTCGTCCTGACCGGCCGGGAGCACTGAGGGATGGACTGGGTCGACCAGACGCTCGTCCGGCTCGCCGATCCCGCGACGCGTGCCGCCCTCTTCGACCAGGCCTCGCTGGCTCACGTCGTGGCCGCCGCGTACGACGTGGGGCGGATGCCGGTCGAGGGCCCCTACGAGGTCGCCTTCGACGAGCTGCGCGTGGGCGTGGTCGCGGATGCGCCGACCGCCGTCCACGGCGGCTGGACCGGGCCCGGGGCGAGCGAGCGCACTCAGGCGATCCTCAGCGTCACGGGGCTTCCGGGCTCTCTCGCCCCTCGGCTCGACGCGATCTGGCGCGGTTCGGTGATCGCTCGCGCGACCCCTCCCGCCGACGTGATCGCTTCGGCCGACACGGCGTGGGCGGGGGACGCGACCGGCGCCCCGCAGGCCTCGACGGCGATGACCGTCACGTTCGCATCGCAACCGGCCGCTCCGGCGCGGACCGAGCTGCCGGTCGTCGTGGCGCTCCTGGTGCGCGACGTCGCGGCGTCCGTCGCGGAGCTCCTCGCCCAGGGCGCGATCCTTCGCTCGCGGCTCGAGTCGCTCGGCGTCGGGGGAACGGTCGACGCCGCACTGCCGCAGCGCCACCGCCTCGTGATCGCGTGGGTCGTGCCGCTCGCCATGTTCGACGACGCGGGATGGCCGGGGGCCAAGTCGGGCTCAACTTCGCGGACGGCGCATTCCGCGCGGCGCGACACCGCGGCACGGTGGCTCGCGGAGCAGGGCATCGCGCTGATCGCGGCGCCCTCGACCCGGCCCGCAGGCCAGCGGGGATGAATCGTGCTCGCGACCGAGATCACCGACGAGGGCGCAACGCCCGGAGGAGCTGACCGATGACGACCGTTCCCGCCGCCTATCCCTTCATCGACGTCAGGGTCGACACGTCGGCTCTCCAGCCGATCGCGACGCGCGCGCCGGGAGTCGTGGCGGTGGTCGGCAGGACGCCCGACGGCCCCGCCGGAGGCGACACCCCGCCGAACACGCCGACCGTAGTCGGGTCGGCCGACGAAGCCGTTCAGCGCTTCGCGCAGGAGACCGGCGGGAAGCCCGCCCACACGCCGCTCTCGCGCTCGCTCGCCGTCGCGCTCCTCCAGGACCCCCGTCCCGAGCGCATCTACGGCGTTCGCGTCCACGGCGACGACTGGGACGCCGCGCTGTCCTCGCTGGAGGCGGCCGACGACGTGACGTTCGTCGCGAACGCGCCCGACGAGGGGACCGCGGGGCTGGAGGTGCTCAAGGACCACGTTGAGCAGATGTCCGCGCAGGGCCAGAAGCGCCTCGGCGTGGCGATGATCTCCCCGTCGCTGCCCAAGTCCACGACGTACGTCGCCGACGCGCTCGCGTCGGTCGAGTCGCTGCGCAGCGACTCGAGCCGGATGATCGTGATCGCCGCCCGCGGCGCGAACGGCGACGCCGCCACCGCGGCGATGGCGGCGATGGCGGCCTATCCGCCCGAGGCCTCGGTGGTGCTCAAGCGGGTGCGCGGGATCCGCATGCCTCAGCCGGACCAGTACGGGCCGGGGGAGATCACCGCCCTGTCGGAGGCCGGCGTCATCCCGATCATCGATCCCGCCCTGATCGTCGGGGAGGGGCTCCACATGGCCGACGGGCGCTGCTTCACCACCGACGCGAGCCTTCTGTTCGTCGACACGGTGCGCACGCTCGACGACATCGACTTCCGGCTGAAGGCCGGCCTGATGGGCTCCGTGGGCGACGCACGCATCACGTCGGAGGGCCTGCTCGCGGTGCGCGAGAGGGCCGACTCCATCCTCGCGCCGCTCAAGCGACGGGCGATGATCGCGGACTACTCGATCTCGATCCCGGTGCTCGACGCGCTCCAGGTCCCCGAGTCCTCGCGCAGTCCGGCCGCCGCCACGCTGATCCAGACCGCGCGCGGCAGCCGTGCCGTCGACCTGGTCGTGTCGGTCACCTACGGCCCCGCCGTCCATCACCTCAGGGTCACCCTGGCCCCCAAGTTCTAGCCACCGCCCGAGAGGAGCCTCACATGCCCGATTGGAACAGCAACCTGAGCGTCGTGTGGTTGGACGCGGCGGGCACCGAGCACGTGATCAGCCCGATCCAGTCGTTCACCCCCACGTTCGCCCTCAGGTACGAGCCACTCCACTCGATCGAGCACACGCACATCGGCACCGTGTACTCGCCGCATCAGTTCACGTTCGCGATGACCGTGAACGCACTCGGCCCGGCGGTCGCCCAGCTCACCGTGCTGGCGCTCCAGCACACCCAGTTCAAGGTCATGATGCGAGAGGTCGGGGCAGGCCTCGACTGGTCGTTCGCGACCGTCGTCATGGACAGGTGCATCATCACCAGCGCCGTCCCCTCGACGGCGACCACCGCCGCGTCCTCTCCCCTGGCGACGTTCTCGGGGTTCAGCCTGTCGGCGGCGAGCACGCCCAAGGGCGGCACAGAGACGAAGATCCCGTAGGCGGAGAGCGACGATGCCAGAGCGATCGGGGCCCGCCGACGTGCACCTTCGGTTCCCGGTGCAGGTCGAGGTCGTACGGGTCGGCCGGGAGGAGTCGCCCGCGGCGCCCCCGGGCGATCCCGGTCCGGCGACCTACCACTTCCCCGTCGAGATCGAGGTCCGGTCGACGCCGGCGCCCGGCAACCTCGACGCCGCAATCGACGAGGCGCTCGACCGGCTGGCCCGCAGCCTGGCCAGCCAGCGCCCGGTGGCCTGACGCGCGCAGGCGACTCCGCATGGACACCCAGATCCACGACGTCTACCGCTCCTCTCCCGCGGCGTTCCTGGGCGAGTTCCCGCTGCTGGTCCCCCTCTACGCCGTCACCGCGCTCAAGCTGACGCAGACGTACAAGCTGCCCCCCGTCCTGGCGACGTCGGCGAAGTCGATCGTCGACGTGCACGACGATGACATCGCGCTCAGCGGCCTGCTGCTCGGGCCCGAGCGCTACGGGATGAAGGTCGCGCTCGAGACGCTGGCCGACACGTCCAGGCGCGGGGGCATCCTGGGCGGCCGCGTCCACCAGGGGTTGATGCTGGTCACGCGCATGACGATCCGAACCGACCTCCAGGTGAGGTCGCTCGAGTTCAGCCTCTCGAAGGACCAGCAGGGCGTGATGGCCGTGTCCATCGCCCTCACGCAGATGCCGCGTCCCCGCAGGGTGCCGAGACTGCTCGACATCGTGGCGCTCGGCGCGCTGGGGGACTGGACCCCGCTGTCGGGGACCCACCGCTGACATGCCCATCGCCTCGACGCCGATCGCGACGCACCTGGTCCCCGATGCGCCGGCGCGCGCGCGGGAGGGCTTCGTGCGCGTCGCGGAGCCACTCGATCGGGGCGTGCCGCACGCGATCGAAGTCGCCGTCGACGTCACCTTCGTCGTCGTCGTGCCGACCGGCGTCGCCACCCTCTGGCTCGAGGCCGAGCCCACGGAGGTCGTCAGCTCCTCGGAGCCCGAGACGGTCCCGCCGCCGCCGGTTCCCCTCGACGCGCTGGCGGCGGCGCCCGTTCGCCTGCTCGTGGCGCGCGCGGGATCGGTCGTGGCCTCGCTTCCGCTCGTCGCCGGGGCGCTCCGCCTCGTGCCCGCGCGCCCCGGCCCGGACGCGGGCGTCGCGCTCGCGGTCGAGGTGGTGTCGTGGCGGCTCTGCGCCGGGACGCTGTGCGGGCCGGGACGCTACGGCTCGCAGGTCGAGCTCGGCTGGCGGCGGATGGTCCCGGCGCCCGAGGCGCCCGTCGCATGA
Organism: Thermoleophilaceae bacterium; assembly: GCA_036389295.1. Lineage (GTDB taxonomy): Bacteria > Actinomycetota > Thermoleophilia > Solirubrobacterales > Thermoleophilaceae > AC-37. The sequence goes on along the minus strand of DASVQB010000051.1, from coordinate 54,275 downwards.
GCCCGAGGGACGTCGCTCCCGGCAACCACGCGGGCTGGGTGCTGAGGTTCGAGAACGACGAGCCGGTCAGGACGCCGGTGACGACGATCACGAGCGACATGTGTTACGCGTCGATCGAGGCCACGCTCCCAGGCGGTCTCGAGGGGGGCTCGTACACGTTCGCGATCGAGGGCCTGCCGCCCTCCGAGCACAAGCGGCTCGGCGCCGACCAGGTGGTGACGCTGTACCTGTTCTGGCGCGACGTGGACCTGCCCGCGGCCGGCTACCTCGCCAACGTCGCCGGCCTGGGGACGCTGTACGGGTCGGCCGCCCCGATCCGCGGCTCCCTCGTCGCGGAGCTGTCGGTCACGAAGGTCACGCGCAGCGCCGGCGACGCCCGCTACCTGACCCGAATCGAGGCTGTCGAGCGAGCGTACGCACGACTCGCGTCGTACAAGCTGGAGCAGCCGGTGGGCACCGAGGTGGCGCCGGACGTCTTCTCGAAGGCCCGGCAGATAGCCGGCGCGGCGCGCGTCCCGCTCGCCCGGTCGGGCTCGACGCTGGCGACCGGTGGCCATCTGGAGCCGCGCATCTCAGGCGTGGAGGCCCTCGCCCAGCTGGCTCGTCGCGTCGAGGAAGCCGATGCGAGGTACGGGAGGGGCGTCGTCCTGATCAGGGACGGGACCGTCCACTTCGGGATGCGCCGGATCCCACTCGCGGCCACGACCGACCTGACCCTCGGGGGCGGCCTCGTCGAGGTTCGCTCGGGCGGCAAGCCGTCGGGTCCGCGCAAGCGGCCGGTCTGGGACCTGACGCTCAAGGGGCGACCGGACCTGAAGCCCGGCGACGTCGTGCACTTCGACGTCCCGTCCGAGCTCGAGAGCCTCAGCGTTCGCCAGCTGATCCCGTCGCTCGGCGCGCAGGACGGCGACACACTCTCCGCCGACGCGACGTACATGTACGTGGAGTCGGTCCGTCACGTCCTCAGCCGCGCGCAGGGGTTCGTGACCGCCGTCTCGGGGGTGTCCCTGGGAACTGCGATGCCGCTGCAGCTGGAGTGGGACACCGCTCGTGGCCACCAGCCGAGGTCGGCGGACAGCTCCGCCGGTGCGGCCGCGGCGGTTCGGGACGTCGCCGGCGGCAAGGCCGAGTCCCGCGCGGCGGACGTCGGCGAGGTACGCGAGGCGCACGTCCAGGGCGGCCCGGAGCCTCCCTCGCAGACGATGCGCCTCTGGCGGGGGCTCGCGGCCGGCGACGGCAACCCGGGCGCCGCGCGGCGGCTGGAGATCCAGCGCAACCCGGCCGCGCCCGTCGACGGCGTTCCCTACGCCACCCCGTTCGCCTGGGGGAGGTACGGCCTGGTCCTGCCTCGCTACCCGGGAACGCGGGCCGTCATGCTCCATCGCGAGGGGCGTGTCGACGACCCGATCGACGTCGGCTCGCTCTGGAAGTCCGGCGACGCGCCGGAGTCGGAGCCGGGCGACTGGTGGCTGATCCTGCCCGCCGGGGTCCCCGCGCCCGATCGCACGGGGTTCCACAGCGATGCGGACGTGCCCCAGGCGGCTGGCGTGCACGCCACCAACGACCTCGTCGACGCGGACGGGCGGCGGATCGTCGAGGTGGCCGAGCTGACGATCCGGGTCGGAGAGAAGAGCCTCGCCGACGCGGGTCTCAGGCCGGAGCCCGGCGACCCGGAGAAGGCCTTGATCCTGGAGCACCGCGACGCGCACGCCAGCATCGTCGTCGACGGCGAAGGCGGGGTGACGGTCTCGGCGAAGGACGGGCGTGCGACGATCGTGATGACCCCCGCGGGCGAGGTGACCGTGGCCGGCAAGGAGGTCGCGGTCAAGGCCGAGGACCGCGTGTCGCTGGGCAGCGCCAACATCGAGATTCGCAGCAGCGGGGAGCTGAGCCTGAAGGGCAAGTCGATCGCGCTCGAGGCGCACGGGGCAGGCGGCGCGGTGACGGTGAACGCGAAGGGCGACGTCGGGATCGACGCCGCGAACGTGAAGGTCGGCGTCACGGGCGTGATGGGAGTGGGCGGGTGAGCGACGCGGACACGGAGCTCCAGCGCCGCGAGGCGCTCGGCTGGGGCCTCGCCTGCCCGCGCATCGACCCCTCCGGCCGCACAGCGGACCCGCTCGGTCGGGACCTCGTCCTGGCGGGGGGCGCGGGGCGACCGCGAGAGCTCGCGGAGGCATCGGGGCTCGAGAACCTCGCCCAGTCGCTCGAGATGGCGCTGACGAGCCTGCTCGGCGCCGACCCCTTCGACGTCGGCTTCGGCATGGACGGCCTCAGCGCGCTCGCGGAGGAGACCGACCCGGTGCTCAGCCGCGAGCGCGTCCGCATGACCGTGATCGACGTGGTGAGACGCGACCCGCGCGTGCGGCGCATCATCGACCTTCAGGTCGGTGACGAGGCGGGCTCGACGGTCCCGGGCGACCCCGACGCCGACGCCGAGGAGCGCTCCCGGCTGCTGAGGCGCGGCACGCTGAGCGTCCGGGTGACGTTCGAGCTGATCACCGCCGACCGGGTGAGCCTGGACCTGGCAGGAGGGTTGCCGGTTGGCTGACGAGAGCGCGTTCGACCCCGCCGCCACGGACGCCGCCCAGCCGTCCGCGGACGCCGCGCGGGCCACGGGCGACCCGGTCTTCGGCATCACCTCCGACGGGTTCGTGCCGAAGCCGTTCGTGCGGCTGCTGGACGAGAAGCTCGCGCTCGCGCGGGAGCTGTTCGGGGACGACGCCGACCTGGGATCGGGGTCGGCGATTCGCAAGCTGCTCGAGCTTTCCGCTCTCGAGGACACCCGCACCTGGGCGGCCCTCGGGACGATGTACGACAACTCGTTCGTCGGAACCGCGTGCGGGGAGGCGCTGACGCGCCTCGGCGAGGAGCTCGGGCTGAGCCGGCCGTTCCTCCAGGCGCGCGGGCGAGTGACGCTGCGGCTCGAGGGGAAGCTGCCGGACGGACGCGACGCGCTCGTCGTGCCGCGCGGGGCCCGGATGCTCACCGAGGGCGGCGACCACGCCGCGATCGAGAGCGCCGTCCGCCTCTCGGTCGCCGAGCCCGCTCAGGAGGTGGACGTCGCCGCGTTCCACCCCGGCCCGGAGCACAACCTCGACCCGGCCAAGCCCGAGGAGAAGCTCGGCCGGTGGAACGTCGCGGACGCTGCGCTGGAGGACCTCGTCGACGCGCGCGCGGCGGCCAGGGGCGAGCTGGACGTCGTCATCGAGCACGACCGGCCGCTCGCGGGCGGCGAGCTGCAGTGGCCCGACGTGCGCTACCGGGCCCTGCTGCTGCGCGCGCCGCGCTCGATCTGGACGGTCGACGCGATCCGCGTGGCGTCGTCGCTCGTCCCCGGCGTGCGCCAGGTGCAGGTCCATGACGCGTGGGGGAGCCTCGACATCCATCAGTCGATCTTCGGGACGCTCGACGTGAACTTCATACAGCGGCTGTTCGGCGGCGACCAGGGGTCCACGAGCGCGTACCAGGTGAGCATCCTGGTCGCACCGACGCCGGCGGCGATCTGGAGCGGCGCCGACGGGCTCGAGCAGTCGGTGCTCGCGGCGATCGAGGACGTGCGGCCGATCGGCATAGTCCCGACGGTCCAGGAGGCGGAGCAGATCGGCATCGGCGTGGCCGCCGACGTCGACGCGCAGGGCCTCCCGCTGCCGTCGGGCACCGGCGAGGCGATCAACCGCTCGCAGCCGGCGATCGCGCTGAAGACCCGCCTCATGAACCGCGCCCGGCGCTACGTCGACGGGCTCGACTTCGGCGAGCCCGTCCGCGTGGCGGAGATCGTCGCGGCGATGCTCGAGGAGCCCGGCGTGGTCGACGTCTCCCGCGTCCGGCTCCTGAAGTACCCGCCCGACGGCGTCGCGGCGGCGGACGGGCCGGGGGAGGTCGCGGGGAACGTGAAGCTCGAGGCGAACCAGATCGCCGTGTTCGTCGAGGCGGTGGACCGGCTATCGCTCTGACCGAGCACTCCGCGCCCGCGATGCTCGACGCCGACCGGTGGCGATCGGCGTCTCACGCCAACGCGTTCGCGCACCTGACCGGCCCGCTCGCGGCCGGGGCGCAGCAGGAAGCCGTGCCGATCGGAGCCGACGGCCGGGCCGAGGTCCGCCCGGCGCGCGAGCCCGTGCTGCTCGCGGCCCCGCGCCAAGCGGTGGGCCTCGGCGAGCTGGAGTTGACGGCGTCGGTCGAGGCCGGCGGCGCCGCCCTGAGGCTGGCGCCGCTGACCTTCGCTCCGCACACCGAGCCGGGCGCCTTCCTCCTGCTCCACCGGCCGCCGCCACAGCCGGAGGCTTCGCCCACCGTCGGCTTCGCCGTCGTGCTCGAGCTGCGACATCGCCCCGCCGGAGGCGGCCCTCCGGTGGCCGTCCCGGCCGGCGAGCTGAACCGCCGCGTCGAGCTCCGCCTCGTCGAAGGGGTCATGGGGAGCCTCGTCTACGCGGTCGGGGCCGAGAAGCAGAGGATCCGCCGGCAGGCCGCCGAGATCCAGGCGATCCGGTCGCTCGACGCGGCCCGTGCCGATGCGCTGGACCGGCTCGGCCGAGAGCTCGCGGTCCCGCGCTTCCCGACCGAGCTCGCGTTCCGCGAGGGGGCGCCGCGCACCGAGGGGTCGCGGGAGTCGGACGCGGACTACAGGCGGCGGCTCAGGATCTACCGCCCCTGGCACGTGCCGAGCCGGACCGGGATCCTGCGGCTGCTGAACGGGGAGGGCTCCGACTCCGACCCGAACGCGGGGCTGCTGGGGGAGCTCGGGTTCGAGCATCGGTTCAGCCTCGCCGATCGCGGCAACGACCTGGCGTTCGGCGTCAAGCTCGTGGAGGTCGGCGATGCCGGGTCGAGGGAGGCCTTCCTCCGCCGGGTCCGGGGAGTGCACCTGGTCTGGCCGCTGCGAGGCGCGGGCGACGAGGTCCATCGCAAGCGCTTCCTTCCTGCCGCCCGCCGGGAGCAGGACGAGCAGCTGCGAAGCGAGCTGCGCGACCACCTCGGGTTCGACGCCGCGGGCGGGCCACCCGCGCCGGCGGAGGACCCCGCCCTGGCGAGGCCGCTGGCCGTCGCGCTGCTGCGCGCGGCGAAATGCCGCCGGGCGCTCGGCATCGAGGACCGGTGGCCCGTCCTTCGGGCGCAGGACGCGACCATGGGCAGCCGCTACGAGCTGGGGCTCGGCGCCGACGTGCACCGGCACAGCATCGCCGAGCTCGAGCTGATGGCCGAGCGGCAGGCGGCCTCGCCGCAGCGGGTCGACGTCGACGCCGAGACGGCGGAGCTGCTGCGGTCGCTCGAGCCCCGTTCGGCGAGCGACGACCCGGACGGTCGCTGGCTTCTCGAGCCGTGCGGCTTACGGACGGTCCACCGCCTCGCACCCGATCGCCTCTACGTGTCGCACCTCTTCGTCGACGGCATGAAGGTCGTCGCACCCGACCGGATCGGCACGGACGCGGAGGCCTCCGTCACGGCCCAGTACGAGGCGCCCGGCGACGTCTACTCGCTACCCACCGCCGTCCTGTACGTGGTGGGGGTGGGCGCGCCGGTGGCGCGCTCGGAGGCGCCTCGCGACGCGTTCGCGCTCCCCACGGCCGTCCTCTACGCGGCGGTGACCCGCGCCGAGTCCCGGCGCGCCGCCCTCGGCGAGCCGGCCTGGGAGCTGCTGGCGCCGGTGCAGGCCGAGGCGGCGTGGAGCACGGCGATTCCGGTTCCCCCCGAGGCGCGCGAGACGCTCTCGCGGGCGAACCTGCCGGTGGTCACGGAGCCCGTCGCGGTCGCGCGGGAGCTGAGCAGGCTGCCCGCGGAGATGATGGCGACGATCCGGCTCGCCCCCGTCCAGTCGCGGGCGATCGTCGCCGGCGCGGAGGGCGCAGCCGAGGGCCTCCGGAGGATCGCCGACGAGCTCCGGGGCGGGTTCGTCAACGCGCTCCTGCCGCTCGTGCTGCCCGGCGAGGCGGTGGTGCTGGTGGCCGCGGTCACGCGGCTCCCCGAGGCGGGCACGAACCTGTCGCGCAGGCTGGCCGTGGGCTTCCAGTGGCAGGCGGTGCCGATCGCCGGCGGGGCCGCCACGGTGGAGCGGCTCGGGTCGCGCGTCACGGTTCGCGGAGAGGAGCCGGGGCTCGTGGCGCTGGTGTCGCGGGGGTACTCGCGCCGCGAGCCGATCGACCCGTACGAGCTTGCCGTCGGCCTTCCGCCGCACGCGCGCCTGTCGCTCGTCCAGTACGAGTTCCTCATGAACCTGCTGGAGCACGCGAATCCGGCGGGGATCGCGGTCGAGACCGGCCCGATCCGCGAGGGCCACGTGGACCTCACGGGCGACGGCGCGGCCGACCGGCTCGACCCGAGCACCGCGCGGATGTATCGCAGCTTCCGGCCGCGGTGGGCACCGCTCGCGGGCGACGTGTTCGCCCCGGAGACGCCCGGCTTCCAGCTCGGGAAGCACTCGCGGATCGCCACCGAGACGCTCCTCAAGCCAGCACCTGACAACCCAGGAGACCATTTGCCATGAGTCCGCTCAAGCGCGTCCACTACTTCGACTACCAGTTCCTGCGCGAGGGGGACTTCACCGAGGAGCAGGAGTACCACCGCGCCCTGCTACGCCACCACAACCGAGCCCTGCACACCTGGGGCGTCGCGCACGGGCTCGAGCTCACCGCGGTCGGTACGGACGTGAAGGTGGGTGCCGGCGTGGCCCTGGACGTCGACGGGTACGAGATCGTCCTGACGGAGCCGAAGCAGGTGAGCCTGTCCGAGCTGGCGCCGGACACCTCGGGCGTCGTCTCGATCCGGTTCGGTCAGCGGCCGACCGACCCGAGCGACGAGGGGGGCGTGAGCGACAACACCCGCTGGACGGAGGACCCGATCGTCGAGGTGCGGTCCGAGCACCCCACCGGCGACGACGAGGGCAGGGCCGTCGTGCTCGGTCGCGCGAACCGCACTGGGACGAGCGTGACCGGGTTCGACCTCGGAATGCGACGGCTCGCCGGCCCCGCGGTCAGGCAGCGCATCGAGATCCGCGACGCCGCGGGCGGCGACGACAGCGACCCGCTCGCGATCGAGCGCGTTCAGCGCGGGCCGAACCAGAACGACCTGCGGATCACGATCGGCGACGACACGGACGGCGCAGACCGCCTCGTCGTCGGACCCGCGCCCGGCGGGACGTTCCAGGAGAGGCTCGTCGTCGCCGACGACGGCGCCACGACGATCGGCGGCGCCACGAGGATCGGCGGCGCCACGAGGATCGACGGGCCGCTCGCGCTGAACCAGCGGCTCGACATCCGCGACGCCGCGGGCGGCGACGACACGGACCCGCTCGCGATCGAGCGCGTTCAGCGCGGGCCGAACCAGAACGACCTGCGGATCACGATCGGCGACGACACGGACGGCGCAGACCGCCTCGTCGTCGGACCCGCGCCCGGCGGCGTGTTCCAGGAGAGGCTCGTCGTCGCCAACGACGGCGCCACGACGATCGGCGGCGCCACGAGGATCGGCGGCGCCACGAGGATCGACGGGCCGCTCGTGGTGAACCAGCGGCTCGACATCCGCGACGCCGCGGGCGGCGACGACAGCGACCCGCTCGTGATCGAGCGCGTCCGGCGCGCGGTCGACCAGAACGACCTGCGGATCACGATCGGCGACAACCTGGGTGACCGCGCCGACCGCCTCGTGGTAGGGGCTGCACCCGGCGGTGCGTTCCAGGAGAGGTTCGTCGTCGCGAACGACGGCTCGGTGTGGGTGAAGGGGCAACTGCACTTGGCGGACCCCGGCAACGTCGTGCACGTCAAGACCGTGAACCTGACGCAGCGGAACGCCGGCAGGGATGCGCCAGGACAGTGGCGCGCGTCGTTCGGCAACGAGTTCGCCGCCAGGCCCTACACCGTCTTCGCGGTGTGTCGCGGGTTCACCATCTTCGGCGACAGGGACCACGCCACCGGCGCACACATGCGTCACGACGGCGCGATCCCGCAGAACGTGTGGGTGAAGGTGGTGGACTGGAGTCAGACGGAGGCGTGGGGTCAGTCGTACGCCTCGGAGTCGGAGGGCGATTGGGAGTGGGACAACATGGTGTTCGTCACGGTCGTGGCCATCGGCAGCAACACGTCGCGTGCCTAGCCGCGAAGCTCGACGCACGGAGGGGCCGGTGACGATGGAGCGAGAGAAGGTCGAGGAGCGGATCGAGGCGCTGAAGGGCGAGCTGCGCGGCGGCGAGGCCCGCGTGCGGGAGCTGGAGGCGGAGCTTGCGCGCGTGCGCGACACGATGCTGAGGATCGACGGCGCGATCCTGGCGCTGACCGAGCTGCTCGAGCCCGGTGGAGGCGACTCGATCGAGGCGGCGGCGGTTCGCGACGGGCCGCGGGAGGCCCCGCCCGCGCCTCCGAGGGAGCCGCCGGCGATCGACGCCGCATGACGCGCGTCCGAGCCGTGTTCCCGACGCGGCTTCGGGCCGACGCCGCGGCGATCGTCGGCTCGCAGGACGAGGTCGAAGCCGCTCTCGCGGCTGCGGCCAAGCGGGCCCTCGACCGGGCGCACGAGGTGCTCGGCCAGTCGCTCGGGTCGGGTGTCTCGGCGACCGTGCACGCCCCGGAGATCGTCTGGACGGGCGACGGGCTCGCCGGCGTGCCGCCCGAGGCGCGCACCAGGCTCGAGGAGCGGATCGCGGCCTCGTTCGCCAGGCAGAACGCGCAGGCGGCCGGGAGGACCGATGCCGCGGGAGCGAGCGCGTCCGACCCGCCGCGGGCGCCGCTGGCGGCATCGGGGATCCCTCCCGCGGCGGCTGCGGCCACGTCGGGGGTGCCGCTTGCTCCCCTGGACGCCCCCACCACGAGCCTGGCGTCGCTGCACGGGGTGCCGGGCGAACCGGCACCGCAGTCGTCCGCCTCCGCCTCGCCCGCCGGCCGGGAGCCCGCACCGCCATCGCCTCTGCCGGCACGCTCTGCCCTGCTTGCGGGCCCCAAGCCGCTTGCGATCCCCGCCCCGGGCTCCGCGGTCGCCGAGCTCGCCCCCGCCGCGGCGCCGACGCCCACGGTGGAGCCGGCGCACGACGAGGCGCAGGCGCCGCCGCCCGCCGAGGACGGCCGCGTCTCGCTCGGGCTCCGGTGGTTCGTGGAGACGGTGCCGGCGTCGCCGATCGTCCCGGCGGGCACCGAGGTGACCTTCCGTCTGCGCAACTCCGGAGACCGTCGTCTGGGCTGGCAGGCCGGGCCCTCGGACGCGCCGGCGCGCCCGGTCTTCTCCCTGCGCGAGGAGGACGGCCTCACCGTGCGCTCGTCGTACCCGATGGCCCCGGACGATCCTGCGGAGGTCGCACTCGAGCTCGACCGGCCCGGCCGGCACCGGGCCACGTTCGGCGGGCGGCCCGTGGACGCCGCCGCGGCGGGGGCCGGCGTCGGCGAGCCGATCCTGGTCGGCACCGAGATCGACGTCGTCCTCGAAACGGACGACGAGGCGCTCGCCGCCGCGGACCTCTCGGCGACCGCCGCCGAGGACCTCGCACGCGCCAAGGACCCGGCGACGCCGGACGGCGAGCTCGTGCAGGCGTTCAGGCGACTCGCCGTCCGGCGGGCGATCGAGCTCGTCGGGGCCAACCGCAGGGAGGCGGAGGCGCTGCTCGCGCTCCATGTCGGGGCGCCCCCCGACGAGCCCGCCGGGCAGGCTGCGGACGACGTCGCACGCGCGCTCGGCCTCGACGCCGAGCTCGCGCAGGCCGCGTCGCGCGCCGCGAGCTCGGGCGACGCCGAGACGATCGAGCGCGTCGGCGCGGTCCGGCGGACGCTGGTCGAGGCGTTCCCGGCCGTCGCACTGCTGCCGGTCGACCTGCGCGGCCTGTTCCGGGACCAGGCGGAGCTGCGCGAGCCGCTCCTGCGATCGCTGTTCGAGCGCGTCTTGCGGGACTGCGACGCGGCGCGCGAGGCCGTCGCCACGGGAGTCGTGGACGTGCTCGAGCTCGAGCACGTCGTGCGTGACACCCGAGCCGCGCTGGAAGCGGACGGCGACGAGCGGTGCGCGGCCCTCGACGCGGCGCTCGAGGCGCGCGCGGGCTCGCCGGAGCTCGCCGCGACGGCTCCTCCGAGCCCGTGGCACCTGCTCTTCGCCCCCGGCCTGCTGCCGTATCTCGCGGCCACGGGCGCGGGCGAGGACCTGGCCGCGCTCGGACCGCCGGGCGCCGCCGACGACGGCCCGGGCACCGGAGCCTCCTCGGAGCTGCGGTCTCGCAGCTCAGTCGGCGCGGCGATGCTCTGGGCCGGCGTCGACGTGCTGCTCGCCGGCCTCGACGTGGCGGTCGACCCGGAGCTGCGAGCGGCGCCCGAGGCCGTCACGGCGGCGTGGCGGCTGGGGCAGCGTGCCGCGGGCACGTCCGTGGCGGAGGAGGTCGCCGCGGCGATCGCCGGCGCCGCGAGGGATGCCGGGCCGACGGACGGCTAGGCGCTCTGCAGCGGCCGGACGCTGGCGACCGTCAGGGTGTTCCCCTGCTCCACCTTCTGGTCGCCGGCCAGGAGCACCCCGATGCTCTCGACGGTCAGCTTCGTCTGCTTCGGCTCCAGGACCACGGTGACGGGGATGGTGTACGGCATCGGCGAGCTCGGCGAGGGCGGTTGCGTCGCCGTGAACGTGAACTGGCACGTGACCTTCTTGAGCGCGCTCGCGCCGCCGACCTGCAGCCGGTCGTGCGGGACCTCGACCGGTGGAGCGGCGGTCCAGACACCGGTGTAGCCGCTCTCGACCGTCACGGGCGACGGTATCGCCTTGGCGTCTCCGACGCAGGCCACCGCAGGCGGCATGCGCCAATCGTAACCCAGTTCGTGGGCGGGCGGCTCGGGGGCTGACCGTGCCCTCGCTGAGCGTGGGTGCTCAGATCGGGCACTCGTAGCGCCCGTGGCAGGCCACGTCGGCGGCGTCGAGCCAGCCGATCAGGCCCAGCACCGCGGCTGCGAAGCTGCCCGCCATGCCGACTAGCGTCATGCCCACACGGGCGCGGCGTGAGAGCGGGCGATCGATCGTCGTCGCAAGGGTCCAGACGAAGCTCACGAGAGCCGACAGCTCCGCCACCGGCAGTGCCCACGAGATGTCGGTGAGCTCGCTGCCGTCGCGCCGGGCGAGCAGCTGCGCGATCACGACCCACGGCGACACGCAGAGGAGCGGATGCACGATCGCCGCCCGAGCCCAGACGTTCGCCCGAAGCGCGTAGAAGCGCCCGCTCCCGGCGGCCCGCTCGCCCACGGCGCTCAGTCTGGCAGAGCGCCGTGGGCAGTTCGGCTCCCCTAGCCTCGCGGCCGGTGGGTGTTCGCCCGGCGCCGCACCGGCGCGCCGTGGGGCGCCCGTCCGGACGCCACCATCGGCGCACGGCCCTGGCTCCTGCGCGGCGGCACGACCTTGCGCGGGCCGCCCCCGGCGCGGGGCTTCGGTCGCCTCGCCGTCCACACCGCCTGCGGCTCGACCAGACGACCGCTCGCCAGCCGCAGCCGCAGCTGGGCGGTGCCGTCCGGTGCGGCGACGGCCTCGATCGTCGCTCGGATGCGTCCGGCGGGAAGCCGGAAGCGCCCGATCGTGAGCCGCTGGCCACGCGCCGCCCGGGCAAACACGACGGTGCCTTGCTCGGTCCGCCCCGCGACCTCGATCCGCTGACCCGGCGCGAGCGCCGGCCCCGTGAGCTGAGCGATGCCGGGGGCGTCCCCGCCGTGGACGCGCCTGTCGGGAGAGCTCAGCCGCAGCGAGCCGCTGCCGCGCAGGGCCCCGCTGTCGATCGCCTTCCCGAGCCGTCGCGGCGTGCACGCCATGGCCTGCACGTCTCCGCCGAACCAGTTGGCGCACCACCTCGCGCTCGTCCCGACCGACGTGGTCCTCGACGGCTTCAGCCGCGTGCGGTCGCCCGCCGCCTCGCGAACGCAGCCCGAGGGGCCGCACTTCGGGTTCCAGGGGGCGTTGTAGTGGTTGCCGTTGCCGGTCCCCGCCGCGCCAGGGCTCGCGACGTTGCGCTCGACGCCCCACATCCCGGGCCAGTCCACCCAGTTGGCCGTGCTGGGGAACGACCAGCCGATGTTCGCCGGGAAGCGGGTGGCGACGTTGCCGCCCCACTCGCGGGCGCCGTCGTAGCCGCGCTCGGGCGTGATCCCGTCGGACTGCACGCAGGCGTAGTAGACCCACTCGGAGCACGTGGTCCCGTAGTTCGCGTGCGTCCCGTTCGCCGGGTGGGTGTGCACCCGGCGCGCGTTGGGACCGCACGAGCCCTGGCCACCGTCGTCGCACGAGAGCGCCTCGCGCAGGTAGCTGTACCAGGTGCCGTGCTGGCTGAACGACGCGAAGTCGAACGCGTTCACCGCCGCCCGCGACGGGGCGATCGACACGCCCTCCCAATCGGCCTCGTGGTTGAAGTCGTTGGCGATCGGCGCGCTGCCGAAGTAGTTGTAGCGGTAGAAGTACCAGTAGTCGAGGTACGTGTAGCTCGCCGGCGAGAGGGTGCTCGCGTGGTAGTAGCCGCTCGTCAGCCCGCCCGTGTCGCAATCGCGAAGGCCGGTGCCGTCGGTGCACCACGAGTAGGGCGAGGTGTAGTTCCCCTCGCTGCCCTCACCGCGCACGTCGAGCGTCGAGCTGGAGCTCGGGAACGTGCGCAGGCCCGTCCAGTCCGAGATCGGGAAGCCGTCGACGCTGTGACCGCCCTCGCGGAAGAACTCCGCGACCTGCAGCGGGCGCCATTGCTCGGAGGTGTCGAAGTACACCCGCGGGTAGAAGACGCTGGCCAGGTAGTCCCATACGCCGACGGTGGTGCTGGGCTGGCGGAACGAGGGGCTGAACTTCGACCGCAGCGGCTCGGCGACGTACTGACGGTCGCTCGTCCCGTTGGGGTTGACGAACCAGATCTCGTAGAAGATGCGGCCGTCGCTGAGCGGGACGCCCTTCCGGTAGGCGATCGTCGTCCCGTCAGGAGACCAGTCGGGGTCGCCGGACTGCCCATTGCGGGTGACCTGCACCTTGCTGCGGCCGTCGCTTGCGTTGATGGCGTAGATGTTGCCGCCGCTCGTGTAAGCGAGCCGGGTGCCGTCGGGCGAGAAGGTCGGCTCGCTGCCCGCGACGATCTTGACCGCGCCGGTGCCGTTCGCGTTCGCAACGAAGACGTAGGGCGTCTTGAGCGACGAGCCGTTGACGTCGGTGTTCGACGTGAAGGCGATCTTCTGTCCGTTGGGCGAGTACACGGGATGGTCTTGGTTGCCGTTCCAGCTCAGGACGCGCCGCAGGTTCGAGCCGTCGAGGTTGACGGACCACAGGTCCCAGATCCGCGGGTCGTTGGCGGCCGACCGCGCGAAGATGACCGATTGGTCGTCGGGCGCGAAGTGCGGCCGCGCCACGAAGTCCCGGGTGTTCCAGTCGCCGGCGAAGAGCGTGTAGACGGAGCCGCCCATGTACACCGCGATCTGCTGGTCGGAGGTGCTGTACACGACCTTCTCGCCGGCGGGGCCGAGCGCGAAGTCGTCCTGGTCGGAGTCCGTGAGCTGAAACTCGCGGTTCGCTCCGTTGAGGTCCTGCTGGTAGAGGTCGAACAGGTCCTCGAAGATGATCGTGTCGACGGCGGCCGAGGCGATCGACGGAAGTGCGAGCAGCATCATCGCGGCCCCGACGAGGAGGGCCGCCAGCTTGGCGGACATGTGACCCCTTTCCAGAGGTGGGAGGGTGTGAGTGCCAAGCTAGGCGCGACCCAGGCGGCGCGCCACCCCCCCGAAAGGGGGATATCTGTTGATGGGCGGGCTAGACGGCCGCCGCGGAGCGCGACAGCCCGGCCAGCTCGGCCACGCGGTCGCGGTGCTGGCGCGCCGAGCCGAACAGCGCGCAGTCGGTTCGCGCCCGCTTCAGCAGCCAGTGGAGGTCGTGCTCCCAGGTGAAGCCGATGCCGCCGTGGACCTGCAGCGAGGAGGCGGTCACGTTCCAGCCGGCGTCGGCCGCGAACGCCTTCGCCATCGAGGCGCCGATCGGCAGCGACTCGGGCTCGTTGTCGGCCGCCCAGGCGGCGTAGAGCGTCGTGGCCCGCGCGCTCTCGACCTCGAGCACCATCCGGGCGCAGCGATGCGCGACGCCCTGGTAGGCGCCGATCGGGCGGTCGAACTGCTTGCGGTCCTTCGCGTACTCGACCGCCATCTCCATCGCGCGCTGGGCGACTCCGGTGAGCTCGGCGGCCACGGCGATCTCGATCCGCTGGACCGCCCCCTCGACGTCGCCCTCGAGCGACTCGCCGGCGCCCGCGGACTCGACCCGGAAGAAGCGCCGCGTGGAGTCGATCGTGTCGACCGGCTCGGGCTGGAGCGCGGCCGTCTCGACCACCGTCGCGGAGCCGCCGCCGTTCTCCAGCAGCACGACGAACGACGAGGTGTCGGCGTCCGGCACGAGCGGCGCGGCGCCGTTCGCGACCTGCCCGACCGTGCCGCGCGCCTCGCCGGACGCGACGCCGGGCAGGAACCGCTCGCGCTGCTCGTCCGACCCGGCGTGCGCCACGAGCAGCCCGGCCGCGGCGTTCGAGAGGAACGGCGCCGGCGCGCACGCGTAGCCGAGCTCCTCCATCAGGATCGCCAGCTCGACGATCCCGAGGCCCTGGCCGCCGAACGACTCGTCGACGAAGATCCCCGGCCAGCCGAGCTCGGCGATCTGGTCCCAGAGCGAGCTGTCGTACTCGCCGGCGATCGCCAGCTCGCGAACCTTCTCCAGCTTGAACCGGCTCGCGAGGAACTCGCGGGCGGTCGACTTGATCGCCTGCTGGTCGTCGGAGTAGTCGAAGTTCACGGTCCCCCTCCTCGCGCGCGCGTCAGCGGAGCTTCGGCAGCCCGAGCACGCGCTCGGCCACGATGTTCTTGAGGATCTCGGTCGTGCCGCCCTCGATCGAGTTCGCGCGGGCGCGCAGGAAGCGGTAGCTCCAGTTGCCGTCCACGATCGGCGCCTCGTGGCCGCGGATGTCCATCGCCAGCTCGGTGAGGGCCTGGTTGGCGTCGGACCACTGCCACTTGAGCAGCGACCCCTCGGGCCCCGGGATCCCGGTCTTCATGATCCGCGTCAGGCCGCGCGAAGCGTTCAGCCGGACCGACTCCGCCGCCATGTAGATGTCGGCCACCCGCTGGCGGACGATCGGGTCCTCCTCGAGGCCGCGCTCGCGGATCTCCTCCATCAGCTCGCCGAGCGCGACCCGGACCTGGATCGCCGACCCGAAGCCGATGCCGGTCCGCTCGTGCATGAGCGTGGTGATGGCGACGGTCCAGCCGTTCCCGACCCCGCCGACGACGTTCTCGTCGGGGATCCGGGCCTCCTCCATGAAGATCTCGTTGAACTCCGCCTCGCCGGTGATCTGGCGCAGCGGCCGCACCTGGACCTCGTCCTGCTCCATGTCCATGATGAAGTAGGTCAGGCCCTTGTGCTTGGGCGCGTCCGTGTCGGTGCGGGCCACGAGCATGCACCACTTCGCCTCGTGCGCGAACGTGGTCCAGACCTTCTGGCCGGTGACCACCCACTCGCCGTTCGACTTGACGGCCTTCGTCTTGAGCGAGGCGAGGTCGGAGCCCGACTCCGGCTCCGAGAACCCCTGGCACCAGATCTCCTCGGCCGACATGATCGGGTGGAGCCAGCGCGACTTCTGCTCGTCGGTGCCGTGGGCGATCACCACCGGGCCGCCCATCACGAGGCCGAGCACGTTCGCCATCTGCGGCGCCTTCGCGCGGATCATCTCCTGGTTGAAGATCGCCTGCTCGATCAGCGTGGCGCCGCGGCCGCCGAACTCCTTCGGCCACGAGATCCCGGCCCAGCCGGCGTCCGCGAGCTGGCGCTGCCAGCGGCGGCGGAACTCGAAGCCGGCCTCGTCGCCCTCCGGCTCGTCGCCGGGGTGGTTCTCCTCGAGCCACGCGCGCAGCTCGTCGCGGAAGGCCTCCTCCTGTGGCGAGAGCGTGAGGTCCACGGGCGCGGGATGCTACCGGTCCGCCGCCCGGCGGGGCCGCTACGCCCGCCGCTCGAACGCGCGCGCGCCCGGCCGGTCCATCACGTCGAGGAGCGCCTCGATCACGTGCGGGTCGAACTGGCTGCCGGCGTTCAGGCGCAGCTCCGCGCGCGCCGCGTCGGTCGGCATCGCCACGCGGTAGGGGCGGTCGCTCGTCATCGCGTCGAGCGCGTCGCAGGCCAGCACGATCCGCGAGCCGAGCGGTATCCCGTCGCCGGCGAGGCGGTCGGGATAGCCCTTCCCGTCCCAGCGCTCGTGGCCGTGGCGGACGATCGGCCGCACGTTCGCGAGGAAGTCGACGGGCGCGAGGATCTGCTCGCCGACCAGCACGTGCCGCTCCACCTCCGTGCGCTCCTCGTCGGTGAGCGGGCCGGGCTTGTTGAGGATCGACTCCGGGACCGCGATCTTGCCGATGTCGTGGAACGCCGCGCCGTAGCGGACGTCACGGAGCTCGTGGCCCTGGAGCCCGATCGCCCGGCCGACCGCCTCGGCGTTCTGCACCATCGACCGCGCGTGGTTGGCGGTGTGGGCGTCCTTCGCCTCGAGGGCGGCGGCAAGCGCCTCGGCGGTGCCGAGGTAGGCGCGCTCGAGCTGCTCGTAGAGGATCGCCGAGCGGAGCGCCGCGCCGAGCTGGTCGCTCACCGTCTCGAGCAGGCGCGCGTCGGACTCGTCGAAGGCGTCCTCCGAGCCCTCCTTCACGTCGAGCGCCCCCCACAGCTCCGAGCCGACCCAGATCGGCGCGACGAGCTCGGACCGGACCGCCTCGGTGGCGGGCGTCGCGAAGTAGTCGGGGTCGCGCGCGACGTCGTTGACCACCACGCTGCGCCGCTCGCGCAGGCAGCGCCCGATCACGCCGGCGCTCGCCGGCTGGCGGGGGCGGTCGCGGTCCCTGCCGCGGTACGGCGCGCCGCGGCCGGCGACCACCTCGATCGTCTCGCCGTCCTCCGAGGGCCGGAAGACCGCGCACCCGAAGTAGCCGAACGCCTGGTGGAGCTCGTCGACGACGGCGTCGAGGATGTCCCCCACCCCCGTCATCTCCGACAGCCTGGCGCCGAGCGCGTTGGCGAGGGTGAGCTGGCGGTTGCGGCGCCGGAGCGGCTCGCCGTCGAGGGCGCGGGAGCCGGGCGGCGGCGCGGGGGGCGGCTCCTCGGCGCGCTCGCCGGCCTCCATCGGGCGGCCGAGCGTGAAGTCCTCGGGCACTCCCGAGGCGGGCACGGCGGTGCCGCGGATGCCCTGCTGCTTGCCGTAGAGGAGCGCGCGGTCGGCCTCGCGGACCAGCTCGCTGGGCGAGAGGCCGGCGCTCCACTCCGCCACCCCGGCCGTCGCGTAGGTCGGCGCCCGCTCGTCGCCCAGCTCGGCGATCGCCTCGGACAGGCGGTGGATCGCGCGGCGGGCGATCTCCGACCCGAGCTCCTCGTCCGAGTCGACGGACACGATCGCGAACTCGTCGCCGCCGTAGCGGGCCACGAAGTCGTACGGGCGGACCGCCTGGCGCAGGGCGCGGCCGACCCGCCGCAGCACCTCGTCGCCGGCCAGGTGGCCCTGGCGCTCGTTGACCTGCTTGAAGTCGTCGAGGTCGACCAGCACGACCGTCAGCGAGCGGCCGGTGCGGCGGCTGCGCTGCATCTCGCGGCGGAGCGTCTCGTGGAGCGCGGCGTGGTTCATGCAGCCGGTCAGCGCGTCGGTCCGCGCGGCCTCGGCGAGGTCGGCGTGCACGCTCGCGTTCCGGCAGGCGACGGCCGCCAGCTCCGCGAAGCTCTCGAGCAGGGACGCGTCCTCGTCCATCACGGTCCGGCTCCGATTCCACCCGGCCCACATCACGCCGCGCAGCTCGCCGTCCCAGCGCATCGGCACGGCGACCGCCGAGTGGGCGTTCGCGAACGGCGAGCCCACGGTGGGAGCCGCGTCGCGCGCGTAGTCGTTGGTGAGGATCGGCCGGCCGAGGTCGAGCGCCTTGGCGGCGATGCCGCCGCCCGGCTCCGGGCCGGACGCGCCGGCGTGCGGGGCGATGCTGGAGGCGTCGAGCGTGAGCGGGTTGCCGGCGGTGCCGCGGAAGACGCAGACGCGGTCGGAGCCGAGGATGTCGGCGGCCTCCTCGCAGATGCGCGGCAGGACGCGGGTGAGGTCGAGGCTCTCGTTGAGGGCCTTGGCCGCCCGGGCGATGGCCGCCTGCCGCGCCCGCTGGGTGCCGTGGCGGGCGGCCAGCCGGAGCTGGGACATGCTGGCGTGCGCCGCCTCGGCCAGCGCCGCGGCCGCCTCGACGTCGCCGGCGTCGAACGCGCGCGGCCGGTCGTCCGCGACGAGCAGGCCGTGGACGAGGTCGGCGCCGCCTTCGGGCATCATCGGCGCGAGGACCGCCGCCTGCGGCCGCGGCTGGAGGCCGCTCGCGAGCGCCAGCTCGCGCGCCTGCGCGCTGCTGAGGCGGGCCGGCCCGCCGGACTCGATCGCCTCGGCCAGCGGCGACGCCTCGTCGAGCGGGAACCAGTCGGCCTGGGCCGCCTGCGGGTCGGACGCCACGACGCGCACGCGGCCGCCCCGAAGGTCGACCTCGTACACGAGCGCCGCCGGCGCCCCGAAGAACCCGCGCGCCTCGCGGACGAGCACGCGCGCCAGCACCTCCGGCCGCTCCGCCCGCGCGGATGCCGAAAGCAGGCGCGACACGACGCCCATCGCGTCGCTCGTGCGCGCGCGGTCCGACTGGTCAGGTGAGCGGCTCGTCCTTAAGTCCTCTCCTGCAAAGCCCATTCTACCCCCGCTCCCGGAGCGAGTGACGAGGGTGTCGGCGCCCGCCCCGCGAGCCGAGGAGCCGGAGCGACCTACGAGGCGGCGCGACGCGGCGTCACGAGGGCGCGGCGGCGCACCCGCGAGTGCGCCGCGGCACGCCCCGTGAGGGCGCGGCGACACCCTCTCGCGAGGCGATCAAGCCTGACCGCGCCGAGCGAGAGGGTGGAGCCGCGCCCTACCGGAGCGGCCGAGCCCTTCGCAGTTAGAACGGTGGTCAGACCCGCTGGATCAGAGTGCCGGTCCCGAGACCGCCGCCGCAGCACATCGTCACGAGCCCGACCTCCTTGTCGGAGCGCTCGAGCTCGTGCAGCAGCGTCGTGAGCAGCCGCGCGCCGGTCGACCCGAGCGGGTGCCCGAGCGCGATCGCGCCGCCGTTCACGTTGACGCGGTCCATGTCCGGCTCGAGCTCGCGGCGCCACGCGGCGACGACGGACGCGAACGCCTCGTTGATCTCGACGAGGTCGATGTCGTCCATCTTCATCCCGTTGCGCTCGAGGAGCTTCTTGGTCGCCGGGATCGGGCCGGTGAGCATGATCACCGGGTCGACGCCCACGGTCGTCTGGTCCACGATCCGCGCGCGCGGCTCGAGGCCCAGCGCCTCGGCCTTCTCGCGGGCCATGAGCAGCACCGCCGCGGCGCCGTCGGAGATCTGCGACGAGTTGCCGGCCGTGACCTTGAGGTTCCCCTCGCCGACGTACTTCTGGGCGTCGGGGAACGCCGGGTCGAGCTCGGCGAGCTTCTCGATCGTCGAGTTCGGGCGGATGCCCTGGTCGGTCACGTGGGTGTCGCCGTTCACCTGGAACGGGACGATCTCGCGCTCGAACCGGCCCTCCTCGGTCGCCTGGGCGGCCTTCTGGTGCGAGCGCAGGCCGATCTCGTCGAGCTCCGACCGCGGGATCTCCCACTTGTCGGCGATCATCTCGGCGGAGATCCCCTGCGGGACGAGGTCGTAGCGGGCGAGGATCTCGGGCGGCCACGGGCTGCCGACCTGCTCGACCCAGCTGAAGCCGACGCCCATCGGGATGTGGCCCATGTGCTCGACGCCCGAGCCGATCACGGCGTCGTGGACGCCGGAGGCGACCAGCGCGGCGCCGAAGTTGACGGCCTGCTGCGCCGAGCCGCACTGGCGGTCGACGGTCGTGGCCGGGGTCTCGATCGGCAGGCCCGCCTGGAGCCAGGCGTTGCGGCCGACGTTGAACATCTGCTCGCCGTACTGCTGGACGCAGCCCGTGATGACGTCCTCGACCTCGGAGGCGTCGATGCCGGCCCGCTCGATGACCTCGGTGTAGCACTTGCCGAGGAGCTCGTTCGGGTGGGTGTCCTTGTAGTAGCCCTTCTCGGGGTGCCCGCGCCCGATCGGGGTCCTGACCGCCTCGACGATCACTACCTCACGCCCGTGTCCGTTCTGCATGATCGAAGCCTCCGAATCTCGCTCGCGCGGGCTACTGTACTGAATTGACTGGTGAGTCAACCAAATCTCAGCGAGCGGCTCGGGATCGCGGGCACGGGGGCGATCGCGACCGGACTGGCCCGGCTCGCGGCCAGCGGCGGCGCCGTCGTGATGTGGGCGCGGAGCCCGGAGTCGGCGGAGCGGGCGCGGTCCGAGGCGGGCGACGGGATCGAGGTCACGACCGAGCTCGACGACCTCGGCTCGTGCACGTTCGTGGTCGAGGCCGTGGTCGAGGACCCCGGCGTGAAGGGCGACCTGCTGAAGCGGCTCGACGGCCTCGTCCCCGCCGAGACGCTGCTCGCCACGACCACCTCGTCGCTGTCGGTGGGCGAGCTGGCGGCCGCCTGCGGTCGCGCCGACCGGTTCGCCGGCCTCCACGTCTTCAACCCGGTCGAGAGGATGAAGCTCGTCGAGCTGGTGTTCCCGGCGGGGGCGAGCGACTCGACCCGCGAGCGCTCGCACGCGCTGTGCGAGGCGCTCGGCAAGGAGGCCGTCGAGGTGCCCGACGCGCCGGGCTTCGTCGTCAACCGGCTGCTGTTCCCGTACCTCCTGGCGGCGGTGCGGATGCTCGACCGCGAGGGGATCGCCCCCGACGTGGTCGACCGCTGCATGAAGCTCGGCGCCCGCCACCCGATGGGGCCGCTCCAGCTGCTCGACCAGGTCGGCCTCGACGTGTCGGCCGCGATCGGCGAGTCGATCGGCGAGGAGGTCCCGGACCGGATGCGCGATCTGATCGCGGCGGGCCGGCTCGGCAGGAAGACCGGCTCGGGCTTCTACACGTACGACGAGTAGAGCCGCGCGCGACTAGGTACGGCGAGCCCCGAGGGCGCCGGCAGACGACGGCTTGCAGGCGCGGGGAGGCATGCCGGTGGCGAGGTCCCAGACGACGTCGGCCTCCCCGATCCCCTGCACGGCCGCGAGCTCGACCACCTGGTCCCACGGGAGCTGCGCCTCCGGCAGGTCGTCCCAGCGCGCGAGGTCGAGCGCCTCGCGGGCGCCGGTCAGCGACGGGCCCAGCTCCCCCTGCGCGTCGAGCAGCAGCCTTAGCGCGTCTCGCTGCGAGTCCGTCAGCCGGGTCGACCACATTGGCAAGACCTCCTGTAGGGGAAGCTCTTGCCCGTCGAAGCTAACCGCTCTCGCGGACGGATTCCTCGGTTTCGGGGGTCGGGACCGCCCCCTCCTCGGCGCGCCGCCGCCGCGCGCGGCGGCGGTCGGGCTCGTGGTCGCGGATCCGGACGGCCTCGACGCGGTTCTCGCGGACCGACTCGACGCGCAGCGAGTACCCGTTCGCGCGCGCGATGTCGCCGCGCTTGGGCAGCCGGCCGAGCTCGCTGAACACGAGGCCGCCCAGCGAGTTGAAGGCGTCCGACTCGGCCGGCAGCTCGATGCCGTAGTCGGCCAGGTCCGCGATCGGCACGTGCCCGCGCACGTACCAGTCGCCGTTCGCGAGCCGCCGGATCGCGCCGCCGAGCGGGTCGGTCTCGTCGGCGATCTCGCCCACGATCTCCTCGATGATGTCCTCGACGGTCACGATCCCGACCGTCCGGCCGTACTCGTCGACGACGACGGCCATCGAGGTGCGCTCGCGCTGGAGGTCGGCGAGCAGGTCGTCGAGCGGCTTCGTCTCCGGGACGATCAGGGCGTCCTTCACCGCCGGCTCGATCGACGCCTCCGGCCCGTTGACCATCAGCAGCCGGGCCAGCGAGTTGTTGTGGACGATGCCGCGGACGCGGTCGGTGTTCTCGTCCTCGGTGACGACCAGGCGGGTGTGGCCCGAGTCGACGCAGCGCCGCAGGCCGGCCTGGACGTCCTCCGACACGTCGACCGTCACGACCGCCGGGATCGGGGTCATCACCTGGCGCGCCTCCTGCTCGTGCAGGTGGAAGACGCCGCGGAGCATCCCCGCCTCGCCCGGGTCGAGCGTCCCGCCGGTCACGCCGCGGGCGATGAGCATCTTCAGGTCGTCCGATCGGGTCTCCTCCTCGAACTCCGTCTTGGCGTCGACGCCGACCACCCGCAGCAGGGAGTTCGAGGCCGAGTTGAGCCCCCAGATCAGGGGGCGGAGGCCGGTGCGGAACCACTGGAGCGGGCGGGCCACGCGGCGGACGGTCCCGTCGGCGTGAGTGATCGCGTAGATCTTCGGCACCTGCTCGCCGACCGTGATGTGCAGCGAGGTGGCGATCGTGAACGCGAGGGCGAAGGCGATCGGCACCGCCACGCCGTGCGAGATCACGCTCCCGAGGGGGTCCTCGAACAGGGTCGCGAGGGCCGGCTCGCCGAGGAAGCCGATGCCGATCGACGCCATCGTGATGCCGAGCTGGCAGGCCGACAGGTACTGGTCGATCTCGTCGATCTGCCGGAGGGCGAGCGCAGCGCCGCGGGCGCGCTCCTCGGCGAGCGCCTCGAGCTTCTCGCGGCGCGCCCGGACGAGGGCGAACTCGGCCGCGACGAAGAACCCGTTGGTCGCCACGAGGACGAGCAGGGCGATCAGGGCGAGCAGCGTCACGGTCGGCTCACCCCCCGTTGTGCGGGGCTACTTCGAGGAGGCTCGTCGTCGCTCATCGGCGGACGCGGCGCAGGCTAGCAGAGGGGTCAGCGCCCGCCCGCGCGCCCGCGCGGGGGCGCGCTCGCGACGGATCGGCGCCGCCGAGCCGGCCGCGCCCGGGCTCACCCGCCGCCGAGCCGTCCCGCCCGGCTCCGTGCCGCGTACACCTGCGGCGGGCCGTCGCGCTCGTCCTCCCAGACCGCGAGCACGCGGTCGCCCGAGCAGCCGAGCTCCGGGCGCCAGGCGCCGATCGCCCGCGCGCCCGTGTCGTCCACGCGCAGGGCGGGGCCGGACGGCACGCCGCCGCGGAGCGCCCGCACCCGCACGTCGCCGTGGCCGCGGCTCGCGTCCTGGAACGCGACCAGCGCGTCGTCGCCGCGCGTGGTGCAGATCGACGGCGAGAACGTCGAGACGGGCCGCGAGCCGTACGGGTCGGCCTGGCGGTTCCGGCCGCCGGGCGCGGCGACGTAGGTGTCGTAGGCCTGGTGCGGGCGGGTGGCGGTCGAGTCGCGCTTGCGCCAATCCGTCCAGGCCACGAGCGGCGCCCGCGCGCCGAGCGCCACGTGGGGAGAGTCGGCGAGCGACTCGGCCTGCTCGACCTCCGCGGTGGCGGGGTCGTCCTCGGGGGCGTTGCTCACGTCCCGCTGGTCGCCGAACGTCGCGCCGCCGTCGGTCGACTCGCGGGCGAGGACGTCCCAGTCGTAGCGGAGGAAGTCGATCCAGGCGATCAGCACGCGGTCGCCGCGCGCGGCCACGCGCGGCGCCCACGAGTTGTCGTGCTTGGCGGCCAGCGGGAGCGGCGCGCCGGTGTCGAGCCGGCGAGCGGCCTCGGCCCGGCCGCGGCGGATGCGCGAGTAGTAGACGTGCGCCTGCGGGAGGTCGTCGTCGGCCGACCGCTCGCGCTCGTCGACGAACGCGGCATGCACGAGGTCGCCGCGGCCCTGGGCCAGCGCCGGCCGCCACTGGGCGACGCCGGACGGCGGCGACGGGTCGATCGGCCGCGGCTTCGCGAACGTCCGGCCGCCGTCGCGGGAGCGCGCGTAGTGGACTCGCCGGCGGCCCGTCGAGGAGTCGACCCACGCCACCGTCGCGCGCCCGCTCGGACCGAGCGCGACGGCCGGCCACCACTCGTCGGTCGCCCCGGCGCGGCGGCCCGTGGGGTGCACCGGACGGGACCACGTGCGGCCGCCGTCCCCGCTGCGGACGACCGCCACCTGGTCGCGGCCGCCGCGGCGCTCCTCGTACGCGAGCAGGACGCGGCGGCCCGCGACCGCCACCGCCGCGTTGCGCTGGGGCCGCTTCGACGGCGCGACCGGCCGGGACCGGCTGAAGCGGGTGCGCGCGAGCGGTCCGCGGTATCGGCGGCGGCGAGGGCGGCGGTCGACCGTCACGTCGCGGTGGATCGTGCCCTCCGGATGGCCGTTCTCGCACGGGGCGGGGCGGCCGGGGTCGGCGCACGGCACCCCCGACCCGGGCCGCAGCGCGAGCCCCGCCTCCGCCAGCCGGCGGCGGCGCTCGGCGAACGGCTCGCCGCGGCGGATCGGGTCCGGCACGACCCACGGCATCACGTCCGCGAGCCCCGGCCCGGGTGGTTGGCCTGCGAGGAACCCGACCTCGCGCGTGGCCGCCCGGCCCCGCGGCTCCACCGCGATGTGCTGCTGCGCGTCGGCCGAGAAGTCGAAGACGTTGCCGGTCAGCTCGGGCAGCACGAGCGTCTCGATCGAGGGGTGCCGCAGGAGGTCCGAGTAGCCGGACGCCCGCAGGGTGTCGGGCGCCCACATGCCCTCCGGGCCGACGAGGTCGTTCACGAAGAACTCCGGCTGGACGAGCACGTCCACGTGGCCCTGGTCGAGCTTGGAGACGACGTCGGGCATCCAGGCGTCCTTGCTCGTGACGAAGCCGAGCGTCCCGACCGGGGTCCGCAGCGGCTCGAGCCCGCCGCTCACCTCGCCCGGCACGAGGTCGAGCTGGCCGGGCAGCTCCACCGGCGTCGTGTACTCCTTGACCTGCCTCGAGACGAGCCGGCCGGCGGGGTCGAAGACCAGCGCCATGTTCGAGGCCCTAGAGGTGACGGCCTCGTAGGCGTAGTCGCGCCCCGGCTCGAACGGGTCGCCGAGCACGCTCACCTTGTCCGGGCTCTCCTCCTGGCACAGCACGCCGCCTGGCAGGCGCGGCGGCCGCGCGGCGTTGAAGGCGTCGCGGTCGCGGCAGACGACCTGCCAGTCCTGGGCCATGTTCACGCCGGCCGTGAGCCACACGTCGTAGCGGTCCGCGATCTCGGCGTAGGTCTCGACGACGGTCCGGGCGAACG
This sequence comes from Thermoleophilaceae bacterium, assembly GCA_036389295.1. GTDB lineage: Bacteria > Actinomycetota > Thermoleophilia > Solirubrobacterales > Thermoleophilaceae > AC-37. The sequence continues at coordinate 29,248 of DASVQB010000051.1, read as the reverse complement.
TGTCGGTGAGGGCCAGCTCCAGCAGCCGGACCTGCGGGACCCGGTCGGCGATTCCGGGGTACCTGCTCGAGTAGTAGCCCGTCTGCTGGGGGTAGAGGCCGATGAGGGTCACGATCGCGCCCTCGAGCGAGCCGGAGCCGCGGGCGGGCGCCGACCGCTCGCCGGTCAGCGCCGCGAACAGGCCGAGGTCCTCCGGCCACGCGACGAGGTCGCGCGCGGTCTCGACCGGGCGGGCGGGGTCGGCCGGGCCGAGCAGGTGCGAGGCGACGTCGTCGGCGCCGTCCTGGACCGGCGGCGCGCCGGGCCCGCGGAGGCGGCGGTCGGTCAGCGCGAGGAGCTTGTCGTGGAACGTGGTCCGGCTCTCGAGCCAGGCGAGGTCGAGCTTCGGGCCGACGGCGAAGACGCGCACGGTCCTGGCGGGGGCCGCCGGCGGGACGAGGAGAGCCGCGACGAGGGCGAGCAGCGCGACGCGCCCCGCGACTCCGCGCGGCCGCCGCGCCGCCACCCTACGCCAGCTCGTCGATCCTGCGCGCAAGCTCGAGGTCGCTGTCGGTGATGCCGCCCTGCGAGTGCGTGGAGAGCGAGAGCGTCACCTTGTTCCACGAGATCGCGAGGTCGGGATGGTGGTTCATCTCCTCCGCCACATCGGTGATCCGGTTCACCAGGTCGACCGAGCCGCGGAAGTCCTTCGCCTCGAGCTGCCGCTCGATGGCGTCCCCCTTCCGTGCCCAGTCCCCCTCGAGCCCGGCCAGCCCGCTCTCGATCTCCTCGTCGCTGAGAACTGCCATCGTTCCTCCAGTGCGGATCGCAAGCCTCGTCCCGTCGGCGACCGAGCTGCTGTTCGCGCTCGGCCTGGGCGACTCCACTGTCGGGGTCACCCACGAGTGCGATTATCCGCCAGGCGCGCCGGAGCTGCCCCATCTGACCCGCAGCGTCATCCCGGAGGGGCTGGCGCCGGCGGAGATCGACCGCGAGGTCCGCTCCCGGACGGAGCGCGGCGAGGCGATCTACGAGCTCGACCGCGACGCGCTCGAGGAGCTCGAGCCGGACCTGGTCGTGACCCAGGCCGTGTGCGAGGTCTGCGCCGTCTCCTACGACGACGTCCTCGCGGTCGCGCGCGAGATGGAGCCGTCGCCTCGGGTGCTGTCCCTCGACCCTTCGACGATCGGCGAGGTGCTGGGCGACGTCCGCCGGCTCGCCGAGGCGGCCGAGGCGCCCGACGCCGGCGAGGCCCTGCTCCGCGACGCCGCGGACCGCATCGACCGCGTCCGCGAGGCCGTCGGCGACGCCCCGCCCGTGCGCGTCGCCGCCCTCGAGTGGCTCGACCCGCCGTACGTGGGCGGCCACTGGGTCCCGCAGATGATCGAGATGGCGGGAGGCGAGGACCTCCTCGGCCTGCCGGGCGAGAAGTCCCGAACCGCGACCTGGGACGAGATCGCCGCCGCCGCGCCCGAGGTCGTGGTCGCGATGCCGTGCGGCTACGACGCCGAGGCCGCCGCGACCGAGGCCCGGGCCTACGAGGCGAGGCTCGGCGCCCTCGGGGCCCGCTCCGTGGTCGCCGTCGACGCCGCCGCCTACTTCTCCCGCCCCGGCCCGCGCCTGGTGGACGGCCTCGAGCTCCTGGCCCACCTCCTCCACCCGGACCGCGTCCCGGCCGCCCCGCCGGGTCGAGCGATCGACCTCTCCCCCGTCCCCCGCTAGCCCTCCAGGGGGCGAGCTTCGCCACCGCGCGACTTAAGGGTCGGTATGCGACCCGAAAACAGGACGGTGGAGAAAGAGCTGGCTCGGATCGCGAGCAGGCAACACGGGGTGGTCACCCGTGCGGAACTGCTCGCGGCGGGAGTCTCGGAGGCCGGTATCAAGCGACGCGAGCGAAAGGGGACGCTGATTCGAGTGCACAGGGGCGTCTACCGAGTCGGACACGTGGCGCCGAGCCTCGAGGCCCGGTATCTCGCGGCAGTGAAGGCGTGCGGTCAGGGCGCGGTGCTCAGCGGACGCGCCGCCGCCCACCTGCTCTCACTGCTCAAGGGCTCGCCGTCGACACCGGAGGTGACCGCGCCGACCGAACGCCGCGTCCGCGGCATCCGGACCCGCCGCGGCCGGCTCGACCGCCGCGAGGTGACGACCGCCCGCTCGATCCCGGTCACCACCGTGCCGCGGACGCTCGTCGACCTCGCCGCCCTCCTGCCGGTCGACGACCTCGCCCGCGCCTGCCACGAGGCCGGCGTCCTCCACCGCACGACGCCGCGGCACGTCGAGATCGTCCTCGCCCGACGGCCGAACGCGCCCGGCGCGGGGAGGCTCCGCGGGGTGATGCGCGGCGACGCGCGCGTGACGCTCAGCAGCCTCGAGCGCGCGTTCCTGCGCCTCGTGGAGGAGGCCGGCCTGCCGCTGCCGGTCACGAACCGCCGGGCCGGCGCCCACCGGGTCGACTGCCGCTGGCCGGACCGGCGCCTGACCGTCGAGCTCGACAGCTACCGCTACCACTCCTCGCGCCACGCGTGGGAGGCAGACCGCAGGCGGGACCGCGAGGCACGCGCGCGCGACGACGAGCTCCGGCGCTTCACCTGGGGCGACGTCGTGGAGGAGCCGGGGTACGTGGTCGCCGAGCTGCGCGCGCTGCTTCAGCCGGAGACGACGACGGCGCCGACCACGGAGAGCACGCCGACCGCCCCGACCAGCACCGCCGGCACCGGGCTGGGGATGCGGAGCCGGTCGGTGACGTCGTAGAGGATCGCCGCCGCGATCGCGCCGCCGATCAGGCCGCCGATGTGGCCGCCGATGGAGATCCGCGGAACCGCGAACGTGATCAGCAGGTTCAGCCCAATCCAGAGGCCGAGCCCGCTCTCCATCGGGCTGACCCCGCGGTTGCGCATGATCACCACGGCGGCTCCCATCAGCCCGAAGATCGCGCCGGATGCGCCGACCGTGAAGCCGGTCTCCTGGAGGAGCAGCGCGCCGAACGACCCGGCCAGGAGCGAGACGAAGTAGATCAGCCCGAACCGCAGCCGGCCGATGGCGGGCTCGAGCATCGTCCCGAGGATCCAGAGCGCGTACATGTTGAAGAACAGGTGGAGGAAGCCCGCGTGCAGGAAGCCGGCGGTGACCACGCGCCAGATCTCGCCGTCGGCCACGGTGGGCCGCGAGAGGCCGAAGTCCAGGACCAGGCTGCCGGCCGAGCCGCCACCCGCAGCGCCGCCGCCGCTCAGGGTCGAGCCGAGCGCGAGCGCCACGTTGATCCCGATCAGGACGTAGGTGAGCGTCGGCTGCTCGACGGACCGCATCGTCCGGACCTTCGTGCGCTGGCGCGCGCACTCCGGGCACCGCATGCCGACCGACGTGGAGGTCATGCAGTCGGGGCAGATCGGCCGCCCGCAGCTCGAGCAGCTGACCCCCGTCTCGCGGTTCGGGTGTCGGTAGCAGACGGCCACCGGTGGAGACCATATCCGCGGCCGCGCGCCGCGCCGGCGGCCGGAGCGGGACACCGATCACCGGCGGCTCGCCGGGCCGCTCGGCGCCCCCCGCGGATCAGCCGGGAGGGCGGATCGCTCGGGTCAGCGCCTCAGGCGCCTTCGCACGTCGGCCTGCACCTCGCGGACGCCCTTCTGGAGCGCGCGCAGCCCGTGCGCCTCTCGCCGCCGCTGCTTCTGCCGCGCGCGGACGAGCACGAGCGCGCCGCCGGCGCCGACGGTCACGACCCCCGCCGCGGCCAGCCGCGCCCACCGCCGCGGGTCGCGCAGCGCGCTCGGGTCGAACTCCGCCAGCTCGCCCACCGCGGCGTCGGTCAGCTCGCTGAGCCGCCGCTCGAGCCGCTCGGTCAGCGCCCCGGGTGGGTCCACCGGCGCAAGCGCGCTGTGCAGCAGCCGCTCAACCTCGCTCATCAGTCGCCTCCTTCGACGAGACCTCGCGGCCCTCCTCCGCGAGCCGCTCCTCGAGCTGCCTGATCGCTCGGTGGATCAACACCTTCGTCGCCCCCTCGGAGCGGCCGAGCGCCCGCGCGATCTCGCGGTTGTCCATCCCGAGCGCGAACCGCATGATCAGCGCCTCGCGGCGGTCCTCCGCGAGCCCCGCGACCCCGGCCAGGACCTCCTGGACCTCCTCCCGCCCCTCGACGAGCTGGTCCGTGCCGTGCGGCTCCATCACCACCGCCGCGTCCTCGAGATGGGTCTGCGGGCGGCGCGAGCGGTCGCGGTGGTAGTTGGCCGCGAGGTTGTGGGCGATGCGGATCAGCCACGGCCGCAGCGGCCGGCCGTTCGACTCCGCCTGCGCGCGCGCGAAGTGGCGGTAGGCCTGGAGGAAGGTCTGCTCGGTGAGGTCCTCGGCGTCGTGGTGGTTGCCGATCCGGTAGTACGCGTAGCTGTAGACGTCGCGCAGGTGCGAGCGGTAGAGCTCGGTGAAAGCCGCGTCCAGCTCGGCCTTGTCCGGGTCCGCCGCCACTCACGGAGCCTAGCCCTCCGGCGAGCTCCGCTAGGCGGCGCGGCGGCGCTCGTCGTCCTCGCGGCGCCCGCCGCGGGACAGGACGCGGATGGGGGCGAGCGCGGGCCGCGGGACGAGCGGCGGCCGCTCGCGCAGCGCCGGCAGGTCGTCGAGCCAGCGGTACTGGAGCTCGACGCAGGGCCAGATCCGGGCCGTGACCTCGGCGGCCAGCCGCGGGGAGTCGGCCTCGACGCGCGGGAACGTGAGCGGGCGTCCGCAGCGGACGCGGACCTTCACCGGGCGGATCCACCAGCCGCGGCGGGCGCGCTCGGTGCCGTGGACGGCGATCGGCACCACCGGTGCGCCGGTCTGGAGCGCGAGCCGGCCGACGCCGCGCTTCGGGTCGCCCAGGCCGTCCCGGCGGACCCGCGTGCCCTCGGGGAAGATCACTACGGCGTCGCCGCGGGCGAGCACCGCCTTGGCCGTCTCGACGGCCTCCTCGTCCGACTCGCCGCGCCGGATCGGGAACGCGCCGAGGCAGTTGAGGAACCAGCCGGTCAGCCGCTTCTCGAACAGCTCGCGCTTCGCGACGAAGTAGACCGGGCGGCGCAGGCAGACGCCGACGACGAACGGGTCGAGGAAGCTCTTGTGGTTGGCGGCGAGGATGACCGCGCCCTCGCGCGGGACGTGCTCGCGGCCGAGGCGCGCGAGCCGGAACCAGACGAGGATCGCCGGCTGGAGGACGGCGCGGACGACCCAGTAGACGAGCGGCTGCACGCCCCTCGCGCGGATTCGCTCGTGGTGGCGGTCGAGATCCATGTGCCTGAAGTGACACCGCGGCCCGCCGCGCGTTACGCTCACCGCGATGACCCTGCACAGGAGCGTGCGCGGCGCGGCGGCCGGAGGGGTCGCCGCGGCCGTGTGGGCGGCGCAGCAGCCGCTGGACAAGCGGCTGTTCGACTCGCCCTACGACGACGTCGAGATGCTGGGCAAGCTCGTCACGCGCGGGCGCGAGTGGCCGGTCCCCGGCCTCGTCCTGCACGTGTACGGCGGCGCCGCGTTCGGCGCGGCGTACGCGCTGGCCAAGCCGTTCGTGCCGGGGCCGCCGGTGCTGCGCGGGATGGTCGCCGGGGTGGCGGAGGGGTTCGCCACGTGGCCGCTCAACCGGTTCGTCGACCGCTACCACCCCGCCCGCGGCGACATCCCGAAGCTGAGCGGCAACGGCCGCGCCCTCGCCCAGTCGATCTGGCGCCGAGCGGTGTTCGGCGCGGTCCTCGGCGCGGTCGAGCAGCTGCTGAACGACCGCAGCGCCGACGAGCCGCCCCCGATCCCCGTGTCGTCGAACGGCCACGGCGACATCGAGCAGGTGGCCGTGGCGAGCTCGGCCGCGACCTAGACTCGGCCCCGGCCCGCCGGAGTAGCTCAGCTGGTAGAGCAGCCGCCTTGTAAGCGGCAGGTCAGGGGTTCGAGTCCCCTCTCCGGCTCTGCCCGGCCGCTCGCCCCGCTCGCCGGGCTGACGGTGCTCGCCGCCGCGCTGCGGTTCGCGACGCTCGACGTGCAGAGCCTCTCGGGGGACGAGGGCGTGACGGCCTCGCTGCTGCGCATGTCGCTCGGGGACATGCTGTCCACGATCCCCGACACGGAGTCGACGCCGCCGGCGTACTACGTCCTCGCCTGGGCCTGGACGCGGGTCCTCGGCCACGGCGAGGTGGGGATGCGGTCGCTGTCGGCGCTGGCGGGCACGGCGGCGGTGCCGGTCGTCTACGCGGCGGGGCGGGCGCTCGCGTCGCGTCGCGTCGGGCTGGTGGCGGCGGCGCTGGCCGCGGTCAGCCCGCTGCTCGTCTGGTACTCACAGGAGGCGCGGGCGTACTCGCTGCTCGTCCTGCTGGGGGCGCTGTCGGTGTGGCTCGCGGCGCGGGCGGTCGCGCGGCCGGACGGGCGGCCGCTCGCGGCGTGGGCCGCCTGCTGCGCGCTGGCGGTCGCGACCCACTACTACGCGGGGTTCCTCGTGCTGGGCGAGGCGGCGTGGCTCGTGGCGAGCGTCCCGGGGCCGCGCCGCGGGGCCGCGCTCACGGCCGTGGCCGCGGTCGGGTGCGCGGCGGCCGCGCTGCTCCCGCTGGCGCTCGACCAGCGCTCGACCGGGAACTTCACGCGGTTCGTGTCCGAGGCGCCGCTGTCGCAGCGGGTCGAGGAGGTGCCGAAGAAGCTGCTGCTCGGGGAGCAGGGGACGCCGGGCGACTACGGGCAGCCGGCCGAGGCCTTGAAGCTCCCCGTCGCCGCGCTGGCGCTCCTCGCCGCCGTGCTGCTCCTCGCGCGGGCGCGCGGGCGCGAGCCGCGCGGAGGGCTGGTCGCCGCCGGGCTGGGGGCGGCCGCGGCCGGAGTCCCGCTCGCGATGGCGGTCGCGGGCTTCGACTACTTCGCCGCCTACCTGACGATCGCCGCGTGGGTGCCGCTGGCGGTCGCGGCGGGCGCAGGCTTTGCGGCGGGCGGCCGCCTCGGGCTCGCCGGCGCGGGGCTGCTGGCTGCCGCGATGCTGGTCGTGACGATCTCGGTCCCGGCCGGGACCGCGCTGCGGCGACCCGACTTCCGGGCGGCGGCCGAGGCGCTCGGGCACGGCGACGGGCCACGCCTCGTGGTCGCGACGCCGGACAACTCGATCGCGCCGCTCGACGCCTACCTGGGCGACCTCGACCCGCCGCCGAGCGGGGGCGTCGCGGTCCGCGAGGTAGCGGTGCTGGGCATGCGCTCGACCGACGAGTCGTTCCGCCGCCGGCCCGGCCACGACCCGCGCACGCCGCCCGCGCCGGGCTTCAGGCTGGTCGAGCTGAGGGAGACGGGCCGCTTCACGCTGGTGCGATTCCGCTCACCGCGGCCGCAGCGGGTCGAAGCCGCCGCGCTCGCCGGGAGCCGGCTCGGCGATGGGAGCGCCGCCGCGGCGCTCCAGCGCTGAGGCAAGGCGGTTCGCGACCGGCTCGTCGCGGACGCGCTGACGTCGCCTGCCGGGGGGCTCCCTGAGCGAGCGAAGCGAGCGTACCCCCGGAAGGCGATGCCGGCGCGGGCCGCGCCGGGCGGCCGGGGCTCGGCGAAGGGGGACGACTAAGGACGAACGACGACCGGCGCGCCCAGCGGCACGCGGCGCATCAGGAGCTCCAGGTCGGCGTCCAGGGCGCGCAGGCAGCCGGCCGAGGCGGCCGCGCCGATCGAGCCGGGGGCGTTCGTGCCGTGGATCGCGAGCCGGTCGCCGCCCCGCCAGCCGGCCGGGGTGTTCGGCTGGTGGCCGGTCAGCGCGAGGATGCAGCAGCCGTAGTAGGAGCCGTAGCTCGCGCCGGAGAGCCTGTCGGTGACCGCGAAGCGGCCGGTGGGCGTGCTCGAGCCCGGCCGGCCGACGGACACGCGGATCCGCCTCACGACCTTCCGGCCCCGGCGAAGGGCGAGCGAGCGGGTCGAGAGGTCGACCTGGATCGAGGTCAGCGTCCGGCCGCGCTCGGTCGAGTCGCGGTCGGCGCGGACCCAGCCGAGGCGGCCGTTCGGCAGCGCGCTCGAGACAACGCCGAGCCAGTCGCCGCGGCGGTCGGCGACCGAGAGGACCGTCTGGGAGCCGAACTCGGTGCGCGAGCCGACCCTCGCGGCGACCGCCCCGCCGGGCGACGCCCGGAGCGCGACGCTGCGGCCCGGACGCACCTTCAGGTACTCGAACCCGCGCGGACGGGCGGCGCGCGGCGCCTCCTCCTCGGCGACGGCGGTCGAGTCGTCAGCCGACGCGGCCGGCGCCGGCTGCGGGACGGCGCCCCCGCGGGGCGCCCGCGGGGAGGCGAGCGCCTCGGCTTGCGCGCCCTGTCCCCGGGCGGCGTCGCCGCCCTGGCGCGCGGCGCGGTTGACGGTCGCGGCAGCGGCCCCCGCGGTGGCGAGAAGGAGGGCGACGAGCAGGTACGTGACTGCGGCGGGCCGAAGCATGGCTCCAGGCCCGGTGTCGGCCAATCCGCCCGCCGGCTGAAGGCAGGGCACCGGCCCAGCCCACTCGATAGACCCGCTCCGCCCCACCCCGCCTCAACGGATTCCCCCGCAGCCGGCCGACAAACCAACGGCTCCGGCCTGGCGCACCGACGGTAGCGATGTAGGCCAGGAAGCCGCCCCACGGAGTCCGCGATGCGCGACCCGTGCGGTCGCGGACGCGCCGGTCGTCGCCTGTCGGGGGGCTCCCTGAGCGAGCGAAGCGAGCGTACCCCCGGGAGGCGATGCCGGCGCGGGCCGCGGGGAGCGGCCCGGGCCCCAGTCGTCGGCGCTACAGCAGCACGTTCCGCGACTGGAGGTGCGCGCCCACCTTGCGCTTCACGCGCTGGAGCGCGTTGTCCACCGTCTTCGTGTCGCACGCCAGCCGCTCGGCGATCGCCTCGTACGAGTGCCCGTCGAGGTACAGCGAGAGCACGGAGCTCTCCAGCTCGGACAGCACGCTCGAGAGGCACGCCACGAGGCTGTGCAGCTCCTCGGACGAGATCACCTGGTTGACGGGGTCGTGCGCGGTCGGGCCGGGCAGGACCTCGTCGAGCGTCGGCTCGCCGTCGCCGCCGGCGGTCGCCGGCGTCTGCGAGAACGAGACGTACTGGTTGAGCGGCGTGTGCTTGTTGCGCGTCGAGGTCTTGACGGCGGTGATGATCTGGCGCGTGATGCAGAGCTCCGCGAAGTTGCGGAAGCTCGACTCGCGGTCCGTGCGGTAGTCGCGGACGGCCTTGTACAGGCCGACCAGCCCCTCCTGGATCAGGTCGTCGGAGTCGCCTCCGATCAGGAAGTACGACGACGCCTTCAGCCGCACGAAGCCGTAGTAGCGGCGGACGATGCGGTCGTACGCGTCGCGCTTGCCCTGCTTGGCGAGCGCCACGAGATAGTGATCGTCAACCTCCAGCTGAGGTTGAGCGCCTCGCGGAGAAGCGGATATCGCCACTGGGGATCTCCCTCCCTCGGCCCATGCGGAACCGAAGAACCGGGCGCACTTACCTCCCCTGGTAGCGCCAGATCTCGCGTGACCCTCGCCGTCGCCCTCACAAGAGGCTGAGGCTCAAGTCAAGCCTTATCTGCGGCGCAAGTATCCCCGGGTTATCGGACGGTGTCAACCCGGTCGGCGGGAATGCAAGATCCCGTACACCAGCGCGGCGGCGGCCGTGCTCACGTTGAGCGACTCGACCCGCCCGCGGACGGGCAGCGCGACCAGCCGGTCGCACGCCGCCGCCACCCGCGGCCGCAGGCCGCGTCCCTCCGAGCCGAGGACCAGCACGACACGGCCGGCGTAGTCCGGCTCGTCGTACGGGACGGCGCCCTGGGCGGTCGACGCCCCGTAGACCCACGCCTCCCGCTCCTTCGCCGCGGCCAGGTAGTCGGCCAGGTTGCGCGCCCGCGCCACCGGCAGGTGCTCGACCGCCCCGGCCGAGGCCCGGCAAACCGCCGGCGTCACCTGGGCCGAGCGCCGCTCGCCGACCACGACGCCCGCGGCGCCGGCGCACTCCGCCACCCGGCAGACCGCGCCGAGGTTGTGCGGGTCCTGCACCTCGTCGAGGCAGACGACCAGGGCGTCGTCCGCCGCGAGCAGCTCGAGCGGGTCGGCGTACTGGTACGGGGAGACCTCCGCGCACACGCCCTGGTGGTCGGAGGACCCGCACCGCTCGGCGAGCGCCGCGTCGTCGGCGGCGAGGAGCTCGACGCCGCCCCGGCCGCCGCCGTCGGCCCCGGCGAGCCACGGCTCCCGCGCCGCCCGCGGGCTCGCCCAGACGCGCGCGACCTCGCGCCGCCCGCGCAGCGCCTCGCGCACCGGCTGCCGTCCGTAGACGATCACGAGCCCGCTCGGCGCGCGCCGGGGGCGGGCGAAGCCGGTCGGCGGACTCCCGCGGCGGTCGACGAAGCCGGTCGGCGCGACCGGGGGCCGGCGGGCGAAGCCGGTCGGCGCGGCCCCGGGAGCGGCGGCGCGGTCACCGGGCGCGCACCAGCCGCGGCCCCTCCGCCGTGTCGCGCACCTCCCAGCCGAGCGCGCGGAGCTCGTCGCGGCGGGCGTCGGCGGTCGCGAAGTCGCGCTCGGCCCGGGCCCGCTCGCGCTCGCCGAGGAGCCGCTGGGCGTCCGCGTCGGGCGCGTCGTCCTCGGCCTCCAGCAGCCGCTCGAGCCCGAGGCACCAGAGCATGTCGCGCAGCGCGCCGACGCCGAGCGCCTCGCCCGCGTCGAGCCGGCGGTTGGCCTCGCCAACCCAGCCGAACAGCTCGGCGAGCGCGGCCGGCCCGTTGAAGTCGTCGGCCAGGGCCGCCAGGAACCGCTCCGCGTACGGCTCGACCGCCTCGGGCGCCGGGAGGGCCGGGTCGAGCCGCCGCCCCAGCTCCCGCAGCCGCGCCGTCCGGCTCCGCGCCTGGTCGAGCTGTTCGTCCGAGTAGACGATCGGCTGCCGGTAGTGCCCCCCCGCGAAGTACATGAGCAGCGTGTCCGCGCCGGCCTCGTCGAGCGCGCCGCCGAGCAGCCGGATGTTCCCGACCGACTTCGACATCTTCTCCTCGTCGAAGCTGACCATCCCGTTGTGCATCCACAGCCGGGCCAGCGGGCGCCCGCGACCGGCCTCGGTCTGCGCGACCTCGTTCTCGTGATGGGGGAAGACGAGGTCGGAGCCGCCGCCGTGCACCTCGAAGTCGAGCCCGAGGATCTCCTCCGCCATCGCCGAGCACTCGATGTGCCACCCGGGCCGGCCCGGCCCCCACGGCGACGGCCACGAGGTGTCCTCGCCCTCCTTGTGCGCCTTCCACAGCGCGAAGTCGTGGGGGCTCTCCTTCACGGCGCCCGACCCCGCCACGTCGTCCTCGCCCTGGTCCATGTCCTCGAGCGCCCGGTTCGAGAGCTTGCCGTAGCCGTCGAAGCTCCCGACCCGGAAGTACACGTCGCCGCCGGTGGCGTACGCGTGGCCGCGGTCGACGAGCGCCTCGATCAGCGACACGATCGCGTCGATCGTCTCGCTCGCCTTGGGCTCGAAGTCCGGGCGGCCGAGCCCGAGCCGGTCGGTGTCCTCCTCGTAGCGGCGCGTCATCTCGCCCGCCAGCTCCTCGCTCGTCACCCCGGCCGCGCGCGCCGCGTCGTAGATCTTGTCGTTGACGTCGGTGACGTTGACGACGAGCGTCGGCTCGTAGCCCTCGTGCTCCAGGAACCGGCGCAGCAGCGAGAAGACGACGTACGGCCGCGCGTTGCCGACGTGGACCGGCCCGTAGACGGTCGGCCCGCACGCGTAGATCCCGACCCGGCCCCCCTCGCGCGGCTCGAGGGCGCGCAGCTCGCCGGTCAGCGTGTCCTGGATCCGGACGGGCCTCATCCGACCCGGTCGAGCGTCGCGACCGCCAGCGCCGCCACGCCCTCGCCGCGGCCGACGAAGCCCATCCCCTCGTTGGTCCCGAACTTGACGTTCACCCGCGGGCCGTCGACGCCGAGCGCCAGCGCGAGCGTCTCCCGCATGCGGTCGCGGTCGCCGGCGAGCCGCGGCGCCTCGCACAGGATGGTCGCGTCCACGTTCTCGACCAGGAGCTCGTGCTCCAGCAGCATCCCGCGCACCTCGTCGAGCAGCTCGACGCTGCGCGCGTCGCGGTAGCGCTCGTCGGTGTCGGGGAACCAGCGGCCGATGTCGCCGAGCCCGGCCGCGCCGAGCAGCGCGTCCATGATCGCGTGGGTGAGGACGTCGGCGTCCGAGTGGCCCTCGAGCCCGCGCTCGGCGCCCTCGATCTCGACCCCGCCGAGCACCAGCGGCCGCCCCTCGGCGAACCGGTGCGAGTCGTAGCCGATCCCGGTCCTCACCCGATCGGCTCCAGCCGACGCTCGCGGCGCTCGAAGACGGCCAGCCGGTCGACGCCGAGCGAGTCGAGCAGCTCGAGTGCGTCGTCGTAGCGGTGGGCGATGTCGCCCGGCACGTGGGCGTCGGAGGACAGCGCGACGGGCCGTCCGGCCTCGAGGCACATCTCGAGGAACGCGGGCGCGGGGTAGATCTCGCCGACCGGCTTGCGCAGGCCGGAGGTGGAGACCTCGATCGCGACGTCGGAGTCCGCGATCCCGTCCATCGCGAGATCGTAGAAACGGCGCAGGTCGCCGTCGGGCCGCGGCGACTCCGCACCCCACACCTTCACGAGGTCGGGATGGGCGAGGACATCGAAGAGCCCGCTGCGCGCGGCCTCGCCGAGCGTCTCGAAGTACCGCCGCCAGACCTTCTCGGGGTCGCCGTGCGTCCACACGTCCCAGTCCCCGCGCATGTCGAGGGCGGCGTCGCGGAGGAAGTGGACGGAGCCGATCACGTAGTCGAGGTCGCGCTCCTCCAGCAGGTTCGCCGTCCGGTCCTCGGCGCCCGGCACGAAGTCGGCCTCGATCCCGAGGCGAAGCGGGGTCTCCTCGCGGACGAACGCGCAGTAGGCGTCGAGGTCGTCCTTCGCGTTCATCGTCCAGAACGGGTGCCGCCACACCGAGAGGGCCTCGCGGAACCGGTACACGTGCTCGGAGACGCCGAGCTCCTCGACCCCGCGCTCGGCGGCGACCTCCAGGTAGCGCTCGGCGTTGGCCGCGGTGAAGTGGTCCTCGGCGCTCGCGTCGAGGTCGTCGGGTCGCAGGTGGACGTGGAGGTCGGTGAGCACTTCGGACGGACAGGCTACGCGGGCGCCCACCGGCTCGACGACCGCCGCTCGATGTCTAGACTGCTCAGTCGCATGCGGGGGGCAGCGGCGGTCCTTGCGGGATTGGGGCTTCTGCTGGCGCCGACCGTCGCGGGGGCCGCGGAGGACGACGTCCAGCACATGAAGTTCCGCTACGGGCCGTTGCCGGTCACGCCGGGCCAGAACACGAACCTGGTCGGGCCGGACGTCGACCGCCCGCCGGGCGACGGCTTCATCCTGCGCATGAGGCCCGACCTCGAGCGCGCGGACGGGACTCCCCCACCGGTGGACGTGATCCACCTCCACCACGGCGTCTGGGTGAACCTGTCGGGGAACGACTCGACCAGCCCCGGCGGCGGGAGCGTCTTCGGCGGCGAGCGCTTCTTCGCCGTGGCCGAGGAGAAGACCGAGATGAAGCTCCCGCCGGGCTACGGCTACCCGGTGCGCGCGGACGACCGGTGGCTGATCAACCCGATGATCCACAACCTGACCACGAGCCCGGACCAGGTCTGGGTCACGTACGAGGTCGACTGGGTCCCCGCCGACTCCGATCTCGGACGGCGTCTGAAGCCGGTCCGGCCGGTCTGGATGGACGTGGAGAACGGCTCCCCGTACCCGGTCTTCGACACGCATCGCGGCACGGGCGGCGACGGGCTGCTCACCTATCCCGACGAGGCCGCGAACCCGTACGGCGGGGGGCGGCGCCGGAACGAGTGGACGGTGGACCGGGACGGGACGCTGGTGCTCGGCTTCGGCCACGTCCACCCGGGCGGCCTGTGGGACGACCTGGACCTCGTCCGGCCCGGCGGCGCCCGGACGTTCGACGCTCGCGGGCACCGGGCCCTGCACCGCCTCCTGGCGAAGCGCCACCGGCGCGGGCACGCCCGGCTGCGCCGCCTGCCGGCTCACCGCCGGGCGCGCGCGCACGCGCTTCTCCACCGCCGGCTCGAAGCCCTGCACCGCAGGCGGCATCCGGCGCTCTCGCGCGTGCGCGACTCGGTGCATCTCTTCCGCTCCGACGCGGTGTACTACGACCCGAACGGACCGGTGTCGTGGGACTTCTCGATGACCGCGACCGACCCGTCGTGGCGCGTCGGCCTGAAGAAGGGCGACCGCCTGCGCATGACCGCGACGTACGAGTCGAAGCGGGCGTCGTGGTACGAGGTGATGGGGATCATCATCCTCTACATGTCGGACGAGGAGGGCCCCGATCCGTTCCGGGACCCACCGCCCGAGCGGGGGACGGTGACGCACGGTCACCTGGCGGAGAACGACCACGAGGGCGGCGAGCCGACCGACCTTCCCGATCCCCGCGACCTGCCGGACGGCGCCGCGACGAACAGCGCGGGGATCGCCAACTTCCTCTACCTGCCGGGCGACCTGTCCTCGTCCGGCGCCTTCCAGAGCCCGCCCGTGATCCGCCCCGGCCAGCAGCTCCGGTTCGAGAACGCCGACTCCGCCCAGGACGTCTACCACACGATCACCGCCTGCCGCGCGCCGTGCAACCGCGGGGCCGGCGTCAGCTACCCGCTCGCCGACGCCGACGTGGAGCTCGACTCGGGGGAGCTCGGCTTCGGCATCCCCGGCTACTCGGCGGCCGCGAACAGCTCGAGCTGGCAGACCCCTGCCGACCTCGCACCCGGCACCTACACGTACTTCTGCAGGGTGCACCCGTTCATGCGCGGCGCCTTCCGCGTGAAGGCGGGGTAGGGACCGCCGTTGCGGCCCGCGCGGAGCGCCGTGCGGCCGGTGCGGCGCGCCGTGCGGCCGGTGCCGAGCGCCGTGCGGCCGGTGCGGCGCTAGCCCGCGGCGGCCCGCGCGAGCAGCAGCGCCTCGGCGCGCTCGAGGTCGAGCGGGCCGGTGACCTTCAGGTTGTCCGCCGGCGCCTCGACCACGCGGACCGACCCACCGGCGGCCTCGACCAGGGACGCGTCGTCGGTGGCCGCGGCCAGCGCCGCCGCCGGCGCGTCGAGCGCGCGGCGGAGCGCGGCGGCGGCGAACGCCTGCGGCGTCTGGATCGCCCAAAGCCGCGAACGGTCGAGCGTCCGGGTCACCCGGCCCGCCCCGTCGGCCTCCTTGACCGTGTCGGTCACCCGGGCGGCCGCCACCGCACCGTCCCAGCCCTCCTCGACCGCCGCGACGCAGTCGCGCACGAGCTGCGCCGTGACGAGCGGCCGCGCGGCGTCCTGGACGACCGCGACCCGCGCGCCGGGCGCCGCGGCGAGCGCGGCCCGCACCGACTCGGACCGCGAGCCGCCCCCCGCGACCCGGTCGGGCCCGTCGCCTTCGTGCCCCGGCGGGACCGCGACCACGACCCGGTCGCAGACGGCGCCGAGCACCTCCGCGCTCCACTCGAGCAGCGGCTTCCCGGCACAGACGACGAACGCCTTGGGGGTCGCTCCCCCAAGGCGTTCGCCCCGGCCGGCGGCGGCGACGATGCCGACGACCACCGTCTCTGTCCGGACTAGCGCGCGGCCGCGGTCGCTCCGTTGCGCTCGGCGTGGGCGTCCGAGATCAGGCTCTCGAGATGCTCCTCCGCCTCGCCCTCCTCCATGTCGAGCGCGTACATCAGCTCGGATGCGAGGATCTTCTTCGCGCGCGTGTACATCTGCTTCTCGCCGGTCGAGAGCCCCTTGTCGGCCTCCCGGATGGCGAGGTTCCGAACCACCTCCGCCAGCTCGAACACGTCGCCGGTCTTGATCTTGTCCCGGTTGTGCTTGAACCGCCGGTTCCAGTTCTTCGGCATCTGGCTGACGTCGTCCCGCAGCACGGCGAGCACCTTGCGGACGTCATCGTCGTCGATGACGCGTCGCAGCCCCGCCCGGCCCGCGTTCTCGCACGGGACCATGACGGTCATGTCGTTGTGCAGGATCTTGATCGTCAGGTACTCACGCTTGTCGCCGAGGACCTCCTTGAGCTCCTTCTTCAGGATCTTCCCGGCACCGTGGTGCGGGTAGACGACGTGGTCGCCGATCTCGTACTCGATCTGCGGCGCCTCACGCCCGACCTCGAGCTCCTCGACGGTCTGCTCCCAGTCTGCGTCGCTGATGTTGCCTCCCCTCGCTTCGATGGTCACGTTTGCAGATAGCGGTCCACGAGGTTGATCTCCTGAAGCCGGCGAAGGCCCTCGCGGATGTCCTTCGCCCGCATGTCGCCGACGCCCTCGACGGCCTCGAGCTCGGCGTCGGCGGCGGCGATGATCTCGTCCAGCCCCTCGAACTCGTGAACTATGGCCTGGATGACAAGCTTAGGCAAGCGGGGTATGCGTCCCAGGATCCGGTAGCCGCGCGGCGAGACCGGGTGGTCGAGGGTGTTGAGCTTGCGGTCGTAGCCGAGCAGCTCCGCCAGCCGCCCGAAGTCGAGCAGGTCCTCGTGGGGTAGCCGCGCGAGCTGGTCGATGACCAGCGCGAAGTCCTCCTCGGACTCCTCGGCCAGGTAGTCCTGGACCAGGGAGGCCTTGTCCGCGGCGGCGCCGACCATCGTCTCCTCGAGCTGCATCTCGATCAGCCGGCCCTCGGTGCCGAGCTCCACGATGTAGCGCTCGATCTCGACGGCCATGCGGGTGACGAGCTCGGCGCGCTGGAGCACGGTGAGGACGTCGTGGAGCGTCGCGCCGCCCTCGAACTCCAGTGCGGTGAGGCGGGTCGAGACCTGCTCGAGGCGGGTCCGGTACTTCTCGAGGGTGGCCAGCGCCTGGTTCGCCTTGGCCAGGACGACCGGGATCTCCTCGAGGATGTACTTGCTGCCGTCCACGTAGAGCGAGACGACGTCGCGGCGCTGGGAGATCGCGATGACGAGGGCGCCGGTCTGCTTGGAGACGCGCTCGGCCGTCCGGTGGCGGGTGCCGGTCTCGACCGAGTGGATCGTGGGGTCCGGCATCAGCTGGACGTTGGCCCAGCAGATCTTGGTCGCGTTGGCGGAGAGGATGATCGCCCCGTCCATCTTCGCGATCTGGTAGAGCAGCGCGGGCGTGTAGTCGACTTCGAGCTTGAGCCCGCCCGAGTAGAGGAACGAGAGGTCGTCGTTCTCGCCGATGCAGATCAGGGCGCCGGTGCGGGCGTGAAGGATGTGGTCGATGCCCTCGCGGACGGCGGACCCGGGAGCGACCATCTCGAGGGCCTTTACGAGCCGGGGCTCCTGGCGGTGCTCCAGGTCGGCGCCCTCGTCCCCAGCATGCTGCATGGTCATCCATTCTAGGGCAAAGAGCCCTGCTCTGCGGGCCGTTTTTCGGCTCTGTGACGCCTGTTTCGACCGGTCCGCCGGCCCTCAGCGGACGAAGAAGGTCACGAAGTTGCGGCTGCGGGGGTTGGCCTTGCGGACCTTCTTCTCGGAGTTGCCGGCGCGGTCGACCGCCCTGATGCGGGCCGTGTAGGTGCCGGGCCGGAAGCGGCCGCGGGTCCGGAAGGCCCAGCTCGCGGTGCCCCTGGCGCGGACGTACGTGGGGCGGCGGCAGCTCACGACCGGGCCGAGCCTCATGCTCGGCTGGAGGTAGCGGCAGAGGCCGGTGCCGCCGCCCTCGCGCCGGGCCACGGCGATCGTGACCCGGTCGAGGGTGCCGCAGCCGCGGTCCCAGGCGATGCCGCGGAACGCGAGGCGGCGGCGGGCGGCGTCGATCGGGTGCCGGCCGGGTCGGAAGCTGGAGCGGGGCGGCCTGTCGTCGGCGCAGGAGCGGCGCGGGGCAGGGGCCGGCCCTGGGGCGGGGCCGGGCGCCGGGGCGGGCGCGGCGACCGCCGGCTCCTCGGGCGCGGGATGGGGAGCGGTCTCGCGGCTCTCGCGGACCGGCGGCGGGTCGGCGGGCGGGGGGTCGGCGGGCGAGGGGTCGGCGGGCGGGTGCTCGCCAGGCGAGGGGTCGTCGTCGACGATCGTGACGCGGCCCACGGTGTCGCTCTCGAAGCCCTCGCTGACGTGGTAGGTGAACGTCTCGTCCGGCTCCTCGACGCCGTCGTCGCGGATCGGGACCCGCAGGTGGCGGACGGTCTCGCCCGGGTCGAGGACCACGGGCACGATCGCGGGCTCGTAGTCGTCCGGGGCCGTGGCCGTCTCGTCGTAGGTCTTCCACACGAAGCGGATCGCGCGGCTCGAGGGCTGGGAGAGCCTGAGCTCGACGACCGCCTCGCCCTCCGACTCGCGCATCCGCGGACTGGTCATGAGGATCTCCGGGAGGGACGGCTCGGGGGTGGGCTGGGGCTCTGGCGTGGGCTCGGGCTGCGGCTCCGGCGTGGGCGTGGGCTCGGGCGTCGGCTCGGGCTCGGGCGTCGGCTCCGGCGTCGGCGTCGGATCGGGAGTGGGCGCAGGAGGCTCGGGGGCGGGCGCGGGCGGCTCGGGCTGCGGCTCCGGAGTGGGCGTGGGTTCCGGCGTCGGCTCCGGCTGCGGCTCCGGGAGAGGCGGCTCGATCGGGAACGGCGGCTCCGGATCGGGGGTGGGTGCGGGCGGCTCCGGAGTGGGCGTGGGCGCCGGCGTCGGCTCCGGGACGGGCTCCGGCTGCGGCCCCGGAAGCGGCGGCTCGATCGGGAACGGTGGCTCCGGGTCGGGGGTGGGTGCGGGCGGCTCCGGAGTGGGATCCGGCTCGGGCGTCGGCTCCGGATCGGGGGTCGGCTCGGGCGTGGGATCCGGGTCCGCCGCGGGCGGCTCCGCGGTCGGGTCGGGCGCGGGCGGCTCCGCGGTCGGGTCGAGTGCGGGCGGCTCGGGCATCGGCGTCGGGTCGGGCTCGGGCGCGGGTGGCTCGGGCGTCGGCGTCGGGTCGAGTTCCGGCGCGGGCGGCTCCGGCGTCGGGGTCGGGTCTGGCTCGGGCGTCGGCGTCGGCACCGGATCGGGGGTCGGCGTCGGCACCGGATCGGGCGTCGGGTCGGGCTCCGGCGTCGGATCCGGCTCCGGGGTCGGCGTCGGGTCGGCCTCCGGCGTCGGCTCCGGGCGGCTTCGCAGCCAGGTCGCCGCCGGCTCGTAGTCGGGCGGGGAGTAGGAGTGGGTGTCGTCGGCGGTCAGACCGGCGACCGGGTCGAAGCGGCCAGCCACCGACGCGTGGCGGACGATCTCGAACTCGTCGCCGGGCTCGGGCAGGAAGGGCGCGACGGTCTCGATCCGCAGGGCTCCGGCGAGCGTCGCGGCGCCGCGGACGTCGAGCCGGTCGTGCTCGTCGCCCGCGATGCGGCCCCCGACGTCGATCGCGAGGGTCCCGTCCGCGGTGTGGTCGTAGTCGCCCGCGACCGAGAGCACGCCGCGCGGCAGGCCCGGCTCGACGACGCCTCCGTTCACGAGGTCCGAGTCCACGAGGCCGATCCCGCGCAGGACGCCGCCGCGGATCGCGACGGGCTCGGTCGCGCCGGCGAGCCGCGCGCCCGTGCCGGCGAGGGTGGTGGTGCCGGCGTGCTGGACGTAGGCGCGGGCCGCGACCAGCGCGCTGCCGGGCCCGATCGTGACCGTGCCGGAGCTCTCCAGGTCGCCGCTCGCGGGGGCGAGCAGCTCGCGCCCGCCGTCGATCGTCAGCGAGCCGTCGGCGTCGTTCGCGACGAGCCCGCGGAGGCCGTCGGCCGCGCCGGTCAGGACACGCGAGGCCGGACCGTGCAGGACGAGGTCCGCGGCGTTGTGCGCCACCGGCGCCGGCAGCTCGAGGTCCGCGCGGACGACCCAGGCGCCGCCGCGCAGCGTTCCGCCGGACAGGTTCGCGACCGAGCCCAGCGAGAGCCTGCCCTCGGACGCCTCGACGGTCCCGTCGTTCGCGAGCGCGTACTCGAGGTTCGCGCGGCCGGCTCCACGCTTGACGACGAGCCCGCCGGGCATGTTGTGCACCAGCGAGCCTCCGCCGCAGCAGCCGGCGGCGGCGACCTCGCCGTCGAGCTCGACCAGTCCGGCGCTCTCGATCCGGGCGCGGTCGCCCATCGAGAGCGAGACGTCGCGCAGGGTGGCCGCGGCGCCGGGGTCGACGGCGATCGTCCGCTCGTAGACCTCCCGCACCGGTGCCCCGGTCAGGATCATCCCGGGCCCGCCCGCCAGGATCCGCGTGGTGCCGCTGCCGCGCAGCGTCCCGCCGCGCCAGGCGAAGTCCGGCGTCGCGATCGTGCCGGTGCCCTCGAGCTGGCCGCGGACGAGCTCGACCTGCGGGGCGGTCGCCTCGCCGTCGAAGTGGACGCGCGCGGCCGGCGCGTCGATCGTGGCGCTCGCGTCCCAGGCACCGCGGAGGAAGGCCTGGCCGCCGGTGAACTGCACGCGACCGGTCCGCCCGCCGGCGACCCGCGAGCCCGCCGCCAGCTCGACGTTCCCGCCGGCGAACCGGAGCGTCGCGCCGTCGGCGACGTCGAACGTGCCGGTCGACGGGTCGCCCGGGATCGTGTCGCCGCGGAACGTGACGGCTCCCGTGCGGACCTCGATCGTTCCGTGGTTCGCGAACCGCCACGAGAGGTCGGACTCGCCGGAGCCGGAGCTCTTGCGGATCGTGGCGCCCCGCTCGTTGACGAGCTGGGGCGTGCCGCAGCAGCCGGTCAGGTCGTGGTCGCCGCGGACGTCGATCAGCCCCTCGTTGACGAGGCGCGCCTGCTCGCCCAGCTCGAGCGCGCCGGCCGTCCAGGTGGCGGCCGCGCCGGCCGCGATCCGCAACGTGCGGCCCGACCCGAGGAAGCGGTCGCCGCCCGACAGCGTCAGGCCCGCGGCGCCGGCGACGATCCGGGTCGTGCCGGTTCCCTGCTGGTAGCCGCCGCGCCATTCGAGGCTCCCGGTCGAGACCGACCCGGCGCCGAGAAGCCGGCCGCCGGTCTGGAGCATGGAGGCGGAGGTGAGGTCGCCGTCCACCGTCAGGCGGCCGCTCGACATGCGCAGGTCGGCGGTCGAAGAGGCGTCCGCGGCGCCGAGCGTGAGGTCGCCGCCTTCCACGATCAGCGGGCGCGAGGCGCGCAGCGCGCCGACCCGGGCGGTCCCCCAGACGCGCACGACGCCGCTGCCGGCCGGGATGCACACGACGTCGGACTCGGCCGGGAGGCGGTTGCCGGTCCAGTTCGCGGCCTCGCTCCAGACGTCGCCCGAGCCGCCGCCGTCCCACGAGGCGCTGCACGGCTCCTCGGCGCCAGACGGTCCGCCGAGCGCGAGCAGAGCCGCGGCTATGGAGACGGCCGCAACCGCCGCCGTCCCCTTCCGGGGGAGGGAGGTGCTTGGAAGTGGTCGGCGGCGGTGCGGCATGAGTGCTCGCACAAATGCCTAAGGGGCGGCCGCCCTGCTGGCTACCCCACAAGCGGACGGTTCGCGTCCCCCGCGGCGCGCCCCCCGACCCCCCTCTTTGCCGCTCGCTCCGGAAATCCGCGGAGGGGCTCGGGGGGCCGCGCGGGGCGGCGGCGAGCCGCTCGGCGCGATCGAGAGCGGGCGAGTCCGGGCGGCTCAGCGACCGCGGCCGCGGTGCGTGTGCGTCTTCACGCGGCCCTTGCGGCAGCCGCGGTAGCGGCGCTGGCTCACGATCCTGTCGCCCAGGTTGGTGATCGCGACTATCCGGACGCGGTACGTCCGGGTGCTCGCCGGGAGCTTCTTCAGCGTGACCCGGGTGATCCGCTTCCCGCGCCGGTGGAGCTTGCGCTTGCCGTTCACGTAGACGTTGACGGCCACGATCCGCCGGCGCGGCGGCTGGTGCAGCTTGAAGCTGAACCGGCGCCTGTCGACGCAGCGGCTCGTGGACGGCAGCCCGAGCGGGTTCGAACCTCCGCCGACCGAGCCGGACGGCCCTCCCGAGCCCGACGCGCCCGGAACGCTCCCCGCCGGCAGCTTCGGCACGCAGCTGAACCCCTCCGGCGGCCTGTCGGGCACCGCGGCGCGGTTGCCGACCATCGCGGTCGGCTTCCCGTTGTAGTTGCCCCACTCGTCGCAGGCGTCACCGGACTCCACGTACGCGCCCTCGCCGCTTCGCAGCTTGCGCGTCGCGACCCAGCGCCCGCCGACCTTCTCGCCCCTCACCCGCTCGACCTTCCCGCTCGACGACACGAACGTGAAGACCACCCGCTCGAGGTCGCCGACGTCGAGCCACGGCCGGAACGTGCAGGCGTTCGGCGCCGGGTCGGTGTCCTCCGGCTCGCAGAACCACTCGAACCGGTCCGGGTCGTTGGGCGCGGCGGGGTCGCGGAGGAAGTGGCGCGTCGGGGAGATGAACTTGGCCGGCGACTTGTACGTGTCCGGGTAGTCGATCGGCGCGAGCCGGGCGTCCAGGGTGCCGCCGCCGGACTTCGGCACCTGGATCGTCCGCCGCGGGCCCGCCTTGAAGCCGACCTCGCCGCCGTCGATGCCGAGGTCCTCCACGGCGATGCCCGTCCACGGCTGCACGGCGAACGCGCGCGACTCGATCCGGTAGGGCTTGGGCGCGCCGCCCTCCTGCCGCGCTCCGTCGACCACGAACCGGTAGACGCCGGGCGGGGTCGCGCGCGGGCGGTCCATCAGGTCGAACCACGACACGAACGTCTCGAAGTGGGCGGTCCACTCGAACCGCGCGCCCTGGACCCGGTAGGCCGGGATGTCGCTCGACGGCGGGAACTTGAGGGTCACCGGGATCTCGCCGCTCTGGTCGGCGTACTCGGTCCACCTGCCGTCGGCGAACCGCTGCACGCGGACCTGCGGCTGGTCGGTGAAGTTCGACCCGCCCACCCAGGTGAAGAACGCGGTGCCGAACCGCTGGACGTCGTCGGGCTGCTTGACGGGCTCCGCCTTCAGGTCGTCGGGCAGCGACGCCTGGTACGCGGCCAGGCCGTTCGCGGCCAGCTCGCCGATCACCGCGGTCCGCTGGTCGTTGTAGGTCAGGTCGGCCTCGACCTTCGCCGCCCCGCCGACCCACTCGTTCACGATGTCGTTGGCCCCCGGAAGCGTCGGGTACGGGTCGGCGATCGCGCCGGCCCCGCCGAGGTTGCGCAGGTAGCGGCCCATGTTCACGAGCCGCGTGGCCATGTAGTCGCTCGAGTGCGGTCCCCAGGCGGTCAGCGCCTTGCGGTAGTGGTCGCCGCGCTGGTACTCGCGGTAGGTCGCGATGTAGCCGTTGTAGTCGTTCGCCATCGCGATCGCGACCGTCAGCGGGAACCCGTGCTGCGCGTTCGCGGCCGCCTCGGCGGGCTGCGTGTCCACGTCGTCGTGCGTGTAGTTGCCCCAGAAGTGCGGGTCGTTCGGGTCCGTCGGCTCGGACTCCGCGAACGGGACGTTCGCGAGCTCGTCCCACCCCGTCGCGTCCTTCGTGACCTGGGCGCGGAACTTCTGATAGAGGTTGTCGGGGATCGGCTGCAGCTTCTGCGACGTGTTGCCGGGGTTCGGGCAGTCCCAAGCCCCGTCGCCGCGCTTGGTGCACTGCGCGCTCCAGTCGTAGCCGATCCACTCGTTCCCGGGCGTGCGGTCGGTGCGGGTCTTGATGTTCTTCGACTGGTCCGCCCACTGCTCGCAGGAGCAGACCGTGAACAGGACGTCGCCGATCTTGAACGCCTGGAGGTGGACGCTCACGTCCTCCTCGAGGCCCGTGTACGACGGGGCCGAGTAGTTCTCGGGCACCGGGATGCCGAACTGCTGGATCGTGTCGGTGGTTATCCCCGCGTCCTTCAGCGGGGGCGGCTGGCCCAGCCGGCCGCCGGCGCTCTCGCAGTCCGGCAGGCCGACGAGGGGGAACCGCGGGTCGCCCTGGAGCGCGCGGTCGGTGCGGCACGAGGACACGCCCGGGTACGGGTGCGACGCCGGGCCCGGGAACCAGCGGTTCAGGAACGCGACGTCGTGGTCGCCGAAGTCGGAGCGGAACGGGACGAAGCGGCCGGGCTCCTCCGGCGTGCCGCGCTCGACGTCCCGCGCCGTGTCCGCGATCTGGGCCGCGATGCCGCGCGCCTTGAACTCGCTCTGCGCGTACTGCCGGTGCGAGAAGTAGGCCCGCTCGTGGACCGGCGTCCAGTCGAAGTCCTCCGGCTCGGTGCTGCCGACCGCCGACTGCGTGTAGATCGTGACCGCCCCCGTGGCCCGGTCGCTCATCCGCTGCAGCGGGCCGACGTAGTCCGCGCTGATCAGGTCGTTGCCCGCCAGGTCCTCCGGATGGACGCTGTAGCTCACGAAGTTGGCGAGCGGCCTGCCGTCGAGCCGGTCGAAGCGGACCACGATCAGGTCGTGGTCGGTGAAGTCGCGCGGGTAGCCGGCGGGCGTGCCGTCGTCGGCGATCGACGGGCCGGGCACGTTGCGCTGCGGAAGGCCGTACTGGGTGACTGAGGCGCCGACCCTCACCGGCACCATCGACGCGTTCGCGCGCTCGACCGCGCGGGCCATCTTCTGGGCCAGGTACTCGAAGAAGCGGAAGTCGAAGACGTCCTGGAACGCCCAGACGCCCCAGCTCGTGGACGAGTACATCGGCGACGAGTGGTCGTGGGTGATCGTCATCGTGAGATTGCTGCGGCCGATCCCGATGCCCTTCGACTCGAGGATCTGGGCGGTTCGCCGCCAGAGCAGGTCCTGCGGGATGTACAGGTCGTTCTTGACGAGCGCGAACTTCGCCCCGTCGGGCCCTTGGACCACGAGCGCGCGGGCCTCGAGCCGCGACTGGATCCCGTACGAGGGCGCGCGGCGGGTGGAGTGCTGGTGGGGGTCGCCGAACTCGGCGTCGGCGAACGTGCCGTCGGAGGCGTACTGGCCGGCCGAAGCGCCGACGTGCCACGACGCGTCCTCGACCGCGACCCCGGCCTTGACCTGGCCGGCGCTCGCTACGCCGGGCAGGGCGAGCAGGACGACCGCCGCCGCCACTGCCCCCGCGAGGATTCGGCCGAGCTTCATCCCTCCCTCTCCCGCTGGCAGGGTAACGGCGTCGCGGAGGTCCGTGCGCCGCGCGGGCGCGCGGTGTGCGGACGCCGCGTGCCGTGGCCGGCGCGCGGGCGTCTCGGGCGCGGCCGGTGCCGCCGAGCCTCAGGCCGCGGCCTGCTCGGTCCCGGCGCCATCGCGCTCCCCCTCGAGCGCCGCGGCGAGCACTCGGCGCAGCGTCCGCCCGCCCTCGCCGGGGTGCGCGACCGCGCCGAGCCCGAACTTGGCGGCCTCGGCGAGCCGGCGGTCCGGATGCGCGACGTGCCGCAGCTCGCCGGTGAGGCCGATCTCGCCGAACGCCGCCAGCGGCCGGTCGCCCGCGGCGAGCGAGACGCCGCGCGCCGCGGACGCGACCGCCAGCGCCACCGCGAGGTCGGCGCCGGGCTCGTCGACCCGCACGCCGCCCGCCACCGACACGAACACGTCGCTCGCGCCGAGCGCCAGCCCGGCGTGCCGGGCGAGCACCGCCAGGACGAGCGCCAGGCGGTTTCGGTCCACGCCGTTGGCGATCCGCCGCGGCGGCTCGACCTGCGCGGGCGCGACCAGCGCCTGGACCTCGACGAGCAGCGGCCGCGAGCCCTCCATCGCCGCGAGCACCACCGAGCCCGGCGCGCGCGTGGCCTCCTCCACGAACCGGGCGGAGGCGTCGGCGACCTCGACCAGCCCGTCCTCGCGCATCTCGAACACGCCGACCTCGTTGGTCGACCCGAACCGGTTCTTCAGCGCGCGCAGCGTCCGGTAGGTCCGCTCGCGCTCGCCCTCGAACTGGAGCACGCAGTCCACGAGGTGCTCCAGCACCCGCGGCCCCGCGAGTGCCCCGTCCTTGGTCACGTGCCCGACCAGGACCACCGCCACGCCGCGCTCCTTCGCGACGCGCGCGAGCCGCCCGGCGACCTCGCGCACCTGGCCGACCGAGCCGGCGGCGCCGGTGAGCGCGCCCGAGTTCAACGTCTGGACGGAGTCGACCACGCAGACCTCGGGCCGCTCGGCCTCGAGCGTGGCCTCGACCGCGTCGAGGTCCGTCTCGGCCACGATCGGGACCTGTAGCGCCTCCGGCCCGAGCCGCTCCGCGCGCAGCTTGACCTGGGCGGCCGACTCCTCGGCCGACACGTAGAGCACCGACCGGCCGGCGGCGGCCAGGCGGCCGAGCGCGCCCGCCGTGATCGTGGACTTGCCGATCCCCGGCGCGCCGCCGATCAGCACCACCGACCCCGGCACCACACCGCCGCCCAGCACCCGGTCGAGCTCGCCGATCCCGGTGACGAGCCGGTCGACGACCGGCGCCTCGACGTCCGCGAGGCGGATCGGCTTCAGGCGCGCGGCCGCGCGGCGCGACGAAGGCGGCCGGCCGCGGCCCGCCCCTGCGGGCCGGCTCGCGACCTCCTCGACGAGCGTGTTCCACTCGCCGCAGCCCGGGCAGCGGCCGTGCCACTTGGCGCTCTCGTGGCCGCAGGCGCTGCAGACGTGGACGGCTCGGGACATGCCGCCACGGTAGGCGCCGGGGAGGACGTTCCCCCGCCCCGCGACCGCTTGGAGAGCGGGATCGAAGCGGTTGTTCACACGGATGGAACGAAGTTCACCCGTTTGTCACGCCCTACCCGCGAGACGACCGACGACAGGGGGACGCGATGGTGGACGGAACCGGGAGGGCGGCGGGGCACGGCAGGGCGGCGATGGTGGACGGAACCGGGAGGGCAGCCGCGCGCGGCGGGGCGGCGACGGTGGACGGGATCGCGAGCGAGGTGGTGCGGGTCGTGGAGGACGCGGCGGCGGTGGACGGCGTCGCCTACATGCGGCGGCCGGCGGCGCCCGTCGGCCCGACCGAGCTGATCGCCGGCGGCCTGGACGAGCTGACGCCGGCCGAGTGGCGGGTCCTCGAGACGATGGCGGCCGGACTGTCCAACACCGGCATCGCCCAGGCCCTGCACCTGAGCCCGCGGACCGTCGAGTCGCACGTGAAGTGGATCTTCCGCAAGCTCGGGCTGTGGCCGTCCGAGGCCGAGCATCGGCGGGTGCTCGCCGTCAGGGCGTTCCTGCTCGCGGGCGAGCCGCGCCGTGAGGCCGCGGCGTGACGCCGCAACGTGACCCGCGGCCCCGCCATCGGCAGGCCACGCCGCCCGCGCGGCGGCGCGCCGGCTAGCTCTCGGTCGGCGGGCCGGGCTCGTCGCCCGGGGGCGGCGCGTCCGGGACGTCCGGCAGCACCTCGGGCTCGTCGGGCAGGTCGGCGGACCCGGCCGGGCCGGCGTCCGGCAGCGCGGGCTCGTCGCCGCCGGCCTCGGCCTCGGCGTCGCCCTTCGCCCCCACGCCCACCGGCTCTCGCGGCTGGCCGGGCTTCGGCGCCGTGATCGTGATCGTGACCTCCGGCTCCTCGCCCTCCGCCTTCTCGGCGCGGCCGACCTCGACCGTCGCGCCCGGCTTCATGTCCGCGGCCTTCAGCACCTCGTCGGCGAGCGGGTCCTCGATGTAGCGCTGGATCGCGCGCCGCAGCGGACGGGCGCCCATCGCGGGGTCCCAGCCCTTCTCGACCAGCAGGTCCTTGGCGTCGTCGGAGAGGTTGAGCGAGAGCTCGCGCTCGGCCATCGACTCGCGGATCCGCCGCAGGAGCAGCTCCACGATCTCCTTGATCTCGTCCTTCGTGAGCTTGTGGAAGACGATGACCTCGTCGATCCGGTTGAGGAACTCGGGCCGGAAGAGCTTCTTCAGCTCGCCCATGATCCGGTTCTTCATGTCCTCGTAGGTGATGCCGCTGTCCGCGTCGCCGACCGTGAACCCGATCCCGGTGTTCTTGGCGATCTCGGAGGCGCCGACGTTGGAGGTCATGATCACGATCGAGTGACGGAAGTCCACCGTCCGCCCCTGGGCGTCCGTGAGCCGCCCGTCCTCGAGGATCTGGAGCAGGATGTTGAAGACGTCGGGGTGGGCCTTCTCGATCTCGTCGAGGAGCAGCACCGAGTACGGCTTGCGGCGCACGGCCTCGGTGAGCTGACCGCCCTCGTCGTAGCCGATGTAGCCAGGCGGCGAGCCGACGAGCCGCGACACCGAGTGCTTCTCCATGTACTCGGACATGTCGATGCGCACCATCGCGTCCTCGTCGCCGAACAGGAACTCGGCGAGGGTGCGGGCCAGCTCGGTCTTGCCGACGCCCGAGGGCCCCAGGAAGATGAACGAGCCGGTCGGCCGCTTCGGGTCCTTCAGCCCCGCGCGCGAGCGGCGGATCGCCTTCGAGACCGCCTCGATCGCCGGCTGCTGGCCGATGACGCGCTTGTGCAGCTCGTCCTCCATCCGCATCAGCTTCTGGGTCTCGGCCTCGGTCAGCTTGAAGACCGGGATGCCCGTCCACATCGAGACGATGTCGGCGATCTCCTCCTCGCCGATCTGCGGGCGTTCGCCGGACTCGCCGGCGCGCCACTGGTCCTCGAGCTGCTTCTTCTTGTTGGTGAGCTGGCGCTCCTGGTCGCGCAGGTTCGCGGCCTTCTCGAACTCCTGCGCCTCGATCGCGGCCTCCTTGTCACGCCGGGTCCGCTCGATCTCCTCCTCGAGGTC
Organism: Thermoleophilaceae bacterium; assembly: GCA_036389295.1. Taxonomy (GTDB): domain Bacteria; phylum Actinomycetota; class Thermoleophilia; order Solirubrobacterales; family Thermoleophilaceae; genus AC-37. The sequence continues at coordinate 871 of DASVQB010000051.1, read as the reverse complement.
GCGGTACACGGGCGGCGCGGTCATCGACTTGATCCTCATCCGCGAGGCGGCCTCGTCGATCAGGTCGATCGCCTTGTCGGGCAGGAAGCGGTCCGAGATGTAGCGGTCGGCCAGCTCGGCGGCGGCGTGCAGCGCCTCGTCGGTGATGTCGACGCGGTGGTGCTGCTCGTAGCGCTCGCGCAGCCCCCTCAGGATCTGCTCGGTCTCCTCGATCGTCGGCTGGTCCACGCGGATCTGCTGGAAGCGCCGCTCGAGCGCGGAGTCGCGCTCCAGGTACTTGCGGTACTCGTCGAGCGTGGTGGCGCCGATCGTCTGGAGCTCCCCGCGCGCGAGCGCCGGCTTCAGGATCGAGGCCGCGTCGATCGCGCCCTCGGCCGCGCCCGCGCCGACGAGGTTGTGCAGCTCGTCGATGAACAGGATGATGTCGCCGCGCTGGGTGATCTCCTTCATCACCTTCTTCAGGCGCTCCTCGAACTCGCCGCGGTACTTCGAGCCGGCCACGAGAGCGGCCAGGTCGAGCGTGTAGATCTGCTTGTTGCGCAGGAGCTCGGGCACCTCGCCCTTGGTGATGCGGGAGGCGAGGCCCTCGACGACGGCGGTCTTGCCCACACCGGGCTCGCCCACGAGGACCGGGTTGTTCTTGGTCCGTCGCGAGAGGATCTGCATGATCCGCTCGATCTCCGTCTCGCGCCCGACCACGGTGTCGAGCTTGCCCTCGGCGGCGAGCTTCGTGAGGTTGCGGCCGAACTGGTCGAGCAGCTTCGAGCTCTTCTTGCCCTCGCCCTGCTGACCCGAAGCGCCCGCGCCCTGGCCCTGCCGGCGCCCGCCCGGGCCGGAGAGCATGCGGATGACCTCGTTGCGGATCTTCTCC
>DASVQB010000050.1:0-19993 GCA_036389295.1 Thermoleophilaceae bacterium | reverse complement strand
ACGGGACCGGCGCGATCATGGCCGTCCCCGGCCACGACTCCCGTGACTACGAATTCGCTCAGAAGTTCGGCCTGCCGGTCAAACGCGTAATCGAAGGGGAGGACCCGGAGGCCGCCCGCGACGAGCAGGGCCTGCCCTTCGCCGGCGATGGCCAGATGACCAACTCGGGGCGCTTCGACGGCAAGCACAACCGCGAGGCCTACGGAGAGATCATCGACTGGTTGCGATCGGAGGGGCGCGGGGAGCCAGCCGTCAACTACCGCCTGCGCGACTGGTTGGTCTCGCGCCAGCGCTACTGGGGCGCGCCGATCCCAGTCGTCTACTGCGAGGAGTGCGGGATCGTTCCCGTGCCGGCCGAGCAACTGCCGGTCGAGCTGCCGGAGATCGAGGACTATGCGCCGCAGGGCAAGAGCCCGCTGGCGGCCGCCGAGGACTGGGTGGCAACCGAGTGCCCGCGCTGCGGCGCCGCCGCCCGCCGCGAGACCGACACGATGGACACCTTCGTCGACTCCTCCTGGTACTTCCTCCGCTACCTCGATGCCGCGAACGATGACGCTGCCTGGGAGCGCGGCGCGGTCGACCACTGGATGCCGGTCGACCAGTACATCGGCGGGGTCGAGCACGCGATCCTGCACCTGATGTACGCGCGCTTCTTCGTGAAGGCGCTGGCGGACCTCGGCCAGCTCGGGTTCCAGGAGCCGTTCGCGCGGCTCTTCACGCAGGGGATGATCACGCGCGACGGGGCGAAGATGTCCAAGTCGAAGGGCAACGTCGTCTCGCCGCGCGAGTACGTCGAGCGCTACGGGGCGGACACGACGCGCTGCTACATGCTCTACATCGGCCCGCCCGACCAGGGCGCGGACTGGAGCGACGAGGGGGTGGGGGGGATCGCCCGGTTCCTCGCGCGGCTGTGGCGGCTGGCCGCCGGCGTCGCCGAGCTGCCCGACGAGGACGGGCCGCCGTCCGACGTGCTCCGCAAGGCTCACTGGGCGATCGACAAGGTCACGCGCGACCTCCGCGACCGGTTCGCCTTCAACACCGCCATCGCCGCGGTCATCGAGCTGGTGAACGACTGCTACCGGGAGCGGGACTCGGCCCCGCCGGGCCACGTCCGGTTCGCGGTCGCGACCGCCGGGTCGCTGATCTTCCCGTTCGCGCCGCACCTGGGCGCGGAGGTGTACGAGCTGATGACCGGCGCGCGCGTCTGGGAGGAGCCGTGGCCGGAGGCCGACCCGGGCCTGCTGGTGGCCGACGTCGTGGAGCTGGTGGTGCAGGTGAACGGCAAGCTGCGCGACCGCGTGCCGGCGCCGGCCGGCGCCGCGCGCGAGGAGCAGGAGCGGATCGCGCGCGAGTCGCCGCGGGTGGGGGCCCACCTGGACGGCCGCGAGGTCGTCAAGGTGGTGGTCGTGCCGGACAAGCTGGTCAACTTCGTGGTGAGGTGAGCGCGAGCGCCCCGTACGTCGCGGTGGCGGGGTCGGGCGACGCTCCGGCAGGCGACCTCGAGCTGGCCGAGGCCGTGGGGCGCGGGCTCGCCGCGGGCGGCGCGATCGTGGTCTGCGGGGGTCGCGGCGGGGTGATGGAGGCGGCCTGCCGCGGCGCGAAGGACGCCGGCGGGACGACGCTCGGGATCCTGCCCGGCTCGGACCGCTCGTCCGCCAACCGGTACGTCGACCTCGCGGTCGTCACCGGGCTCGGCCAGGCGCGCAACGCGCTCGTCGCCCGGACGGCCGACGCCCTGGTCGCCATCGGCGGGTCGTTCGGCACGCTGTCGGAGATCGCGTTCGCGCTGCGGTTCGAGCGGCGGGTCGTCGGGCTCGGCACCTGGGAGCTGCGGCGCGGCGGCCGCGACGTCGAGGGGGTGCTGGCGGCGGCCGACCCGGAGGAGGCGGTGCGGCTGGCGCTCGCTGCGCCGGCGCGCGGGTAGCGGCGCCTCCGGTAGCGGCGCCCGGCCCATGCGCGGCAGTGTGGCAAAGCTCGACCCGCCGCCGGATCGGGTGTAGCCTGCGGCCGCGGCGGGCGCGGCGTGCCCCGCCTCGAGACGAGGGGGTGCACGTGGGTCGGATCGGGAGGATGCTCGGGATCGCGCTGGCAGTGGCGGCGCTCGCCGCGGCGACCGGCTGCGGCGGCGACGACGACGGCGGGTCGGACCGCGCCGCCAGGCCGACCGGCGAGAAGGGCCGGGTTCTGGACGCGGTCGCGGCGTACGGCAAGGCGATCGCCGACGAGGACGCCGACGCCGCGTGCGACGTCCTGACCGACAAGGCGCGCGACGCCGCCTCGCAGGCGGTCCCGGGGACGACGACCTGCGAGGCCGCCCACCGGCAGATCATGGCGATCCTGAAGGACGAGGACCGCAAGAAGTTCGGGGACCAGCTGGGCGGCGACACCGAGCTCAGCGTGCAGATCTCTGGCGAGACCGCGCAGGCGTTCCGCCCGCCCAACACGGCCCAGTCGCTTCCCCTGCGGCGGGTCGACGGCGAGTGGAAGCTCGACAAGAACCCGCTGTACTTCAACCGGAAGTGAGTCGACGGCCTGCGGCTGGACCGGCCGGCGGCTCACGCCCTTCAGCCGGCGACGGCGGGCGGGCGAGCTCCGGGATGCGACGCGTCCTGGAACTCGCGGAACAGCCCGGTCACCACGTTTGCGTCTTCCAAGGGGGCCGACCGATCGGCCGCGCGCCGGGCGGCGTCAGAACCTCCGCTTCAGCGTCGCGCGGACGGTTCGGCTCCGCGACGTGCCGCCCTTGCGAATGTCGATGGCGGCCCTGACCTTCAGCCGGGCGGCGGCGGCGAGCGCGGTGCGGCCCGTCGGGGAGAGCCGAGCTTCGACGGGGACGAGCCGGGCCCCGAGGATCCGGTAGCGCGCGGTCCCGAGCCTCACCGGGCTCCGGCCCCGGGTCGTCAAGGTCACCGTGACCGTGCAGCGCGGCGAGCCGGGCGCGCACTCGGCGATCGCCCCCCGCAGCGCGAAGGCCGCCGGCTCGCGCACCGAGATCGTGCCGAGCGACGTCGGCGCCTGAATCCGGGTCGTCCGCGCGCAGTAGAGCCGCAGGTCGAGGTCGGTGACCGGCGGGGGGATGTCCATGATGCGGCTCCACACGTACGGCCGAGTGCGATTCGCGTTCGAGGCGCAGCCGGTCTTCTCGGCGCGCACGCGGTAGAAGCCGGCCAGGACGTCCCAGCCGAAGTGGCCGGTGGCGTCGGTTAGGTCGGGCGTCGTCCGGTTCGACGGGGACATCACCGTGCTGCCGTCCTCCACGGGGAGGAACGGCCCGCTCGCTGCCGCGGATCGGTAGAGCGTTACCGTGGCCCCCGGGATCCCGTCTCCGTGGCTGTCGCGGACGAAGCCACTCGGGTCGATGTAGAGGTTGAACTGCTTGGTCGAGTCGTCGCCGGGGCTGGGACAGGCGATCGCGATGTTGAACATCGCGAGGCCGTGGTTGGGCGTCTGCGGCGGCACCACGGCCGTGTACGTCCCGGCCGGCCCCTCCGTCAACGTGCCGGTGAACGGAGCCGCGTTGGCCACGTCGAGGCTGTAGGTCGCCGATCCGCCCGGACATCCGCTCGTGCTGACCGTGAACGGCGAGGCCCAGCTGGCGACGGGGATCCCGCTCGACGACTGGAGGGGGGTGGTCACCGTCGTGCCGGCGGGCACGGGAGCGAGCCCGGGGAGAGCGATGTCCTGGACGGCGTCCCCCGACTGCGGCATCGTGACCGTCGCATGGCCGACGCCTGTGGGCAGTACTCCGGGATAGGCCGTCAGCTCGTAGGTCTGGCCGGCTGCGACGCCGCTCGCCGTGTAGCGGCCCGACGAGCTCGCGAACCTCAGGAAGCAGGGCGATCCTCCCTGCGCGCAGATCAGCACCGGCGCACGGCCGATCGGGTCTCCCTGGCCGTCGAGGATCGTCCCCGAGAGCACCGGGCTCGGCCTGCGCACCTCGAAGATGTAGCGTCCGTCCTGGGTGGTCGCTCCGTGGCTGTGGTGGACGAGCCCGGAGCTGCTCGAGTCGAGAAAGGCGCCGCTCACGTTCGAGCCGGGATGCACGTAGTAGCCGCCGGCGCCGTCGGCGTAGCCCATCGCGGCGATCGGCCCGTTTAGGCCCCTCCCGTTGGGACCGTCGCCATGGTCCCAGTCGATCTGGTCGTAGTTGAACTCGACGTCGAAGTCGTTGCTCGTGGGCTCCTTGATCAGCAGCAACTGGACGCGGTTCAGCAGGTTGGCGTGCTGGCTGTAGTAGCCGACGCCGACCCAGTTGACGCAGAAGGCGGTCCTGTTGTTCACCACCGTCTCGCCGTAGGTCACCTGCGCCGAGCCGGCGCCGCGGGTGTCGAAGTTCGCCAGCAGCGGCGCGATGACGGGGTCGCCGGCGGAGGCGGGATCGACGATCCTGAACTTGCCGAACTGCCGTCCGAAGCTCACCGTCCCACTGCTGGCGTTCACGTAGAGGGAGCTGTAGGCAGTAGCCCCGATCTCCAGGGTGAACGACAGCGGTACCGCCTGGCGCTCGTTGACGACCGTGTTCGCCTGGCAGCCCGGGGCCGGGAGGTTCTGGCGGATCGCGTTCGGCCCGACCGCGACGGCGGGACCGGCCCCGTTCGCGACGAGCGCGACCACCAGGGCGCCGAGCGACGCCAGTCGCTTCGCCGCTCCATATCGGGCCACCGCATCTCCAGTCCGGCCGAGTAGGAGCCAACCTATATGCGTCGACGCGCCAAGTCAAGAAACGTTGAGCGGCGCGCCGGCGCGGCCCTCGGCGCCGTGGCCTCTCTCGGAGTCCGCGGCCGGCTTCACTCCTCGCTCATCGACGAGTTCGCCCCACCGTGGCCCTCCGACTCGTCGCCGCTCACGAGCTCGGCGACGAGCACGGCCGTGCCGAAGACCGCGGCCACGGCGGCGATGGCGCCCACGACGCGCGGATCGGGCCCGCCGTGGATCCCGGTCTCGTGCACCGCGGCGTGGCCCTTGCCGCGCCCGATCAGCCAGCGGTTGAGGGGGAACGCGAAAGCGCCGGCGATCACGAGTGCGACCGACAGCGCGCCCCAGAAGAGCACGTCGTCGAGGTGCGCCTCCATCGCGCCGGGGACGACGAGCATGATCGCGTTGTCCACGATCTCCATCACCGCGATGCTTGCGGTGTCGGACGCCAGCGCGACCGGGACCACCGCGCTCAGCGCGAGCCCCGCGCGCAGCAGCGGAAGGCTCGTCAGCGTGTACCCGAAGAGGAACGCCAGTGCCACGGCGAGGACGATCGTCCCGAGGTTCGAGAGACCGAGGGCGGTCCCGACGATCATGCCGAGCACCTCGCCGACGGCGCACCCGGTCAGGCAGTGCAGGGTCGCGCTGAGCGCGACCGTGGACAGCGCGCGGCCGGACGTAGGGAGCGGCTCGTGGTGACCGTGGTGCTCGTGTTCGTGCGTCGTGGCTTCCACCTTGATCACGAGTGCACGCTAGCATACCCCCCACCGGTATATGAAGCTCTGTGACGAACGCACCTGAGAGAGGACTCATGGCCACAGGAACCACCACGCCGAGCCGTGGCTACAGCGCCACCACGGACCAGCTCGTCAAGCGCCTTCATCGGATCGAGGGCCAGGTGCGGGGCGTCGAGCGAATGGTCGAGGAGGACCGCTACTGCATCGACGTCGTGACTCAGATCGGCGCCGTTCAGGCGGCGCTCGACAAGGTCGCGCTCGGGCTCCTGGACCAGCACGCGCAACATTGCGTGGTCGAGGGGCACGGGGAGGGGAAGCCCGAAGAGCTCGCCGGCGAGCTCATGAGCGCCGTCGCGCGCCTCATGCGCCGCGGCTGACCGGCTCGGGGCACCGAGCCGTCGCGGGGCCGGCTAGGCGCGAGCTGCCGCGGCCGCGGGCCGGTCGCGCCAACCGCGGCGCAGGCGCAGGAACGGCCGCTCGAAGAACCGGAAGGTGAGGGTGGAGATCAGCACCGTGACCGCCGCGCCCACGGCCAGCATCACGGCGAGCGAGGCCATCCGGCTGTCGGGCACCGACGCGAGGTCGCGGAGCCAGTGCATCACCCGTTGTCGAGTACGCGCCAGGCGCCGCCGGTTGTCCACTGGTACACGAGGGCTCCCGCGACGATCGCGGTCGTGCAGCAGCGGTGCGATGTAGGGGCCGCCGGCAGGGGTCGCCCGCCACGAACGCGCGGATGAACGCGCGCGCGACATCGCGGTCGCGTCGTTGTAGAAGCGCACCGCGATCGCGCGCAGCGGGTCGCCGGCGACGAAACGGCCCTCCGTCGCGCGTGCGCCCTTGCCCGAATGAGCCCGGCCGGCCAGGTCGTCCATCTGCGGGCGGGAGGGTGCCATACACGCGTTCGCGCGTTCGCACCGCGCGGATCGTTTCGCTCCCGTCACCCGGACGGCGCGGAATCGTCACCTGCGTAACCCACGTGTGACGCGCGCCGGCTTAGCGTCGCCGGCGTGCAGATCGACCGCGACAGGCTTCGCATAGCCGGCTGGGTGGCGGCCGCCGCGCTGGTCGCCCTGCTCGGCCTCCGGCTGACGAGCCGCGACGGCGACGCCGAGGCCGCCCACGTGTCGATCGACCCGCCGCCGTCTGCCCGCCCGCCGTCCCCGGCACCCTCGTACGCGCTCGTCCAGGTGGCCGGCGAGGTCCGGCGGCCCGGGGTCTACCGCGTGCCGCGCGGGGCGCGGGCCCATGAGGCGGTGGAGCTCGCCGGCGGCCTGACCGCCCGCGCCGAGCAGGCCGGCGTGAACCTCGTCGCGCGGGTCCAGGACGGGCAGCAGCTGATCGTCCCGCGGCGCGGCGCCGTGCCGGTCCCCGGCGGCGGTCCGCAGGCGGGCGCGAGCGGCGGCGCGGTTTCCGGCGCGCCTGGCTCGCCCGGCGCCGGCGGCCCCGCCGCGAAGGTGAGCCTCGCGACCGCCACGCCCGAGCAGCTCGACGGGATCGACGGCATCGGCCCGACCCTCGCCCGGCGAATCGTCGAGTACCGCCAGGCGCGCGGCGGCTTCCGGTCGGTCGACGAGCTGCGCCAGGTGGAGGGGATCGGCGAGAAGCGATTCGCCACGCTGCGGAAGGCGGTGGTGCCGTGACTCACGCGCCGTTTCGGTCTTTGGCGCGGCAGCGGGGGGCCGCCGCCCGCCCGCGTCGACCTCCGGCGCGGTCGCGTCGAGCCGCGGCGACTCCGTGGTCCGACGGCCCGCCGGGGCGCCACGGTGTCGTCCGTGGGACGTGACGGCGAGGCCGGGCGCGCCGTCGTGGCTCGACCGCCGGCCGCATCACGTCGCGGCCGCCGCGCTCGCGGTCGGGCTCGCGGCCTCGCGGACGCCGGTCGCGGCGGTCGGGCTCGCAGCCGCCGCGGGGCTGACGCTCGCCGCGGCCCGGGCGCCGCGCGCGGCGGCGACGGTCGCGGTCGGCCTGCTGGTCGGGGCGACGATCGGGACGGCTCGGATCGAGTCGACGGACGCCGCCGCCGGGCGGGCGCTCGCGGCGGGGCGGGCCGACGGGATCGCGGTCGTGCTGGAGCACCCGAGACCGTCGCGGTTCGGCTCGTCGGCGCTGCTCGAGCTGCGGTCCGGCCCGGCGGCCGGCGCGCGCGTGCTGGCGCGCGCCCGGGCGGGAATGCGCTGGCCCGAGGCCGGCGAGCCGGGGGTGCTGGCGCGGGTCTCCGGCTCCCTGGACGCGCCCCGCGACACTGCGGCCGCCGCGGGCCGAGGCGCGGGCTCGCGCAGGGCGCCCGGCGCCGCCTCGCGCCCTTCGTCCGGCGCCGCTTCGCCCCGTCCGTCCGGCATCGCTTCGTCGCGTCCCCCAGGCGCCGCTTCACCGCGTCCCTCCGGCGCCGCCTCGCCGCATCCGCCCGGCGCCGCCATGGACTGGCCGGCCCACCTCCGCCGCCGGGGCGTCGCCGCCGAGCTCCGGCTCGACTCCCTCGCGCCCACCGGCGGCCGGCGCGGCGGCGTCCCGGGCGCGATCGACTCGATGCGCCGGCGCGCGGAGAGGGCGCTCGGCGCGGGCACGACCCCGGAGCGCGCCGCGGTCGCCCGCGGGATGGTGCTCGGCCAGGACGAGGCGATCGACCCGCTCGTGAAGGACGACTTCAGGCGGTCAGGGCTCGGGCACCTGCTCGCGGTCTCGGGGCAGAACGTGATGCTCCTGTGCGCGCTGGGGGTGCCTCTGCTCGCCGCGCTCGGGCTCGGGGTGCGTGCCCGCGCGGCAGGTCTCGCGGGCCTGCTCGCGCTGTACGTGCCGATCGCCGGCGCCGGCCCCTCGCTCCAGCGGGCCGCGGTCATGGGGGCGGCGGGGCTGGCGGCGCTCGCGGCCGGTCGCCCGTCCTCGAGGTGGTACGCGCTGCTGGCCGCCGCGGCGGTCACCCTCGCGGTCAACCCGCTCGCGGTGGGCGATCCCGGCTGGCAGCTCTCGTTCGCCGCGGTCGCCGGCATCCTCCTGCTCGCCCCACCGATCCGCCGGGCGCTGCGCGGCCTGCCGGCGCCGCTCGCGGAGGGCGCGGCGATGACGGTCGCGGCCACGCTCGCCACGGCGCCGATCGCCGCGCACCACTTCGGCACGGTCTCCGCGGCCGGCCTCGGCGCGAACCTGGCGGCGCTTCCACTGGTCGCGCCGATCGTCTGGCTCGGCCTCGTCCAGGCGGCGCTCGGGATCGCCGCGCCGGTCCTGGCGACCGCGGTGGGGGCCGTTCCGGGCATCGGCCGGCCGCTCGCGGCGACGGGCAGCGCCGCGAGCGACGCGGCGACGGCCGCGATCGGGCACGTCACCGGCTCCCTCGTCGGCGCGCTCCTGGCCGTCGCGCGCGAGTTCGCCGCCGCGCCGGGCGCGCAGCTGCCGCTGCCGCTCGCCTCGCCGCTCCGGGTCGCCCTCGCCTACGCGCTGTTCGGCTCGGGCGCGCTCGGCGTGCGGGCCGTCGTCCGGCGGGCGGAGCCGCGGACGCGGGAGGCCGGCGCTGCGTGGCGGCGGGCGTCGGTCGCCCGGCGCGCCGCCGTCGCGGTGGGCGTCGTCGCGCTCGGGGCCGTCGCCTGGCACCGCGTCACGGGCCCCGCGCCGCCGCCGGCCGGGGTCCGGGTGAGCTTCCTCGACGTCGGCCAGGGCGACGCGACGCTGGTCCAGGACGGTCCGCGCGCCGCGGTCCTGTTCGACGGCGGCCCGCCCGAGGCGCGCACGTACCGGCTCCTCCGCCGCGCCGGGGTGACGAGGCTCGCGCTGGTCGTGGCGACCCACGCGTCGCGCGACCACCACGGCGGCCTGCTCGAGGTGCTCCGCCGCGTGCCGACCGGTGCGCTCCTCGACGGCGGCGACGGCACGCGCGACCCCGGGTTCGCCGCGGTCCTCGCCGAGGCGCGCCGCCGCGGCGTTCGGCGCATCGCGCCCCGGGCCGGGCAGACGCTCGCGGCCGGGCGCCTGCGCATCCGGGTCCTGGGGCCGCCCCCGCGCCCGCCCGGCCCGCCGCCGGAGGACCCGAACCCGCGCGCGCTCGCCACCGTCGTCAGCGCCGGGTCGTTCGACCTCTTCCTGTCCGGCGACGCCGAGAGCCCGGCGCTGCTCGGCTACGACCTCCCGCGCGTGGAGGCGATGAAGGTCTCGCACCACGGCAGCGCCGACCCGGGCCTCCCGGAGCTCCTGCGCCGGCTGCGGCCGAGCGTGGCGGCGATCGAGGTCGGCGCCGGCAACTCGTACGGCCACCCCACGGAGCCCACCCTCACGGCGCTGCGCGGGTCCGTCCCGCACGTGTACCGGACCGACCGCGACGGGACCGTGCGGGTCGACGTGGACGGCTCCGCGATGTCGATCTCGACCGGGCGATGACCGGCCGGAGCCCCGGTTCGCCGCCGGTCGCCGCCATACACTCAGCCGGTGGCCGGACTGAAGCCCGCCTACCTCGTCTCCGGCGAGGACGACGCCAAGATCGACGCCTGGCGCGCGCGGGTCCGGCGCCGCGCGGAGGACGAGAACGGTCCCGGCGGCCTCGAGGCGCTGGACGGCCGCTCCGCGAGCCCGGCCGAGGTCGCGGCGGCGCTGTCGACGCTCAGCTTCGCGACCGGCACGCGCTACGTGATGGTCGACGGCATCGACGGCTGGAAGGCCGGGGACCTAGAGCCCCTCGAGCGCGAGCTCGCGTCGCCGGCGCCGGAGACGGTGCTCGTCCTGATCGCGCGCGGCAAGGCGCCGGCGCGGCTCGCCAAGGCGGTCGAGGCCGCGGGCGGCGAGCTGCGCGAGTACGCGGCGCCCAAGCCGTGGGAGCTGCCGCGCTGGGCGGCGGACCGCGCCGCCGAGGAGGGCCTCCGCCTCGACAAGGACGCGGCCCGGGCGCTGGTGGGGATCGTGGGCACGAGCCAGCAGCGGATCGCGCGCGAGATCGAGAAGCTGACCGTCCTGGCCCACCCCCAGACCCAGCTCTCGGCAGAGCAGGTCGAGCGGGCGGCATCGGGGGAGGCCGGCGGGCAGGCGTACGACCTGGCGGACGCGCTCGTCGCGGGCGAGCTGGCCCAGACGCTGCGGCTCGCGGAGCGGCTCGTGGAGCGCGGCGAGCGGCCGGGCGGGCTCGTGTACCCGATGATGCGGCGGCTGCGCGCGGTCCGCCGCGCGTCCGAGCTGATCGACGCGGGCGTGCCCGACGCCGAGGCCCAGCGCGAGCTCGGCCTCTCGCCGTGGCTCGCCAAGCGCACGGTCGCGCAGGCCAAGACGGCCGACCGCGACGGCCTGGAGCGGGCGATCTGCTCGCTCGCGAAGCTCGAGGTCGAGATGCGGAACGGCGAGTGCGTCGACGACGAGAGCGGCCTGACGCTCGCGCTGGCCCGCGCGGCGGCCTAGGCGCGAGCCCGGCCCGGGCGCCCGCTACGCCGGCCCGGGCGCTACCCCGCCCAGACGGACCCGCTACGCCCCGGCGCGGATCTTCGCCGCGCGGGACTTCTTGCGCGCGCCCGTGTTCCGGTGCAGCGCCCCGCGCTTCACGGCCCGGTCGATCTGGGACACGAGCTGCTTGTGCTCGGCGTCGGCGCGGGCGGAGTCGCCCTCGGCGACCGCGGCCTCGAGCCGCCGGAAGTACGTCTTCACCGCCGAGGTGAAGCGACGGTTCTCGAGCCGCTCGCGCTGCGACCGCTTGATCCGCTTTTCTTGTGAGGCGATGTTGGCCATGAACGAGAACGCGCCGCGACACGGCCAGGCCGCTCGCGGCGGCTCCGTACTATAGCCCTCGCGTGGCGGCCGACGAGCGCAGCGCGGCGGCGCAGCCGCCGGCCGACGGGCCCGAGCCGGGCGCGCCCGCCGGGCCCACCCACGAGACCCCCGAGCGCCGCGGCCGCCGGCTCGCTCTCAGCACCGCCTTCTTCTCGTTCGCCACCGCCCTCTCGCGGGTCATGGGCCTCGTCCGCGAGATCTACGCGGCCAGCCTGTTCGGCGTCAAGGGCCCGATGTCGGCGTTCACGATCGCCTTCCAGGTCCCGAACCTCGTGCGCGCGCTGGTCGCCGACGCCGCCCTCCAGGGCGCGTTCGTCCCGGTCTTCACCGAGCTCCTCGAGAAGGACCGGCGCAGGGAGGCGTTCCGCGTCGCGTCCGGCCTGATCTCCCTCATCGTCCTCGTCCTGGGCGCGCTCACCCTCCTGTTCCTGCTGGTCGCGCCCCCGGTCGTCAACCTCGTCACGCCGGGCTTCGACGACGAGCCCGTCCTCCGCGAGCTCACCGTCGGCCTCTCGCGGGTCATGTTCCCGATCGTCCTGCTCCTGGCGGTCTCCGGCGTGATCGTCGGGATGCTCAACTCGTTCGAGCACTTCGGCGCGCCCGGCTTCGCCCCGGTCCTCTGGAACCTGACGATCATCGCCTGCCTGGTCGGGCTCACGCCCGTGTTCGAGGGCCCGGACGACGTCTACGCCTACGCGATCGGCGTCCTGGCCGGCACCGTGGTCCAGCTCGTGATGCCGATGCCGTGGCTCCGCGGCAAGGGCCGCTTCACGCTCAGCTTCGACTGGCGAAACCCGCACGTCATCCGCGTCCTGAAGCTGATGCTCCCGGTCACGATCGCGCTCGGCCTCATCAACTTCAGCCTCCTGATCAACTCGTTCTTCGGCACGCTCGTCCAGGAGGAGGCGCCGGCCGCGATCGACAAGGCGTTCCGCATCTACATGCTCCCGCAGGGGATCTTCTCGGTCGCGATCGCCACGGTGATCTTCCCGACGCTGTCGCGCTTCGCGGCCCGCGGCGAGTACGACGACCTCCGCCACACGATGGCCAACGGGATGCGCCAGATCTGCCTCCTCCTGATCCCGTCGGCGGCGTTCATGGCGGTGCTCGCCGAGCCGATCACCCGCCTCGTCTACGAGCGCGGCGAGTTCGACCCCGCCGCCACCGACCTCGTCGCCGAGGCCATGTTCTGGTGGGCCTTCTCGCTGCCCGCCCAGGGCGTCTCGCTCCTGCTCTCGCGCACCTACTTCAGCATCCAGCGGCCCTGGATCACCACCGCCCTCGCCGGCGCGAACATGACGGTGAACGCGATCGTCTCGCTCGCCCTGTACGAACCGCTCGGCGTCGGCGGAGTGGTGATCGGGACCGTGGTCGGGACGATCGGGATGGCGATCGCCCAGGCGTGGCTGCTCAGGCCGGACCTCGGCGGGGTGGAGGGGGCGAAGACCCTCGCCGCGGTCGTCAGGATGCTGGTCGCGACCGCGGCGCTGGCGGCCGCGGCGTACGGCGTCTGGTGGGGGCTCGACCGGGCGCTGGGCGGCGCTCTCTGGGCGCAGGCCGCGGCGGTCGGGACGGCGATCGCGGTGGGCGGCGCCGTCTACGCGGCCGGCGTGTGGCTCCTGCGCGTCGAGGAGGCGGACCAGATCCGCCGCCTCGTGGCCGGCCGGCTGCGCCGGGACGCGGGCTGACCGGCGGCGCCTCCTAGCATCTAGCCGCCATGAGCGCCCCGGCTCGCACCATCCGGAACTTCTCGATCATCGCCCACATCGACCACGGGAAGTCGACGCTGGCCGACCGCATCCTCGAGATGACGCACACCGTCGACCCCCGGTCGATGCGCGCCCAGCTGCTCGACAGCATGGACCTCGAGCGCGAGCGCGGGATCACCATCAAGGCCCAGGCCGTGCGTGTGCTCTACGAGGCGCGCGACGGCACCGCGTATCAGCTCCACCTGATCGACACCCCGGGCCACGTCGACTTCACCTACGAGGTCTCGCGCTCGCTCGCCGCCTGCGACGGCGCGCTGCTGCTCGTCGACGCCTCGCAGGGCGTCGAGGCCCAGACCCTGGCCAACACCTACCTCGCGGTGGAGTCCGGGCTCGAGCTCATCCCCTGCCTGAACAAGATCGACCTTCCCGGCGCCGAGCCCGAGCGCGTCGCCCGGGAGATCGCCGGGGAGCTGGGCGAGGATCCCGACGCGGTGCGCCGCATCAGCGCCAAGACCGGCGAGGGGGTGGTCGACGTGCTCGAAGAGCTCGTCGCGAAGGTGCCACCGCCGTCCGGCGATCCGGATGCGCCGCCGCGCGCGCTGATCTTCGACTCCGAGTTCGACCAGTACCGGGGCGTGATCGCGTACATCCGCGTCGTCGACGGCATGTTCAAGAAGGGCGAGGCGATCCGCTCGATGGTCGGCAGGACCGAGGCCGACATCGACGACATCGGCTTTTTCACACCGGCAATGGTGGCGACCGCGCAGCTCAGCGCGGGCGAAGTCGGCTTCCTCATCACCGGCATCAAGGAGGTCTCGGCGCTCGCCGTCGGCGACACCCTGACGACAAAGGCCAATCCGGCCACCGAGCCGCTGCCCGGCTACCGCGAGGTGCAGCCGGTCGTCTTCTGCGGCCTATTTCCGATCGACTCGGACGAGTATCCCGATCTTCGCGACGCGCTCGAGAAGCTGACGCTCAACGACGCGGCGCTGTCGTGGGAGCCCGAGGTCTCCGAGGCGCTGGGCTTCGGCTTCCGCTGCGGCTTCCTCGGCCTGCTGCACATGGACATCGTGCGCGAGCGCCTCGAGCGCGAGTACGACATCGAGCTCATGGCGACGATGCCGTCCGTGCGCTTCGACGTCACGCTCACCGACGACTCCGACATCGAGGTTCACATCCCGTCGGACTTCCCTGATCCAGGCCGCATCAAGGAGATCCGCGAGCCCATGATCGAGGCGTCGATCCTCACGCCGAAGGAGTACATCGGTCCGATCATGGAGCTCTGCATCGACCGCCGGGGGACGCACAAGGGCATGCACTACCTCACCGCCGACCGTGTGCAGCTCTCCTACGACCTGCCGCTCGCCGAGATCGTCATCGACTTCTTCGACGCGCTGAAGTCACGCACCCGCGGCTACGCCTCGCTGGACTACGAGCTGGCCGGCACGCAGGCATCGGACATGGTCAAGCTCGACATCCTGCTCGCCGGCGAGCAGGTCGACGCGCTGTCGATGGTCGTGCATCGCGACAAGGCCTACGATGTCGGGCGCAACATGGTCGAGAAGCTCAAGGCGAAGATCCCGCGCCAGCAGTACGACGTGCCGATTCAGGCAGCGATCGGAGCGCACATCATCGCCCGCGAGACCGTCAAGGCCTACCGCAAGGACGTCATCGCCAAGTGCTACGGCGGCGACATCTCGCGCAAGCGCAAACTGCTGGAGAAGCAGAAGGAGGGCAAGAAGCGCATGAAGCAGGTCGGGCGCATCGAGGTGCCGCAGGAGGCGTTCCTGGCGGTGCTGGAGCTGGGCGACTGAGCCTCAGCGCAGCGACGCCACCGGCGCGGGCGCCCCAGTGCGGAGGATCCAGAGCGCCGGTGCCGCCACGAGCGCCGCGCCGCCGATCGCCAGCGCCGCCACCCCGAGCGCCGTCAGCGCGAGCCCGCCGACGAGGGCCAGCCCGGCCCCTGTCAGACCTGCGAGCAGGTCGGTGAAGCCCAGCAGCTTGCCGCGCTCCCACGGCTCGGTGCAGTCGGCGAGCACCGCGGTCGCCGCGACGTAGGAGACGTTCCAGCCCAGTCCGAGGCCGAACAGGACGATCGCGGTCAGCACCACGCTCTGAACCCACAGCAGGCTGATGACGGACAGCGCCATGAGCAGCAGCCCACCTGCGAGCGCCGGCGTCCGGCCGACGCGGTCGACGAGATCGCCGACGACGATGATGAGCCCGAACATCCCGATGACGTGGGCGCCGATGATGAAGAACACGCTGCCGGCGTCGTGATGGTGGTGGTCGACCGCGATCGCGCCGGTCAGCGTCATCACGACGACCATCACGGCGAAGCTCGCCTGGGCGGCCAGCAGCGCCGGCACGACACCGGGGCGGCCCACGAGCACGCGCAGCGAGCCTGCCTGCGCTTCGGGCTCGCGCGCCCCTCCGTGGGCGAGCAGCTCCCCGATCAGCTTCGGATCGGGTCGGACGAAGCTCACGATCGCCAGGGCCGCGACCATGAACCCGCCCGCGGCGAGCCACAGGGTGGCCAGCGCGTCGCCTGTCAGCTCTCGCCCCGAGAGCAAGGGGCTGAAGACCGCCGGCCCGAGGATCGCTCCGAAGACCGATCCGAACAGCCGAGCCCGATGCCCCGGGCGCGGCGCTCGGGGGGATACATGTCGCTGGCCGCGGTTCGCGCCAGCAGGCCGGTTGCGCTGGCTGCGCCGACGAGCGCGAGGCCGAGCAGCACAGCGAGCGGCCAATCGTGCCCGCTGCCCAGCGAGGCCAGAGCGCAGCCGGCGATCCCGCAGCCGAAGCCGGCCGCCAGCACGGGCACGCGGCCGAAGCGGTCCATGAGCAGCCCGGCCGGCAGCGCGGCCAGTGCGCCGGAGGCGAGGAAGATCGCCGGGCCCAGGCCGAGCAGCCCCTGCACGTCGAGCACGCTGACGAGCGTCAGCGAGGCGACTGCGGCGGAGAGCTGGAGCGTCGCGGAGTTCATCGCCAGCGAGCTCGCGAGCAGCCCCGTGTTGCGCGTGATGGGGAGGTGCTGGGCGCTGGGCACGGGTACCGAGCGTATCCGTCGCCCGATACGGTCCCGCTGCGTGCGCACGCTTCTGCTGCTCGCCGTCGTCGCCGCGCTGCTCAGCGCCGCGCCGTCCGCCGGCGCCGGTCCACTGGAGCAGCCGACCACCTCCTACGCGACGGTCGGTGGCGAGCCGCGGGCACCGTACTCGCGCCTGAAGCTCCTGCCGGGCTGGGCGCGCGTCGTGCGCGGCGATCTCGCGGCGGCGCACAAAGGCCGACTCGCCCGGCGGCGGTCGCTGCTCTACTTCGCCCAGCTGTCGGACTTCCAGCTCTCCGACGAGGAGTCGCCGGTCCGCGCCGAGGTGCTCGACTTCGCCGGCACGCTCTACAAGTCGACTTGGCGCCCGCAGGAGGCGCTCGAGCCGTTCACGGTCGACCAGGTCGTCCGCCAGGTCAATCGCTTCGACCGCAGCCCGATCCGCAACCAGCGCCGCCGCCACGGGCGCCTGGCGCTGACGATCACGACCGGCGACTCGGCAGACAACCAGCAGATCAACGAGACGAAGTGGGTCGTGCGGCTGCTCGAGGGCGGCGGCCTGGACCCGAACTCAGGCGTCGAGGGCGGCGTGTGCGGCACACTCGCCGGACCGCGCGGCGAGGCAGCCCGCTACACCGGCGTGCAGGACGACAAGGATGTGCTCGAGTCCGGCCGCTTCTACGATCCCAACCGTCCCGCGGGCGCGTTTGCTGCCTGGCCGCGCTACCCGAACCTCATGGACCGCGCCCAGATCCCGTTTCAGGCCGCGGGTCTGGACCGGCCCAGCTACGTCGCGCTCGGCAACCACGACGGCACGGTCCAGGGCGGCCTGCACGCGCTGCAAGCGCTCGACGACATCGCGCGCGGCTGCCTCAAGCCGCTGTCGGTCACCGGGGTCCCAACCAGCCTCGGGGCGCTGCTGACGAGCCCCGCGCGCACGATCGTCGTCCCGCCCGATCCCGACCGCGGCTTCGCGGACCGCCCGACGTACAAGGCGCTGCACGCGACCGGCAAGCAAGCCGACGCGCACGGCTTCGCGCTCGTCGATCCAGACGAGCTGAGCGCCTCGCGGGGCCAGGCCGCCTACTACGCCTTCAGCCCGCGCCCCGGGATCCGCATGATCGCGATCAACACCGTCGCCGAGGGCGACCGGCTCAACTCAAACGGCAACCTCGACGAGCCGCAGTTTCGCTGGCTTCAGGGCGAGCTCGCTGCCACCGCGGCGCGCGGCGAGCTCGTCATCCTCGTCGGCCATCACCCGATCCGCAGCCTTACGAACAACGCCGTCGACGAGGATGCCGGAGACTGCGCGCTGAAGGCCGTGACCGGCCCCGGCTGCGACCTCGATCCGCGTAGTTCAAGGCCCCTGCACCTCGGGCCCGATCTGCAGGCGCTCCTGCTCGCCACCCCGCACGTCATCGCCTACGTCGCCGGTCACACGCATGAGAACCGGATTACCGCGTTCAAGCGCGCCGACGGCAGCGGTGGCTTCTGGGGCATCGAGACGGCGTCGGAGATCGATTGGCCGATCCAGTCGCGCCTGATGGAGGTGATGGACAACCGTGACGGCACGCTCTCGATCTTCGGCACGCTCGTCGACCATGGCGCGACGCTGGCCACGCCACCTTCCGGAACTCCCGCTAACGCGTTCGATCCCGAGACCCTCGCCGCGCTCGGCCGCGAGTTCTCCTACAACGATCCGCAGGTCGGCGTCGAGGACGGTGCGGAGGGGAGACCACAGGACCGCAACGTCGAGCTCGTGCTGCCGGACCCGCGCGGGCGCTGAGCCGCTGCTTGCGTGTGCACCCGGCCGCACCTAGTGGTCCGTCCTGTAAGTACGGACCACTAGCGTCCGCGGCGGTGGGTAAGCCAATCCGGACACTGCGAACCACAACCCGCTCGCGCTGGACGCCGACACGATGCGGGCGATTGGCCACCAGACGGTCGACATGCTCGTCCGGATAAACCTTCGCCATCGGTGCTGTCGGCGCTACTCCCCGATGACCTTGATGACGAGCCGCTTGGGCCGGCCGCCATCGAACTCGCAGTAGAAGACGGCCTGCCATGGCCCGAGGTCGAGCTTGCCGTCGGTGATCGGGAGCACGACCTGGTGGTGGACGAGCAGGTTCTTGAAGTGCGCGTCCCCGTTGTCTTCGCCTCCGCGGTGGTGGCGGTAGTCGCCCGGATCTGGGGAGAGCTGCTTGGCGACGTCGTTCGCAGGCGGCTCCCACGACGGCGGCGCGAGCTTGTCCAGCCACTCCAGCGCGTCCTCGAGGATCCCCGGCTCGTCGTCGTTGACCCACACGGCGGCGGTGATGTGCATCGCCGAGACGAGCACCATCCCCTCCTGCACGCCCGACTCGCGCACCGCCGCCTCGACGTCGTCGGTGATCCGCACGAACTGACGGCGCTGCTTTGTGGTGAACGTGCGATAGACGGTGTGCGAGAGCATCGGCGTAAGTCCAGCGGCGGCCCGCTTGAGCGCGGGAACTCTAACGCCTCCCGCGGGTGCGCTACAGCTCAGTGAGCTCTATCGGGTCGATCCTGAACTGCCGAACGAAGGCCTCTGCCCCTCGCCCATTCCGCTCGGCGGCGCGCTCACCATCGGGTCCGGCGGCGACGAGCCCGAGCGCGAAACCCAATGCAGCATGTGGGCGGATGAGATCTTGCGCTCCTGCGGCGTCGCCGCCTGGCGCTGATGACATCAGGAATCGCACCTCCCGCGACGGTCACACGCGCGCAATCGCGCCAGGACGCGATGAGGTTGCGGCGCGGGATCGTCGCGCTGAGCCCGTCACGCAGCGGGTTCGGGCTGCAACGGCTGGTAGTCGCCGTGGGCTCGACGCGCGTGTTCAGCAGCAGCACCGAGGCGGAACGCGGAATAGGGACGTTGCAACGGCTGCGCCATCCCGGTAGCCGCCCCGCTGCGCGTGCTCGGACGATCCTCATCGCGCTCGTCGCCCTCGTCGCCCTCGCGATCCGCGCCCACGTCAAACGGTGACGGCGCCGCGTTTTTGCGAAATCATCCCCCGTCGCAGAAACGCTGTGATCTACAGCGCTGTCTGGCTGTTTTCTGTGAGCGCTGGCTGGCCGCCAGCGTGCAGCGGACGGACGGCGCGGTTGCGGTCCTCGCGGGCAGATCGCTCGCTGACGCCGAACGTGCCCACGACCAGCAATCGCCACGTCGCGTCCGGCGGCCAGCCAGCCGGTGATCGCGCCAAACGCGACGTCGACGGCGCCCGTGGCCAAGTCCATGCAGATCGACGGGATCCATCGGTTCTCAGCATCGTCGCCGAACCGCGGGGCTCGCAGGCGCTGTCAAGAGCAGCGGTGGCGCGCGGCGTGGGTGCGCGAGCCTGGCGTCCCGGGCCGACAGCCGGCCAGGTGGGCCGATGAGTTGATCAAACATGAGCTGCGGTTGCGTGCGCGCACACGACGCACTGGCCAACCACCGCAGGAGTTCCGGACGGCCGGTCAAGGCGGGGCTGCTCAAGGCGGTACGCCGCGGACACGGAAGCCACTGGTGGGCCCAGCGCCTCCGGACTGCCCCAACGCCGACGCTCGCCCGCGCGCCTGGCGCGCCGCAGGGGCCCGCCGGCCGATCGGCCAGTGGGCGCGCCGGCGCTGACCGCACGTGGCTCGAGTTCGCTAAGTGACGGTTGTAGCCGCGATAACTCCGTCCGTGTGACGGTCCTGAGCCTCGGTGGCGCCTGGCTGCAGCGTGATCGTGTACCTGTGGTAACGGCGATTATCACGGGTGCAATCCGTCCGGCCCGGGCGCGACGACCTGACTCACTCGGTGCGCTGAAGCTCGGCCGGCAGCTCGGCTGCGCGCCACGCCCGGCGCGATCCAACAAGCCAACAAAGCGATGTTCCGCGCCTTCCTGCTCCAAAGAGGGACTCCGGCAGTTCTACGCGTTCGCGGATCGCGCGCTCGCGCCAGCTCACCTCGACACCCTAGCTGGCAGCTCCAACTCACTTCAGCCCCCCGCTGCTGAGCCCTCCTCACCGACCGCCTACGCTCACCGCCGCGACTCAAGCGCCCCGCTTCTCCTTTCCACGCGATC
>DASVQB010000049.1:0-8134 GCA_036389295.1 Thermoleophilaceae bacterium | reverse complement strand
CCGTTGTCGAACAGCGCGTCGACGGCCTCCTGGAGCATCCGCTTCTCGTTGTTGACGATGATCTCGGGCGCGCCGAGGTCGAGCAGCCGCTTGAGCCGGTTGTTCCGGTTGATCACGCGGCGGTAGAGGTCGTTCAGGTCGGAGGTCGCGAACCGGCCGCCGTCGAGCTGGACCATCGGGCGCAGCTCCGGCGGGATGACCGGGATCGCCTCGAGGACCATGTGCTCGGGCTTGTTCTCCGAGTTGATGAACGCGGAGACGACCTTCAGCCGCTTGACCGCGCGGCTCTGCTTCTGGCCCTTGGCGGTGCGGACCTGGTCCTCGAGCTCGTCGCGCTCGGCGTCGAGGTCGACCTGCTCGAGCAGGTCGCGGACCGCCTCCGCGCCCATGCCGCCGCGGAAGTACTCGCCGAACCCGTACGGCGACCCGAAGCGCTCCTTCAGCTCGCGGAACACGGTCTCGTCGGCGATCACGTCCTTCGGCTTCATCTCGCGGAACAGGTCCCAGACCTGCCGCATCCGCTCGGCCGCGTCCTCGATGTAGGCCTCGGTGTCGGAGATGTCCGACTCGAACACCTTGCGGACGTCCTTGACGAGCTTCTCGCGGTCCTCGTCGGAGAGCTTCTTGACGTTGATGTCGAGGCCGTCGGCCCACAGGTGGTCGTCGTCGGAGAAGCCGCTCTGCTTGCCGGTCTGGAGGAACTCCACCCGGCGCTCGAGCGACTCGTTCAGCTCCTGGATCCGCTCCTGCTTCTCGCCGTCGTAGGCGTCGAGGACCTTCTGGACCTCCTTCTCGAGCGAGCCCACGTCCTTGTCGCGCGCGTCGCCGTCGACGTAGGTGACGATCGAGGCCGCGAAGTAGAGGACCTTCTCCAGCTCCTTCGGGGCCATGTCGAGCAGGTAGCCGATCCGCGACGGGACGCCCTTGAAGAACCAGATGTGGGAGACGGGCGCGGCCAGGTCGACGTGCCCCATCCGCTCGCGGCGGACCTTGGAGCGCGTGACCTCGACGCCGCAGCGCTCGCAGACGATGCCCTTGTAGCGGACCCGCTTGTACTTGCCGCAGTAGCACTCCCAGTCCTTGGTGGGACCGAAGATGCGCTCGCAGAACAGCCCGTCCTTCTCGGGCTTCAGCGTGCGGTAGTTGATCGTCTCCGGCTTGGTGACCTCGCCGCTCGACCACGAGCGGATCTGCTTGGAGGAGGCGAGCCCGATCGAGATCGCGTCGAAGTTGTTGATGTCGATCATGTCTGGCCTCAGTCCTTGGTCTCTTCGACGTATTCGGCGTCCTGCTCGGCCGGGGTCTCGTCGGTCTGCCCGCCGGCGCCCTCCGCCTCGATCTTCTCCTCGTTCTCGTCGGCCGCCGGGTCGCCCGTGGCGCGGACCCCCGACAGGTCGATGCCCAGCTCCTCCGCGGCGCGCAGGAGGTCGTCGTCCTCGTCCCGCATCTCGACGCCCGCACCCTCCTCGGAGCGCACGTTCACGTCGAGCGCCAGCGACTGCATCTCCTTCAGCAGCACCTTGAACGACTCTGGGATCGACGGCTCGGCGATGTTCTCGCCCTTGACGATCGCCTCGTAGGCCTTCACGCGCCCGACGGTGTCGTCGGACTTGATCGTGAGCATCTCCTGGAGCGTGTAGGCCGCGCCGTACGCCTCCAGCGCCCACACCTCCATCTCGCCGAAGCGCTGGCCGCCGAACTGCGCCTTGCCGCCCAGCGGCTGCTGGGTGACGAGCGAGTACGGGCCTGTGCTCCGCGCGTGGATCTTGTCGTCCACGAGGTGGAGCAGCTTCAGGATGTACATGTAGCCGACGGTGACGGTCTCCTCGTACGGCTCGCCGCTTCGGCCGTTGTAGAGCCTGACCTTGCCGGAGCAGCGGCGGCCCTCGCGCTCGGAGCGGTCGACCTCGAACTCGATGCCGCGGTCGGTGTGCTCGTCGTGCCAGCGGACGAGGGCCTCGTCGACCTCCTCGACCGTGGCGCCGTCGAACACGGGCGTGGCCACGTGGACGCGGCCGCCGTTCTGCGACGCCTGCCTGTAGGCCTCGCTGCCGTCGTCGTACCAGCCGCTGCCGGCGACCCAGCCGAGGTGCGTCTCCATGATCTGGCCGAGGTTCATCCGGCTCGGCACGCCGAGCGGGTTGAGGATCACGTCGATCGGCGTGCCGTCCGCGAGGTGCGGCATGTCGGCCTCGGGGACGATCTTCGAGATCACGCCCTTGTTGCCGTGACGGCCCGCGAGCTTGTCGCCCTCGGCGATCTTGCGCTTCTTCGCGACGAACACGCGGACGAGCTCGTTCACGCCGGGGGCGAGGTCGTCGCCCTCCTCGCGGCGGAAGGTGAGCACGTCGATCACCACGCCGCCCTCGCCGTGCGGGACCTTGAGCGAGGTGTCGCGGACCTCGCGCGCCTTCTCCTTGAAGATCGCGCGGATCAGCTTCTCCTCGGCGGTCAGCTCGGTCTCGCCCTTAGGCGTGACCTTGCCGACGAGCAGGTCGCCCGAGCCGACCTCGGCGCCCACGCGCACGATGCCGTTCTCGTCGAGGTTGCGGAGCGACTCCTCCGAGCGGTTCGGGATGTCGCGCGTGATCTCCTCGTCGCCGAGCTTGGTCGTGCGCGCGTCGATCTCGTACTCCTCGATGTGGATCGACGTGAGCTCGTCGTCCTTGACGAGGCGCTCGGAGATGATGATCGCGTCCTCGAAGTTGTAGCCCTCCCAGGACATGAAGGCGACGAGGCAGTTCTTGCCGAGCGCCAGCTCGCCCTCGTCGGTGGACGAGCCGTCCGCGAGGACGTCGCCCTCCTTGACCCGATCGCCGACCGAGACGCGCGGCTTCTGGTGGATGATCGTGCCCTGGTTCGAGCGCATGTACTTGTGGAGGACGTACTCCTCCTTGCTCGAGCCGTCCTCGGTCACGATCCGCTCCGCGTCGACCGACGCGACCGTCCCCTTCGCGCGCGCGATGAGCACGTCGCCGGTGTCGATCGCGGCGCGGGTCTCCATGCCGGTGCCGATCAGCGGCGACTCGGTCTTGAGCAGCGGCACGGCCTGGCGCTGCATGTTCGAGCCCATCAGGGCGCGGTTGGCGTCGTCGTGCTCGAGGAACGGGATCAGGGCGGTCGCGACCGACCAGATCTGGTCCGGCGAGACGTCCATCAGGTCGACGTCCTTCGGCGCGGCGAGGGTCAGCTCGCCGTCGCGCGAGCGGCAGGTGACGCCGGGGCCCTTGAGCTTGTTCGTCCTCGGGTCCATCTCGGCGTTCGCCTGCGCGATCACCATCTCGTCCTCCTCGTTGGCGTCGAGGTGGACGATCCTGTCGGTGACCACGCCTTCCTCGACCACCCGGTAGGGGGTCGTGACGAAGCCGTGCTCGGAGACCTCGGCGAACGAGGAGAGCGAGCCGATCAGGCCGATGTTCGGGCCCTCCGGGGTCTCGATCGGGCACATGCGGCCGTAGTGGCTCGGGTGCACGTCGCGGACCTCGATGGGCGCGCGCTCGCGGGTGAGGCCGCCGGCGCCGAGGGCGGACAGGCGGCGGCGGTGGGTCAGGCCCGCCAGCGAGTTCGTCTGGTCCATGAACTGCGACAGCTGCGAGGAGCCGAAGAACTCCTTCAGCGCCGCCACGACCGGCCGGATGTTGATGATCGTCTGCGGCGTGATCGTGTCCGCGTCCTCGGTGGTGAGCCGCTCGCGGACGACGCGCTCCATGCGGTAGAGGCCGATCCGGAACGCCTCCTGGATCAGCTCGCCGACCGTGCGCAGGCGCCGGTTGCCGAAGTGCTCGTACTCGTCGAGCCGGTCCTGGATCGGGTCGCGCGGGACGACCTGCGCCTCGAGCGCGTAGTCCTTGATCGGCTCGCCGTCGTCGTACTCGCCGGTCTCGGGGATGCCGAGGTCCTTCGGCAGCGAGACGAGCTCCTTGATCAGCTCGATGATGTCGCGGTGGGTGAGGACGCGGGTGTCGAGGTCCTCGTCCAGCCCGAGCCGCGAGTTCAGCTTGTAGCGGCCGACGCGGGTGAGGTCGTAGCGCTTGGGGTCGAAGAACAGCGTGTTCAGGAGGGCCTTGGCGTTCTCGACCGACGGCGGCTCGCCGGGGCGCTGCTTCTTGAACAGCTCGATGAGGGCGCCCTCCTCGGAGCGCGTGACCTCGGTGTCGGCGTCGATCGTGTTCCGGATGTAGAGCGAGTCGTCGAACATCTTCAGGATGTCCTCGTCCTCGACGTAGCCCATCGCCCTGAGCAGCACGGTGACCGGGAGCTTGCGCTTGCGGTCGATGCGGACGAAGACCTTGCCCTTCTTGTCGATCTCGAGCTCGAGCCATGAGCCGCGGGCCGGCATCAGGTTGGCGATGAAGACCTGCTTCTCGCGGTCCTTCGGCTCCATCACGTAGGCGCCGGGCGAGCGGACGAGCTGCGTGACGACGACGCGCTCGGTCCCGTTGATGATGAAGGTGCCCCAGTCGGTCATCCACGGGAAGTCGCCCATGAAGACGGACTGCTCGCGGATCTCGCCGGTCTCGCGGTTCTGGAACGCGACCTTGACGCTCAGCGGGCGCGCGTAGGTGAGGTCCTTCTCACGGCACTCCTCGATCGAGGCCGTGGGCTCGTCGAAGCTGATCTCCTCGAAGACGACGGCGAGGTTGCCGGTGTAGTCCTCGATCGGGGAGACGTCGTCGATGGTCTCGCGGAGCCCCCCCTTGTCGGTCGCCACCAGCCACTCGAACGATCGCTTCTGGATGTCGATCAGGTTTGGGAGCTCCAGCGCCTTTCCGAGGCGCGCGAAGCTGCGGCGCTGACGAGGGGCATCAACACGGGCCAAGACGGCGGCTCCTTATTGGGTCGGAGAGAGGCAGAGAACGGGCGCGCGGGCGGGCGCGACCGACCAGAATACCACAGCGAAGCACGCCGCCTTTCGGGGCGCACCGGAGGCCGTCACGGACCCCGTCCCGAGGCCCCGCGGTATGTGGCGGAGCGCTGCTCGAGGGACGGCTGCGGCTATTGGCCTCCGGCGATGTTACATGCGGATCGGGCGGTTGCCTACCGCGCCGGCCCGGTCGCATCCCCCTCAGGGGTACGCTCGCAAGCTCGCTCAGGGAGCCCCCTTCGGGGGACGCGCCCAGGCCGGCCTCGCGACCGCGCCGTCCACGGCCGCCGTCCGGCCTGCGCCCTGCGAGCGCCGGCTACTTCAGCTCGACCGAGCCGCCGGCCTCCTCGAGCTCGCCCTTCAGCTTGTCGGCCTCGTCGCGCTCCAGGCCCTCCTTGATCGGCTTGGGGGCCTCGTCCACCAGCGCCTTGGCCTCCTTGAGGCCGAGGCCGGTGGCCGCGCGGACGACCTTGATCACCTGGATCTTCTTGTCGCCGGCGGCCGTGAGGACCACGTCGACCGTGGTGGCCTCCTCCTCGGCGCCCGCGCCGTCGCCGGCTGGGCCGGCAGCCGCCGGGGCGGCCGCGGCGACCGCGGTGGCCGACACGCCGAACTCCTCCTCGAGCGCCTTGATCCGCTCGCTCAGCTCGAGCACCGAGATGCCCTTCAGCTCCTCGATCCATTCCTCTGTCGTAGGCATCTAGCCCTCCTGTTCCTGGGTCTCGCCGGAGGGGGGCTCGGCCGCCTCGCCGGCATCGCCGGACTCCTCCGGCGCGTCGGATGTCTCCTGCTCTGCAGTCTCGGCCTCGGCCGCCGGGTCGCCCGGAGCCTCGTCGGACGGGGTGGCCGTCTCCTCCGCGGCCTCGGCCGCCTCCGGCTCGGGTGCGGCCTCCGGGGCCTCCGGGGCCTCCGGCTCGGCGGCCTCCGCAGCGTCCGGCTCGGCGGCCTCCGCAGCGGCCGGCCCCTCCGCCTCCGGCGGCGCTCCGCTCACCAGCCCCTGGTCGTGCATCTGCTGGAGCTGGCTCGCCAGGCCGCCGATCATCGAGGCCAGGCCGCGGACCAGGCCCGTCAGCGGCGACGCGAGCACGCCCACGAACTGGCCGTGGAGCACGTCGCGCGCGGGCAGGCGGGCGATCGACTCGATCTGGTCGGCGGTCAGCGTCTCGCCGTCCATCGTGCCGCCCTTGAACTCGAGGACGCCGGCCTGGCGGCGGAAGGTCGCGAGCGCCTTGGCGGCCACCGCGGCGTCGCCGTCGACGAAGGTGAGCGCGGTCGGCCCGTCCAGCAGCTCCTTCAGCTGCTCGGCGCCGGCCTGGTCGGCCGCCCGGATCGTGAGCCGGTTCTTGACCACCTGGAAGCGCGCGCCCGCGGCCGCGAGCTGCGCGCGCAGGTCGACCGCCTGCTTGACGGACAGCCCCCGGTAGTCGATCGCGAAGATCGCCGGCGACGACTTGATGCGCTCGGCCACCTCGTCGATGACGGCGGCCTTCTCGTCCCTGTTCACTCGCCCTGCTCCGGGGGTCGCGTCGTCTGCCTCGGCACTCGCTCTTCTCCGCGGTTCGTATCGGGAACGAGAGAGCCCGCACGCAGGCGGGCTCCGAGGAGACTGCTCTCCGGAGGTCCGCCTGCCCAGGTCTTACGGCTCGCGCCTGCCGGGGGTCTCGGGCAGCTCTCTGTCAGTGGCGCGTAAGGCTAGCGGGTGCGCCCGGGGCCCGGCCGGCCGGCGGCGCTAGCCGGTCTCGCCCTCCGCGGCCGGCTCGGCGTCCGCCGCGGGCTCGGCGTCCGCGACGTCCGCCGCGGGCTCGGCCTCGGCGGCGCCCGCGTCCGGCACGGCGTCCGCGGAGTCCCCCGCGGGCCCGCCGTCCCCGCCGGCGCCGTCGCCGGCCTCGCGCAGCTCCTCGACGATGTCGCGGACCCGGCTCGGGTCCACGCGGACGCCGGGGCCGTGGCTCGTCGCGAGCGTGATCGTCCGCAGGTAGCGCCCCTTCGCCGCCGCCGGCTTGGCCCGCACGATCTCGTCGATCAGGGCCGCGTAGTTCTCGAGCAGCTGGCCGGCCTCGAGGTCGGTCTTGCCGATCGCCATGTGGACGATCGCCGAGCGGTCGGTCCGGTACTCGACCTTGCCCGCCTTGGCCTCCTCGACCGCCTTGCCCACGTCCTGGGTCACGGTCCCGACCTTCGGGTTGGGCATCTTGCCCTGCGGGCCGAGGATCCGGCCGAGCTTGCCCACCACCGGCATCAGGTCGGGCGTGGCGATCGCCACGTCGAAGTCGGTCCAGCCCTCCTCGACGCGCTTGGCGAGGTCCTCCTCGCCGACGGCGTCGGCCCCCGCGGCCTCGGCCTCGCGCGCCTTGTCGCCCTTGGCGAAGACCGCCACCGTCACGTCGCGGCCGACGCCGTGCGGCAGCGTGAGCGTGCCGCGCAGCTGCTGGTCGGCGTGGCGGACGTTCAGGCCGGTGCGGATGTGGCACTCGACCGTCTCGGTGAACTTCGCCGACTGGAGCCCCTTCACGAGCTGGACCGCCTCGGCCGGCGCGTAGGCGCGCTCGCGGTCCACGCGCGCGTAGGCCTCGCGGTAGCGCTTGCCGTGCTTCATGCCTACTTGACCTCCACGCCCATCGAGCGGGCGGTCCCCTCGATGATCTTGGTGGCGGCGTCGAGGTCGGTGGCGTTCAGGTCCTCGAGCTTGGTCTCGGCGATCTGGCGCGCCTGGTCGCGGCTGATCCGGCCGACCTTCTCGCGGTTCGGCTCGCCCGACCCCTTGGCGATCCCCGCCGCCTCCTTGATCAGGACCGCCGCCGGCGGCGTCTTCGTGATGAAGGTGAACGAGCGGTCCTCGAACACCGTGATCTCGACCGGGATGATCCGGCCGTTCTGGTCCTGCGTCTGGGCGTTGAACGCCTTGCAGAACTCCATGATGTTCACGCCGTGCTGGCCGAGCGCGGGGCCGACCGGCGGCGCCGGGTTGGCGGACCCGCCCGGGACCTGGAGCTTGATGAGTGTCAGGACTTTCTTGGCCATCTAGATCTTCTTCACCTGATCGAACCCGACTTCCACGGGTGTTTCACGCCCGAAGATGCTAACGAGCACCTTGAGCTTCGAGGCGTCCTCGTTGATCTCCGAGATCTCGCCCGAGAAGTCCGACAGCGGGCCCGACACGACCTTGACCGACTCGCCGATCGAGAACTGGGCGCGCGTGCGCGGGCGCTCGGCGGTCTCGCGATGTAGCAGGCGGTCGACCTCCGGCTTGCTGAGCGGAAGCGGCTTATC
>DASVQB010000048.1:0-74258 GCA_036389295.1 Thermoleophilaceae bacterium | reverse complement strand
GTCCTCCATCTCGCCCTGCACCTGCGCGGCGGTGTCCGCCGCCGCCTCGACGACGAGCGCGACGGCGCTGACCACGTCGTCCTCGCGCAGGTTCATCAGCCTTACGCCCTGTGAGGCGCGGCCGTAGAGCGAGATGCCCCTCACGCTCGTGCGCTGCACCATCCCCTGCTGCGAGATGAAGACCAGCTCGTCGTGCTCGCGAACGATCAGTGCTCCCGCGACGCCGCCCTTCTTCTCGGTCAGCTGGATCGTCTTGACCCCCATCGCCCCGCGCCCCTTCACGGGATAGTCGGCGATCGCCGTGCGCTTTCCGTAGCCGTTCTCGGTGACCACGAGGAGCTCCGTGTCGTCACGCGCGACGTCCATGGCGAGCACACGGTTGTCGCCGCGGGAGACGTTCATGCCGCGCACACCGCTCGTGTCCCGGCCCATCGAGCGCACCTGCGACTCGTTGAAGCGTGCCGCCTGGCCGGAGCGCGAGACCATGATCACGTCGTCCTCGCCGCTCGTGCCGCGAACGGCGACGAGCTCGTCGTCGTCGCGGATCTTGATCGCGATGATGCCGTCGGCCTTGATCGGCGTGTTGTAGGCGAGGAACTCGGTCTTCTTGATCTGGCCCTTCTTGGTGGCGAACACGAGGTACCTGCCCTCGGTGAAGTCGCGCGTGGAGAGGACCGCCCGCACGTCCTCGCCCTCGCGGAGCGGCAGCAGGTTCACGAGCGCGCGGCCCTTCGCGGTCCGCTGCGCCTCCGGCAGGTCGTAGACCTTCTGCCGGTAGACCTTCCCGCGGTTCGTGAAGAACAGGAGGTAGTCGTGCGTCGAGCACACGAAGAGGTGCTCGATGTAGTCCTCGTCCTTCATGTCCATGCCGATCACGCCCACCCCGCCGCGCTTCTGCGACCGGTACGTGGCGAGCGGCAGCGACTTGATGTAGCCCGACTTCGTGATCGAGATGACCATCTGCTGGTCGGCGATCAGGTCCTCGATGTCGAGCTCGTCCTCCGAGTGCGTGATCTCGGTCCGCCGGTCGTCGCCGTACGTGTCCCGGATCTCGACCAGCTCCTCGCGGATCAGCCCGAGCACCCGCGCCTCGTCGCCGAGGATCTCGCGCAGCTCGCGGATCCGCTCGACGAGGTCGGCGTGCTCCTGCTCGATCTTGCCGGCCTCGAGGGCGGTGAGCCGCTGGAGCCGGAGGTCGAGGATCGCCTGCGCCTGCTCGCGCGAGAGGTCGAAGCCCTTCATCAGGCCCTCGCGGGCGGAGTCGGGGTCGCGCGAGGCGCGGATCAGCTCGATGATCGCGTCGAGGTTGCGGAGCGCGACGAGCAGTCCCTCGAGAATGTGGGCCCTCGCCTCGGCGCGGCGCAGCTCGTGCTTCGTCCGCCGCACGATGACCTCGCGCTGGTGGTCGACGTAGTTCTTGATGATCGGGAGCAGCCCGAGCGTGCGCGGGACGCCGTCGACCAGCGCGACCATGTTCGCGCCGAACGTCGTCTGCATCGGCGTGTGCTTGTAGAGCTTGTTCAGCACGACCTTCGGGATCGCGTCGCGCTTCAGCTCGATGACGACGCGGATGCCGGACTTGTCCGACTCGTCCCGGAGGTCCGAGATCTCCGTGATCTTCTTCGCGTCGTAGGCCTCCTTGATCTTCTTGATCAGGCCCGTGCCCTCGTTGCGACCGTCGCCCTTGGTCACCTGGTAGGGCATCTCGGTAACGATGATCGCCTCCTTGCCCTGGCGCAGCGGCTCGACGTGCGCCTTGGCGCGCACGACGATCCGGCCCTTGCCCTCCATGTAGGCGTCGCGGATCCCCTGGCGGCCGAGGATGATCCCGCCGGTCGGGAAGTCGGGCCCCTTGATGTGCTTCATCAGGCCCGAGACCTCGATCTCCGGGTCGTCGATGTACGCGACCGTCGCGTCGATCGCCTCGCGCAGGTTGTGCGGCGGGATGTTGGTGGCCATCCCGACGGCGATCCCGGTCGCGCCGTTGACCAGCAGGTTCGGGAACCGGGCCGGCAGGATCGCCGGCTCCTGCTCGGAGTTGTCGTAGTTGGGCCCGAAGTCGACGGTGTCCTCGTCGATGTCGCGCAGGAGCTCCGTGGCGAGCCGGGCGAGGCGGGCCTCGGTGTACCTCATGGCCGCCGGCGGGTCGTTGTCGATCGAGCCGAAGTTGCCCTGGCCGTCGATCAGGGGGTTCCGCATCGCGAAGTCCTGCGCGAGGCGGACGAGGGTGTCGTAGATCGCCTGGTCGCCGTGCGGGTGGAACGAGCCCATCACCTCGCCGACGACGCGGGCGCACTTGCGGTACGGCCGGCCGGGCTGGAGGCCGGCGCGGTGCATCGCGTAGAGGACGCGGCGGTGGACCGGCTTGAGGCCGTCGCGCACGTCCGGCAGCGCGCGACCCACGATGACGCTCATCGCGTAGTCGAGGTACGACGAGCGCATCTCCTTCTCGAGGTCGCGGTCCTCGAACCGCCCTCCTGTGAGCTGCTCCACGGCCACCGCTACACGTCCAGGTTGGTCACTTCACGGGCGTGGGTCTCGATGAAGTCGCGCCGCGGCTCGACCTTGTCGCCCATCAGCATCGAGAAGACCTCGGTGGTCGCCGCCGCGTCCTCGACCGTGACGCGCTGGAGCATGCGCTTCTCGGGGTCCATCGTCGTGTCGTAGAGCTGGTCGGGGTTCATCTCGCCGAGGCCCTTGAAGCGGTCCGCCTTCACGCCCTCGCCGGCGACCTCCAGCACCACGCGGCGGAGCGCCTCGAACGAGCGCGCCTCGCGCGGCGCCTTGCCGAGCGAAACCGTGAACGGCGGCGTGCCCGCCAGCTCGCGCAGCTCGGTGTGGACGCCGACGAACCGCCGGTACTCGTCCGAGTCGAACAGCGCGCGCGGCAGGCGATGGGTCGAGGCCGAGCCGGTGGCCCGCTCGATCGTTCGCACCACGAGCAGCTCGGAGTCCTGGCTCAGGAGCTCGGTGTCGTACGGCTCGGCGGGCGGGTCCTCCTCGCCCAGCAGCGCCACGACGTCGTCGGCTGTCGCTGCGGCGGCGTCGAGCACCTGCGACTCCTCGAGGAACGTGACGGTGTCGTGGCCGTGCGCGGCCCTGAGCGACGAGCTCCAGCCCTCGTACTGCTTCAGCTTGATGTTGAACCGCTGCCAGCGCGCCTTCGTGAGCTTGAACGCCTGGCCGTCGCGGTCGGTCACGTCGACCTTCTCGAGCTTGTCGCGGAGCAGGAGCTCCTCGAGCTCGGCCTCCTTCTCGATGTAGACGTCCTTGCCGCCGACCTTGACCTTGTAGAGCGGCGGCTTGGCGATGTAGATGTGGTGACCCTCGAACAGGTCCGCCATCTTGCGGTAGAGGAAGGTGAGGACCAGGGTGCGGATGTGGGCGCCGTCGATGTCGGCGTCCGTCATCACGATGATCTTGTGGTAGCGGAGCTTCTCGAGGTCGAACTCCTCCTGGATCCCCGTGCCGATCGCCGTGATCAGCGCGCGGATCTCCTGGTTGGAGAGGACCTTGTCGATCCGGTTCTTCTCCGCGTTGATGATCTTGCCGCGGAGCGGGAGGACAGCCTGGGTGTTGCGGTCGCGGCCCTGCTTCGCGGACCCGCCGGCCGAGTCGCCCTCGACGATGAACAGCTCGGCCAGCGACGGGTCGCGCACCGAGCAGTCGGCGAGCTTCCCGGGGAGGTTGGAGTTCTCCAGCGCGGACTTGCGCGTGAGGTCGCGCGCCTTGCGGGCCGCCTCGCGGGCGCGGGCGGCCTGGACGGCCTTCTTGATGACGGCGCGCGCCTCCGCCGGGTTCTCCTCGAGGAACTCGCCGAGGCCGCGGTTGACCGCCGCTTGCACGAAGCCCTCGACCGGCGGGTTGCCCAGCTTGGTCTTCGTCTGGCCCTCGAACTGCGGCTCGGCGAGCTTGACCGAGATGATCGCCGTGAGGCCCTCGCGCACGTCCTCGCCCTGGAGGTTGTCGTCCTTCTCCTTGAGCTCGCCGATCTTGCGCGCGTACGCGTTGAGGGTCCGGGTGAGCGCCGACCGGAAGCCCGACAGGTGCGTGCCGCCCTCGTGCGTGTTGATGTTGTTGGCGAACGAGAGGAGCGTCTCCTGGAACGACGTGTTCCACTGCATCGCGACCTCGACCTCTCCGATGTCGCCCGACTCCTCCAGGAACACGACCTTCTTGTGCAGCGGGTCGCGCGTGCCCTGGGAGTGCAGGTAGGTGACGAAGTCGACGATCCCGCCGTCGTACTGGTAGGTCTCGCGGAAGGTCTCGCCGCGCTCGTCCGCGAAGTCGATCCGGAGGCCCTTGGTCAGGAACGCCGTCTCGCGGAAGCGCTGCTCGAGGATCGTCCGGTCGTAGTCGATCGTCTCGAAGATCTCGAGATCCGGCAGGAACGCGATCCGCGTGCCGTGGCGGTCGGTCTTCGCGCCCTTGGCGAGCGGGCCCTGCGGCACGCCGCGCTCGTAGGTCTGGGTCCACTCGAAGCCGTCGCGCCAGATCGTCAGGTCGAGCCGCTCGGTGAGCGCGTTGACCACCGAGACCCCGACGCCGTGCAGGCCGCCCGAGACCTTGTAGCCGCCGCCGTCGCCGAACTTGCCGCCGGCGTGCAGGACGGTCAGAACGACCTCGGCCGCCGGCCGCTTCTCCTTCTCGTGGAGGTCCACCGGGATGCCGCGGCCGTTGTCGGTGACCGTGACGCTGTTGTCCGGGTGGATCGCGATCTGGACGTGGTCGCACACGCCCGCGAGCGCCTCGTCGACCGAGTTGTCGACGACCTCGTAGATGAGGTGGTGCAGGCCGCGCGTGCCGGTCGACCCGATGTACATGCCGGGGCGCTTGCGGACGGCCTCGAGGCCCTCCAGGACGGTGATGTCCTTCGCGCCGTACGACGTTCCCTTCGCGGCGCCCTTGCGGCTGCCCTTCTTCGCGTTCGGCTTGTCGGCCAACGCTCCCTTTCGCTCGCTCGTGACACGACGACGCCCCGACTCCGGCCGGTGCGGCAGCACGAGGTCGGGGCGCGTCGACGTGTGCTTGAAGGATAGCAGCGCGGGCGGCCGGAACCGGCCTCGCGCGTGTTACAAAATACCCGCAAATGCCGACAAAACGGCGCGTTATGTAACCACCGTGTCACAGGGGCCGGAGCCGGCGTGCCGGGAGGCGTGCGAGGCGGCCGCGCGAGGGGGGATCCGGCGGCGTCCGAGACCGCCGCGCGAGGGAGGATCGGGCGGCCCTCGACGGGCGTGCCGGAAGGCGTGCGAGGCGGCCGCGCGAGGGGGGATCCGACGGCCCTCGACGGGCGGCCCGGAGGGGCGGCGAGGGGCCTCCGAGGTCAGGTGTGCCGGCGGCGGGCGAGGCGGTGCATGGCGGCCGCGGCCGCCCACACGAGGACGGCGACACCCACCAGCAGGAACGCCGCGAACGAGACGTAGACCATCAGCCCGCCCGCCTGCGAGACGGACCCGCCCGCCCCCGTGCACACGTCGTCGTCGGGACAGCGCGCCGCCAGCACGAGGGCCCAGCCCGCGACCTGAGCGGCCGCGGACGCGAGCAGCACTCGGGCGGCGAGGTCGGGCATGGTTCGAGCGTACCCGGACCTAGGTGGACAGGCGGCCGGTTCGCACGCGGAGCGCGCGGAGCGTGGGCGGGGCGGCGGGCGCCCCCGCCCGGCCCGCGTCGGCGGCTCCCGCGTCGGCGCCGTCGCGCTCGGGCGCCGGGCCGTCCAGCTCCTCGTTCAGCCGGGCGAGCAGGTCCGCCGACATGAGCTCCAGCTCCTGCGCCCACACCGACGACCGGCACGCCACGGTGAGCACGCCGTCGCGCTCCGCGACGGGCTCGGCCTCGCGGGCGATCGCGTCACCGGCGGCCTCGCCCCAGCAGCGCTGGACCCGCGCGAGGGTCGTGGCCGGAGCCATCTGCTCGGCGAGGCGGGCGAGCACCGGCGCGAGCGGGCGCGGTGCGCGGCGCCTCACGCGGTCCACCCGCGCGTCACGCCGCCCCCCCGGCGCCTCACGCCGTTTCGTCCGCGCCTCACGCGGCCTCGCCCGCGCGGTCGAGGTCGACCACCGCGCCGCCGCCGCGGTCCACCCGCGCGACCGACCCGGCGGCCACCTCGAGCAGCGCGACGTCGGGCCCGTCCGCGCCCGGCACGTGGTCGACGTCGGTCGTCGTGATCAGCGCCTGCCCCTCGGAGCGGACCAGCTCCGACAGGCGCCGGCGGCGGGTCGAGTCGAGCTCCGACATGACGTCGTCCAGCAGCATGAGCGGCGGCGACCCCCGGGCCGCCAGCGCGTCGCGCTCGGCGAACAGCAGCGCCAGGAGGCCGAGCCGCTGCTGGCCCTGCGAGCCGAGCCGCCGGAGCAGCCGGCCGCCGTGCGAGAGGGCGAGGTCGTCGCGATGCGGTCCGTGGGTCGTGAAGCCGCGCTCGAGGTCCGCCGCGCGGCGCTCGACCAGCTCCGCGCGCAGCCCGTCGGCGTCGCCGGCGGTCGACCGCGGCGCGTAGCGGAGGGCCACCGCGTCCGGCATCCCGAGCTCGGCCGCGCGGTCGGAGAACGGGGCCGCCACCAGCTCGACCGCCGCCGCTCGGTCCGCCATCAGGTCGATCCCGCGGCGGGCCAGCTCCGCGTCCCAGGCGTCGAGCTGCGACGGGTCGGCGCTCGACGACCGGACCCTCGCGATCAGCGCGTTGCGCTGCGCCAGCGCGCGCGAGTACGCGGCCCGCGTCGCGGCTCGGGCCGGCCACAGGGCCGCCACCACCTGGTCCACGTGGGCGCGGCGGAGCGCGGGCGCGCCCTTGACCAGCTCCAGCCGGTCCGGCAGGAAGACGGCGGCGAGCGGGCGCGGCGGATCCGTCCCGCGGGCGAGCGGCGCGCCGTCGACCCGGATCCGCTTCTCCTCGCCCGGCGCTAGCCCGACCTCGAGGGAGTGGTCGCCGTCCTCCGCCGCCACCCGCACCTCCACGCGCGCGAGCTCGGCCCCGAGCCGGACCACCTCGCGCTCGACCGAGGTCCGGCACGACCGCGCCGTGAGCCCGAAGTACAGCGCCTCGAGCAGGTTGGTCTTGCCGGCGCCGTTCGGTCCGGCGACGACCGTCAGGCCCTCACCGAGACCCACCTCCGCGCGCTCGTAGTTGCGGAAGTCGCGGACCGCGAGGCGGGTGACGCGCACGGCGCGGCTATCCGGCTGGGCGTGGTCGCGAGAGCCGGGGGCTCGCGGCCATCACACGTTCAGCCGGATCGGCATGACGAGGTAGATGAACGACCCGCCGCCCTCGCCTCCGCCGGACTCGATCAGGCCCGGCCGCAGCGGGCTTATGAGCTTCAGGACCAGCTCGTCCGACTCCGCGCTCTCGAGGCCCTCGCGGAGGAAGTCCGGGTTGAACCCGATCTCGAGCGGCTCGCCCTTGAACGGGACCGGCAGCGACTCGCTCGCCTCGCCGATGTCCGGCGTCTGCGCCGATATCTCCAGCGCGCCCTCGTCGAACCGCAGCCGCAGCGGCGCGTTCTTCTGCGCCAGCAGGCTGATCCGCCGCACGACCTCGAGCAGGTCCGACCCGCTCACCTTCAGCTCGTGCTCGAACGACTCGGGCAACAGCTGCTTGTAGTTGGGGAAGCGGCCCTCGACCAGCCGCGAGGACAGCGTCACCGGGCCGACCCGGAACACGACCTGGTGCTCCAGCGCCGCGATCTCGATCTCGCCGGCCTCCTCCGCCGCGGCCACGCGGCTCAGCTCCTGGAGCGTCCGGGCCGGGACGTTCGCCTCGAGCGACCCCGCGAGCGGCTGCTCGAGCGTCGTCTCCTTCACGCTCAGGCGGTACGAGTCGGTCGCGACCATCCGCAGCTCGCGCTCCGAGGCCGACACGAGCACGCCGGTGAGGTGCGGGCGCGTCTCGTCGCGCGATGCGGCTCGGGCAACCCTCCCGACCGTCTCGACGAACGCCCGCGCCGGGACCTTCACCACGGTCGCGTCGCCGATCTCCGGGAGGCTCGGGAACTCGTCGGCGGGGAGGATCCGGAGGTGGAACCGCGCGGGGCCGGAGACGACCTCGACGTCGCCCTCCGACGAGCGGTACTCGAGCGAGACCTCGTCCTTCGGCAGCGATCGGACCACGTCCAGCAGGAGGCGGGCCGGCACGACGACCGAGCCCTCGCGCTCGGGGGCCGACTCGACCCGGACCCGGACGCCGAGCTCCATGTCGGTGGCGCGGAGCTCGACCCCGTCCCCGTCGGCGTGGAGCATCACGCCCGCGAGCGTCTGTATCGCGCTTCGGGTGGACGCGCCGCGAGCCGCCACGCCGAGCGCGGAGAGCAGCTTGTCCTTGTCGATCGACAGCTTCATGTCAGATGGTCTGAATTGGTGGTTATAGGTGCTGTGGAGATGTTCACGGCTCGACGGGAACGCAGGCGGCAGGCGGGATCCGTCCCGTCCCGGGCTGTCGATTGTTCCATCAAGGGCGGTCGACAGCCCTGCTCGTCAGGCGGCGGCGGGCCTGCTCGACCGCGTCGCGCGTCGCCGGGGTGCTCTGGACGTCGGCGGCGATCCGCCGGTGGGCGTGCAGCACCGTGGAGTGGTTGCGGCCCCCGAAGTGGCGCCCGATCGCCGGCAGGCTCGCGTCGGTCAGCTCGCGCGCGAGGTACATGGCGACCTGGCGCGCCAGCGCGACCTTCGGGCGCCGGTCGTGGGCGAGCAGTGCCTCCTCCGCCACTCCCACCGCGCTCGCCGCGGCGGCCTGGATCTCGGCGAGCGTCGCCGGCCGGCCCTGCTCCGCGCCGTAGAGGGTGCCGAGCACGTGGCGCGCCAGGTCGGGCCCCGGCGCCTCTCCGCGAAGGGACGCGTAGGCGACCACGCGGACGAGCGCTCCCTCGAGCGTCCGGACGCTAGAGGTCACCGTCTCGGCTATGGCAGCGAGCGTCTCGGGCGGCACGCCTGCGAGCGCGTCGGCGCGGGCTCGCTTCTCGAGGATCGCGAGCCGCGCCTCGAACCCGGGCGGCTCGAGCAGCGCGACCAGCCCGCACTCGAAGCGCTCGCGCAGGCGCAGCTCGAGCGCGTCGAGGTCGCGCGGCGGCCGGTCGCTCGTGATCACGAGCTGGCTGCCGGCCTCGTAGAGCGCGTTGAAGGTGTGGAAGAACTCGTCCTCGGTGCGGACCTTCTCGGCGAGGAACTGGACGTCGTCGACGAGCAGAACGTCGGCGTCGCGAAAGCTGGCCTGGAACGCCCGGGTGTCGCCGCTGCGGATCGCCCTGACGAACTCGCCGGTGAAGGCCTCGCCGGTCGCGTACCGGACGCGCAGGTCGGCCCCGTACGCGCGCACGTAGTTGCCGATCGCGTGCAGGAGGTGCGTCTTGCCGAGCCCCGGGCGTCCGTGGACGAACAGCGGGTTGTAGGCCTGGGCGGGCTGCTCGGCTACCGCGAGGGCGGCTCCGTGGGCGAGCCGGTTGCCGTCGCAGATGACGAACTGGTCGAAGGTGTAGCGCGGGTTGAGGCCGGCCTCGCGCGACGACCCGCCGCCGGTGGGAGCGAGGGCCGCGGCCTTCCAGGCGGGGTCGACGACCTGGACCGTCTGGGCGGCCGCCGCCCGCCGCGCCGCGCGGCCGAGGACGCCGGCGAAGCGGTCCTCGACCCAGGTCCGGATGTGGTCTGGCGCCCGGACGTACAGCACGTCTCCCGCCCGCCCCGCCGGCTCGAGCGGCTCGATCCAGATGTGGAAGGTCGCGTCGGTCAGCTCGGACCGCGCGGCGCCGACGACCGCGTCCCACACTTCGGAGAGGTCGTCTGGGGGCGAGGGTTCGCGGTCTTGCGGCACGGGTCGACGGCAGCCCTCCGGGCGGCTGTGCGGCAGGTGGTCTAGGTGGGAGAGGGAGCCCCCGAGCGGGTGGGCCGACCCTCGGCGAGCGCCAGTGTAACGGCCATGTTCACGACTCCGATGGAGGCCTCCGCGGGCTTGTCGCAAATCGCGATGAAAAGCTCGCGGGCCGTCTCCGCCGGTGCTCGTCGACAGGTTGTGCACAGCCGAGGCGGGGGGGCCGGCCGCTATGCTCCTCTCCGCCAGCGCGCCGCTCTCGAACGCCTTCAGTGAAGCGCACCTACCAGCCCAAGAAGCGCAAGCGTGCCCGGACCCACGGGTTCCGCGCGCGCATGCGCACACGCGCGGGCCGGCACATGCTGAAGCGCCGCCGCGACAAGGGCCGGAAGCGGCTCACTCCCTAGGGATGGTCCGGGCGCAGGGCGGCGGCAGGCGCCCCGGCAGGCGTCAGCGCCTGTCCCGAAGCGCCGAGTTCGACCGCGTCTTCCGCGAGGGTCGCTCGCACGCCAGCCGGCAGCTCGTCGTCTACGCGTTCCCGCGCGAGGACGCGGCGGAGGAGCCGCGGCTCGGGGTCTCCGTCGGCCGCAAGGTCGGCGGGGCCGTCCAGCGCAACCGCGTGAAGCGGCTCCTGCGGGAGGCGTTCTGGGCGATCGCCCCGGAGCTGCCCGACGGCCACGACTTCGTGGTGGTCGCCCGCCCCGATGCCGCGGGCTTCGCGCGCGACGGCGGCGAGCGCGACGTCGAGGCCGCGCTGCGCGAGCTGCTCGAGGGCGCCGGCCTCGTGGAGGTGCGCGCCGGATGACCGCGGTACGCGGGGCCTTCCTGCTCCCCCTCCACCTCTACCGGAGGGTCCTATCGCCGGCGCTCGCACCCCGCTGCCGCTACTACCCGACGTGCTCGCGGTACGCGGTCGAGTCGATCCGGACCTACGGCGTCGCCCGCGGCGCGATCCTCGCCGCCTGGCGGGTGCTCCGCTGCAACCCCTGGAGCCGCGGCGGCATCGACCACCCCTGCGACCAGCGGGTGTTCCGCTCCCGACCCGCCGCCTGAGCCGTGCTCGTCCTCGCCAACATCCTCCAGCCCCTCGTCGACGTCAACGAGGCGATCATCAACTGGTTCCACGACTCGCTCGGGTTCGGGTGGGGCGCCTCGATCATCGGGCTCACGGTCGTGGTGCGGCTGGCGATCCTGCCGCTGACGTTCCGCCAGGTCCGCGGGATGCAGGCCATGCAGCGCCTCGCTCCCGAGATGAAGAAGATCCAGGAGCGCTACAAGGAGGACAAGCAGCGCCAGCAGCAGGAGTTGATGCGCTTCTACCAGGAGCACAACTTCAACCCGCTGAGCTCCTGCCTGCCGCTCCTCCTCCAGCTGCCGTTCTTCATCTCGCTCTACCAGCTCCAGCGCACCAGCGAGTTCAAGGCCGAGGTGCGGGGCGGGGGCGGCCAGGACTTCCTGTTCATCAAGGACCTGACCGAGCCGGCTACGGGCGGCGTCCTGGTCGTGCTGATCCTGGTCTACATCGCGACCCAGCTCGGCTCGAGCCTCGTGACGATGATCAACGCCCAGGACAAGAACCAGCGGCGGCTGATGCTCGCGCTGCCGTTCTTCTTCGCGTTCATCATCGTCAACTTCCAGGCGGGGCTGGTCGTCTACTGGATCACGACGAACGTGTGGACGATCGGGCAGCAGCTCCTGGTCAAACGGTTCCTGCCGCCACCCGAGCCCGTGTCGGGCTCGGAGGGGAAGAAGGCAGGCGGCGAGGGTCGGGCCCGGACCGCTGGCGCCGGCGATCGCCGAGGCGGGTCCGACGGCGGCGACGGGAAGCCGGCCAGGCGCGAGGGGATACTCGAGCGCGCGGCGCGCGCCGGACGGGCGGCCGCGACGGGGGACGACGGGAAGTCGTCCGGCGGCGGCGCGGGTGCCGGCAACGGCGGGCCGGCGAAGGCGCCTCCTCCCTCCCCGCGCAAGAAGAAGAAGCGGTCGGGGCGCAGGCGGTAGCACCGCTCCGCGCGCCGCCTCCAGCGAGCGTCCCCGCGCCCGTCTCGACCCGAGCGTCCCACCCGCCTCGCTCTCCGGCACAATGCGGCGCATGGAGGAGTCCGCGGGGGGAGTCGCCGCTGACGCGCTCGGCGAGGGCGCGAGCCTCGGCGAGGCCAAGTGGAGCGCGATCAAGCAGCTCGAGCAGCGCTTCCCGGGCGTGAGCGCCGACGACGTGGAGTTCGAGGTCCTCGACGAGGGCGACGAGGACGCCGGCCGGCCGGCCCGCGTGCGGGCCGAGCTCGACCCCGCCGAGCTCGAGTCGCTGGACGAGCTGCCCGACGAGCCGGTCGAGCGGGTCCGGGCGCTGGTCTCGCGGGTCGCCCTGGCCCTGGGGCTCCGCGCGAGCGTGGACATCGAGGAGACCGACGACACGATCAAGGCCGTCGTGAACGGCGACGACCTCGGGATCCTGATCGGCAAGCACGGCTCGACGATCGACGCGGTCCAGCACCTGGCCCTGCGCGTGGCCTACCGTGGCGGCGCGGCCGAGAAGCACGTGCTCGTGGACGCGGCCGGATACAGGGAGCGGCGCGAGGCGGCGCTGCAGCGGGCGGCCGACCGCGCGGTGGCGGACGCGCTCGACTTCGGCCGGTCTGTCGAGCTCGAGCCGATGACGGCGTCCGAGCGCCGGCTGGTCCACGAGTACCTGCGCGACCGTCCCGAGGTCCAGACTCACAGCGAGGGCGACGAGCCGGACAGGCGGCTGGTCGTGAGCCCCGTGCGGGCCGGCGGGTCCTGAGGTTGCTGTTCGCAGCGCGGGGTGTCACACGTGTGACGGTCCGCGGGCCGGCTCGCCCTGCGTCACACGTGTGACGGTGTCCCCGACGGGGGGACTCGCTCCCTCGGCCAGTTCGAGGTGCCGGACACCTGGGCTCCCTCCCTCGGCCGGTCTGCGGTGCACGACGAGGCCCTGAAAGCCGCCCTGGAGCGGCACGACGCGCCCCTTGACGCGATCGGGCCGCTCGCGCGGATCCTCACGGCGCTCGCGGCCGAGCCCGACCCGCACACGAGCGTCGATCCGGCGCACGCGGTCGACGTCCACGTGGCGGACAGCCTGAGCGGTCTGGCGGTGGCCGAGCTGCGCGACGCGGGCGCGATCGCCGACGTGGGGGCGGGCGCCGGCTTCCCCGGGCTCGCCCTGGCGGCCGTCCTCCCGCGCGCACGCGTGGACCTGATCGAGTCGGCCGGCCGCAAGGCAGCGGTCGTCGAACGCCTCGCGCGCGCCGGCGGGCTCGCGAACGCGCGTCCGGTGTGCGCGCGCGTGGAGGAGTGGGCGGCCCAGGATGGGAACGGCGCGTACGACGCGGCGACGGCGCGGGCGGTGGGTCCCCTCGCCGTGCTCGCGGAGTACGCGGCGCCCCTCCTGCGCCACGGCGGCGTCCTGGTTGCCTGGAAGGGGGCGCGCGACGCCGCCGAGGAGTCCGCCGCGGCGCGGGCGGCGGCGCAGCTCGGCCTCGAGCCGGTCGCGGTCCTGCCCGTGACCCCGTATCCGGACAGCCGCAACCGCCATCTCCACGTGTACTCGAAGGTGAGGGAGACGCCCGCCGGCTTCCCGCGGCGACCGGGGATGGCGGCGAAGCGGCCGCTCGGCTGAGCACTCCCGGCGGCGAGCGGCCGCTCGACCGAGTGTCCGCGCTGGAGACCCCCGCCCCCCTCCGCCCAGGAGGGCCCGCCCCGCCGCGCAGGAGGAACCCGCGTCCCCGCGGCGAAGTCCTCGCAAACCGCTTCCGACCGCGCCCGCCGCTACGGTCGCCGCCGATGGGAATCGTCTACGCCGTCGCCAACCAGAAGGGTGGGGTGGGCAAGACCACCACCGCCGTGAACCTCGCCGCCTGCGTCGCGGACGCGGGGTACCAGACGCTGCTCGTGGACCTCGACCCGCAGTGCAACGCCACGGTCGCGCTGGGGGTGGCCAAGGACCTCGAGCCGAACGTCTACA
Source organism: Thermoleophilaceae bacterium (assembly GCA_036389295.1). Lineage (GTDB taxonomy): Bacteria > Actinomycetota > Thermoleophilia > Solirubrobacterales > Thermoleophilaceae > AC-37. Next base: position 60,483 of record DASVQB010000048.1, on the reverse strand, counting down.
CGTGCCTCTCGGGCGAGGGCCCGCTGGAGGACGCAGTCGTGGCGACCGACGTCGCCGGCCTTTGGCTGGCTCCCGCCTCGCCCGACCTCGCGGGCGCGAGCGTGGAGCTGCCTCGCGAGCCCGGATCGGAGACCCTGCTTCGCGACGCGCTCGAGGGGTTCCGCGAGCGGTACCTCTTCACGATCCTCGACTGTCCCCCCTCCCTCGGTCCCTTGACCGTCAACGCGCTGGTGGCCACAGATCGGGTGATCGTCCCCGTCCAGACGGAGTACTTCGCGCTCGAGGGCCTCGCCGGGCTGCTCGACACGCTCTCCCTGATCCAGCGCGAGCTGAACCCGCGCCTCTCGGTGTCGGGGCTCGTGCTCACGATGCACGACGGCCGCACCCGGCTCGCCCAGGACGTCGAGGCGGAGCTCCGCGAGCACTTCCCGGAGCTGGTCTTCGACTCGGTGATCCCGCGGAACGTCCGGATCGGCGAGGCGCCGAGCTTCGGCGTGCCGGTCACGAGGCACGACCCGCGCTGCTCCGGATCGGTCGCGTACCTGCAACTCGCGAAGGAGGTGGCCGCCCGTGGCTGAGCCAGCACGAAAGCCGGCGCCGGAGCCGAGCCCCGGAGGCGATCCCGCCCGCCCGCCCGCCCCCGCCCGCGAGCCCGTCTGGCCGGGCATGCCCGCTCGGCCGACCGGCCAGGCGGCCGGGCCCACCCGCATGTCGGAGGACGACGACGCACCCGGCGCGCAGGACGGTGGCGGCCGCCCAGGCCCCGGCGCGCCGGGCGCCGCCCGGCAGCGCGGGATGGGGCGCGGCCTCAAGGCGATCCTGTCGAGCGGTCCCGGCCCCGAGGCCGGGCTGCGCGAGGTCGCCGTCCAGCTGGTCCGCCCGAACCCGAGCCAGCCGCGGAGCGAGTTCGACGAGGACGCCCTCGTGAGCCTGTCCCGCTCGATCGAGGCCCGCGGGGTGCTCCAGCCGGTGGTGGTCCGCCCGCTCGCCGGCGGGACCTACGAGCTCGTCGCCGGCGAGCGCCGCCTGCGGGCGGCGCGGATGGCCGGGCTGGAGACGATCCCGGCGATCGTCCGCGAGACGGCCGAGGCGGAGCGGCTCGAGCTGGCGCTGATCGAAAACATGGCGCGCGAGGACCTGAACGCCGTCGAGGAGGCGCGCGCGTGCGCCACGCTCGTCGACGACCTCGGGATGAGCAAGGAGGAGGTCGGTCGCCGCGTCGGCCGCGGCCGGACCGCCGTCTCGAACATGATCCGGATGCTCGAGCTGCCCGACGAGGTGCTGGCGATGATCGAGCGCGGGGAGCTGTCGGGCGGCCACGGCCGCGGCCTGCTCGTGTGCAAGGACCACGCCGATCGCCTGCGCCTGGCACGCCGCGCGCGCGACGAGGGCTGGTCGGTCCGCACAACAGAGGAGCGCGCCCGCGAGGCGGGCCGCGACCGCGGCCCGCGCGAGCCGATCGTCATCCACCCCGACCTCGAGGACTCGCTGGCGGCGGCGTCCGACGCCCTCTCCGCCGCGCTCGGCCGAGAGGTCCGCGTGCGCCCCCGCCACGGCGGCTACCGGGTCGAGTTCGACCTCGACCACCCGCGGGAGGGAGTCGAGGTCGCGGAGCGGATACTCCGCCGCAACGCGGGCGGCCGCTAACCGCCGGATCCCAACGTCCTCGGTTGCGCTTAGCGCCGGTCCGCTCCTGCGCGGCCCCGGACTCCTCGGTTCTGCACGTCCGACCGGCCCCTCCGACACCCCCGGACCCGCCGCTAGAATCGCGGCTCTCGGGCGATTAGCTCAGCCGGTTAGAGCGCTTCTCTGATAAGGAAGAGGTCCCAGGTTCGAGTCCTGGATCGCCCATCGTTCCGAGGCTCGCGGCGGGGAGCACGAGACCCACGGCGGCAGGCAGCGCGCGACAGGGGATCTACGGCGCGGCCTGCCGGACCTCCGACGGGCGGGGTTGGGTTGTACCGCCGCGCCAAACCGACAGGGGACCAGCCGCCACCGTTTGGGGTAGCCCCGCCCCGGGCACCTACAACCCGCCTCGCACTCGTCCCTCGGGTGCCGGGAGCGCTGAAACCAGGTGGGGACGGGGTGGCTCGCAGGCCATCGGGCGGACCTCCGAACGAAGCAAGGAGGTCGTCATGGATCGAGTCACGAGCACGCGGCTCCAAGCCGTCCGCCGGCTCCTCGCCGCCCGGGCGAACACGTGCTTCTCGTGTGGCCGGCCGGTCGAGCCGGCGCCGCCGAACGTGCGGCTGCGGACGCTTTGGTTCCATCCGGACTGCGTCGGCTATCGCGGACAGGCCGGGCGGTCGTAGTGGGCGGGCACGACAACGTCGTCTCGTTGACGGACCGCCGGCTCGGGCGCTGCCCGCTCTGCGAACGGACGGTGCGGTTCAGCGACAACTTCGTCCGGATGGACGGTGCGTTCGTCCACCTGAGCTGCGGCATCGATCCCGAGCACGGGGAGCGGCGGCCGGACGGCGTCCACGCGGTCCCGCCGCTCGAGTCGGCCTGACGCGGATCGAGTGGACCCGGGCGCCGGCTGCGCTCAGGACGGCGGCAGCTCGCCCGCCCGGTAGACCCTCGTCCCTGCCAGGTTCGACAGGACCGGTGGGTCGGTGCCGCCCGACGTGAAGAAGCACGACCACGTGCCCTCGCCGTCGATCGGGCTGATGGTGAGCGCCAGGTAGCCGACCGCGCCGCCGCGCTGGTGGTTCAGCCGGGCCGCCCTGCGGACGATCCGCTCCGGTGCGGCGACGGGGATCCGGCGGATCGGGATTCCGCGCTGGTTGCCGGACCCGAACTGGAAGGAACTCGTCGACATGTCCGGCCTGATCTGGACCGTGCGACGCTGCCCGCCGGGCCTCACCACGACCGCGTGGACCTGGTCGGGCGAGACGCGCAGCACCCACACGCGGGCCTCGGGCCCGACCTCGCGGGCCAGCACTCGCATCGCCTTGGCGAACCGGCCGCGCCGGACCAGTGAGCCGCCCCGTCCGTCGCCGTTGCGCGGCCCGCCCGAGGGCCCCGAGCCCGACCCGTCGCCGATCGAGCCCACCGTGTCGTCGAGCACGTCCTCGACCTTCGAGATCGTGAACACGACCGCCCCGATCACGCCGAGCACCCAGACGAAGCCGACCAGGCGCGCGACCCGGAACGCACGCCTGCGCCGGAAGCGGAACGGGGTGGCCGACCCGTACTGCGGCGGGCGCCGTCCGGGGGCTGGCGGCGGCGGGGGCCTGGACGGCGTGGTGCCGAAGGTGGGAGGACGCCCCGGCTGGGGCAGCGACCACGGATCGCGGGCGGGCGGGGCGGGCGCAGGCTCCCACGAGCCGGGTTGCCCAGGCGGGACCGGCGGCGCGCCGGACCGGTGCGGCTGCGGCGGCTGCGCCATCGGCGGCGCCCCCGGAGGTCGCGGCGCCGGCGACGTGCTCGGGACCGCCGGCGCCCCGGACGCACCAGGCGCCGGCCGAGCCGGCGGAGAGACCTCCGAGGCACGCGCCGCCGGCCGCATCGGCCTCGGAGCGACCTCGGACGCACGCGTCGCCGGCCGCACTGGCATCGGAGCGACCTCGGCGGCACGAGGCGCCGGCCGCGCCGCTGCCGCCCCTCCCCCCGACCGCGACTCCGCCGGCCGCCGCTCCGCCCCGCGCGAGGGCACCGGCAGGGTCGACGAGCGCCCCACCCGGCTCTGCGGGCTCGGCTCCTCCTCCTGTCGCCGCCAGAACGGCACGCCGGAATCGTGGCGGATCCGGCGGCGTCGTGGGCGCCCCCCGGCCCCCGGCTACCCCAGCGGCGTCTCGTCCAACCCGTCGAGCAGCGCCGGGATCGACTCGAAGACCGCGACCGCGCCGCCGTCGCGGAGCTCCTGCTCCGAGAAGCCGCCGGTCATCAGCGCCACGGTCGGGACGCCGGCCCGCCGCGCCGCCTCGCAGTCCCACGGCGTGTCCCCGAGCATCGCCGCCTCGTCGGCCGAGACCCCCGCCTTCTCGAGCGCCGCCACCACGAGGTCGGGCTCGGGCTTCGTCGCCTCGACGTCGGCCGAGGTCGTCCAGTCGTCGGCCAGGTCGCGCGCGTCGAGCAGGTCGAGGTAGTGCTCGACCTCGTCCTCCTTCGCCGAGCTGGCGAGCACGACGGACCGGCCCCCGTCGCGCAGCCGCTGGATCAGCTCCCGCGCGCCCTCCATCGGCTCGACCTCCTCGATCAGCGCCATGTACAGCGCCTTCTCGGCGGTGCGAACGTCCTCGCCCTTCTCCTCGTCGGTGGCCTCGTCGGTCAGCGCCGCCACGAGCTGGTCGCCGCCCATCCCGATGTGGCGGTGGATCCGCCATACCGGCAGCACGATCCCGTGCTGGCGGAACGCCCGGTACCACGCGACCGCGTGCTGGTAGTTGGTGTCGACGAGCGTCCCGTCGACGTCGAGTATCGCTGCGCCCGCCATCGCTATCCCTCCGTGCTCGTCTCCTCGTGCGACGCCCCCACCGGCTTCGACTGCGCCGACCCCCGCTGGCGCAGGAAGATCGACAACACCGCCATCGACCCGACCGCCAGGAACTCCGACTGCCAGTTCTGCAACGTCGCCTCCCAGAAGCGCGCCGACCCGACGTACCCGATCCAGGACACCGTCGCGGTCTCGTGCTCGATCTGGTTCGCGTTGAACTCGCTCCAGCCGGTGACCGACTGCGCGAGCCACGAGCAGACGAAGATCAGCCCCATCACCAGCAGCAGCGAGTTCGAGTAGACCCACGTCCGCAGCCCGCCGGCGCGCGCCCAGACCGGCGATCGCGCGTCCGGGTGCTCGCCCAGCCGCTGGTCCTCGTCCGACTCCCCGCCCGCCTGCTCGAGCTCCTTCGACTCGGTCGAGCCGCGCTGGAGCAGCCAGACGGTCGCGAGGACGAACAGGGCGAACTGGAGGTACTCGGACTGCCAGTTCTCCATCACCGAGTTCCCGAAGTCCGACGACACGACGTAGCGGCCGAGCGAGATCGTCTCCGGCTCCTCGTGGAGAAGCCGCGCGTGCTGGACCTCCTCGTCGTTGTAGAGCTCGTGCCCGACGAGCGCCTGACCGACCAGCGCGCCGAGGAACAGCGCCAGGAAGAACAGGGAGAGGCTGCTGTTGCGGACGTAGCGCACGATCAGTGGTGCGTCAGCCCGATGACGGCGTAGGTGACGAGACCGCCCGCGATCAGCAGGACGTACACGGCGAACGGCACGACGAGCTCCGGCAGGCGCCACGCGGACCCGACCGGCTCCGCGGGCTTCGCCGCCGCCGAGGCCCCCGGCTCGGCCAGGGACCGCAGCCCGGCCGACGCCGCGCGCGTCCACTCGCGCCCGTCCGGCGTCCCGAGCGCCGCCGGCGCGCCGGAGCCCTGCTCGAGCAGGAAGTCCGTCAGCTCGGCGCGGTCGCTCTCGGGCGGCCGGACGACCGCGTCCGGGACGAGCTCGTCGAGCGCGGACCGCGCCCGCTCGCGCACGGCGTCGCGGTCCACGCCGAGCAGCCGGCTCAGCGCGTCGTAGCCGAGCCCGCGCTCGACCATCAGCTCGAGCAGCGCGCGCTGGTCCTCGCCGAGCCGGCCCGGGCCGCCGCCCGCCACTACGCCACCTTCTCGAGCGCGCTCGACCCGACGTCCTCCGCGATCAGGTCGAGCACCGCCTCCTCGACCGGCCCGTGGAGCGAGTCCATGTCGCCCGCGTCGGCGACCTCGGGCAGGACGCCGCCGATCGTGAGGCCGGCGTCGAAGCGATCGAAGATCCGCGGGTCGACGTACGAGGCGCGGCAGACCGCCGGGGTGTTCCCCAGGTAGCGGGCCACCTCCTTGACCGCCCGCGCCTTGGCCCGCTTGCGCGCCGTCGCCGACGCCGCGGCCATCGGCCCCGAGACGGCCAGCGCGACGGCGGCCAGCACGGTCGCGTTCCAGGTCCGGAAGTCCTTGGCCGAGAAGTCGCCGGCCGTGACCTCCTTCACGTACGCGTTCACGTCCGCCGACTTCACGTCGCGCCAGCGCCGGCCCTCGCGGTAGGCGAGCAGCTCGGGGCTGCCGCCACGCCGCCGCCGCAGCTCGGCGACGATGTCGTGCACCACGGGGTCGACGATCGACTGGACGCGGCGCTGCCCGCTCTTCGCCGGGTAGTCGAACGTGATCGTGTCGCGCCCGACGCGCACGTGGTCCTTCCGGATCGTGGCCAGGCCGTAGGTCTCGTTCTCGACCGCGTAGTCCTCGCCGCCGACGCGGAAGAACCCGCGGTCCAGCAGCCGGACGGCGCACGCGAGCACCCGCCGCCTCGTGATCTCGTCGTCGCGCGCGAGGTCCCGGGCGACCCGCCGCCGCATCCCCGGCAGCGCGCGCGCGAAGTCGACCATCGAGTCGAACTTCTCCTGGTCGCGCCGCTCGCGCCACTTCGGGTGGTACAGGTACTGCTTGCGGCCGCGCGCGTCGACGCCGGTCGCCTGGAGGTGGCCCATCGGGTGCGTGCAGATCCAGACGTCGCGCCACGCCGGCGGGATCGCGAGCTCGGCGACCCGCGCGAGGGCCTCGGGATCGTCGACGCGCCGCCCCTCCTGGTCGAGGAGCTCGAACCCGCGCCCGCGCCGCCGCCGGGTCATCCCGGGGCCCGAGCAGTCCACCCTTCGCAGCCGTGCCATGAACAGCGGGATTACCCGGGCCGGCCCTCCTCGACGCGCGGCCGCCCGCCGCCCGCCGCCCGCCGCCGGGCGCCCGTTGCGCGCGCGTATGCTTGCCGGGATGCCGCACGAGGGCGCCGAACTGAGCGCGGAGCAGCTCGAGGCGGTCGCTCACCAGGACGGTCCGCTGCTCGTGATCGGCGCTGCCGGGACGGGCAAGACGACCACGCTCGTCGAGCGCTTCGCCCGCCTCGTCCGCGAGGGGACGCCGCCCGGCGCGATCCTGTTCCTCGCCTTCTCGACCCAGGCCGCGGCGGACGTCCGCGAGCGGCTCGAGCTGAGGATCGAGACGCCCTGGGAGGAGCTGTGGACGTGCACGTTCGCCACGTTCTGCGCTCGCCTCCTCCGCGAGGAGGCGCTCGAGGCCGGGATCGACCCGTTCTTCGTCCCGGTCGGCCCGGCCGACCGGCTGGCGCTCCTCCTCGACCGGATCGACGACCTCGCGCTCCGCCACCACGAGATCCGCGGCAACCCGGCCCCGCTGCTCGGCAGCTTCGTCTCGCGAATCGACCGCCTGAAGGAGGAGATGGTCGGCCCGGCCGACCAGCGCCGCTACGCCGAGTCGCTCGCCGAGGCGGCGACCGACGACGCCGAGCGCGCCCACGCCGCCCGCGAGCTCGAGCTGGCGCGCGTGTACGACCGGCACGAGGCGCTGCTGGCCGAGCGCGGCGCGCTCGACTCGGGCGACCTCGTGCTGCGCTCGTTCGAGCTGCTCCGCTCGCGCCCGCACGTCCGCCGCAGGCTGGCCGAGCGCTTCGGGCACGTGCTGGTCGACGAGCTCCAGGACCTCGACTTCGGGCAGGCGACGCTGCTGCGCCTGCTCTCCGAGGAGCACGGCAACGTGACGGCGGCGGGCGACGACGACGAGTCGATCCACCGCGTCCGCGGCGCCGCCCGCAAGAACCTCGAGGACTTCCAGCGCGAGCACCCGGACGCGCGCGTCGTGCGCCTCGAGCAGTGCCACCGCTCGGGCCGGCGGATCGTGGCCGCCGCGCAGGCCGTCGTCGAGGCGAGCCCGTGCGAGCGGATCGAGAAGCGCGTCTCGGCCGACCCCGGCGGCAAGGTCCGGTTCTGGCGCTGCCGCTCGGAGCGGGCCCAGGCCCAGCGGACCGCGCTCGAGGTGGAGCGGCTCGTGACCGCGGGCGACGTCGCGCCCAGCGAGGTCTGCGTGCTCGTCCGGTCGGTCGCGGCGGACGGGCCGCTCGTCGGCTCGGCCCTCGAGGAGCGCGGGATCCCGTTCCGCCTCGCCGACGCCGCCGCGTACTTCCAGCGCTCCGAGGTCCGCGACGTGCTCGCCTGGCTCAGGCTGCTCGCCGACCCGGGCGACTCGGGCGCGGTCGTGCGCGCCCTGTCGCGCCCGCCGGTCGAGCTCCGGCCGGTGGACATCGCGCGCCTGACGCAGCTCTCGCGCCGCCGCAAGCTCGACATGATCTCCGGCATCGAGGCGGCCTGCGAGTCGCCGGGCCTGTCGCCGGAGGGCCGTGACCGCGCGCTCTCCTTCCTGCGCGTCTACCGGGCCGCGTCGCGGGCGTTCGAGGAGATGCCGCCGGACCGCTTCGTCCACCGGCTGATCGAGCGGATCGGCCTCCGCCGCCAGCAGGTGTTCGCCGCCCAGGCCGACACCGTCGAGCGGCTCGTGAACATCGCGAAGCTCGCCGACCTCGCGGCGGGCTACGTGCGCCGCGAGCCGGCCGGCACCTCGCGCGACTTCGCCCGCTATCTCGCCGCGGTCGCCGAGGCCGGACTGCCCGAGGAGGAGGCCGCGCCGCCCGAGCTGCCGACCGCCGTGCAGGTCATGGCCGTCGGCGCCGCCAAGGGACGCGAGTTCGACCACGTGATCGTGCTCGGCCTCTCCGCCGCCAGGATGCCCGGCCCGCGCCGGGAGGCGCCCGACGCGGTGCCCGCGGCGCTCGTCCGCGAGACCCCGTCCGGCGACGCGCCCGAGGCGGTCCACGAGGCCGCCATGCGCCGGCTCCTCCACGTCGCGATGACGCGCGCGCGCGAGACGCTCGTCCTGTCGTTCGCCGAGACCGGCGAGCGCGGCGCGGCGACCCGGCCGTCGCCGTTCCTCGAGGAGGCCCGCACGGCGCTGCGCGGCCGGATCGAGACCGTCGAGGAGGAGCTGTTCGGCCCGGCCGAGGGCCTGCACTCGACGTTCCGGATGATGCGCGACGAGCTGCTCGACACGGTGGCGCAGGTCGGCGGGCGGCTCGGCGACATGCGGCTCGACACCTACCTCGACGTGTCCCGCGCAGTCGCCCGCTACCTCGAGCTGCTGAAGCTGGCGGCGCTGATCGAGCGGACCAAGGGCGGCCAGTCGGTGGCCGACGCGATCGGCGAGGTGAACGAGCTGCTGCTCCAGGGCGCGAGCCCCGAGCAGGCCGAGCTGTTTCGGCTCTCGGCGCTCGACGAGTACCTGCTCGACACCGCCGGGGAGCAGCGCGGCGACGCGGGGGGCGTCCGGCCGGACGACACGCTCGAGCCGTTCATCCCGCGCCGCGGCGAGGGGCTGATGCTGTCGGCCTCCGACATCGAGACCTACCGCCTGTGCCCGCTCAAGTACAAGTTCGCGCGCGTCTTCCGGATCCCGCAGGAGCCGAGCATCAACCAGCGCTTCGGGATCGTCGTCCACCAGGTCCTGGAGCGCTTCCACGCGACGGGCGGCGGGTCGCTCGACGACCTCATGCAGCTGTTCGCGGCCGCCTGGCGGCGGTCGGGCTTCGGCGACTCGAGCGACGACCTCCAGTTCCGCGCGCGCGCCGTGGCCGCGCTTCGCCGCTACTGGGAGCTCGACCGCGAGCGCCAGGCCGAGCCGGTGTCGTTCGAGCGCAGCTTCTCGTTCCGCCTCGGGCCGCACCTCGTGCGCGGGCGCGTCGACCGCGTGGACCGGCTGCCCGACGGCCGCCACGAGCTGATCGACTACAAGACCGGCAAGCCGAAGACCGAGCGCGAGCTGCGCGAGGACGTCCAGCTCTCGCTCTACCAGATGGGCGCGCGCGAGGCCTGGGGGATCGAGACCTCGGCGCAGAGCTACTACTACGTGCTCGACAACCGGAAGGTGCCGGTCGAGCACTCCGATGAGGAGCTCGCGCGCGTGCGCGACACCGTGAACGCGATCGCCGACGGGATCATGGCCCATCGCTTCGAGCCGAAGCCGTCGCTCGAGCTGTGCTCGTTCTGCGACTACCGCATCGTCTGCCCGGCGGCCGAGAAGTGAGCACGACAGGGAAATAGAGCAGTCAGGCCACGCGTCTGCGGTTCGACCCGCTCCAAGTGTTAAGGAGAATTGACAGCGCGCTCGCGCCAAGGTTAGAGTCGCCGTACTCGCGGTGACCGCTCGACAAGGAGTCGGGTGGCCGCCCAGAGGGGAAAGGCTCCGCGGCGCACTCCCGCCGCGGCGGCTCACCGATCTCGAGGGGGCTCTCATGAGTCGAGCAGTACACCTGGACCGCGTCCGGATGCTTCGATCGCGCCTGGCGCTGGCCGTCGCGCTCGTGCTGGCGGCCGCGGCATTCGCACTGGTCGCCGCACGGCCGGCGGACGCATACGTCGACTACTTCTGCCCGAGCGGGGGCGGCAGCCAATACTACCCGTCGGGTGCGGACTGCGGCGTGGGTGCGCTTCACCACCTGGACACCGTCGCGTTCGTGGAGACGAGCACGGGCACCTTCCGCCACTGCGCGAACTTCATCGTCGACGGCGGTGGGCTGGCGGCGTGGAAGTGCGACTACACGACGACCGTCATCAAGTACCCGGGCGGTCAGGCTGGCCGAGGGTACGTCCACAACGGCGACCCGTCGAGCTTCTACGGCTGGGCCAACGAGACGTTCTAGCGGTCCTTGACCGTTCTCGCCGGTAACAGGGTCCGGCTTGGCATCGCGGCGGCGGTCGTGGCGACCGCCGCCGCGGTCGGACTCGTGGCGCTCGGCGACGAGCCGCGCCGCGAGTCCGAGCCGGCCCCGCCCGCCGTCGATGCCGGGCAGGGAGCGACGCGGAAGGTCGAGCGTGTGACGCCGGAGCACGTCGCCGTCGTCGCCGCGCTCGGCCGGGCTCAGACCGTCGCCGACAAGGTGCCGCTGGCGATCGGCCGCCAGTTCGCGGACGGCGGCGAGCACGGTGTCAACATGGAGTTCGCGCGCAGGGCCGAGCGGCGCGGTCCCAGCGTCGTGTGGGTGGCTCCCGCGAGCCGCGGGATCTGCCTGGTCAGCACCGACCCACGGGGCATGCGCGGAGGCTTCTCGGTGGATTGCAGGTCGCTGAGGGAGGTCGCGCTGGGCAGGCTCTACTCGACCTGGGTCCTGGGGGCGGACCCGCGGTCGGGGCAGGTGACGGTGTTCGGCGTCGTTCCGAACGGGGTTCGGGCCGTGACCGTCACCGACGACGACGGATCGACGCGCTTGGTGCCGGTTCGCAGCAACGTCTTCGCCGTCAGGGGCGGCCACGCCCGCTGGGTGGAGTTCGACACGCCGGCGGGGCACCAGCGCACGCGCGTCTAGGCCGATCCGGCCCGGCGGGCTAGCGGCCGGCCGTGGCCGGCGTGGCGGCCTGTGCCGACTGGTCGACCTGCCGCGCGAGCCGGCGCGTGATCTCGCGTGCGGCCTCGTGGAGCATCGTCAGCTTGCCGGCGGAGCTCTCGTGGCCCGGCACGAAGACGAGCAGCGTGCCCGCCTTGCACTCGAAGCCCGGCTGGAGCGGGTGCTCGGCGAGCCAGACCACGAACGACGGGGCGAACAGCTCGCGCACCGCCAAGTCGTCCTGGTCGCGCGCGGCGCGCAGGTCGTAGACGTCGTTGAAGCGCTCGCTCTCGAGCTCGATCTTGCGCGGCTTCGGCGCGCGGTCGAGCCAGTCGTGGTCGAGCTTGAGGCCGCTCGGACGCCGGCGCAGGAAGAGGCCGCGGTAGCGGTCGAGCGGACCGCCGAGGTCCACCGCGCACACCGTGAACCGGTGCGGCGTCCAGTGGGTCACCTGACCCTCGTGGACGTCGACGTCGCGACGGATCTCGTACGTGTAGTGGGCGAGCATGCAGCCGGGACCGCCGAGGCTGCCGAACAGCGGCCCCTGCATCGTGTGCGCGCAGGTCTGCCGGTCGCCCGCCGCGAGGAGCGGCGTGGCCGGGGGGAGCGCGCTGCGGATCGTGTACTCGAGCCCGAGCGTCGGGGCGAGCGACGCGAAGAACTCGTCCTCCGCCCGGCGCGCCGCGGTCTGGTAGGCGATCAGCACGATCGCGAGGGCGGTGACGACCGGGCCCGCGGCCGCGACCCGCACGTCGTGGAGCGCGCCGCCGAACACCACCGACGCGGCCACGCCCGCGAACAGCGACCAGAACGCCGTGCGCCCGCGGACCAGCTCGCGGAAGTACTGCCCGCGACGCGCGGCCGCGCTGGTGGGCGCCGCGTCGGCCATCGGTCCGCTAGAAGGCGACGGCGGGGACTGCCCGGTCGGCCGGCGTGTCGAGCTCGAAGAACGAGCGCGGGGGGAAGCTGCCGCCCGAGATCAGCGAGTTCGGGAAGAGCTGGATCCGCGTGTTGTAGTTCTGGACGTTCGCGTTGTAGATCCGGCGCGCGGCCTGGATCTCGTCCTCGAGCTGGGCGAGCTCGGCCTGGAGGCGCTGGAAGTTCTCCGCGGCGCGGAGCTGCGGGTACTGCTCGGCGAGCGCCCGGATGCTCCCGAGCGCCGAGGTGAGCACGCCCTCGGCCTGCGCGCGGTCCTCGCGCGAGTCCGCGGTCATCGCCGCGGCGCGGGCCTCGGTCACGCTCGTGAGCGTCTGCCGCTCGTGCTGCGCGTACCCCTTGACGGTCTCGACGAGGTTGGGCACCAGGTCGTGGCGGCGCTTGAGCTGGACGTCGATCCCGCTCCAGGCCTCGTCGACCTTGTTGCGCGAGCGGACGAAGGAGTTCCAGGTGGCGACGAGCCACACGATCAGCAGCACGAGCGCGCCGCCGATGACGTAGGTGGTGGTGCTCATGGGGTCCTGATCGGCCGGCGGCGCGGCCGACTTGAGCGCCGGCTAGCCGTCGCCGGGCCCGCGCTGGCGCAGGAAGCGCTGGAAGTCGCGCGCGATGGCGTCGGCGGACGGGATCCGCTCGGGCGGCGCGTCGTCGAGCGCCTCGTCCATCGACTGCTCGAGCCGCTCGACGAAGCTCTTGACGTCCGGGTCGCTCGCCACGGCGGCGCTCACCTGCCGCTCGTAGTCCTCGGCCGACTCCTCCAGGTCGCGCGCCTCGACCGCCACGCCGGCGGCGCCCTCGAAGCTGCGGATCAGCGCCAGCGCCGCCTTCGGGTTGGGGGCCGCCGCCACGTAGTGCGGGACCGACGCCCAGAGCGAGATCGACGGGATGCTCGCCTGCGCGCACGCGTGGTGGAGCACCCCCACCACCCCGGTCGGGCCCTCGTACGTGGAGCGCTCGAAGCCGAGCTGCTCGACCAGCTGCTGGTCGGACGCGATGCCGGTCATCGGCACCGGCCGCGAGTGCGGCACGTCGGCGAGCAGCGCACCCAGCGTGATGACCCGCTCGACGCCCAGCTCGCGGCCCGCGTCGATCATGCCCTTGGTGAAGGCGCGCCAGCGGAGCGACGGCTCGACGCCGGAGAACATCAGGAGGTCGTGGTCCGCGCCGTCGACCCGCGCGGCGTGGAAGGTGTTCTCGGGCCACTCGATCACGCGCGTGCGCCCCTCCTGCAGCCGGACCGTGGGCCGCACGGCGGTGAAGTCGTAGAACTCCTCGGGGTCGATCCGCGCGACCTCGGTCGCGTCGAAGCTCTCGACCAGGAAGCCGAGCGCCGCGGTCGCCGCCTCGCCGGCGTCGTTCCAGCCCTTGAACGCGCAGACGAGCGTGGGCCGGCGAAGCTCGGGACGGTTCACCCACTCGACGTGGTCCACGCCACCCACCGTACCTCAACGGGAGAGCGGGGCTGTCGGGTCCTCCCGGGCTGGCGTCCGGCCGGCTGCGCAGCGCTACGAGCGCTCGACCTCGCGCGCCACCCTGGCGTGCAGGGCGTCGGGCGAGGACTCGCGGCCCACCAGCGACTCGAGCTCGGCGTCCGGGATCTCGATCTCGATCCCCGGTCCCGGACGCTCCGTGCCGACCAGCGCGGAGCCGCCGAACCGCGATTCGCCGGCTCCGCGTTCGAGGCGGTGCTCCGTTGCCGGTTCGGCGGGAACCGGAGTGGTCGCCACGAGCCGTCCCTCTGCGTCGACATGTGCACGTATGCCGGCCAAGCGGACCTCGTCTCAGACCGTCCCGGCGACTGCCAGATAGAAGCTCTGCGCCGTCGACTGGCGGTTCTCGACCCGAGCCTCGAACTGGAAGTAGCTCTGCCACGCCGATCCCCACGGGGGCTGGTGGAGAACTCTGGTCTCGCTCACCACGAGCGATCCGTGGATGCTCGACGGCTGCGGGGCGATCACCATCGGGCGTCGCTCGTTTGGATCGTTCCAGTAGAACCAGTACCAGGCGGAGGAGTTGCCGGCCAACGTGAACGGGCCGTGGAGGTCCAAGCTGTCCTTTCGGGTGGTGCCGAGGCGGCACGTTACCACCACGCTCAAATGTTGTCTAGCAATCCGTCGCGTAGAGTCCGCGCGCGTGGCAGGCCGGCTTGAAACGGTGGCCGCGGCGATGGTCGCGGCGCTGTTCCTCGCCGGCTGCGGCGGCGGAGGCGAGAGGGGCGCGGAGAGCGTCGCCCTCGCGCTCGACTTCACGCCGAACGCCGTGCACGCGCCCGTCTACGCGGCCGTGCGGGAGGGGCTCGACCGGCGCGAGGGGGTGCGGATCCGGATCAGGGCCCCGGGCTCCGGCCCGGACGCGCTCAAGCTCGTGGCGTCCGGCCGCGCGGACCTCGGCATCCTCGACATCCACGACCTCGGCCTCGCCCTCGAGCGCGGCAGCGACGTGGTCGGTGTCGCGGCGCTCGTCCAGCGGCCGTTGGCGGCGATCCTCGTGCGCGGCGACGTGCGGCGCCCGCGCGACCTGGAGGGGCGGCGCGTCGGCGTCTCGGGGCTCCCCTCGGACCCGGCCGTCCTGCGGGCGGTCCTCGCGGGCGACGGCGGGCGGCTCGCGCGCGTGAAGCTCGTGACGATCGGGTTCGCGGCGGTGCCCAACCTCGTCCAGGGGAAGGTCGACGGCGTGCCGGCGTTCTGGAACGCGGAGGGCGTGGCGCTCCGCCGCCGCGGGGTGCGGACGCGCGAGTTCAGAGTGGACGACTACGGAGCCCCGCGCTATCCCGAGGTCGTGCTGTTCACCAGCCGCCGGGCCCTGGAGCGCCGCCGCGGCGCGATCGGCGCAGCGCTGAGGGCGATCCGCGCCGGCGTCGAGTCGGTGCTGCGCGACCCCGGCCGGGCCGTCCGGCAGGTGGCCGCCGCGGGGGACGGCGACGCGGGACTGGTCCGGGCCCAGCTCGACGCGGTCGCGCCGGCGCTCAGCCCGCCGCTGCGGCTCGACCGCGCCGTGCTCGAGCGGTGGGCGGACTTCGACGCCCGCTTCGGGATCGTCCGCAGGCGACCGGACGTGGCGCACGGCTTCGTCTTCGACCTCGTGCGATGACTCAGGCCGCCGCGAGCCCGATCGTGCCCGTCCGGATCGAGGCGGGCGCGCCCCCGGAGACCGGCGGCGAGCCGCGGCTCCGCGCCGACGGGGTGCACGTGTGGATCGCGTCGCTCGAGGCCCCGCCTGACGAGGCCGTGCTCTCGGACGACGAGCGCGAGCGCGCCGGCCGCTACGCCGTCGAGGGCGCGAAGCGGCGGTTCGTGAACGCCCGCACCGCGCTCCGCCGCCTGCTCGCGGCGTACGTGGACGCCGACCCCGCCGCGCTCGTCCTCCGCCAGGCGCCGTGCGTCCACTGCGGCGAGCCGCACGGCAAGCCGTTCCTGGCCGAGCCCGCTACCGGCTGGCTCCGCTTCAACCTGTCGCACTCCGGAGAGCGGGCGGTGGTGGCGGTCGTCCACGGGCGCGAGGTCGGCGTCGACGTGGAGGAGGCGACCGCGGAGCGGCGGCTCGACCCGATCCCGCAGCGCTGGTTCACGCCGGAGGAGGCGGCGTCGCTCGAGCCGCTCGCCGGCGAGGCGCGGCTCGCGGCCTTCTACCGGCTCTGGACCCGCAAGGAGGCCTACCTCAAGGCGACCGCCGAGGGCATCGGCGGCTCGCTCGCGAAGTTCGACGCGCTGGCGCTCCGGCCGCCGGGCGGGCCGGAGGGGTGGGCGTTCGCCGACCTCGAGCTCGAGCCCGGCTACGCGGGCGCGCTCGCGGTCGCGCCGCGGTCCTGACCGGGCGGCGCCCGGCCCGTCCCGGAGCGGACGCCGGCTAGAGCCCCGGCGGGTGGACGGCCGTGAAGCCGGCCGTCGAGCGCGGCGCCGCCTGCCAGCGCGAGCCGCGCGAGCCGCTTCGCCCGCTCGTGTCGAAGCGCAGCCCCGCCACGACCATGAACACGTGGCCGCCGTTGGCGTAGATGGTGATCCAGCGGCCCTTCCCGGGCTCGCCGTAGCGCTCGAACGCGCCGGACGTGATCGGCGCGTCCAGGAGGCCGGCCGCGGCGAGCGCGTAGCTGACCGAGCCCGAGCAGTCGTAGCCGGAGTCCTCGAACGACCCGTGCCCGCCGCCCCAGACGTACGGGAAGCGTGCGATCGCGTTGCCGCCGGCGATGACCTGCCGGACGGCGTCGGGCGCCCCGAGCGGCGCCTCCGCGTCGCCCTTCGAGTCGACCTCCGCGCGGCCGGCCGCGGCCGACGCGCTGCCGTACAGCTCGCGCAGCTCGCGCCGGACCTCGGCGTCCGAGGGCGCGCCCGGGCTGATTCCGTCGTCGGACGAAGCGCCGACGTCCTTCGGCGAGACCGCCTTCGGGCCCTTGGCGGCCGCCGCGGCGTCGGGGTGGCTCAGGGCCTCCTCGGGGTCGCGGACCGCCGCCGTCCGGGCGCCGGGCGCGGCCACGTCGCCCAGGCTCACGACGTCGCCCGAGCCCGGGTTCGCGGGCCGGCTGCCGTCGCGCGCCGAGGTGCCCGCCACGACCGCGAGCGCGGCGAGGGCGAGCAGCCCCACGAGCCCGAGGCGGGCGAGGGTGCTTCCTCGGAGGGCTCCGAGCACGGCGGCCATCGCGTCTATATCGGCGCTCCCGCGCCGGACCCAAGTCGCCTAGGATGCCGCGGCTCGACCACGCCGACGACGGAGGGACCCATGGACGCACGCACGCCGGTCATCGCACTGCTGGCAGTCGCCGCGCTGGCCCTCGCCGCGTGCGGCGAGTCCGAGAAGAAGCTGGAGGTGGGCGCCTGCACGACCGCCGACCCGAAGGAGGCGCTGTCGTTCGACGTGAAGGCGATCGACTGCGACGACAAGGACGCGAAGTCGAAGATCGTGCGCGAGGTGAAGAAGTCGGACGAGTGCGACGTCGCGTCGGTGTCCGACAGCGGCAACGACAAGGTGTACTGCACCGAGCCGTACCCGCCGGGCTCCGCGCCGGCCCGGCCGGCGGTCGGCGTGTGCACCACCGCGGACCCGAAGCAGCTGATCAGCGTGAACATCCGGCTCGTGAACTGCGACGACAAGGCGGCCAAGTCGAAGATCACGAAGCGCGCGAAGAGCGAGGCGGAGTGCGACGGGAAGTCGGTCCGCGGCTCCAAGGGCGAGATCTTCTGCATCGAGCCGGTCTAGGCGGCGATCCGCCACGGCTGTGAGTCCGGGCCGCTGAGCGTCAGCGCCCAGCGCTCCGTGAACTCGACCGCCGCCGACGCGCTGCCCGACAGGACCGCCGCCGTCTGGCGGTCCTGC
Organism: Thermoleophilaceae bacterium; assembly: GCA_036389295.1. Classification (GTDB taxonomy): domain Bacteria; phylum Actinomycetota; class Thermoleophilia; order Solirubrobacterales; family Thermoleophilaceae; genus AC-37. The sequence goes on along the minus strand of DASVQB010000048.1, from coordinate 43,047 downwards.
ACGTAGCGCGTCCCGCTCACGTCGACCTCGATCGTCATCCGCGGCGGCTGCGCGCCGGCGTCGAGCGCGGCGATCCGCACCTGCCGGATCCGCGGGCCGCGGACCACGAGCCGGGTCCGCCCGGTCGGGTCGCCGGGGTGCAGCAGCTCGCGCGCCGCGCCCTCGTCGGCCACCGCGAGCAGCGCGGCGTCGTCGCCGTCGACCGCCTCGGCCCAGCCCTCCACGGCGCGCCGGGCCGCGGCCTCGAGCACGTCGGGGGCGAAGCGGCCGTCGGCGAGCGACAGGTCGAGCGCGGCGGCGCGGGCGTCGCCGGCGAAGTCGAGGTCCGCGACCTCGGCGACCGAGAACCCCTCGGCGACCTTGTCGGCCACCGCGCCCTCGACCAGCGCCTCGTCGCGGAGCCGCCTCACGTCGGACCACGGCGTGGTGACGATCTCGTCCTTCAGGTGGTGCTCGCCCTCCTCCTCCTGCTCGATCGAGAGCAGGACCCAGCCGCCGTCGCGACGCCCCAGCGTCCACCACTCCTCGAGCAGCCGGTCCTCGTCCTTCTCTCCCGCCGCCAGGATCGTGCCGCCCTGGCTCGTCCTCACGACGTCCTTCAGGGTGGCCTCGACGCGCACGACCACGCGGTCGTCCGTGTCGTCCTCGCGATTCGCGAGCCCGACGTAGCGGACCTCCGGGTCGCCCTTCACCTCGACCACGTTGTGCCAGCCCTTGGCGTCGAAGTCGTCGAGCCGGCGCGTCCACTCGGCCAGGAGGTCCGGGCCGACGAGCTGGCCGAGCCGCGCGCGGTCGCGCGCCGTCCACGCGGCGTGCACGTCGCGGAAGAGCTGCCCAGCCGTCTGCCGCACCGCGTCGGCCGCGAAGTGCGGGTCGTCCTCCGCGGCCTCCGCCGAGGCGGTCGCGACGCGCTCCTCGCGCCGGCGCAGGCGGCGCTCCTCGAGCCAGCTCGCGATCGCGCCGGCCACGAAGATCCCGATCACGATCACGGCGACGACCAGGAAGCCGACGAGGCCGCCGCCGTCGCCCGATCCGCTCGACCCGCCGCCCCCGAACGAGCCGCCCCCGCCCCCGCCACCGCCGCCGAAGCCGGAGCTCCCGCCGCCGGCCGCGGCGAGCGCCCGGTCGGGGAGGTACGCGAGGAGGGCAGCGGTGGCTACGGCGATCCGGGCGAGCGCGAGGCGGGCCGCCCTCCGCCCCGTGCCGGTCACGCCGCGAGCTCCGCCACCGCCGGCTCGCGGGCGGACGCCGGTCGCGGCGGGCGGACCTGCACCACGCGGACCCCTCCGCGCGGGACCATCGTGACCCCCCGGCGGCGGATCCGCTCGGGCCGGCGCCGCACGCGCCGCAGCTCGGTGCGCTCGAGGACCCGCGCCAGCACGGTCCGCATCTCCAGCAGAGCGAAGCCGGCGCCGAGGCAGCGCCGGGTGCCGCCGCCGAACGGGATCCAGCTGTAGGTGTCGGGCGCCCCGTCCTCGAGGAACCGCTCGGGTCGGAACGAGCGCGGCGACGGGTACACGTCGGCGCGGCGGTGGAGCACCCGGATCGACGGGTTGATCTCGCGGCCGGGCGGGATCTCGTAGCCGCCGAGCTCGAACGGCTCGCCGCGGACGACCCGCCCGATCCCGGGCACGACCGGCCGGATCCGCAGCGACTCCTTGACGACGGCGTCGAGGTACGCGGTGTCGCCGTCGTCCACCGCCCGCCGCGCGCGCTCGAGCACCTCGGGGTGGCGGAGCACCAGCTCGAGCGTCCACGCCGCACCGGCCGCGGTCGTCTCGTGACCCGCGACGAGCAGCGTCACGAGCTCGTCGCGCAGCTCCTCGTCGGTCAGCGCGCGCCCGTCCTCGTCCCGCGCGGCGAGCAGCAGCGACAGGGCGTCGTCGCCGCGACCGTTCGCGTCTCCGCCCGCCTCCGCGCGCCGCCGCGCGATCTCCGCGTGGATCGCCTCGTCCATCTCGAGCTTGCGCGCGGCGAACCGCCGCGCCGCGTCGTCGTCGCGCATCTCCCCGCGCGCGAGGAACCGGACCAGCATCAGGAGCGGGAGCCCGACCGGCTCGAGCGCGGCGCGGATGCGGCGCTTCAGCTCGTCGCGCCGCGGGCCCTCCTCGATCCCGAACACCGCCGCGGACACCACGTTCAGCGTCAGCTCGTACATCTCCTGGATCAGCTCGAACGGCTCGCCGACCGGCCACGAGTCGATCGAGCGGTCGGCCGCCTCGCGCATGGTGCTCTCGTGGGCCCTGAGGCTCCGCCCGTGGAACGGCGGCAGCATGAGCTTCCGGTGGCGGATGTGCTCCGCGCCGTCGAGCACCAGGACCGACCGCTCGCCGAGCAGCATCGACAGCGGCGCGTTCGCCTCGCCGGCCCGCAGCCGGTCGGGCGGCGCCTTGAAGACGCGCTCGACGCTCTCGGGGTCGAAGACCATCACGAACTCGCGGTCGAACAGCGTGCCGAAGCGCACGACGTCGCCGTAGCGGCGGCGCGCGAGGTCGAGGAACCAGGGCGCGCCGAGCGCGAACCCGAGCGTCTGCACGACCCGCGGGAGCGGTGGGCCGGGGGGCATCGCGGCGGCTCGCTTCGCCATGGCGGAATGCTCGCACACCGCCGGACGGGGCACCGAGGGGCGCCGGCGGCCTGCGCTCAGCCGGGCGTCCGGCCGAGCCTCAGCCGAACGGCGAGGCGAACGGGTCCTCGATCGCCGGCTCGGGCCGGCGCGGCGGCTCCGGCACGACCGGGTCGTACCCGTAGTCCGGCACGCGCGGCGCGCGGTCGCCGGGGCCGTCGACGACGTCGCCCTCGACGGGGTCCTCGCGCGGCTCCGCGGGCCGGCTCGGCCGGGGCTCGGCCCGCCCGGGGCCGCCCGGCTCGGCGTCCGCCGCGCCGCCGCTCGCCGCGCCCGCGTCGATCACGGCCGTCGCCACCTCCCAGCGCTGCCAGCCGTCGAGCCACTTGTGGTGGAGCGCCCAGGTGATGCCCGCGCCGAGCGCGAACTCGATCGCCGTCCCGACGTCCCCCGCGACCGTGTCGCTGTCGAGGGCGAGCCCCGGGAAGTGCTTGCCGAGCCACGCCGCGATCGCGCCCGACAGGATCGCCACGTAGGGCCCCGCGAACGCCACGACGCGGTTGATCGGGAACCGCGGAGCTGCCTCTTCCCCCGTTCGGGTGGTGGGACCCGCCTGAACGCTCACGCCGCTCGCGACACTAGCGCACCCTCCCGGGTCACGGAGGCTCCATTCGCGTGACTCGGACCGGCCGAAAAAATCACACGGACCCTTGACTTTGGCGAAGCCGCGTATAGATTGCGCCGCGTCGACGGCCTGGGGTCGGTTCGACGGCAGAGGAGAGGTAACGGCGCGGACGGCTCCCCCCGGAGCCGTCGTCAAATCCCCCGATCCGAGCGCCATGGCTTCTGCCTGCGCTGAGCCCGCTCCTCGACGCTGACGCTACGAGCGAAAGCGACTGCAAGGAGGGCGCATGCCCGCGAGCCTGACCTACCCCGGCGTGTACGTCGACGAGCTACCGAGCGCCGTCAGGACGATCACCGGGGTGCCGACCTCGATCGCCGCCTTCGTGGGCACCGCGCCGAAGGGGCCGACCGACCGGCCCGTCCACCTCACGAGCTGGGCGGACTACGAGCGCTCGTTCGGCGGGCTCGCGGCGAGCAGCCCGCTGAGCTACGCGGTCAACCACTTCTTCCAGAACGGCGGCGGCGAGGCGGAGGTCGTGCGGATCGCGGCCGACGACGCCGGGCCGGCGACGATCGACCTCGGCGGCGGCGTCGGACTCGAGGCGGCGAGCGCCGGGTCGTGGGCGGACGAGCTCCTCGCGCGCGTGGACTACGACGGGCTGACCGACCCGCCCGTGGCGGACGCGGACCAGAAGTACAACCTCTCGGTTCGCGACGCCCGGACCGGCGTCACCGAGCGCTACGTGGGCATCGAGGCGAAGGCCGGCTCGCCGCATGCGCTCGACGCGGTGCTGCGCAGGTCCGCGCTCGCGCGCGCGACCGGCGACGTCTCGAAGCGCCCGGCGGCGCAGGACGACCCGAGCGGGCCCGACGCCGGGAAGGACCCCTTCACGCTCCCGGCCGGGAACGGCAAGACCTACCACCTGGAGGCCACCGCCGGATCCGACGGCGCCTCGCCCAAGGTCGCCGACTACCTCGGCGAGGAGGCGGCGAAGACCGGCCTCAACCAGCTCCTGAAGACCGACATCTTCAACCTGCTGTGCGTCCTGCCGCCCTCGGACGACGACCCGGACGGGGTCGTGGCCGGAACGCTCGACGCCGCGCTGGAGCTGTGCGTGGACCGGAGGGCGCTGCTCGTGGTGGACCCGCCGGGCGGCTGGAGCGACGTCCAGTCGGCGGTCGACGACGCCATGGCCGGCAAGCCGGTCTCGGGCGACTCCGCGCGGAACGCGGCGGTCTTCTTCCCGCGCGTGAACATGCCGGACCCGCTGGCGGGCGGCGCGACGAAGGCGTTCCGGCCGAGCGGCGCGGTCGCCGGGCTGATGGCGCGCACCGACGCCCAGCGCGGGGTGTGGAAGGCCCCCGCCGGCACCGACGCCTCGCTGAACGGGGCGCGCGGGCCGGACGTGCCGATGACCGACCTCGAGAACGGACGGCTGAACCCGCTCGGCGTGAACTGCATCCGGCAGTTCCCGATCGTCGGGACCGTGAACTGGGGGGCGCGCACGGCTCGCGGCGCGGACGTCCTGGCCGACCAGTGGAAGTACGTCCCGGTCCGCCGGCTCGCCCTGTTCATCGAGGAGTCGCTCTTCCGCGGCACCAAGTGGGTCGTGTTCGAGCCGAACGACGAGCCGCTCTGGGCCTCGGTCCGGCTGAACGTCGGCGCGTTCATGAACTCGCTGTTCAGGCAGGGCGCGTTCCAGGGCCGCACTCCGCGCGAGGCGTACCTCGTCAAGTGCGACAAGGAGAACAACCCCCAGAACGACATCGACCGCGGGATCCTCAACATCCTGGTGGGCTTCGCCCCGCTCAAGCCGGCCGAGTTCGTCCTCATCCACATCCAGCAGCTCAACCCAGCGCCGCTGGTCTAGGAGGAAGCCATGCCGCCTTTCAGCGTCAACGCAAACCGGCTCGACCCGTACAAGAACTTCAAGTTCCGGGTGAAGTGGGACGGGCGCTACGTCGCCGGCATCAGCAAGGTCAGCTCGCTGAAGCGGACGACCGAGGTCGTGAAGCACCGCGACGGGGGCGACGCCTCGTCGAGCCGCAAGTCGCCGGGCCGCACCGAGTACGAGGCGATCACCCTCGAGCGCGGCGTCACGCACGACGTGGAGTTCGAGCGCTGGGCCAACAAGGTCTGGGACTACTCGAACTCGGAGGCCGCGCCCGAGCAGCGCGACCGCGAGGTCTCGCTGGCGGACTTCCGCAAGCCGATCACGATCGACGTGTTCAACGAGGCCGGCCAGAAGGTGCTCTCGTACGAGGTGTTCCGCTGCTGGGTGTCGGAGTACCAGGCGCTGCCGGACCTGGACGCGAACGCGAACGCCGTCGCGATCCAGCACCTCAAGCTGGAGAACGAGGGCTGGCGCCGCGACGCGACCGTCCAGGAGCCGGCCGAGCCGGCGTTCAACGACCCCGAGGGCTAGCAGACGACCCCGGTACAACCGATGCCGTTGCGGCCACTCTCGGCCCGGGAGCTGCTCGACGCGTGGGAGCGCGGCGCGCGGGGGACGGCGGCCGAGCGCGCCGTCGTCCTGCTCGAGGCCGCCGGGTCGGGTGGCGACGCGGCGGCGCTGCCGGTCGGGCGCCGCGACGCCGCGCTGCTCGACCTCCGCGAGATGACGTTCGGGGCGCGCTGCGAGGCGGTGGTCGACTGCGCCGCGTGCGGCGAGCCGCTCGAGCTGGCGTTCGGGCTCGACGACGTGCGGGCGGAGCCGCCGGGCGGGGGCGGAGAGGCGGACGGCCCCGGGGCGGAGGAGCTCGCCGTCACGGCGGGCGGCCGCGAGGTGCGCTTCCGGCTGCCCGACACCCGCGACCTGCTGGCGTCGATCGCGCCGGGCGACGCGGAGGCCTCGCGGCGGCGCCTGCTGGAGCGCTGCGTGCTCGACCCGGAGGGAGCGACCGGGCTCGACGACGAGCAGTCCGCGGCGGTGGTCGAGGGGATGGCGGCGGCCGACCCGCAGGCGGACGTCGAGCTCGAGCTCGAGTGCCCGTCGTGCGGCGCGCGGCACCGCGAGACGTTCGACATCGCCTCGTTCATGTGGTCCGAGGTCGAGGCTTCGGCGGCCCGCCTGCTGGGCGAGGTGCACCAGCTCGCGCTCGCCTACGGCTGGCGCGAGCCGGACGTGCTGGCCCTGACCCCGGCGCGGCGGCGCTTCTACCTGGAGGCGATCGGGGCGTGACGGAGGCGGCCGCCGCGTGAGCGACTTCCTTTCCCGCCTGACCGCCCGCAGCGTGGCGCCCGCGCCGGCGATCCGCCCCCGCGGCCTGTCCTGGTTCGACCCGGGCGCCCCGGAGCCGCTGGAGCGGGTCGAGGAGGTGGAGGCGCCGCCGCCCCCGCGGCCGCCGGAGTCGGAGGCGCGGGCGGAATCGCCGCGGACCGAGGCCTCCCCGCGCGAGCCCGCCGCCGCGCCGCGCCCCGCCCCGCTTACGGAGGCACCAGAGGGCGGAGGTCCCGAGCCGCCCCGCCGGACCGAGCCCCAGCCCCGCACGCAGCCCGCTCCACGGCCCCCGCGCCCGGTGGAAGCCGTCCCGCCACTCCAAGAGCGACGACCGCGTGTCGCAGCTCGGACCGAGCCACCGGAGACGCCGAACCGAGAGACGACGCGCGCCCCGTCCCCGTCGCACGCGCGGGTGGCGCGCGGAGCCGCTCCAGATGCGGCGGCTGCTGCCCGCCGCAGCGGGAGCGGCGAAGCAGCGACAGGACCCGCGCAGGACCGGCCGATCCCGCAGCCGTCGACGCCCGCGCAGACACGACCGCCGAGGCTCCCGACACCCCCGCCGTCGGCGATGAGGCAGGAGCACCCCGAGCCCACGGTCCACGTCGCGATCGGCCGCGTCGAGATCCGCGCCACGCGCGACGGTGCACCCGGGCCGTCGCGCAAGGACCCCGAGGACGCCGCCCGGCCGCTCTCCCTCGACGAGTACCTCCGCGAGCACGCAGGAGTCCGCCGCCGATGAGCAACCAGATGGCAATCGCGGCCGTGACCGCGACGCTCCGCAAGGCGCTCTTCGACGCCGCCAACGAGGAGATCCCCGGCGCCGAGGTCACCGCCCGGCCGCTCGACCGCGCTCGGGAGGGCAACACCGGCAAGAACCAGCTCAACCTGTTCCTCTACCGCACGACGGTCGACGCGGCGCTGCGGAACACGGACATGCCGACCGCGCCGGCCGGCGGCTCCGAGAACGGGTCGGCGCCGCTGCCGCTCACGCTCCAGTACCTCGTCACGGCGTGGGGGGCGGGCGACGACGACGAGCTCGCCCACCGGCTGCTGGGCCGGGCGATGCGGCTGCTCCACGGCTGGCCCGTGCTGGGCCGGGACTTCATGCGCCAGGCGCTGGCGACCACGCCGCTCGCCGGCGCCGACCTGCACCTCCAGCCGGAGCGCGTCCGCCTCACGGGCATCCCGCTGAGCGTGGACGAGATGTCGCGGCTGTGGACGACGTTCCAGACCCAGTACCGGGTCTCGGCGGCGTTCGAGGTGTCGGTGGTCGTGATCGAGAGCAGCCGCGCGGCGAGCTCCCCGCCGCCCGTCGTGCGGCGGGGCGAGGAGAACCGCGGTCCGCAGGCGGCCGTCGGCCCGTTCCCGACGCTCGACGTCGCGGAGCCCGTCGCGGACGGACCGAGCACGCTGACCGGCGAGGACGTGCTCCTTCGGGGGTCGGCGCTGACCGGGGCCGACGCGGTCCGCTTCCGCCACCCGCTGCTGGAGGACGCGGTCGAGGCCAGCGGCGCCGCGATCGTCTCGGCCTCCGACACCGAGGTCCGGGTCACGGTCCCCGCGGCCTTGCCGGCGGGCGTGAGCACCGCCGCCGCGATCGTGCCCGCGCCGGGGGGCGGCGAGCCGCTGCCGACGAACGAGGTGCCGGTCCCGGTCGCGCCGGACGTCTCGTCCCCGGCCCTGCCGGTCACGGTGGCGCGCGGCCCGAACGACGCCGTGAGCGTCACGCTCGGCGTGCGGCCCGACGCGCTGCCCGCGCAGCGGGCCTACCTGCTCGCGGGCTCGATCCCGCTCCCGGCGGCGGAGCGCGCGTCCGCCTCGTCGACGCTGTCGTTCGACGGCCGGCTCGCGGCGGGCGAGTACGCGCTCCGGCTGCGGGTGGACGGCGTCGACAGCCCGCTGCTCGACCCGGCCGCCGACCCGCCCGCCTACGACCCCGACCGCAGGCTGATCGTCACGTGACGCCGCCGGCCCACTGGCTCGAGTCGAACGACCGCTACCTCGGCGCGGCGCTCGGGTGGCTTCGGGTGCTCCTCGAGTGGTACGTCGCGGGCCAGCGCGGGACGGCCTCGCCGACCGGGACGCCGCGGCCGGTCGTGGGCTCGGCCGAGCCGCCGCGGCGCTGGCGCATGCGCCGCCGCTCGCCGGACGAGCGAGACGGCGCGCCGCGGGCGCGCCTCGCCCTGCCCCGCGGGAGCGACCTGGCCGGCGAGGTGGCGGACGCCGCCCGGGCGATGCGCCAGGCGGCCGAGACGGCGCCGCCGCCCGCGCTGGTCACGCTCGGCCGGCAGCTCGGCCTCTCGCCGTTCGAGCACGAGGTGCTGCTGCTCTGCGCCGCGATGGAGCTCGACCCCTACGTCGGCGAGCTGTGCGCCCGCGCGCAGGGCGACGGGCAGCTCACCCACCCGACGTTCGCCCTCGCCCTGAGCATGTTCCCCGACCCGACCTGGGACGCCCTGTCGCCGCGCCGCGGGCTCCGCTACTGGCGGCTGATCGAGATCAGCCAGGCGGCCGGGCAGCCGCTGACGACCAGCCCGCTGCGGGTCGACGAGCGGATCGTGAACTACGTCAAGGGGCTGAACGAGCTGGACGACCGGCTCGAGCCGCTGCTCACGCCGGTCGACGACGCGAGCGGCGAGCTGCCGCCGTCGCAGGCCGAGGTCGTCGAGCAGGTCGTCCGCGAGTGGCGCGCGAGCGGCGAGGACGCCGCGCCGCCGGTGATCCAGCTGCTCGGCGCCGACGGGCCCAGCAAGCGGGCGATCGCGTCCGAGGCCGCGCGGCGGCTGCACCGCCGCCTCTACCGCCTTCACGCCGACCTCGTGCCGGGCGACTCCGCCGAGGTCGAGACGCTCGCGCGGCTGTGGCACCGCGAGAGCCTCCTGCTCGACGTGGCCCTGCTGATCGACGCGCAGGAGGCGGAGCGCGCCACCGACGCCGCGCCGGGCTCGCCGCTCGACCGCTTCCTCTCGCGCAGCAACGGCGTCTTCTTCCTCGCGGCGCGCGAGCCGATGCGCTCGCTCGACCGCCCGAGCTTCGGCGTCGACGTGGCGCGCCCGACGCCGGCCGAGCAGCGCGAGGCGTGGGCCGAGCGGCTCGGGAGCGGCTCCGGCGAGCTGCCGGCCCGGCTGGCCGCGCAGTTCGACCTCGACGCGGGCGCGATCCACGGCATCGCGGGCGGCGTGGCCGGGTCGGCCGGCCCCGACGAGCTCCACGACCGCGCCTGGGAGGGCTGCCTGTCCGCCACGAGGCTGCGGCTCGACGCGCTGGCCGAGCGGATCGACCCCAAGGCGAGCTGGGACGACATCGTCGTGCCCGAGGAGGAGATGCGCCTGCTGCGACAGATCGCCGACCAGGTCGGCCAGCGCAACCGCGTCTACGAGGAGTGGGGCTTCGCCCGCCGGATGAGCCGCGGCTTCGGCATCAACGCGCTGTTCGCCGGCCCGAGCGGGACCGGGAAGACGATGGCCGCCGAGGTGCTCGCCAACGCCCTGCGGCTCAACCTCTACCGGATCGACCTCTCGGCGGTGGTCTCGAAGTACATCGGCGAGACGGAGAAGAACCTGCGGCGGGTGTTCGACGCGGCCGAGGGCGGGCCGGCGCTGCTCTTCTTCGACGAGGCGGACGCCCTGTTCGGCAAGCGCAGCGAGGTCAAGGACAGCCACGACCGCTACGCGAACATCGAGATCAACTACCTGCTCCAGCGCATGGAGGCGTACCGCGGCCTGGCGGTGCTCGCGACCAACATGAAGAGCGCGCTCGACTCGGCGTTCCTGCGGCGGCTCAGGTTCATCGTCACGTTCCCGTTCCCCGAGCTCGAGCAGCGGCGCGCGATCTGGAAGCGCGCCTTCCCGGAGGAGACGCCGGTCGCGACGCTCGACCTCGACCGCCTCGCGCGGCTCCCGGCCACCGGCGGGATGGTCCACAACATCGCCCTGAACGCGGCGTTCACGGCGGCGGGGCGCGGCGAGCCGCTGACGATGCCGCTGGTGCTGGACGCCGCGCGCACGGAGTTCCGCAAGCTCGAGCTGCCGGTGTCCGAGTCCGAGTTCGCCTGGCACGAGCCGAACGGAGCCGGCGCGTGAGGCCGCCCGCGGCCCAGAGGCGCCAGGGCCCGGCACGGGCGGGGGCGAGGCCGGTGCACCTGCAGATCGACCGGGTGGTCGTGGACGGCGTGCCGCTGTCGCGCCGCGACGCCGCCCGGCTCCACTCGGCGCTCGAGGCGCGCCTGGCGGACGAGCTGCGCGGCGGGCCGCCGACCGTCCCCGGCGGCGCCCTCGCCAGCGTGAGCGCCCCCGGGGTGCGCGCCTCGCGGGACGTGGACGCGCTGGCGGCTGGGGTGGCTGGCTCGATCGCGGCGGGGCTTCGGGGAGGGCTGCACGCGTGAGCGCCGTCCTCGCGCCCGCGGTCGAGCGCGACGCCGCGCGGTCCCGCGACGGCCGCTGCGAGTGCGGCGGGACGATCGCCCGCGGCGGCGAGTGCGCCGGCTGCCGCCAGCGCCGGCTGGCGAGGCACGATCGGCGCTCGGCGGTCGTGCCGCGGGCGGGCCGCCCGCTCGAGCCGCGGACGCGCTCCACGATGGAGCGCCGCTTCGGCCGCGACTTCAGCTCGGTGCGGGTCCACGCGGACGAGTCCGCCGCGTCGTCCGCCCGCGCCCTCGACGCGGACGCCTTCACGCTCGGCCCCGACGTGGTGTTCGGCGCCGGCCGCTACCGGCCCGGCGAGCCCGCCGGCGACCGCCTGATCGCGCACGAGCTGGCGCACGTGGCCCAGCAGCAGCGCGGCGGGACCGCAGCGCCCGCCCGTCCGCCCGTCGCGCCCGCGGGCGGCGGCCTGGAGCACGAGGCGGGCCGCGCGGCGGCTCTGGTCGGCGCCGGCCGCGCCGCCCCGCCGCTCAGCGCCGCCCCGGCCGGGGCCGTCCAGCGCCAGCAGGCGACCACCGCGGCCCCGGCGACGACGGGACGCGCGGCCGCGCCCGCCGACCGCAACCGCGACGTGGACCGGCCCGGCGGCCGCCGCTACCACGCCCGCTACGACGACGCGAACGGCGTGCTGACGATCACCGTTCGCATCAAGTTCGACTTCAGGGAGTCGACCGACCAGTTCCTCAGCCGCAGCCGGTGGACGCAGTCCGACAAGGACGCCTGGAAGCGCGACTACATCGCCCAGGTCCACGAGCGGTGGAGCGAGCGCTACGTGCTCGAGCGCCAGGGCGAATGCGCCGGCGCCACGAACCAGCGTGTCGCGGTCGTGGTCAACCCGGTGGACGCGGACGCCGCCGGCGGGTCCCCTCACTGGACGATCGACGTGATCAACGACTCTCCGTCGGGCGACAAGTCGACGACCTACCACGAGACCGCTCGGCTGCACTACGGCGACGTCCGGCCGAGCACCGTCAACGAGCAGAACGAGCCGGTCAACGTGGGACGCGGCGAGCGCAGGGTCTTCGAGCGCGGCGAGGAGCACGTGCAGACCACGTCCGAGCACGAGTTCGGCCACATGCTCGGCATCCATCACATCGCCTGCACGCTCAGCGAGAAGGAGTGCTACGGGCGCACGCCGGAGCAGCGCGACAACATCATGGGCTACGGGTCGACGGTCACGCCCGGCAACTACTCGATCTTCGCGGACCTCCTCGGCGAGCTCACCGGATGCACCTGGACGCCGAGGCCTGCCGGCCTCAGCGGGTGGGCGATCTTCGGGATCGTCCTGGGGGTCCTCGCCGGCCTGGCGCTGGCCGGCCTCGGCATCGCGGCGGCCGCGGGCGCGTTCAGCGGGGGCGGCGGATGACGTTCCCGCTCTCCCCCCGCCTCGCCCGCGGCGGCATCGTGCTGATGGACCCCGACACCTCGCGGGTGCTGCGGGTGATCGCCATGCAGTACAACCCGGACACGCTCACGCGGACGATCCAGGCGCAGGGAGTGGGCGGCGAGGGCGGCGACCGCCTCGAGGCGCTGCGGCTGAAGGGGCCGCCCAACGAGACCCTCAAGGTCGAGGTCGAGATCGACGCCACCGACCAGCTCGAGCAGCCGACCGGTCCCGGCGGCGACCAGGCCACGAAGCTCGGGATCTCGCCGCAGCTCGCGGTGCTGGAGACGCTCGTCTACCCGTCGAGCGGCGCCGTGGCCGCGGCCGACGCCGAGGCGGGGAGCGGCTCGCTGGAGGTCGCGCCGCTGGAGGCGCCGCTCACGCTGTTCGTCTGGAGCCGGCAGCGGATCGTCCCGGTCCGCATCACCGAGTTCAGCGTCACCGAGGAGGCGTTCGACTCGCTGCTCAACCCGATCCGGGCGAAGGTGAGCCTCGGCATGCGGGTGCTGACCACGACCGACCTCGGCCTCTCGCACAAGGGCGGCGCGATCTACTTCGCGCACCACCAGCTCAAGGAGCGGCTCGCGGCGATGGCGGCCGCCGGCCAGCTCTCCAACCTCGGGGTCCAGGCGCTGCCGTGACCGACCCGCTCGCACCCGCCCCGGCGCTCCCGCCGCAGACGCCGTTCCCGGTCACGAGCCGCTACGCCGGCCTCGAGCTCGCGAAGGTCACGCTCCCGGACGGGCGCGAGGCCGCCTACGTCAGGCGCCGCTTCGTGCCGCCGCCGGAGCGCTTCTCCACGCTGTCCGAGGAGGAGGTCCAGGCCGGCGAGCGCGTGGACGGCCTGGCCGCACGGCACCTCGGCGACCCGCTCCAGTGGTGGCGCCTGTGCGACGCGAACGGCGCGATGCGCGGCAGCGACCTCGAGGTGGCCGGCCGCCGCATCCGCGTCACGCTGCCCGAGGGCATCCCGACCCCGGCGATCGATGGTTGAGGGCATCCACCTCTCGCTGCTGATGGGCCCGTTCGTCGCGCTGCCCGCGCCGCGCAACGTGGTCGAGTCGCTGACCGGCGTGCAGATCACCTCCAGCAGCACCGGCTCGAGCGGCTTCCAGCTCACGTTCAGCGTGGCGAAGGAGTCGGCGATCAACACCACGCTGATCCCGGCCGGCTACTTCGACCCGAAGATCCGCGTCGTCCTGGTGGTGACCGTGAACGGCCTCCCGAACGTCCTGATGGACGGGATCGTCACGCGCCAGGAGCTGTCGGCGAGCAACGAGCCCGGCAAGACGACGCTCACGGTCACCGGCGAGGACGTGTCGCTCCTGATGGGTCTCGACCACCGGCGGATCCCGATGCCGGCGCTCCCCGACTACGCGAAGATCAACCTGGCCCTCTTGCCGTACCTGCTGAACGGCGTCGTGCCGCTCGTGATCCCGCCGATCATCGACGCGATCGACAGCCCGACCGAGCGCTGGTTCACCCAGAACAGCACCGACCTCGCGTTCATCCAGCAGATGGCGGAGGAGTCGGGCTACGTGTTCTACATCGACCCGGGGCCGCTGCCGAACCAGAGCTTCGCGTACTTCGGGCCGGAGATCCGGATCGGGATTCCCCAGCCGGCGCTGAACGTCGGCATGGACGGCGAGAGCAACGTCGAGTCGCTCAGCTTCACCTACGACGGGATGGCCCGCGAGCAGCCGACGATCGTGGTCCTCGACCCGATAACGCACAAGGTCCCGATCCCCATCCCGATCCCCGACGTGAGCATCCTCAAGCCGCCGCTCGCGATCAAGCCGGCCACGGCGTTCCGCACGCGGCCGCTGAGCAACGTGGCGAAGATGAGCGCGGCGCGGGCGCTGCTCGTGGGCATCGCGCACTCGGCGAACTCGGCCGACGCGATCACCGCCAGCGGGCAGCTCGACGTGCTCCGCTACGGGCGGGTGCTGAAGTCGCGCGGCCTCGTCGGCGTCCGCGGCGCGGGGCTGGCCTACGACGGCCTCTACTTCGTCAAGAGCGTGACCCACACGATCAAGCGCGGCGAGTACAAGCAGAGCTTCACGCTCGTTCGCGACGGCCTGATCTCGATCACTCCCAAGGTGGTGCCATGAGCGACCAGAACGGCGGCGGGAAGAGGTACTACGGCAAGTACCGCGGCACCGTCGTGAGCAACGTCGACCCGCAGCTCCAGGGTCGGATAACCGCGACGGTGCCGGACGTGCTCGGGCCCGTGCCGAGCAGCTGGGCCACGCCGTGCCTGCCGCTCACCGGCATCCAGAGCGGGGCGTTCATGCTGCCGCCGCCGGGGACCGCGGTGTGGATGGAGTTCGAGGGCGGCGACCCGAACTACCCGATTTGGAGCGGCTGCTATTGGGGCGCGGGCGACGTGCCGGCGCTCGCCCTGGCCGGCGCACCGGTCGCCCCGAACATCATGCTCCAGACGGTCACCCAGAACTCGCTGCTGATCAGCGGCAACCCCGCCACCGGGATCATGCTCCAGCTCGCGAGCAAGGCCGGGATCGTGATCAGCGAGGCCGGCATCGTGATCCAGAACGGCAAGGGCGCCTCGATCTCGCTGGTCGGGCCGACCGTCTCGATCAACCCGCCGGCGCTGGTGGTGACCTGACGTGCCGGGCTTCCTCGTGACCAAGGGGACGGTCATGACGTGCTCTCACCTGGCGCCGGTGCAGGTCGCGACGCCGAACACGCGCGTCCTCGCGATGGGGCTGCCGGTCGCGGTCGCCACGCTGCCGAGCTCGCTCGTCGTGACCGGGTGCCCGTTCCCGCCGAGCGGGACGCCGCACCCGTGCGTTCTCGTGCAGTGGGGGAACGTCGCCGGCCGCGTGAAGGTGATGGGGATGCCCGCGCTGCTCCAGGCGTCGCCGGCCGGGTCGGGCGACGGCGTGGGCCAGGCCGTCGACCAGGCGCCGCAGGGGCCGGCGATCGTCTCGGTCCAGCAGGCGAGGGTGGCCGGCGCGTGAACGTCGCCTTCCCGATCCGCTTCGAGGACGGCACGACCGCGACGTGCGGCGACGACCGGCACGTGCTCGAGATGATCGAGCAGCTGCTGTTCACGAACCCCGGCGAGCGCGTCATGCGGCCGGACCTCGGCAGCGGCCTGCTCCAGCTCGTGTTCGCGCCGAACAGCCCCGAGCTGGCCGGGGCGCTCCAGTTCGCGATGCAGGCCGCGCTCCAGCAGTACCTCGGCGACGTGATCCGCGTCGAGGACCTCGAGGCGACCGCCGAGGAGTCGACGCTGAGGATCGACCTCCGCTACGTCGTGCTCCGCACCGGCGAGGAGCGCGCCGCGACGATCGAGCGGTCGGTGGGCGGATGAGCGCGACCGACCTCGCCTGCGTCGGGACCGAGCGGCGCGGCCGCGTGCGGCAGCTCGGGCTGAACGGGATCGACTACGTCGAGGTGAGCGACGACCAGCTCACGATCACCGTCACGTTCCTCCAGAAGGCGCCCGAGAAGATCGGGGTCGGCAACGTGCGGATCGACGGCGGCGAACGCGTGACCGGGATCGAGGTCGTCGGCGTGACGCTGTGCCGCGAGGAGGACCCCGACCTCGACGACTGCATGAAGGTCAGGGTCGACCGCTTCGGCGACTTCTCGACGTACACGCTGTGCGTGGTCGAGCGGCGGCCGGACGGACGGCCCGGCCGCGAGCCGCTCGAGGGCTTCGACCCGCGCTACTCCTGCGTCGAGCTCTCGTTCAAGGCCGGCTGCCCGAGCCCGCTCGACTGCGAGCCCGCGGACGACTGCCCACCGCCCGAGCGCGACGAGCCCGAGATCTCGTACCTGGCGAAGGACTACGAGACCTTCCGCCGGCTGATCCTCGATCGCCTCGCGCTCGTCATGCCGGACTGGCGCGAGCGCCACGCGCCGGACGTCCAGATGGCGCTCGTCGAGGTGCTCGCGTACGCGGGCGACCAGCTCAGCTACCTCCAGGACGCGGTCGGCACCGAGGCGTACCTGGAGACGGCGCGGCTGCGGCGGTCGGTGCGGCGGCACGCGCGGCTCGTCGACTACGCGATGCACGACGGCGCCAACGCGCGCGCGTGGGTGTGCGTCGAGGTCGACGCGCCGCTGACGCTGGCGCCGGACGACCTCGTGTTCCTGACGGGGACGGCCGATCCCCCGAGCGTCGCGTTCGACGAGCTGAAGCCGCGCGAGCTCGACGCGGCGCAGGCGTTCCACCCGATGGGGCCGCGCGAGGTGTCGCTGTCGCCGGCGCACAACCGCATCGAGCTGTGGACGTGGGGCGACTCCGAGTGCTGCCTCCCGGTCGGCGCCACGCGCGCGACGCTGAAGGACGGCCAGCCCGCGAAGGACCGCGACCGCCCGCTCGCCCTCGCGCCCGGCGACGTCCTGATCCTCGAGGAGGTCGTGGGGCCCGCGACCGGCAACCCCGCCGACGCCGACCCGGCGCACCGCCAGGCCGTGCGGCTCACGGAGGTCGTGCGGGGCCGCGACGCGGCCTACGACCAGCCGGTCGTCGAGGTGGCGTGGGCCGCCGAGGACGCGCTTCGGTTCCCGCTCTGCCTCTCGTCGCTCGCCGGCGAGGACTGCGAGCCGGTCGAGCCTGTCAGCGTCGCGCGCGGCAACGTGGTGCTCGCCGACCACGGGCGCTGGATCGACTTCTGCGGCGGCGACCGCGAGCGGCTCGACGTGCCGCCGGCGGAGACCCCGCTCCCCGGCTGCGAGGGGATCTGCGCGCCCTCGGACCCCGAGCCCGAGCCGGTCCGCTTCGAGCCGGTCCTCGCGGGCCTGCCCGTCACCCAGGCCGCGCCGCTGCCGAGCCCGGCCCGCATCGCCGCGCTCCAGGCGGCGATCGCGGCGAGGATCGCCGAGGCCGTCGAGGCGGACCTCCGCGCGCTGCTGGCCGACCTGCGCGAGGGGGCCGAGCTGACGGAGGAGCAGCGCGACTGGCTCGTGACCGTGTTCGGCGGCCGGGCGGTCGTCGAGGCCGGCATCGACTCCGCGCCGGCGGACGCCGCAGAGTCGCTCGAGACGCTGCTGGGGCTCGAGCACGAGCTCCTCCAGCGCAAGCTCGAGCGCACCGACTGGCTGGCGCGCCGCGCCGGCGCCGGCTACGTGCTGGACGCCGGCGAGGTCGCCGAGCTGGGCGGCCTCTGGGGGGAGCGCTACGCCGCGCCGCTCGACCCGGGCAGCCCCGCTCTGTGGGGGCCCGCGAGCGGCGCGCTCGCCTCCGACCCGCGCGAGGCGCTGCCCGCGGTCTCGCTCGACGAGTTCCCGGACGGCCCGCCGGAGGGGCCGGCGGCGGAGGCGGCCGACGTGCCGTGGACGCCGCGCCGCGACCTGCTCGACGTGCACGGGCGCGAGCGCCACTTCGTGGGCGAGGTCGACGACGACGGGCGGCTCCACCTGCGCTTCGGCTACGCGGCCGGCGACGTGCCCGTGCCGGTCCCGGGCGCGACGCTCGTGGCCCGCTACCGGGTCGGCAACGGCACCGCCGGCAACGTCGCGGCGGAGGCGATCGGCCGGATCGCGCTGTGCACCACGCGCACGAGCGCGATCCGCCGCGTCCGCAACCCGCTCGCGGCGGAGGGCGGCACGGACCCGGAGCCGGAGCGCGAGGTCAAGCTGGTCGCCCCGCACGCGTTCCGCCGCCGCCTGGAGCGGGCTGTCACGGGCGGGGACTACGCCACGCTCGCCGGCGAGCAGCCTGGCGTCCAGCGGGCCGTCGCGCGACTGCGGTGGACCGGGAGCTGGTACGAGGCGCGGGTGGGGGTGGACCCGCTCGGCACCGACCGCCCGCCGCCGGAGCTGCTGCGCTCGATCGGCGACCGCCTGGAGCGCTACCGGCGGATGGGCCACGACCTCTCGGTGCGCCCGGCGGAGTACGCGTCGCTCGACCTCGGGCTCGAGGTCTGCGTCGCGCCCGGCTACGAGCGCGGCCACGTCCGCGTCCGGATCGCCGAGCTGCTCGGGCCGCGCGGCATGTTCGCCCCCGACGAGCAGACGTTCGGCGAGGGCGTCGCGGCCAGCGCGATCGTCGCCGCCGTGCAGGCGGTGCCGGGGGTCGAGTGGGTCGAGGTCCGGCACCTGCGGCGCATGTTCGAGACCGACGACTCCGCGCTCGCGACAGGCGTTCTGAGGCTCGGGCCGCTCGAGGTCGCCCGCCTCGACGGCGACCCGAGCTTCCCCGAGCGCGGCCGGCTCGAGCTCGAGCTGAGGGGCGGCCTGTGAGCGCCCGGTGCGGATGCGGGGGCCGCGGCCTCCCGTGCGGGTGCTGCGAGGGCGTCGGCTCGCGCGCGGAGCGCGCCGCGGTCCGCAACGGCCCCGGCCTCGACGCGATCGAGTACCGCGCCGGCACGCACGGCAGCTTCCTGGACGCGATGCTCGCGCGGCTCACCTCGCACGAGCTGTCCGACCGCGGCGACCCGCCCCCGCGGCCGCTCGCGGCCCTCACGTCCCGCCGCCGCGACGACCCGGCGATCGCGCTGCTCGACGCGTGGGCGACCGTCGCAGACGTCCTCACCTTCTACTCCGAGCGGATCGCGAACGAGGGCTACCTGAGGACGGCGGACGAGCGGCGGTCGATCCTCGAGCTGGCGCGGCTCGTGGGCTACCGGCTGCGGCCGGGCGTCTCGTCCAGCACGTACGTCGCCTACACGGTCGACCCCGGCACGGTCACCACGATCCCGGCCGGCGCGCGCAGCGTGACCGTCCCGGGCCCCGGCGAGCTGCCGCAGTCGTTCGAGACCTCCGACGACCTCGAGGCGCGCGGCGACTGGAGCGAGCTGCCGGTCCGCCGCCACCGGCCCGCGCTGCGCGACGAGGCCGCGATCGCCGGGTCGATCGGGCTCGTGGGCACCGCCACGAACCTGAAGGCCGGCGACCGGCTGCTGCTCGCGCGCGACGACGGGGACACGCTGGCGCGCGTCGTGACCGCGGTGACGACCGTGCCCGACGAGGACCGGACCGCGGTCGAGCTCGAGCCGCTCGCGGTGGGCGACGACCCCACGCTCGCCGGCGAGGGCGGCGCCGAGATCGCGGTCGAGGCCGCGGCCGCGGACGGCCACAGAAAGGGGCGAAACCCGCAGCTCGCCCTGATCGAGGCGCTCCGCATGCCGCCGAGCGTCCCGCCCGCCAGGGCGGCCGACCTGCTCCGGTCGAGAGGCGACGTGCTCGGCGAGCTCTCGGGCGCGATCCCCCACCTGATCACGGCGGTCGACAGGCGCCTCGAGGGCGTGCTGGGCCGGGCGCGCGCGACCTACCGCCGCCGCGCGTACGAGCCGCCGGTCGCCGTGGCGCCGCGCGCGGTGGCCGCCCCGTTCGGCGCCGCGGCGCCGCCGCCGCGCAACAGCGACGGCCAGCCGACCGGGCAGGACTGGACGATCTTCGGCAAGACCGAGTCGCCCGACCCGATCCCGATCCCGACGCTCGTCGGCGCGGCGCCGCCGGGGGCGCGGGGCGCCGCCGGCGAGCTGCCCACGTGGCAGAGCCTGCTGCCGCTCGACGCCGTCTACGAGGGCGTCCTGCCCGGGACCGAGGTGGTCGTCGAGCGACCGGGCTCCGAGCCGCTGGTCACGACGGTCGAGCGCGTCCACGACGTGGGCTTCGCCGCGTACGACATGTCGGGTCGCGTGACCGTTCTCCAGCTCGCCGACGAGTGGCTCGACGACGACGCGGAGTTCGCCCAGCTGCGCGCCACGACCGTTCGCTTCAGGGGCGAGCGCCTCGAGCTCGCGCCGGAGCGCCTGGAGGACGACGTCGAGGGGAGCCGGATTGAGCTCGCGGGGCTGTACCCGGACCTCCCGGCGGGCCGCTGGGTTGTCGTCTCCGGAGAGCGGACCGACGTGCCGGGCGCGACCGGCGTCACCGGCGCCGAGCTGGCGATGGTGGCGGGGACCGAGGAGAGCGCCGACCCGGCCCGCACCGGCGACCTGCTCCACACGACCCTGGTCCTCTCGACCCGGCTCGCCTACAGCTACCGCCGCGACACGTGCAGGGTGCAGGCGAACGTCGTCAAGGTCACCCACGGCGAGTCGCGGCTCGAGGCGCCGGCCGCCGGCGACGCGTCGCAGCCGCTCCAGGAGTTCCCGCTGAGCCAGTTCCCGCTCACCCACCTGCCGGCCGCGACCGCCCTCGGCGCGGCGAGCACGCTCGAGCTCCGCGTGGACGACGTCCTCTGGCACGAGGAGGAGTCGCTGCTCGACCTCGGGCCGGGCGAGCGCGGCTACTTCACCACCACGGGCGAGGACGACCGGACCGCGGCGCACACGGGCGACGGCCGCGATCACGGCGCGCGGCCCACGACCGGCAGCGACAACGTGCGCCTCCGCTACCGCACCGGGACCGGGCGGGCCGGGAACGTCAGGGCGGGACAGATCAGCCAGCTCACGACCAAGCCGCTCGGCGTGACGGCCGTCGTGAACCCGCTGCCGGCCACCGGCGGCGCCGACCGCGACGGTCGCGACTCGGCCCGTCGCGGCGTGCCCACCTCCACCTTCGCGCTCGAGCGGCTCGTCTCCGTCCTCGACTACGAGGAGTTCACGCGCGCGCGGGCGGGGTTCGGCAAGGCGTCCGCCGCCCTGCTCTCGGACGGGCGCCAGCGCTTCGTGCACCTGACGGTCGCCGGCGCGGACGACGCGCCGATCGCGCCGACCTCGGACCTGATGGTGGCCCTGCGGAGGGCGCTCGCGGCGTGCGGCGACCCCCACCTGCGGGTCGACGTGGCCGTCCGCGAGCTGCTCCTGATCGCGCTCGACGCCGGCGTCCGCGTGGCGCCCGACCGCGAGTGGGCCACGGTCGAGCCGCGCGTCCGCGCGGCCCTCGCCGAGGCGTTCGGCTTCGAGCGCCGCGAGCTGGGCGAGGGCGTCCACCTGAGCCGCGTCGTGTCGGCGATCCAGTCGGTCCCCGGCGTCGAGCACGTCGACGTCGACGGTCTCGCGACGATCGGCGAGGCGGACCTGACCGAGGACCCCGACGGCCTGGCGGACCTGCTGGCGCCGCCGCCGGCGGAGCACCTTGCGGTGCGGCTCGCGACGGTGGAGCGGAAGCCGGGCGGCTGGCCGGCGGCGGACGACGGCCCGCGCCGCGCCTACCGCGTGGTCCCGGCGCAGCTCGCCGTGATCTCGCCGACCGCGCCCGACACCGTGCTGCTGAGGGAGATCCGGTGAGCGACGACCGCCTCTACCGGCTGCTGCCGGCCATCTACCGCAGCCGCGACGTCGAGCAGGGCGAGCCGCTGCGGGCGCTCCTCCAGGTGATCGAGGAGCAGGTCGAGGTCGTGGAGGCCGATCTCGAGCGCCTCTACGAGAACTGGTTCGTCGAGACGGCCGAGGACTGGGCGGTCCCGTACATCGGCGACCTCGTCGGCTGGCGCCCGCCGCGGCCGCTCGGCGAGCTGGCCTCCGAGCGGGGGGTCGAGGCGCTCCGGCGAAACCGGGTGGTCTTCCCGCGCCGGGCGGTGGCGGGCATGATCGCCGCCCGCCGCCGCAAGGGCACGCTCGCGCTCCTCGAGCTGCTCGCCGCGGGCGTGGCCGGCTGGCCCGCCCGCGCCGTGGAGGAGTACCGGCTGCTCGCCCTCCGCCAGCACGTCCGCCACGTCCGGCTCGACCGCCGGCTGACCGCCGGCATGCGCGACGGCGACGCGCTGGACCGCCACGACGGGCCGTTCGAGGAGCTGGCGCACCTGGTCTCCGTCCCGCGGATCGCGGCCCACCGGCGCCGCTCGCAGTTCGACATCCCGAACGTCGCGCTGTTCGCCTGGCGCCTGAAGCCGTACTCGCTCACGCGTGCGCCGGCGCTCTGCATCGACCGCGCGCGCAACCACTACACGTTCAGCATCCTCGGCAACGACGCGCCGCTCGTGGCGCGTCCGGTGCCCGAGCCGGGCCCGAGCCACGTGGCGGACGAGTCGAGCGTCCCGTCGTGGATCCGCCGCCGGCCGATGGACGCGCGGCTGCTCGACTACTACGGGGAGGGCAAGAGCCTCCAGGTCTGGCGCGACTCGGCGGACCGGCCGATCCCGCCGGAGCAGGTCGTGGTCGCCGACCTGAGCGAGTGGGCGTACCGCCCGCAGCACGACCAGGTGGCGATCGACCCGGTGCTCGGCCGGATCGTCTTCTCGCCGCGGAACGCGCCCGACCAGGGCGTGTGGGTGAGCTGGCACTACGGGTTCGCGGACGACATCGGCGGCGGCGAGTACCCGCGCTCGCTGCGGCCGGCCGGCACCCGCCCGCTGTACCGCGTCGGCCCCGAGGAGGAGCTCACCCGGATCATGGACGCGGTCGAGCGGTGGCGGAAGGACCAGGGCGCGGCGAAGAGGAAGGCGGACCGCACGCGGCTCGCGGACGCGGTGATCGAGATCGTCGACAGCGGCGCCTACCAGGAGGCGATCGACATCGAGCTGCGGGCGGGCGAGCGGCTCGAGCTGCGGGCCGCGGACGGCGCTCGCCCGGTGATCCGGCTCCTCGACTGGTACTCGAACCGCCCGGACCAGATGCGGGTCCGCGGGGTCGCCGCCGAGGACGGCGGGTCGGACGACGGCTGCCCGCCCGCGCCGGCGCGGCTCGTGCTCGACGGACTGCTCCTGACCGGCCGCAGCCTCCAGCTCACGGGCGCGCTCGGCGAGGTCCGGGTCCGCCACTGCACGCTGGTCCCCGGTTGGGCGCTCGACGAGGAGTGCTGCCCCCAGCACGAGGAGGAGCCGAGCGTCGAGATGGACGACACGACCGCGACGCTCTGCGTGGAGCGCTCGATCCTCGGCACGATCCGCGTGAACGCGGACGAGGTCGAGACCGACCCCGTCTGCATCTCGCTGGCCGACTCGATCCTCGACTCGACGGGACCCGAGCTGGACGCCGTCGGCGGGCCCGAGCTGCGCCACGCCCACGCGGTCCTGAGGCTGGTGCGGACCACGGTGCTCGGCGAGGTCCGCACCCACGCGATCGAGCTGGCGGAGGACGCCGTCCTCCGCGACCGCGTTCACGTGGCCCGCCGCCAGATCGGCTGCATCCGGTTCTCGTACGTGGCGCCCGGCTCGCGCACCCCGCGCCGCTACCAGTGCCAGCCGGACCTCGCGGTCGCGGCCGCGGACGCGGCCGACGCCGACCGCGAGCGCGCGCGGGTCGCGCCCCGCTTCGAGAGCGTCCGCTACGGGACGCCGACATACGCGCGCCTCTCCCAGCGCTGCGCCGACGAGATCCGGCGCGGTGCCGAGGACGAGTCCGAGATGGGCGCGTTCCACGACCTCTTCGAGCCCCAGCGCACGGACAACCTCCGCGCCGCGCTGGACGAGTACACGCCAGCCGGCATGGAAGCCGGACTCATCTTCGCGACCTAGGAGAGCAATGTACGGGGACATGTTCGGCGATTTCTCACGGCTGACGTTCGAGCGGGCGAACGGCTACTCGTCTGTGGTGCGGCTCCAGGGCCGCGTCGGGATCGAGGCCGACGACAACGAGAGCACCGCGATCCTGCTCCACCTGCTGCGCACGTTCACGGCCGACGTGATCGGGCCGTTCGGCGGGCCGCGCGCGGGGCTCGGGTTCGAGGTCGAGCCGGTGACCGAGGACCAGCGGGTGGTCACGGACCTGTGGATCGGCCCGGGCCGCTACTACGTCGACGGCATCCTGGTCGAGAGCGGCGTGCCGTCGCCGTGCTCGGCGCCGGCGGCGGCGCCCGACGAGGAGCCGCCGAAGGACGTCCCCGCGGAGGACGAGAGGCACGCGGCCCACGCCGCCGCCGAGGACGGCAGGGAGGGCTGGACCCGCTACTACGCGCAGCCCGACGTGTTCCTCGACCGCGAGCGCGCGCAGGACGTGCTGCCCGACCAGCTCCCGTTCCTCGTCTACCTGATGGTGTGGGAGCGGCTCGTGACGGCGGTCGAGGCGCCGCACGTGCGCGACGTGGCGCTCGGCGCCACCGGCGCCGACTCGGCCGCCCGGACCAAGGTGGTCGCGCAGGTGAGGGCCACCCCGTTCGTCCCCGGCGGCCAGGACCCCATCGAGCCGGGCGCCAAGGACCCGGACAAGGTCCGGGAGGAGATCCTGGAGCGCTGGGCGGACGAGGGCTGGGGCACGGCGCTCCAGGGCGCGACCGGCGCCCGGCTGCGCGCCCGCGGCCGCTCGGGCGACCCGACCGAGGACCCGTGCACGCTGTCGCCGTTCGCCCGCTACCGCGGGTTCGAGAACCAGCTCTACCGCGTCCAGGTCCACGTCGGGGGCGAGGTCGGCGAGAGCACGCCCACGCCGACCTTCAAGTGGTCGCGCGACAACGGCTCGGTCGTCTTCCCGGTCGAGTCCGTAGCCGGCAGCCAGGCGGTGGTCCAGTCGCTGGGGCGCGACGACCTGCTCTCGCTCGAGGTCGGCCAGTGGGTCGAGCTGGTCGACGACGAGCGGGCGCTCGCCGACGTGAGGGACGAGCTCTTCCCGCCCGAGCCGCTCTACCGGGTCGAGGCGATCGACGAGCTCGAGCGCCGGGTCACGCTCGACCGCGAGCTGACCGGCGGCTTCGACGCGGACCGCCACCCGCTGCTGCGGCGCTGGGACCACGGCGGGCCGCAGGACGCCTTCGAGGGAGGCGCACTTCCGATCCCCGGCCCGGACGAGTGGGTCGAGCTCGAGGACGGCGTCCAAGTGCAGTTCGCGAGCGGCCGCTTCCGGTCGGGCGAGTACTGGGTGATCCCGGCCCGGACCGAGACCGGCGACGTGGAGTGGCCCGGCGACCCGGACGACCCGCCGGCGTGCGATCCGCACGGCCCCGTCTACCACTTCGCGCCGCTCGCGCTCGTGACCGACGACGGCGCGATCGACCTTCGCTGCGCCTTCGAGCGGCTCGCCTGCGCGGCGGCGCCGGCGCGGGAGGACCCGAAGCCGCGACCGAGGCCGCGCCCGCCGAGCAAGCGGCCGCCGAAGAAGCCGGTCGAGCCGCCGAAGCCGAAGCCCCAGCCGCGCGGCGGCGGCACGAGGCCCCGCGCCCCGCGGAAGCCGCCGAACGCGTGACCGCGGCGCGCGCCGCCGGCCCCGGGCACGCCGGCGAGGCCGAGGCGCGCGACGCGGGCCGTGCCGGGGCGGCCGCGACCGCCGAGTCGCGCGGCGCCCTGCCCGAGCGGCGGGCGGCCGTCGTCCCGGGCGCCGGCCGGGCGCTGCCGGCGCCGGTGCGCACGCCGATGGAGCGCCGCTTCCGCCGCGACTTCAGCGACGTCCGGGTGCACGACGACGCGGCCGCCGACGCCCTCGCGCGGGCCGAGTCCGCGGCGGCCTTCACGGTCGGGACCGACGTCGTGTTCGCTAGCGGCCGGTTCGCGCCGGAGACCGCGCGCGGCAGGCGGCTGCTCGCGCACGAGCTGGGCCACGTGGCGCAGCAGGCACGGCCTCGGGCGGCGGGAGCCGGGTCGGCGGCGGCCGACGGGCTCGAGGCGGAGGCCGAGGCGGCCTCGCGGGCGGCGGCCCGCGGCCGCCCCGTCGGGACGCTGTCGCCGCTCCCGGCCGGCCTCGCGAGCGCGATCCAGCGCCAGGCCGCCGGCCGCGAGCCGGCGTCGGAGGAGTCGACGCGCAAGCCGCCGCCCGCCGGCGTCGAGGAGGCGGGCGGCCGCCCGCTCGACGCGTTCCTCCGGCTCGACACCGTGACGGTGCTCGTCCTCTCGGCCGGCTGGTGCGAGAACTGCCACGCGCTGCTCGGGGACCTCGCGGACCTCGTGAGGGAGCGGGCCGGCGAGCAGCACAGGATCCGGCTCCGCGTGGTGCAGGTCGACACCGACGAGGGCCACCCGAACACCGTCCTCCTGAAGGCCCTTCGCAGGGGCGACGCGGACGTCCCGAACCTGCCCGAGACACACATGTTCGTGGAGCGGCGGCGGGAGGGCGAGGTGGTCGTCGGCTACACGCACGGCGGCGACAACATGGCCCGCTTCAGGGACGTCCTGGAGCGCACCGAGCGCACCGCGTTCCAGTCCGGCTCGCGCATCGGCCGGTGGATCGGGCTCGGGCTCGGGATCGTGGGCGGCGCGATCGGCGGCGCCGTCCTCGGCGGCAGGAGCCAGGACGTGGGCGGGTTCGGCGGCGGCATCCTGGGCGGCCTCCTCGGCGGCGCGATCGGCTACGGGGCCGGCTGGCTCCTAGGCGGGCTCGCGGGCAAGGTCTTCGGCAGCGAGATCGGCGCCGAGCCTCTGTCGAGGGACCGGATAGCGGCCGTGCGGAAGTTCGTCGACGGTGTGAGGGGCAGGTCGCGCGCGGAGTTCGGCCCGGACGGCGCCGAGCTGGCCCGCGACGCGGTCACGCTGTGGGTGCAGGACCGCCAGGCGCTGCCGCTGTCGCCCAAGGACCGGCGCGTGCTGATCATCGAGATGCTCCGCGGCGGCGGCGGGCGGCTCAAGCACCGGGCGATCCTGAAGGTGGTGGAGGAGTCGAGCGACGCGGAGCTGCTCGAGATCGTCAACCAGGTCGGGCCCACCTCCGACGCCCACCGCGACGACTGGCTGACGATCGAGGACCTGCGCACCGGACTCGGGCGCTCCGAGCGCGCGTACCTGGACGAGCGCTGGGCCGCCCTGCGCGCGCGGTTCCCGATCAAGCCCGAGCTCGGAAGACCGAGGGCCGGGCGATCGAGCGCTCCGACGTCAAGTCCGCGATGGCGGCGTCCTACGCGAGGTCGCGCGCCGCCGACGCGAAGGGCGAGTACATGGAGGTTGCGGGCGTGTTCTTCGGGCCGGTCGACCCCGAGACGACGCGCTGCCACTTCTCGAAGGAGTTCACGGGGACCACGTCGCGCATCATCGAGACCCGCGACGAGGGCCGCAGGGTCTGCGGGGAGGACGAGCCCGTGCTGGCGACGTACCACACCCACATGAACCCGAAGGGGCAGACGGGGCCGAACCGCCTCGCGCCCAGCGGCAGCGACCTGCGGAACGCGCTGAACGCCGGCGGCCGCGAGCACTACGTGGTGGACCCGTGGGTGGTGCACGTCATCGACGAGCACGGCTACCGGCAGCTCGGCCCGGTGTCGGCGCTGCTCCCGGTCACGGCGCCGCCGATCCCGAAGGGCCTGACGAGCACCGTGGAGGCGTGAGGTGATCGCGGTCGAGACCGCGCAGCGGGGGACCTGCGCGTGCGGCAAGCCGCTCGGCCCGACCGGCGAGTGCGTGCAGTGCCGGGCCGCGCGCGAGGCGGCGCGCCGGCCGATGCCCCGCTCGGCCGTGGTGGAGGGCGCCCGTTCGTCCGGCCGCCCGCTCGAGCCGGCCGCCCGCGCCGTCCTCGAGCCGCGCCTCGGCCGCGACTTCTCGAGCGTCCGCGTCCACGCCGACGCGGCGGCGGCGGAGTCGGCGCGCGCCCTCGACGCGGACGCGTACACGGTCGGCCGCGACGTCGTCTTCGGCGCCGGCCGCTACCAACCCGACCGCCCCGAGGGCCGCCGCCTGCTGGCTCACGAGCTGACGCACGTCGCACAGCAGGCCGGCGGGTCGGGAGCCGGGGCCGGAGGGCCGGCAGCCGGCGAGTCGCAGCTCGAGTCCGAGGCGGAGGCCGTGGCCGCCGGCGGCTCCGGCGCGCCCGCCCGCGTGAGCGCGGCCCCGGCCGGCACCGTGCAGCGCCAGCCGGCCGGCGCCGCGCCGGCGGCGGGGGCCCCCGCCCCGCCGCGGCCGACGAACCCGCCGCCGCTCCGCAACGTGGGCCGCGGCGGCAACCGGTTCGACGCCGCCCTCGACCGGTCCCAGTGTCTGCTCGACCTCACGGTGAAGGCGGACTTCAAGTTCCGGGACGTGCCGGACAGGTGGGCCGAGGAGGAGAAGGGGCCGTGGAAGCGCCGGTTCATCGAGGTCGTGACCAGGCGCTGGAGCTTCCGCCACTTCCTGGTGCCGTCGGGCGCGTGCGATGCGGATCCGTGCCCGCGGGTGATGCCGAGGCTCCACGTGGTCGACGTGTCGGACCCCGGCGGCGGGCCGCCGCGCGAGCAGCCGCACCTGACGGTCAGCGTGCTCTCCGCCCCGGAGGCGGGGTCGGAGTCGCACTACACGGGTCAGGGGCCGAGGGGCGCGGAGTACGAGATGGGGATCGGGCGGATCTCGACCGAGCGCCGCGAGCGAGACGACGGCCGCCACCAGACGACGGTCGAGCACGAGATGGGGCACCACCTCGGGCTGAGCCACGTCCGCTGCGCCCGCAACGACCCCGTCTGCTACGGCGACAACCGCTACGAGAAGGCCGACATCATGGGCGAGGGCGAGCTGGTCAGCACGCGCGACTACGAGCCGTTCGCGGAGGTCATGAACCAGTTCGAGCCCGCCTGCGGCTGGCGGGTGCAGTCGTCGCCGACGGAGGACCGCGGGCTCGGCTGGTCGGCGCGCGGGATGCTCCTCGGGGGGCTCGCCGGCCTCGCCCTCGGCGCAGGGATCGGCGGGGTGATCGGGCAGGCGGCCGGAAGCGGCGCGCTCGGCGCCGGCTTCGGGGCCATGATCGGCGTGGGGATCGGTGCGCTGCTCGGGGCCTGGCTGGACCGCGGGTGAGCCGGGCGAAGGCAGCGGCCGCGCCTGAGGCGGCGCGGCCCGCGAGCGAGTCGACGCGCCTCCCCGGGAGGGGGGCCGTGCGCCTCGTCGACCGCGTGCTGAGCACGCCCGGCGCGCCGATCGAGGACGGCGTCCGGCGCGACATGGAGCGTTCCTTCGATCGCGACTTCAGCTCGGTCCGCGTGCACCGCGACGACGACGCCGCGCGGTCGGCCGCGGGCGTCGGGGCCGACGCGTACACGGTCGGCTCGCACGTCGTGTTCGGCGGCGGGCGCTACGAGCCGGGGTCGGCGGCGGGGCGCCGGCTGCTCGCCCACGAGCTCGCGCACACGGTGCAGCAGGGGATGGCCGAGCCCTCGTCCGGCGAGCTGTCGCTCGGCCCGCCGGGCGGCGAGGCGGAGGCGGAGGCCGCGCGCGCGGCCGGCGCGGTGTCGCGAGGCGAGCCCGCCGCGCCGGGGCCGGCCGCCGCCGTGTCGGGCGCGGGCCGGGTCGTCCAGCGGGTGGTGACCGGCGACGTCCGGACCAGCTCGGTCGACGAGTCGTTCGCTCGCGCGCTGACCGACGACGAGCTGACCGAGCAGCTCCGGATCGTCCGGGCGGCGCTGGCGCAGCTCACCGCGTCCGGCCCGGAGAGCGCGGGGCTCGAGTCGAACCAGGCGGTCCTCGAGCGCGAGATGCACCGTCGCGCGCGCCCGCAGCGGCCGCCCGCGCGCGCGTCGACGCCGGCGACGGCGGCCTCCACGCCGCCGGTCGAGATCCCGCCGGTCGAGACGCCGGCGATGGCGATGATGGGCGGGATGGTGTCGGTCGGCACCCAGACCGCGGCGCGGAGCGCGATGCTCGCCGAGAGCGTGATCCTCGGCGAGGGCATGGTCAGCGTCGGCGGGGCAGCGCTCGGCGAGGGCGCCGTGCTGGCGGGCGCCGGGACGACGGCCGTCGTGGGCGGCACGGTCGTCACGGAGGGTGCGGTCGTGGCGGGCGGCGTGACCGTGCTGACCGAGGCCGCCGTGGTGACCGGCGGCACGACCGTGGCCGCCACGACGGCGGCCGGCGCCACCGCCGTGGTGGGCGGGACAGCGGCCGGGGGGACCACGGCCGCCGTCGGGACGACCGCCGGCGTCCTGTCCGGGCCGGTCGGCTGGATCATCATCGGCGTCGTCGTCCTCGCCGCCGCGGGCATCGCCTACTACCTGGCCACCCGCGAGCCGGACGTCCAGGCGCCCGGCCCGCCGGGCGGCGCCCCCGTCACCGAGCCGACCGTCGGCCCGCCGGTCGTCGCGCCCGGCGAGCAGGGCCGCGCCCCGGTGGTCGAGCCGTCGATCGGGCCGCCGGTGTCCCTGCCGAGCGACCGGCCGCCGGAGCGGGTCGAGGCGAGCGGCGACGACGCGCGGATTCGCCGCAACGTCGAGCGGCTCGAGGACATGGAGCGGAGCGGCGGGGTGCCGTGGGGCGACCCGGTCGCGCTCCGCGAGCGGCTGAGGTCGGCGGACGAGGCGACGCGCCTCGCGGCCGAGCGCGAGCTCGCGCAGCTCGAGGACGCCGTCCGCCGGATGCGCGGCGACGAGCCGGAGCCGACGCCGGTCTCGGTCCCGTTCAACCGCGAGACCGCCTTCGAGGAGGTCATGCGCAGGTACCCCGCGCCCCTGAACGCGCCGCCGTACAACGGACATCCGCGCAGCCACTACGAGCCGATCGGCTGGGAGAGCGAGAACTCGGACGTCCCGAACCAGGTCCGGCGCGTGCTGGTGATCCGCGGGCTCGTCGGCGACGTCCTCGGCCGCATCCTCCGCTTCTCGGTGGCCTACGACGAGCTGACCGAGTCGTACGAGGACATCCACCAGTCGTCGCGGTAGCGTCCGCCCGATGGCCGCACGACCGCAGGCCGCCTTCCGCGGCTGGCCCCCCGAGGCACTCGAGTTCCTGCGCGACCTCGAGGAGAACAACGACCGCGACTGGTTCAAGGCGAACCGCGCCCGCTACGACGAGCACCTGGTGGCGCCGACCCGAGCGCTGGCGGAGGACCTCGCGGAGCTCGGCCGCCCGCACCTGTTCCGCCCCTGGAACGACACTCGCTTCCGGGCCGGCCCGCCGCTGAAGGAGCACGTCGGCCTCGCGATCGGGTACGAGGGCGCGGGCGGCTGGTACGTCGAGCTCTCGCTCGACGGGCTGCTCGTGGCGGCCGGCCTCCACATGCCGGCGCCCGACCAGCTCGACCGGCTGCGACGCGCGATCGACGCCCCGCGGACCGCGGCGTCGCTGACGCGCGCGATCGGACGGGCCGGACGCGCCGGCCTCGAGCCGAACGAGCCCGAGCTGGTCCGCGCGCCGCGCGGCTACCCGGCCGACCACCCGCGGCTCGACCTCCTGCGCCGGCGGCGCCTGGTCGTCGCCCGCCGGCAGGACCTGAGGGCGTGGCTGCACCGCCCAGAGGCCGGCCGCCGCATCCGCGAGGGGCTCGACGCGGCCGCCCCGCTCGTGCGCTGGCTGCGCGAGCACGTGGGCCGAGCACGGCGCCCGCGCGACGTCGCTAGCTAGTCGACCTCGCCGAGCGCGCGCAGCCCCGCGTGGAGGCGCTCGAACGCGGCCCCGACCGAGGCCGCCACGGTGAGCTCGAAGACCTGCTCCTCCGACCAGCCCGCCGCGCGCAGCGCGGCCACGTCCTCGTCGGTCACCCGGTAGGCGTGGCGGCGGACCTTGTCCACGTATCCCTGGAGCGGCTCCGGGACGGGCTCGCCGGCGAACGCGGCGCGCCTCACGTCGAGGTCGAGCGCGCCGTCCGCGCCGAGGATCCCGCGCCTGAGCGCGTCGAGCTTCGGCAGCCGGTCGTCGTGGCGCGCGAGGAGCGAGTCGAGGCTGTCGAGCCAGGCGGGCGCGCGGGCGGTGGTCACGGCGCAGCCAGCCTACCTGGCGCCGGACCGGCTGCACGGCGCCAGCGGGGGCGCCCGCGTCCGGCTACTGGGCCGCGAGGACGTCCGTGAGCGCGCCGATCGACGGGCTGAAGAAGTAGCCGCCGCCGGTCGGGATCACGAAGTCGGAGTCGCTCGAGACCGCCCCCTGCGCAGCGCCGGTCCCGAACAGCACGCACTGCTTCACGCGGCCCTCGCCCGGCTGCCCGTTCTCGCCCACGACCATGTCGAACCCGCTCGGGCTGCGCGGGTTGAGCGGGCTGCCCATCCAGGTCGTGCACAGGAACTCGAACTGCTCTCTGAGGGAGGCCTGGTAGGAGACGAACAGCAGGCCGCGGTCGCCGTCGGCCGGGTCCGGGCCGAACGGGTCGGTCATCTGCGGGCCGTAGGGCAGGCCACGGCGCAGCAGCCGCCGGCTCTGCGACGCCCTCCGGCCGCCGAGGTCGTTCGGCGTCTCCCGCGGCTGGACCTTCCGGATGTGCGCGGCCAACGGGCAGGTGAGGCCGACCGGGTCCGCCTCGGCCTCCGGAAACGCGTCGCTGCCGCCGCCGACGAGCGGAAGCGCCTCCGAGTCGGCCGCGAAGCCGAAGTTGTTGTTCGCGAGGCGGTCGACGCCGAGCTCCGGCACGTCCGCGTCGGGGACCCGCGCGACCGGCGCGCCGCTCTTCCAGCGGCCGATCAGGTTCGCACCGAGGCGCTCCGCGGTCCAGCCCTCGAAGCCGGGCTGTCCCGCGAGCTGGCCGGCCTGCTCGGTCAGGAACCGCCAGAAGCCCGGCACGTCCTGGCGCAGGCGCCGGAAGCTGAGGTACGAGCCGTTCCGACTCCACTCCGGGCCGGGCAGGTTCACGGCGCCCGCGACCAGCGGGTCGGCGCCGGCGCCCGGGTAGCCGAACACGAACTCGCCGGGCCACACGAGCAGCTGGCCGGGGAGCCCGTAGAGCCACGAGTCGGGCACCGCGCTCGGGTCGATCGTGCGCTGGGTGACGAAGCTGTCCGGGTCGTCGGAGTAGCGGCCGCGCACGCCCGGCTGCGAGACGCCGTCCTGGAAGCCGAAGTGCTCGCTGCCGACGTCGTCGAGCTTCGCGCCCTGCTCCTCGTAGAGGACCGCCATCCCGTTCGCCGTGGCGTCGTCGCGAACCTCCTGGAGCACCTCGGCCAGCGCCTCCGGCCGGTCGGCGCCGAACACGAGCAGCACGTCGGCATCCTGCCCCGGCCCGCCGACGACCCAGTTGGCCGGGTTGCCCTCCGCCGCGGGGTCGGTCGGGTCTCCTAGCAGCGACGACCGCGCCGCGAGCCCGGCGCTGAACGCCTCGTCCTCGAACTGCTCGAGGTCGGCCTCGTGGGACCCGCCCGCGAGCAGCTTCCCGAGCCCCTGGTGGCTGAAGCCGACGTTGACCCACTGGTCGTCGACCTCGTCCGGGATCGCGCCGAGCGTTCCGGCGACCAGCGGCCGCAGGGTGCGGAGCGCGCGGACCTGCTCGCGCGTCTCCATCGCCTGCGCCAGGGTCGTGATCCTCGGCGCCGTGGCGGCGATCCACGACTTCGCCTTCCCGACGTCCTCGATCACGAGCGCCGACACCGCCATGCTCGGTTTCATGAAGCCGGGCACGACGTTGCCCTGGATCTGGCCGGCGTCGAGGACCGGCTCCACGGGCGGGCTCGGATCGGCGGGCATCAGGCGGTCCTCGTCCTGTGCTTGGCGATCGGCTGCGTGGCGGCGGCCGGCGGCGGCGCGGCCGCGGCGAGCCCGGGCGTGATCGGCTCCGGGTAGGCGAACGCCGGGGTGTAGCCGGTGGGGCAGCCGCCCCCGCCCGCGTAGCGGAGGAAGTCCGGGTTCGCGTCGTCGACGCAGCACGAGCCGCGGCAGGCGGCGGGGCTGTTCGAGAACTTGCCGATGTCGGAGGCGAGCCCCACCAGCTTGACCGTCATGTGCTCGGCGAGCTGGCCGCCGTGGACGATCGGGACGCCGCCGATCCGCACGTCGCTCACGGCGAACCCCTCCTCGGCCGGCACCTCGAACACCGCTCGCTCGATCAGCCCGGGGCGGCCGCGGACGACCTGGAAGTACTCCTGCTCGACCGGCGAGCCGTCGGGCTTCGTCCAGCCGGTCATGTCGAGGCGGTCCATGTAGAGGCCGACGGGGTTGCGCAGCGTGATCGCGCAGCCGAGCGCCGCCAGCTCGTTCACGCTCGCGCCGATCGTCGGGTCGCTGCAGCGGTTCGGCCCGCCGTAGGCGGCGCAGCAGATCAGCGCGTCCGGGTCGGCTATCCGCCGCCCGCCGCGCTGGTACAGGATCGTGGCGTCGCCGCCGAGCTGGATCTCGGCCTGGAGCGAGTTGGCCGGCTGGGTCAGGTGGACGATCCCGTCGGTCGTGTTCCAGTGGTTGTAGGGGTTGTAGGACCCCTTCGGGTAGACGACCTGCGGGTTGCTCGGGTCGCGGTGGTCGACCAGGTCCTCGGCGCAGACGAGGTCGTCGAGCTGCACGTCCTCGCTGACCAGCTCCCGGTAGAGCGAGAGCAGCAGGTCCGGGTCGCCCTTGAACTCGAACGTCGGCTGTCCGCTCCCGTCCGGCAGCGTGTCGCCGTGCATGGCCTGCCAGTACTCAGGCGGCTCGGAGACGAACGTGACCCGTTGGATCCTCCCCTCGGCGTCGCGCGTCACGTGCCACTCGCAGTACTCGTCCTGCGGCCGGTAGTAGAGGTGCTCCCACTGCGGCCCGACGTTGTAGGAGCCGGGGCCGTCGATCCGCTGCGTGAGCGGGATCATCGTGTCGGCGAGCTCGAGCGCCTGCGCACGGCCCCAGCGGTTGCGGAGCGTGCCGGGGAACCCGTTCCAGACGATCTCCTGCTCGAGGGTGAGGCCCGCGGGCGGGTCCTCGAGCTGGTTGTAGTACTGGCACGGCTGGCCGCCGAGCTGGCCGGCCTCGCTGGCGATGACGCCGTCGAACCAGCCAGACACGGCTGTGCTCCATTGCTCGAGCTGCCCGGGGATCCCCTCGAAGTCGGGCATGAAGCCGGGTGGGTCGTATGCGGCGATGGCGGCCTGCATGGGGTGGGGCGGAGTCTCCGCGAGGGGGAGGAGCGCGGTCAACCCCCGTTTCGGGGGGTTGGCGGCGCGACGGCCGCTCGTGACGGTCCGGCGGCCCACCCAGTAGCTTCCCGCCCGCACGCGAGCGGGAGGAGACGCAATGCCCACCGTCGAGACCGTCAACGGGCCGATCGAGGTCGAGCAGCTCGGCACGACGCTCATCCACGAGCACTTCCGGACGACCGACGAGGCCGTGCGCTTCCAGTTCCCGCACCTCTACGACGAGGACGCCGAGTGGGAGGCGGCGCTCGCCGACGCGCGCGGGGTGATGTCGCACGGCATCCGGACCGTGGTCGAGCCGAGCGCGCTGGGCCTCACGCGCGACGCGCGGTTCTCGAAGCGGGTCGCCGACGAGACCGGCCTGCAGATCGTCCTCGCCACCGGGATCTACACGTACGAGCACCTCGGCCAGCCGTTCCTCAACCGCGACGAGGACGCGATCGCGGAGATCTTCGTCCACGACGTGGAGGTCGGGATCCAGGGCACGGAGGTCAAGGCGGCGTTCCTGAAGTGCGCGGCCGACGAGCCGGGCGTCACGCCGAACATCGAGAAGGTGCACCGCGCCGTGGCCCGAGCGAGCCTCCGCACCGGCAGGCCGATCATGGCCCACTCGCGACCCGCGAGCGGGACCGGGCTCGAGCAGATGCGCATCTTCGAGGAGGAGGGCGTCGACCCAGCGACGGTCCAGATCGCGCACACCGGCGACACCGACGACCTCGACTACATAGAGCGCCTGCTCGAGCGCGGCTGCTGGATCGGGATGGACCGCTACGGCCTCGACCTGTTCCTGCCCACCGACCGCCGCAACGCGACCGTCCTCGCGCTGCTCGAGCGCGGCTACGCCGACCGCATGTTCCTGTCGCAGGACTACTGCTCGACGATCGACTGGTTCCCGCCCGAGGTCGAGGAGCAGCTCGCGCAGACGATGGTCCCGGACTGGAGCATGACCTTCCTGTTCGAGAAGGTCATCCCGACGCTGCGCGACGGCGGCATGACCGACGACCAGCTCGACCGGATGATGGTGCAGAACCCGAAGCGCTGGCTGGCGCCCGAGTAGCGCGGGCTACTCGTCGGCGAGGTCGTCCACGCCCGGGCGGCAGCTCCCCGCCGTCCACGACGTGGGCGCGCCGGACGAGGTCATCATCTCCTCGAAGCTGCGGCCGGCCGCCACGTTGGCGGCGTACGTGAAGCCGTTCGGGCACGTGGTCTCGGAGCCCATGGCGCTCGGGTCCGGGTAGGGCGAGGCCGACCACGGCAGGCTGTCCGGCGGCGTCAGGTTGCCGCCCCCGTCGCAGTAGGCGACCTGCATCGAGCCCTCGTCCTCGGTGAGCGCGGCGTTCGCCATGTCCGCCCCCGACAGGTTCACGCCGTCGAGCGCCGCACCCTGGAGGCAGGCGTCCGTCAGCGAGCTCGGGATCCCGCCGTCGCGGGCGGGGGAGAGGTCGGCGTTCGAGAGCGTCACGGCGACCAGGCAGGCGCCGTCGAGCTTCGCTCCCTTCAGCGGCGCGCCGGTGAGGTCGACGTCCGGCAGGTACGCGTTCACGAAGCTGCACTGCTCCATCGTCACGGCGTTCGCGAACGAGACGTCGCCGATCAGCGAGGCGCCGGCGAAGCTGACCCCGTAGAGGTTGGTCCCCGACAGGTTCGCGTTCGCGAGGTAGGCGTAGGAGAGGTCGGCCGCCTCGGCCTCCTGCTCGCCGCCGAACAGGGCCCCGGTGAAGTCGGTCTGCGCGAGGCGCGCCCCCGTGAAGCGCGTGCGGGTCAGGTTCGCCGCCCTCATCTTCGCCCCCGTGAGGTCGACGTAGTCGAACGTCGCGCCCGCGAGCGAGGCCGCGTTGCCCTGGCCGTCGGGGTCGAAGGTCGCGTTCATCAGCTTCGAGGAGTCGAAGATGGCGTCGGGCGCGACCGCGCCGTCGAGGCACGCGTTCGTGAGGAACGCGCCGGTCACGTTCGCGCCCGTCAGGTTCGCCCCCGTCAGGTTCGCCCCGCGGAGGTTCGCCCCGCTCAGGTCGGCGCCCGTCAGGTTCGCGCTCGTCAGGTTCGCGCCGGCGAGGTCGTAGCCGGCGAACGAGCGGCCGGACAGGTTCGCGTAGCTCGCGTTCAGGTTGGCCAGCGAGACCGTCTGGTCGAGGCCGACGATCGTCGTGCCGGTGAGGTCGAGGCACGTCCAGCTCGTCGTCCCGAGCACCTCGAGCAGGATCTTCGAGTTGGCGAGGCTCGTGGGGTTGCTCGGGTCGGTCGAGAACTTGACCGGCTGCTCGAACGCGACCTCCGTCAGGTCGATGTCGTCGAGCGCGGTGCCGACCAGGGTGGCGCCGGCCAGGGAGAAGGGGCCGAGCGTCGAGCCACCCAGGTTCGCCGCCGTCAGGTCGGCGTACGCCATCGTCGTGCCGGACATGTCGAGCCCGGCCATCTCCGCGCTCTCGAGGTTCGCGAAGCCCAGGTCGGTCCCGGCGAGCGTCGCGCCGGTGAACACCGCACGGCTCAGGTTGCAGGTGGTCATGTTCAGGCCGGTCAGGTTCGCGCCGGTCAGGTTCGCGCCCGACCAGTCGGCGTCCTGGGTCTGCCCCACGACCGCGGACAGGTCGGCTCCGGTCAGGTTCGCGTTCGCGAGGCCGACGCCGTAGATCGTCACGCCGTCGAGCTTCATGCCGGCGAGGTCGCAGCCCGCGAGCGACGCGCCGGCCAGGTCGCAGCCCGCGATCGCGCTCACCGTGGTGAAGTCGCACCCGTCGAGGTTCGCGTACGACAGGACCGCGTTCGCGAGGTCGAACCCGGCCAGGTCGCCGCCGCTGAGGTCGCACCCCTTCGCGTTGCCGGTCAGCCGCAGGACGTCGAGGCACGCGTTGCGGTTCACGCCGACGGCCTGGAACGCAGTGGCGCCGGAGCTGGGGATCGGCGTGCCGATCGTCGTGAACAGCTCGCTGCCCGAGCAGACCATCACCGACGCGCCGTTGCAGTTGGTCCGCCGGTCGGGCGTGTCGTACTGGACCGCCACGTAGCCGCCGTTCGCCGACTCGAGCACGACCTGTCCGTAGCCGGCCGAGGTCAGGTTGTAGGTCTCGTCGCTGCCGACCCCGTCGATCCAGTCGCCGCCCGGAGCCTGGCACTGGAGCTTGCCGAACCAGTCGTAGCGGGCCGAGGCGTACGGGCCCTGGTCCGACTGGAGCGCCACCTGGCCGTTGCCGAGGTCCCAGATCGTCCAGTTCAGGCGCGGCCGCGTCGGGTCGTAGCCGTCGGAGGTGTCGATCACGAGCGCCGTGTAGTCCTGCTCCCAGGCCGGCTCGACGCAGCGCGTCAGGCCCTGCGGCGTCACCACCTGGAGCTGCCACTGCCCGATCTGCGAGGCCACTCTCCTACTCCTCCGGCGTCGACGGCACGTAGAAGCTGACCGACGGCTCGGTCCGCGGCGACGCCGCGATGACCTCGTAGTCGAGCGCGTAGAGGTTGCGCCACAGGTCGACCTGGGCCTTCGCCGCGGCGAGCCCCGCGGTCTGGGTCAGGAAGGTCCCGTCCGGGTCGTACACGTCGAGGCGGTAGTCGCTCGCGAGCACCGTCGACCGGGTCGGGTCCCTGAGGTACTTGAGCACGAACACGTAGCCCTTCGACTCGGCGCTCACGTCGAGCGCCACGACCGGGAGCGCCTCGGTCCGGAGCGGGAACTGCCACGGGCTCTGGCCGGCGAACGCGCTCACGTAGTTGCCCTTGACGTCGAAGGCCGCGACGCCCGCGGGCGCGGAGGCGTCGGGGGCCGCGTTCTGGAGCACCAGCACCGTCCCGTCGACCGCACACGTGACCGCGACCGGGTCGTGGAGCAGGCCCTGGCGCGTGCCGAGGCCGGAGTACACGGTGGCGTCGAGGGCGTCCGCGTCCGCGCCGGGGGCGGCCGCGAGCTTCAGGACCTGGAGCTTCGACCAGGCGGTGGTGACGCCCACCGCGTAGCCGGCCGGGTGGATCGCCATCGAGTCCTGCGGCCCGAAGAAGCGGCCGAAGCTCAGCGCGGGCGTCACGTTCAGCGGCTCCCCGTGCTCGAGCGAGGCCGCGCGCAGGTGCCAGTGCTGGCCGCCGAGGTCGGGCTCGAGCAGGTAGGCGACGCCGCTCGGCAGCGCCCCGCCCGAGACCTGGAAGACGAGGTACGGCTCCTGCGAGTAGCCGACCGCCGAGAGCTTCAGGCCGTCCTCCGGCAGCGCGCCGTCCGAGATCGTCTGGAACGACGTCTCCTGGCCGGTGAACGGCTGCGAGCCGTGGCCCTGGAGCGGCAGCCCCTGCCCCGACGCGCGCCACGTGTACCCGACCCTCGACGACTCCTGGTTCAGCGTCAGTCCCACGAGCGCGGACAGGTTGCGGCCGATGTTCCCCGAGTCGAGCGAGCTGACCGTCGCGGTCGGCTGCGCGGCCGAGGACTTAGGGAGCCAGACGTGCTGGTCGTCCTGGTAGCCGAGCTTCTGCTTGTACTCGTACTGCGTGGTCGCCGAGAGCGGGACGAGGTTCTCGACGATGTGGAACGGGTCGACGACCAGCGTGGCGTCCTGCGTCGGCTCGGCGGCGAGCGGGCCGGCCTTGCCCTTCCCCGCGAGCCAGCCGGTGTCCGAGTAGACGAACGCCTCGACGGTCACCTGGCCGCCGGCGGGCACGCTCGCGAAGGTCTCCGAGATCGGGCCCTGCTGGGTGGTGGCCGACATCTGGCCCTTGATCGTGCGATTCGTGCCGTCCGTGTAGGTCAGCGAGACCGTGTAGTGCGTGGCGGTGGCGGGCCACTGGCCCTGGTGGTCGGCGTCCGGCAGGACCGTGACCTGGACGTCCATGCTGCGCTCGACCCGGACCTGCATCGTGGCCGGCGAGGAGATCACCTCCGCGTTCGTCTCGCAGATGGCGGCGAGGTCGGCGACGATCCCGACCGCGGTCACGATCCAGCCGGCGAACGGGAAGGTCTTGTCGACGGCATCCTCGCCGAGCTTCGCCGTGTACCACGCGGCGAGCTTCTCGTCGCCCTTGGCGGCCAGGGCGGCGAGGAGCAGCGAGCCCGCGATCGAGCCGAGCGCCGAGATGACCGACTCGATCGGGCTCGAGCGGCCGATCAGCACGCCGAGCGGGCTGCTCGCCATCGGCCCGAACGACGCGAGGAGGGCGGGCGCGACCGCCTCCTCCATCGACTTGAGCGGGGCGTCGTCCACCGCCACGCCGAGCACCAGGCAGCTGATCGGCAGGGCGTAGTCGAAGATCGCGGTGAGCACGATCCCCATGCCGTCGTGCTCCCAGTCGATCGGCACCTGGCCGAGCCCGCCGGCCGAGATCACCGCGCTGCTCGCCCCGTCCGGGAACTGGAAGTCGAGCTCCGACCAGGTCGGCGGCAGGGGGATCGCCAGGATCGTGTTGACAGCCGAGATGAAGCCGAGGTCGGTGGTCGAGATCCTCTCGCCGTCGGGGCCGTAGAACTCGACCTCGCAGCCGAGCCAGCGGAGGAACCAGTTCTTGTAGCTGATGCTCGCCTTGCCGCTCGACGGGTCGAACGAGAAGTCGGAGTGCACGAGGCCGCTCTGCGGGGTCAGCTCGCGAAGCGCCCAGCGGGCGGTGGCCGCCCCGGGGGCGGCGGCGCCGGGCGCGGAGGCGGCCTCGGGCGCGGTCGGCTGCGGCGGGACGGTCACCGACGGCACCCCCTTCTGCGCGGTCCACGAGCGACCCTCGAGCGCCACGACGTTCTTGGTCTTCTGGAGCGCGTCCTTGAGCGGCTGGGCCATCCACTCCTGCGTCGTGTCCGACCACGTGTAGATCGACCTGCCCGGCACGGGGTCGCCGCTGAAGCAGTCGAGGAGCGGGGCGACCGCGACCCAGTTCGAGTAGTCCTCGGGGTCCTCCTGCCAGTTCTGGGACTGCTCGAGGATGCTCTCGGCGAGGTAGTTGATCCCGCGGGCATGGTCGATCACGTCCATGACGATCCCGGCCGACGGGACGTGCTGGGTCGCCAGCTCCGGGTGGTGGAAGACGAGCGACTCCGCCATGTCGGTCGCCGTCTTCAGGTCGTGCACGTCGACCACGACCCACGCGTCGTCGCCGTCCGCCGGCTCGTCGAGGCCGAGGGCGGCGAGCTTGGCGCTCGGGCGCGGCGCGTCCGGGTAGTCGCCGCGCAGGCGCGCCTCGAGGCCGGCCGCGCGGCCGGTGCGGGGGAGGTGGATGGCGGTCATGTGCAGCGGAGGGAGGCCGCCGTCGGCCCGGTCCTCGCGGTGGCCGGTGACCGTCAGGAGGATCGGCGTGTCCGCCGGCAGCGAGACCGGGCCGGCGTGGTGGGTGAGGCGGTCGTCGGGAAGCTCGGCCAGCGCGCGGTTCGCGCGGCGGGCCTCGGCTCGCGAGCGGCGGGTGTGCCGCTCGAGGAGGTACTCGCGCCTGCCCGCGCTCAGCGTGTACGGCCCGTCCGCCGGGAGGTGGGCGAGATCGAAGTGCAGATGGGCCGTCTCGCGCGACTCGCGCATCCGGAAGCTCCCCTCGTGGTGGCTCCCGCCGCCGCGCGGGCGACTCTCTCACGCCGGGGGGTCGGCGGTCAAGCCTCGGCGAGAGCCGTGCGCAGGACCTCCTCGAGCGACGCCGGCCGCCCGAAGTGGAAGCCCTGGCCGTAGCGGATCCCGATCTCGGTCAGGGTCCGCACCTGCTCGGCGGTCTCGATCCCCTCGGCGATGACCTTGACGCCGGTCTCGTCCGCGAACGTCACCAGCGCGGCCGCGAGGGCGTGGGCCACCGGGCTCTCGCCGATCCGCTCCGTGAGGGAGAGGTCCAGCTTGATCCAGCCCGGGATCACGCGCAGGACGTGCTTGAGGCTGGCGTAGCCGGCGCCGAAGTCGTCGATCGCGACCTGCCCGCCGGTCGTGCTGAGCGACGCGAGCTTCATGACGATCTCGTCGTAGTCCTCGATCGCGAGGTGCTCCGTGATCTCGACAGTCACGCGGTCGGCGGCGTCGCCCAGGGACTGGAGGAAGCCCTCGGAGACGACGGTCGGCGGCGAGGCGTTGATGCTGAGGCCGACGCCCTCCGGGAGGTGCTCGAGCGCCTCGGCCGCCTGCCGCGCCGCCAGCAGCTCGAGCGGGACGCCGAGGCCCACGCCCCAGGCGTCCGCGAACCAGCGCTCGGTGGCGTGGCTCGGGTCGCCGGGGAAGCGGGACAGGGCCTCGTAGGCGATCACCCTGCCGGTCGCGAGCTCGACGATCGGCTGGAAGACGGTCCTGACCGACTCCGCGGTGAGGACGCGGCTGACCCGCTCGCGGCAGCGCTCGCGGTCCTCCGCGGTCATCTGCCCGTTCGTGAGGCGCTGCTCGACGGGCCGGGTGCAGCAGAGGATCTCCTGGACCTCGCCGCCCT
Source organism: Thermoleophilaceae bacterium (assembly GCA_036389295.1). Taxonomy (GTDB): domain Bacteria; phylum Actinomycetota; class Thermoleophilia; order Solirubrobacterales; family Thermoleophilaceae; genus AC-37. The sequence goes on along the minus strand of DASVQB010000048.1, from coordinate 1,014 downwards.
CCTCCGCGGGGACGATCCTGGTGGTCGTCTCGACCCAGGCGTAGTCGCCGTTCCTGCGGCGCAGCCGGTAGGTCAGGGTGAACGGCGCGCCCTCGAGGGCGCTGCGATGGGCGAGGCCGACGGCGGCGGCGTCGTCCGGGTGGAGCAGGTCGTAGGCGGAGAGCCCGACCAGCTCGCCCGGCTCGTACCCGAGCAGCTCCTTGGCGGCGGCCGAGACGTACGTGTAGGTCCCGTCCGGGGAGTGGGCCGAGATCATGTCCCCGAGGCGGTCGACGAGGTCGACGCCCCGGCCGCCGTGGCCGTTCGCGGCGGGCCCGTCCTGGAACGACGACCTCTCGTGCGCCATGCCCGCCTGAGGGTACGACAAGGGCGGGACGCGCGCGCCCGTTCGGCCCGCCCGACGCGTCGCCCCTCCTATGTTGAGGGCGCCTTGGCCACCCGCGAGGACATCCGCAACGTCGCGATCATCGCCCACGTCGACCACGGCAAGACGACGCTGGTGGACGCGATGCTGCGCCAGTCGGGCGTCTTCGCCGCGCACGAGCAGGTCGCCGACCGGGTGATGGACTCGATGGACCAGGAGCGCGAGCGCGGCATCACGATCATGGCCAAGACCGCCGCGGTCCGCCACGGCGGCGTGAAGCTGAACATCGTCGACACGCCCGGGCACGCCGACTTCGGCGGCGAGGTCGAGCGCGGGCTCACGATGGTCGACGGCGTGCTCCTCCTCGTCGACGCGAGCGAGGGCCCGCTCCCCCAGACCCGCTTCGTGCTGCGCAAGGCGCTCGCGGCGAAGCTGCCTGTCGTCCTCGTCGTGAACAAGGTCGACCGTCCCGACGCCCGCATCGGCGAGGTCGTCGACGAGACCTACGAGCTCTTCCTCGACCTCGACGCCGACGAGTCGCAGATCGACTTCCCCGTCGTCTACACCGACGCTCGCAAGGGGACGGCGACGCTGGACATGGGCGTCGCAGGGTCGGACCTCGTCCCGCTCTTCGACGTGATTGCCCGCGT
>DASVQB010000047.1:0-57412 GCA_036389295.1 Thermoleophilaceae bacterium | reverse complement strand
TCCCAAAGCCATTCGCGGGCCCTATTGGGTATAGTCGCCGGTGCGCCCGCTCTGCCCCGAGCTGGGCGTTTCTTCGCAGTACCGGCTGTCCCTGCTGTTCTGCGGTTCCCGAGTTATGTCTCCTCCCAAGTACGTCGACCTCATCGCGCTCGCTGCCGCGCTCGCAATCTTCCTGCTCGGCGGATTCCCCCTGCTCGGGTACGCCGCGGCAGCCGCAGCCTGGCTCACGCAGCGGGGTCTGCAGATGCTGGCCAACCGGCGGATGCGGGAACACCTCGCCGCCGGCAATCGCCAGAAGGCGATGGGGATCGTCGCCGGCACGACCCTCGGCCGCGTCTGGCTGATGGCCACGGCGGTGCTGCTGGTCGGCCTCGTCGAACGGGAGTCCGGGCTGGCCTCGGCGGTGCTGCTGGCGGCCCTGTTCACGATCTCCTTTGCCGCGCAGGGCATCTCGCATCTGCTCGAGCAACCTGCCGAGGGCCAGGGGGCCGCGTAGAGATGGAGTCGGCAACCGTGACGGCGCCGGGCGGCGCCCCCCAGCGCGAGGGCATGAGCACCAAAGCCAAGGTCCTAATCGGCTTCGGCATCTACTTCGCGGTCGCGATCCTGCTGCTGCTGATCTTCGGCAACGCCGGCAAGAACGAAGAGTTCAAGCCGCAGAACGAGTTCAAACTTGAACCGTGGGTCTCGATCCACCTCGCTGGGATCGATCTCAGCATCAACAAGGCCGTCCTCTACCTCGTCCTCGCCAGCCTGGCGACGATCGGGACGATGGTCTGGATCGCCCGCCGGATGCAGCAGAAACCGAACCGGGTCCAGGCCGCGGTCGAGGTTGCCTACGACCTGACCAAAAACACGATCACCGGCGGCAGCCTCTCCGGCGAGCTGGCGCGCAAATGGTTCCCCTTCATCGGCGCCCTCTTCTTTTGGATCTGGTTTTCGAACATGCTCGGCTTCCTGCCGCTGCCGACCAACACCGAGCACCATTTCAGCCTCTTCGGCCTCGAAATCCCCTCTTTCGCGATTTACGCCGCCACCGCCAACATCGCAATTCCGTTGGTGCTGACCCTGGTCGTCTGGCTCTCCTACCACGTCGAGGGGATCCGCTCGAAGGGGCTGGTTCCCTACTTCAAGAGCTGGCTGCCCCCGGGCCTCGAGAACATGAGCCCGGTCGGCAAGGCCGCGATCTTCCTGATCGAGGTGATCTCCCACTTCGTGCGGCTGATCTCTCTTTCTGTTCGTCTTTTCGCCAACATCCTCGCCGGCCACCTGCTGCTGCTCTTCATGGGCGGCGGGCTGGCGGTGCTGCTGGGGATCGCCGCCCTCGGGGCGCTCACCTTCCCGCTTGCCTTCGCCTTCTTCATCTTCGAGGTCGGGCTTGTGGCGACCCTGCAGGCATTCATCTTCTCGACGCTTAGCGCCATTTACATCGGCGGAGCGACCTCCGCCACTCACTAGAAAAGGAGCAACTCTCGATGGATCTCACTGCCCTGCCGCTTGCTGAAGTCACCGACGAAGGTGTCAAAGGCGCCGGCAAAGCGATCGCCCTCGGCGTCGGTGCTGGTCTCGGTTCGATCGGCGCCGGTATCGGCGTGGGTTTCATCTTCGGTAAGGAGATCGAGTCGGTCGCCCGCCAGCCGGAGATGAAAAGCGACCTGGAAAGCATCCGCTGGCTCGGCTTCGCGCTGACCGAGGCGGTCGCCTTCTACACCTTCATCTTCGGTCTGATCGCCTTCTTCCTCGCCTAGATCGGCATGGAGCTGCTCGGTTACATAGTCCCGCTCGCCGCAGAGGCGGCGGAGCACGGCGAGGAAAGCGGCGGCAGCTTCCTGGTCAGCCCGGGCCTCGGCCTGATGATCTGGACGCTCGTCCTCTTCCTGATCACGATGTGGGTGTTGAGCAAGGTCGCCTTCCCGAAAATCCAGGAAGCGCTCGACAAACGCGCAAACGCGATCAGCGAGTCGATCGACGCGGCCGAAAGGCAGCGCAAGGAATCGGAGGAGCTTCTCGCCGAGTACCGCGCCCGCCTCGCCGAGGCTCGGGAGCAGGCCGACGACATCATGGTCCGTGCCCGCAAATCGGCCGAGACCGCCGAAGCCGAGGCCGCCGCGGCCGGCAAAGAGAAACGCGAGGAGCTGGTCGCCGCCGCGAAGCGCGACATCGAAGCGGAGACGCGTCGCTCGCTCGACCAGATCCGCCAGGAGGTCGCCGACCTGACCGTGCTCGCCACCGAGCGGGTCACGCGCAAATCACTCACCGGTGAGGACCAGAAACGCCTCGTCGAGGAGGCGCTCAGCGAGGTCGACTTCTCGACCCTGTCGGGGTCGGAGAAAAACTAGGCCATGGCCGACGCAGCTCATGTATACGCCGGCGCACTCTTCGAAGTGGGCCGCGAGAAGGGCAAGCTGGACACGCTGCAGCAGCAGCTCAGCGAGTTCACCGACGCCATCGACCGCAACCACGAGCTGCAGGTCTTCTTCTTCAGTCCCTACCTCTCCTCAGAGGAGAAGGTGCAGGGGCTGAAGCGCGCCATCTCGGGTGCCGAGCCCGAGCTGATCAACTTCCTCGAGCTGCTCGTCGACAAGCAGCGGATGCCGGAGATCTTCCGCATCCGCCGCGAGTTCGAGGAGCTCTGGAAACAAGAGAACCGTCGTATCGACGTCACCGTCACCAGCGCCGTCGAGCTGGACCCGGCGGTGGTTGAGAAAATCGGCCAGGAGGTCGAGCGCCAAACTGGGGAGAAAGTCGACCTCTCGAGCAGGGTCGACGGCGAGATCCTCGGCGGCATCGTGCTGCAGGTCGGAAACATGGTCCTGGACGCGAGCATCCGCAGTCGCCTGGAGAAACTTCGAAAGAGCGTCGCCACCGCGGCGTAAGGAGGCAGAGAGCACCCGATGGAGATCAAGCCCGACGAGATCGCAAGCATCCTGCGAGAGCGGATCGAGGGACTGGAGACCGGTTCCGCAGACCTCACCGAGGTCGGCACGGTCCTGTCCGTCGCCGACGGCATCGCCCGCATCCACGGCCTCGACAACTGCATGGCATTGGAGATGCTGGACCTGCCGCACGGGGTCACCGGCCTGGCGCTGAACCTCGAGTCCGACAACGTCGGTGCGGTGCTCTTCGGCGAGTGGGAACACATCGTCGAGGGCGACACGGTCAAACGGACCGGCAAACTGCTCGAGATCCCGGTCGGCGAGCAGCTGCTCGGCCGCATGGTCGACCCGCTCGGCCGCCCGCTCGACGATCGCGGCGAGATCGCCACGACCGAGACCCGCCCGGCTGAATTCAAAGCACCCGGCGTCGTCCAGCGCCAGCCGGTCGAGGAACCGGTCCAGACCGGGCTGATGTCGATCGACGGGATGATCCCGATCGGCCGAGGCCAGCGAGAGCTGATCATCGGCGACCGCCAGACCGGCAAGACCGCGATCGCGATCGACACGATCATCAACAACAAGGACAAGGACCTGATCTGCATCTACGTCGCGATCGGGCAGCGGATGTCCACCGTGGTCCAGCTGAAAGAGACGCTGGAGGAGAACGGCGCGATGGAGAACACCATCATCGTCGCCGCCCCCGCCGACGAGGCGGCGCCGATCAAGTACGTCGCCCCCTACGCGGGCTGTGCGATGGGTGAGCACTTCCTCTACAACGGCAAGGAGGCGCTCTGCGTCTACGACGACCTGACCACGCACGCGGCCGCCTACCGGCAGATGTCGCTGCTCCTGCGCCGACCGCCGGGCCGCGAGGCATACCCCGGCGACGTCTTCTACCTGCACTCGCGCCTGCTCGAGCGCGCGGTCAAGCTGAACGACGACCTCGGCGGCGGCTCGCTCACCGCGCTGCCGATCATCGAGACGCAGGCGGGCGACGTGTCGGCCTACATCCCGACCAACGTCATCTCGATCACCGACGGCCAGATCTTCCTCGAGTCCGACCTGTTCCGCTCGGGCGTGCGCCCGGCGATCAACGTCGGCATCTCGGTGTCGCGCGTGGGCGGCAACGCCCAGCCGAAGCCGATGAAGAAGGTGGCCGGCAAGTTGCGCCTCGAGCTGTCCCAGTACCGCGAGCTGGAGGCGTTCGCGCAGTTCGGCTCGGAGCTCGACGTCGAGACCCAGCGGACGCTCGCGCGCGGCGAGCGGCTGGTCGAGACGCTGAACCAGGACGAGCTCGCGCCGTGGGCGATCGAGGACCAGGTGGCCGCGATCTACTCCGGCACCGGCGGCTACCTCGACCGGATCAAGGTCGAGCGGATCAAGGAGTTCCACGAGGGGATGCTCCAGCGGCTCCACTCCGAGCACGACGACCTGATGCAGAAGATCGCCGGCGGCGAGTGGGACGACTCGATCGAGGAGACGCTCGGCTCGGCGATCGGCGAGGCGATCGACGACTTCGGGCCGGACTTCGACGAGGAGGGCAACCCGCTCGAGGAGGGCGAGTCCGACCGCGTGAAGTCCGAGGAGGAGCGCGCGAAGCCGGGGCGGACCGCGTCGTCGCAGGACGGCTCCGACTCGGACGACGAGGACGACGACTCCGAGGGGTCGGAGGAGTCTGAGGAGGAGGAGGAGGAGGCCGCCGCCAAGGCCTAGCGGATGGCTACCCAGAAGGACATCAAGAGCCGGATCTCCTCCGTCAAGAACATCCGCAAGATCACGCGGGCGATGGAGATGGTCGCGGCCGCCCGGCTGCGGCGGGCCGAGCAGCGGATCGAGGCGCTGCGGCCCTACGCCGACGCGATCCGAAGGATGACCCGGCGCGCCGTCGAGGCCGCCGAGAGCATCCCCAGCCTGCCGATCCTCCAGGAGCACGACCGCGAATCGCGCGTCGGCCTCCTGCTCGTGACCGGCGACCGCGGCCTCGCGGGCGCGTTCAACTCGCAGATCATCCGCGCCGGCAACCGGCGCGCGCGCGAGCTGGACGAGGTCCACTGGTACGCGGTCGGCCGCCGCGGCGTATCGTCGATCGAGTTCCGCGGGCTCGACCTGGCGGGCGGCTACACGGGCTTCACCGACCGCCCCGCCTACTCCGACGCCCGCCACGTCTCGGACGAGCTGATCCAGCACTACGTGGACGGCGAGCTCGACCGGGTCGAGGTCTTCTACAACGGGTACGTCTCGCCGATGACCCAGGAGGTCCGCCACGAGACCCTCCTGCCCCTCCAGCAGGCGGACGTGCTCGGCGACGAGGACGAGGACGAGGACGGCTCGTCGGAGGACGACGGCGGCTCGGAGGGCCCGGACCACAGCCGCTCGCTGTGGATCTACGAGCCCGAGCCGGAGGACATCCTCGCGCGGCTGGCGCCGGACTACGTGGAGATCTCGATCTACCGGGCGCTGCTCGAGTCGACGGCGTCCGAGCACGGCGCGCGCATGACCGCCATGCGCAACGCGTCCGAGAACGCGGCCGAGCTGATCGACGACCTGACGCTCGAGGCCAACCGCCAGCGCCAGGCCGAGATCACCCAGGAGATCATGGAAGTCGTCGCGGGTGCCGAGGGGCTCCGCTAGCAAAGGAGACACAACGGTGGAAGCGACAACGAGCAGCGAAGAGGCCAAGGACTCCCCGGAGGAGCGCGGCGACGGCAACGGCGGCGGCGACGGCCGGGCCGTCGGCCGCGTCGAGGAGATCCAGGGCGTGGTCATCGAGGCGGCGTTCCCGCCCGACGAGCTGCCGGACATCTACAACGCGCTCGAGATCGAGCTGAAGCAGTTCGGCGAGGAGGAGGGCGTCTCGTCGGGCACGGGCGGCGGCGGCAAGCTGATCTGCGAGGTGCAGCAGCACCTCGGCGACGACCGCGTGCGCGCGGTCGCCATGGACACGACCGACGGGCTCACCCGCGGGACCGAGGTGCGCGACACCGGCGGCCCGATCACGGTCCCGGTCGGCAAGGAGACGCTCGGCCGCATCTTCAACCTCCTCGGCGAGACGATCGACCAGGGCGACCCCGTCGAGACCGAGGAGCGCTGGCCGATCCACCGTCCCGCGCCCGAGGTCGAGGACCTGACGCCGACGCGCGAGATCTTCGAGACCGGGATCAAGGTCGTCGACCTGCTCGCGCCGTACGCGAAGGGCGGCAAGGTCGGCCTGTTCGGCGGCGCCGGCGTGGGCAAGACCGTCCTGATCCAGGAGCTGATCCACAACATCGCGCAGGAGCACGGCGGCCTGTCGGCGTTCTGCGGCGTGGGCGAGCGCTCGCGCGAGGGCAACGACCTCTGGCTCGAGATGAAGGAGTCGGGCGTCCTCGACAAGACGATGCTCGTGTTCGGCCAGATGAACGAGCCGCCCGGCGCGCGCATGCGCGTGGCGCTGTCCGGGCTGTCGATGGCGGAGTACTTCCGCGAGGAGGGCGGCCAGGACGTGCTGCTCTTCATCGACAACATCTTCCGGTTCGTGCAGGCGGGCTCGGAGGTGTCGGCGCTGCTCGGCCGGATGCCGTCCCAGGTCGGCTACCAGCCCACCCTCGAGACCGAGATGGGCCAGCTCCAGGAGCGGATCACCTCGACCCGCCGCGGGTCGGTCACCTCGGTGCAGGCGATCTACGTGCCGGCCGACGACCTCACCGACCCGGCGCCGGCGTCGGTGTTCGCCCACCTGAACGCGACGACGGTGCTCTCGCGGTCGATCGCGGAGAAGGGCATCTACCCGGCCGTCGACCCGCTCGACTCGACCTCGACGATCCTGAAGGCCGACATCCTCGGCGAGGAGCACTACGAGGTCGCGACGCAGGTCAAGGAGGTGCTCCAGCGGTACAAGGAGCTCCAGGACATCATCGCGATCCTCGGCATCGACGAGCTCTCCGACGAGGACAAGCAGACCGTCCAGCGCGCCCGCAAGATCGAGCGCTTCCTCTCGCAGCCGTTCTTCGTGGCCGAGGCCTTCACCGGCCAGCCCGGCAAGTACGTCAAGGTCGAGGACACGATCCGCGGCTTCAAGGAGATCGTCGACGGCAAGCACGACGACATCCCGGAGCGCGCCTTCTACATGAAGGGCACGATCGAGGAGGTCGTCGAGGCCGCCCGCGGGGAGGCCGGCGACTCGGACGACGAGGGCTCGGACGACGAGGGCTCGGAGGGCTCCGAGGGCGGCGGCGGGAACGGCGGCGACGAGGGCGGGCCCGACTCCGGGGACGAGGGCTCCGGCGAGTAGCCGATGGCCCGCACGAAGTTCCCGGTCGAGGTGCTCACGCCCGAGGGCAGGGCGTTCGAGGGCGAGGTCGAGATGCTGTCGAGCCGCACCCTGACCGGGTCGATCGGCGTCCGGGCGAACCACGCGCCGCTGATGGCGATCCTCGAGCCGACCGAGCTGCGGCTCTACGAGTCGGAGTCCGACGTGAAGCGCTTCGCGCAGGGCGAGGGCTACCTCCAGGTCGTGAGCAACAGCGCCCTGGTGCTGGTCGACGAGATAGCCGACCCGGACTCGCTCGACCGCTCGGACCTCGAGAGCCGGCTCCAGGAGGCCGAGCAGGCGCTCGAGGGCGCCGAGGAGGGCAGCGAGGAGCGCGCCCGCCACGAGCGCAACGCCCGCCGTTACAGGGCGTTCCTCGAGATCGCCGGGTCGAGCTGACGGACGCCCTCGCCGAGTTCTTCGCGGCGACCCCGCGGGCCGGCTTCGACCCCCCCGGCCGCGACGGGCTGCGGGGCCGGGTCGACGCGATCCTCGCCGAGCTTCGGGTCCCCGCCGAGCTCGTCCCGGACGGCGACTGGCTGCTCGCGACCGACGTCGGCCCGTTCCTGCTGATCCTGGACCGGGAGACCTCGGACCTCGTCGCGATCCAGACGATCGCGGTCATCGAGGGGGAGCCGGCGGGCTCGGCGGACTCGATGCTCCTCGTGCTCGCGCTGAACTTCGACGGCCACGGCGTGGCGCGGTTCTCGGCGATGAGGGAGGGCGAGGCGAACCTGCTGGCGATCACCGCGCGGCTCGCCCCGGACGCCGTCTCGCGCGACGCCGTCCTCGCGCTGCTCCGCGACGCGATGGTGCTCTCGCGGCGGGTGGACGAGCTGACCGGCGACGGTTGAAGGATTAGGGAGTCCCTGGGGTACCAAACCCTTCATTCGTCGGCGGAAGGGGTTTGGGCGGTGCCCGCGAAGTCAGCGCGGATGACGGCTCTGCGCGCTCTGCTCGCCGCGACGGCTCTGTGCCTGGCGCTCGCCGCGCCGGCGCTCGGCGCGCAGGTGGCGCTGTTCGACGACACGGCCTACGTCGGCAGCCCGGAGGCCGGCAACGTCCAGTCGTCGCTGCTCGCCCAGGGGCACGGCGTCCTCACCTTCGCCGACGAGTCGGCCGACGGGCTCCGGACCGCGCTGGCCGGGCGCGACGTCCTCCTGATCCCCGACCTGGCGGGCGGGACCGACCTCGACACGGCGCTGTCGCCGACGGCGCGCGAGGTCATCCGCCAGTTCGTGGCCGACGGCGGCGGCTTCGTGATCAACGGCCACGCGTCCGGCGACGAGGCGGCGCGGGTCGTCAACGCGGTCTTCAACTTCGAGCTCGGCGAGGGCGGGGGGGCCGCGAGCGCCAAGCAGCCGGCGGCGACGGGCACCGAGTTCGCGGCCGGCCCGGACAGCCTGCCGAACAACAACTCGACCAGCGGGCTCGACCTGTCCTCGCTGCCGCCCGAGGCGAAGGCCGTCTACACGGCGGGGGCGACGGCGACGGTCGCGATCCTGTACCGCGGCCTCGGCTCGATCACGTACCTCGGCTGGGACTGGTTCAACTCGAGCCCGCCGGGCCCGGGCGGACAGGACGGCGGCTGGCAGGGGATCCTGAACGCGGCGGTCTCGCGGCCGACCGTCTCGATCTCCGACGCCGGCGTCGTCGAGGGCGACACCGGCGTCGCGCTCGCGCGCTTCACGCTCGCGCTCGCCGGCGGACCGGCGTCCGAGGACGTGCGGGTGTCGCTCGAGACCGCCGACGGGTCGGCCGTCGTGAACGACGACTACGTGCACCCGGCGGCCGCGGTGACCATCGCGCGCGGCCAGACCCAGGCGACGCTCGAGGTGGCAGTGCTCGGCGACGACGCAGACGAGGGGAACGAGACCTTCGAGGTCCGGATCGCGGGCGCGACCGCCGCGGTGGTGGGCGACGCGACCGGCGTCGGCACGATCGCCGACGACGACCCGACGCCGGGCCGCTGCAAGAACCGCCAGGACGCGAACGACTCCGGCGACGTGCTGACCGGCACGCCGTTCGGCGACCTGCTCGTCGGCAAGGGCGGGAAGGACCGCCTGAGCGGCGGCGACGGCGCCGACTGCCTGCGCGGGCGCGGGGGCAACGACCGGCTCTCGGGCGGCGACGGCGACGACTCGCTGAGCGGCGAGGCCGGACACGACCGCCTGAGCGGCGGCGACGGCAAGGACACCCTGAGCGGCGGCGACGGCCGCGACTCGCTGTCGGGCGGCGACGGCAACGACCGGCTCGGCGGCGGGAAGGGCAACGACCGCCTGAGCGGCGGCGCCGGCGTGAACTCCTACTCCGCCGGCGACGGGAACGACGTGGTGAGCGCGGCGAACGGCCGCGCCGAGCGGATCGACTGCGGCTCCGGCCGCCGCGACCGGGTCACCGCCGACCGCCAGGACCGCGTGACCCGCTGCGAGACCGTCGTCCGCCGGTAGCGGGCGGATCATCCCCCGCGGCGCGGGCGGCCGGCGCCGCTAGCGCTCGAACGGCTCGTCGCGCTCGCGGACGGCCTCGCGCCAGCCGCCCTCGGCCGCGCGGCGCTGGAACTCGTAGCCGGCCGGGGTGTGGCGCGCCACGCCGTCGAACACCGTGCCGAGCGCCTGCGCGGCGTGCAGGCCCTGCGCGTAGAGCGTCTGGTTCACGAGCAGCTTCATCATCACTAGCTGGTTCACGGGCAGGAGGGCGATCCGCTCGACCAGCGACTCGAACCGGTCGTCCAGCTCGTCCGGCGGCGCCGACTCGATCGCGAGCCCCCACTCGTGGGCCTCGCGGCCGGTGAGCAGGTCGCCGGTGAACAGCAGCCGCTTGGCGCGCTCCGGCCCGACCCGGTAGGCCCAGAGCATCGTCGTCGGCACGCCCCACACGCGCGCGGGCGGGTAGCCGATCCGGGCGTCGTCGGCGATCACGAGCAGGTCCGAGCAGAGCGCGAGGTCGGTGCCGCCGGCGACGCAGAACCCGTGCACCTTGCAGACGACCGGCTTGTCCGCGTGGAACAGCGACATGAACGCGCGGACGTTGCGGCTCATCATCGCGTAGTCGACGACCGGGTCCCAGTTGCCCTCGGGGTCGTGGTTGGCGGCCTGGACGGCGGGGTCGAGCGGCGAGCCGGGCGGCGCGGCCACGGACGGCAGGCCGTCCATCAGGTGCTCGGCGCTCTCGACGAGGTCGTAGCCGCCGCAGAACCCCTTGCCGTTGCCGGACAGCGCGATCGCGTGCACGGCCGGGTCGAGGTCGGCCTGCTCGACCGCGGCGATCAGCTCCCGGGCCATCGCCATCGTGATCCCGTTGCCGCGGTGCGGCCGGTCGAGCGTGATGCGCGCGACCCGGCCGGTCACCTCGTAGGTGAGGGTCGAGGGCTGGTCCACGGACGTCAGGCGGGCGCGCGGTGGCGCGCGACGATCGCCGCGCAGTCGACGCCCGGCGGCAGCGTGCCGAGGGCCCGGCCGCGGTCGCCGGCCAGCCGCGTGGCGCAGAACGCGTCCGCCACCGCCGGGTCGCCGTGGCGGACGAGCAGCGACGCCTGGAGCGCCACCGCCATCCGCTCGACGATCCGCCGCGCGCGGTACTCGATCTCCGTCGCGTCGGTCAGCTCGTCCTTCAGCTCGCGCACGTAGGCGTCGAGGCGCGGCTCGGCGGCCGACGCCAGCTCGACCTCGTCGAAGAACGCGTGCACGGTCTCCGGGCTGCGCGCCATCGCCCGCAGGACGTCGAGGCAGTTGACGTTGCCCGACCCCTCCCAGATCGAGTTGAGCGGGGTCTCGCGGTAGATGCGCGGCATCCCCGACAGCTCGACGTAGCCGTTGCCGCCGAGGCACTCGAGCGCCTCGGCCACGTGCCAGGTCGCGCTCTTGCAGACCCAGTACTTCGAGACGGCCAGGCCGAGGCGCCTGAACAGCGCCTGCTCGGGGTCCGAATCGGACTCGTCGACCGCGCGGGCGAGCCGCATGGCGGTCACGGTGGCGGCCTCGGACTCGACGCACAGGTCGGCCAGCACGTTCTGCATCAGGGGCTGGTCGATCAGCGGCTTCCCGAACGCCGACCGGTGGGCGCAGTGGTGGGTGGCCTGGACGACCGCCTCGCGCATCAGGCCGGTCGAGCCGATCACGCAGTCGAGCCGGGTGTTGTTGACCATCTCGATGATCGTCTGGACGCCGCGGCCCTCCTCGCCGACGAGCCGCGCCCAGGCGCCGTCGAACTCGACCTCGCTAGAGGCGTTCGAGCGGTTGCCGAGCTTGTCCTTGAGCCGCTGGATGTGGAACCGGTTGCGCTCGCCGTCCGGGGTCCAGCGCGGGAGCAGGAAGCACGAGAGCCCGCTCTCGGCGTGCGCGAGCACGAGGAACGCGTCGCACATCGGGGCCGAGCAGAACCACTTGTGGCCGTGGATCTCGTACTCGGCGCCGGCGCCGCCGCCGCCCGTCGGGCGGGCGACGGTGGTGTTGGCGCGCACGTCGGAGCCGCCCTGGCGCTCGGTCATCGCCATGCCCGCCAGCGCGCCGCGCTTCTCGGGGGCGGGGACGAACCGCGGGTCGTACTCGAGCGAGGTGAGCCGCGGCTCCCACTCGGCCGCGAGCTCGGGCTGGCGGCGCAGCACCGGCACCGCCGCGTAGGTCATCGAGATCGGGCAGCCGTGGCCGGACTCGAGGCCGCTCCCGCACAGCATCATCGCCGCGCGGCCGGCGTGGGCGCCGGGACCCGGCTCGCGCCACGGGAGGGCGTGCGTGCCGTGCCTGACCGACAGCTCGAGCAGCTGGTGCCAGGAGGGGTGGAACTCGACCTCGTCGATCCGGTTGCCGTAGCGGTCGTGGGTGCGGAGGACCGGGGGGTTCTCGTTGGCCTGGCGGCCGAGGTCGAGGACGGCCGGGTCGCCCGACTCGGCGCCGGCCGCCCGCAGGCGGTCCTCGATCCACTCCGCGCCCTCGCGGCGGACGGCCTCCACCAGCGGCACGTTGTCCGCGAACAGGTTGCGGCCCTCGAGCGGCGGCGGCTGGTTCAGCACCTCGCGCGCCGGGTTCGCGTGCTCCACGGTCGCCATCTCAGCTCCTCCTCGTCAGACCTTGAGTGCCCTGTCGACTATCGCATCTGCCGCCACTCCGTCCGGAATGGTGCCGAATGCGCGCCCGCCGTCGCCGAGTCGCGCCGCGCAGAAGGCGTCGGCCACCTCCGGCGGGGCGTGCCGGACCAGCAGGCTCGCCTGGAGCGCCACGCCCAGGTCCTCGACCGCGCGGCGCGCGTTCCAGTGCGGGTGCGGCCCGTCGAGCGCCGCCACCGCGTCGCGCGTGCGGCCGAGGTGCTCGTCGAGGCGGGCGTCCGCGCCGCGGGCCAGCTCGCACTCGGCGAGGAACTCCTCGAGCCCCTCCGGCTCGCGGCGGATCGCGCGCAGGACGTCGAGCGCCATCACGTTGCCCGAGCCCTCCCAGACGGTCCCGATCTGGATGTCGCGGTAGAGCCGCGCCATCGGCGCCTCCTCGACGTAGCCGTTGCCGCCGAGGCACTCGAGCGCCTCCGCGGCGAGCGGCGCGCCGCGCTTGCAGACCCAGTACTTCACGACGGCCGTGGCGAAGCGGCGGAACGGCAGCTCGGCGTCGCCGTCGTAGGAGCGGGCGACGCGCATGGCGGCGGTCGTGGCCGCCTCCGACTCGATCGCGAGGTCGGCCAGGACGTTCTGCATCGCCGGCTGCTCGGCCAGCCGCGCGCCGAACGCGGCCCGGTGGCGGGCGTGGTGGACGGCCTCCGCGACCGCGCGGCGCATGATCCCGGCGATCCCCAGGAGGGTGTCGAGCCGCGTGTAGGTGAGCTGGCTCATCATGAACTGGATGCCGCGCCCCTCCTCGCCGAGGATCCGGGCGGGCAGGCGGCGGAACTCGACCTCGGTCGAGGCGAGGCAGCGGCCGCCGAGCTTGTCCTTGAGCCGCTGGATCTCGAAGCCGGGGCCGCGCTCGGCGACGAAGCAGGTCGGGCCGCCGGGCGCCTGGGCGAGCGTGAAGAAGAACTCGAAGACCGGGTGAGTGCAGAACCACTTGTGGCCGGTGAGCTCGTAGAGCCCGTCGCCCACCGGCTCGGCGACGGTGGTGTTGGCGCGCAGGTCCGAGCCGCCCTGCTTCTCGGTCATGACCATGCCGGCCTGGGCGTAGCGGTCGTAGTCGGGGAGCGTCGCGCGCGGCTCCCAGGCGGCGGCCAGGGCGGGGTCCTGGCGCAGCGTCGGGACCGCCGCGTAGTTGATCGAGACCGGGCACGCCGGGCCGGTGTCGAGGCCGTTCAGCATCGTGAACATCGCGGCGCGGACCACGTGCGCGCCCGGCCGCGGGTCGCGCCACGGCAGCGAGGAGAGCTCGCGCTCGATCCCCATCCGGAGCATCCAGTGGAAGCCCGGGTCGTACTCGATCGCGTCGATCCGGTTTCCGAACCGGTCGTGGGTGTGGAGGCGCGGGACGTTCCGCTGCGCGCGGCGGCAGTGCTCGTCGGCCTCCTCGGAGCCGAGGACCTCGCCGATGTCGCGGCAGCGGTCGACGCCCCAGCCGCCGCCCTCGCGCTCGAGCGCCTCGCGCAGCGGCGGGTTGGCCTCGAAGACGTTGTGGCCGTGGAGCGGCGGGGGCTGGTTCAGGACCTCATGCGTGGGCAGGGTCGCCGGCACGGCGCTCCTCCTTGGTCGGGACGGCACGGATGCAGAACTGGACGAGGCTCGCGACGAGCGCCTCGTTGCGCCGCCGGGGCGCGCGTCCGCTGGCGGCGGGCGACAGGGGGCCGACGAGCGCCTCGCCGAGCGCCCCCACGAGCGCGGCGGCGACGGTCCGCGTGTCGTGCGGCTCGAGCTCGCCGCTCGCGACGCCGGCGTCGAGGATGCCGGCGAGCACGTCGCGGTAGCCCTCGCGGAACGCGAGCCGCTCCGCCTCGACGGCCGGGTCGACCGGCTCGGCGATCAGCGCGTACGCGCGGGTCGGGCCGGCGAGCGCGCGGCGCGCGAACGCCTCGGTGGCGGCGGCGATCCGCTCGGCGGCGGGCTTGTCGCCGTCCCCGGTCGCCTCCTCGAAGACGGCCATCTCCAGCGACGACGCGCGCCTGAAGACCTCCGCGAACAGGCCGGCCTTGGAGGGGAAGTGCCGGTACACGCTGCCCGTGGCGACGCCGGCGCGCCGGGCGACCGCCTGGACGCTCGCGGACGCGTACCCGCCGCCGGCGAGCTGGTCGACCGCGGCGGCCACGATCGCCTCACGGGTCCGCGCCTTGCGCGCCCTGGTCCGCTCGGTCTCCCGGTACGCCATCCGGGAAGAAGTGAATCACGGTTCACTCATGGATGCAAGGGCGGGGGCGCGGGCTCACCGGCCGACATCGGAGTTATACTGCGTATGACATGGCGTCCTCGAGCAGGCGATCGTCGAAGGTGCTGGCCGTCTCGGTCCCGCCCGAGGCGGCCGGCGACTTCGAGCGGATCGCGGCCAGCGAGGGCCGCAACAAGAGCGAGCTGTTCCGCGAGATGCTCCGCGTCTATCGCGCGTACCGGGAGACGGGCGAGTTCGAGTCGCTGCAGCGCTACGGAGCGGCGCGCGCGCGCGGTCTCGGGATCGCCGACGAGGACGACGTCGAGCGCCTGATCGAAGAGGCCCGGCGCGAGTGAGGATCGTGGCCGACACGAACGTCCTGGTGTCGGCCCTCATCTTCCCCGGCGGAGCGCCTGAGACCGTCTACAGGATGGTGCTGGAGGGCCGGATCGGGCTGGTGTCCTCGCGTCCGCTCCTCGCCGAGCTGGGCCGGGTGCTGGTCGCGAAGTTCGGATGGGACGCCGGTCGGGCCGAGGACGCAGTCGCCCAGCTCGTGCGGATCGCCGACGTCGTCGAGCCGCGGGAGAGCGTCGGCGAGGTCCACGAGGACCCGGACGACGACCGCGTGCTCGAGGCGGCGGCGCAGGGAGAGGTGGACGCGATCGTCTCCGGCGACCGGCACCTGCTCCGCATGGGAAGCTGGCGCGGCATCCCGGTCGAGCCGCCGGCCCGGTTCGTGGCGCGAGCGACGTAACGGCCCCCGCCGCAACCGCGCCTATCCTGCCGGGTTCTCGTGACCGTGACGCGGATCGCCCTCGCCCTCGCCGCCGTCGCCGTCCTCGCGCTCGCCGCCCCGGCCGGTGCGCAGGAGCGGCGCGTGCCGCTCTCGTTCTACGGCGCGAACCTCGACGGCGAGCTGGCCAAGGCGAGCTCGGACCAGCGGCGCTGGGACGAGAGCGCGCGGATGGCCTCGAGCGGCGTCGAGTCGGTGCGGGTCACGTTCGAGTGGTCCTCCGCCCAGCCGCGGCGCGGGCTGCCGTTCGACCACACGAGGAGCGACAAGGCGCTCCTCTACGCGGCCTCCCACGGCCTCGACGTGCTGCCGGTCGTGATCCTGGCGCCCGCCTGGGCGCGCAAGTACAAGAACGTCGGCCACTCGCCGCCCGAGCGGAACGGCGACTACACGAGGTACCTGCGCTCGCTCGTCCAGCGCTACGGCCCGAACGGCACGTTCTGGCTCCAGAACCCGCAGCTCCTGAAGCGCCCGATCCGGGCCTGGCAGATCTGGAACGAGCCGCACCTCCAGTACCAGTGGTCGATCCCGACTGGCATGGACTACGCGCCGAGCTACGGCAAGCTGCTTCGCGCCTCCTACAAGGCCCTGAAGGCAGAGGACCCCGGCGCGACCGTCGTGCTCGGCGGCCTGTCGAACTTCTCGTGGCGGGAGCTCGACCACCTCTACGCCAAGGGCGGCGTCAAGGGGTCGTTCGACGTCGCCGCGCTCCACCCGTACACCTCGAGCGCGAAGGGCGTCGTCACGCTCGTCAAGCGGTTCCGGATCATCCTCAGGCGCCACGGCGACGCGCACGTGCCGATCTGGATCACCGAGCTCGGCCTCCCCGCCTCGAAGGGCAGGGACAAGTCGAAGAGCTCGCTCCAGACGACCGACCGCGGCATGGCGCAGTTCCTGTGGCGCTCCTACAAGGCGCTCGCCGAGGGCTACGGCGCGAGCCTGACCCGCGTCGAGCGCACCTACTGGTACACGTGGGCCTCGCTCTACTGCTGCGAGCAGTTCCGCTACACCGGCCTCCTCCAGTTCGACCCCTACAAGAACGAGATCGCGCCGAAGCCGGCGTTCGACTACTACGTGAAGAGCGCCCGCCGCGACGAGGGCTGCGAGAAGGACGCCGCCGCCCAGTGCCTGGCGGCCCCGCCGCCGTCCGTGCCCTGAGCGAGGCGCGCTAGGAGCCGAGCAGCCGCTCGACCAGCTCGTCCGTCGACCGCGCCGCCCGCTCCCACGTGAAGCCGGACGCCCGCGCGCGGCCGGCCTCGACGAGGGCCGCGCGGCGCTCGCCGTCGTCGGCCGCCGCCAGCGCCGCGGCGGCGACCGCCTCGGGGTCGCCGGGGTCGACCAGGATCGCCGCGCCGCCGCAGGTCTCCGGCAGCGCCCCGCGGTCGGCGGCCACCACCGGCACGCCGCTCGCCATCGCCTCGAGGCACGGCAGCCCGAACCCCTCGTAGAGCGACGGCGCGACGAGCGCCCGCGCCCCCGCGTACAGGCCCGGCAGGAGGTCGTCGTCGACGTAGCCGAGCGCGCGCGCCGCGGCGCCCTCGCCCGGGCGCATGTAGCCGCGGCCCGACCCGGCGACCACCAGGTCGACCCCCGCCTCGCGCAGCCGGTGCGCCGCGGCGTCGAGCGCGGCCAGGTTCTTGCGCGCGATCCGCGTGCCGACGACCAGCGCGTAGGGGCGGTCGAGCCCGTGCGCCGCCCGCGCCGGCCCGGGGTCCGCCGCGGGCGAGAACCGCTCGTCGACCCCGTTCGGCACCACCGCCACGCGCTCCGGCGCGACGCCGAGCGCGTGCGCCAGCTCCCGCCGCGAGAACTCCGACACGGTGACGACCAGCCGCGCACGCCGCGCGATCGCCGGCAGCATGGCGCGCTGGTAGCGCGCGTAGGCGGCGCTGTACCACTCGGGGTGCCGGAGGGCGGCGGCGTCGTGGATCACGACGACGTTCCTGCGGCCTCCGGCCAGCGGGGCCAGGTTCGCGGGCGAGTAGACGAGCGCCGCCCTGCGGGCCGCGACCGGCAGGGCCAGCTGCTCCCAGGCGTGGCCGGCGCGATGGGCCAGGGCGCGCGGGGGGCGCACGACGCGGTACCGGTCCGGCCGCAGCGCGGGGAGGTGGTGGGCCATCGCGCGGGCGACGCGCTCGACGCCGCCGATCTCGCGCCGCGCCGCGGCGCGCGCGTTGACCGCGACGAACGGCTCCACTCCGCGGTCAGTCCTGCTCGCGGCGCGCGCGCAGGAGCGCGGCCAGCTGACGCCGCTCGCGCTGCGTGGGCATGCCCGCGAGCGTCCGTAGGGCGATGCGGC
This sequence comes from Thermoleophilaceae bacterium, assembly GCA_036389295.1. Classification (GTDB taxonomy): domain Bacteria; phylum Actinomycetota; class Thermoleophilia; order Solirubrobacterales; family Thermoleophilaceae; genus AC-37. The sequence continues at coordinate 39,885 of DASVQB010000047.1, read as the reverse complement.
TCGCGAAGGTCACGAGCTGGGCGCCGTCGTCGACCCGCTGCCGGCGCTCCCCGCGCCAGCGCCGCACGACCTCGCGGCGCCGGGCGGCGAGGAGCCCGAACGGCTCGCCGCCGAACACGCGCCGGGAGGCGTGCGCCCCGCGGTGGATCACGCGCGCGGAGGGCCAGAACCAGGTCTCGACGCCCGCGTCGGTGGCCCGCAGCCCGAGGTCGAGGTCCTCCGCGTAGAGGAACGCACGGTCGTCGAACGGGCCGAGGCGGCGGAGCGTGTCCGTGCGCGCCACGAGGCAGCACCCGACCGCCCACCCGACCCGCCGCGGCGCGTCGGCCCGCCACGGCTCGATCGCCGATCGGAGCGGTCGCGGCAGGCCGGCCGCCGGCAGCACCGCGCGGACGAGCTCCGGCGGCGAGCCCGGCTCGGGGTGCGCGGACTCCTCGCGCATGCCGTCGGGCTGCACGACGAGCGGCGCCAGCACGCGCTCCGGGCGGTCCTCGCGCAGCACCTCGGCGGCGAGCTCGGCGAGCGAGCCGTCGAGCAGCTCGGCGTCCGGGTTGATCAGCACGGTGACCGGCTGCTCGACGGCCGCCAGCGCGGCGTTGCAGGCCCGGCCGAAGCCGACGTTCGAGCCGAGCTCGACGACCGTCGCGTCCGGCCGCCGCTCGCGCACCGCGTCCAGCCCGCCGTCGGTCGACCCCGAGTCCGCCGCCACGACGCCCGCGCCCGGGAGGTGGCGGTCGATCGAGTCGACCAGCGCGCACGCCTCGGGCCGGGAGTCGTGGAGGACCGTGACGAAGGCGATGCCGGTCCCGGCGGCGGCCGGCGGGGCGGGCCGCGCCGGCGGCGGCGAGGGCCGGAGCCGCGCGGAGGCGGCCGCGCGGCGGCGCTCGACCACCTCGTCGAGCAGCGCGTCGTAGCGGGCGCACGAGTCCTCGAGCCGGTAGTGGCGCTCCGCCCGCGCGCGCCCGGCGGCGCCCACCCGGGCGGCGAGGCCCGGCGTGCCGAGCAGGTTCACGAGCGCGTCGGCCGCGGACCCCGGGTCGCCGGGCACGAACAGCCGGCCGCACTCCGGCGAGACGATCTCGGCCGGCCCGCCCGAGGCCGGCGCGACCACGGGCCGTCCGGCGGCGAGCGCCTCGACCACGACCATCCCGTACGGCTCGCGGTCGGCGCAGTGCAGCAGGCACGTCGCCTCCCCGAGGGCGCCGCGCGACTCGGGCAGCGCCCCCGCGAACCGGACCCGGCCGGCGAGGTCGTGCTCCGCGGCTCGCCGTCGCAGGGCGGCGTCGAGCCGCTGGCCGGCCTCGTCGATGACCGGGCCGGCGACGGTCAGCTCGAGGTCCGGGAGCTCGCGGGCCGCGAGCGCGACCGCGTCGAGCCCGAGGCGCGGCCGCTTCCACCCGACCATGGCGCCGAGCAGCAGCGCGCGCGGCGGCTCGGCCGGCGGAGCGTCGAGCCCCGCGTAGGCGTCGAGGTCGACGCCCGGCGGCAGGACCACCGAGCGGTCCTCGAGCCGGCCGAGCGGGTCGAGGTCGGTCGCCACCGCGCCGGACAGCGAGACCACCAGGTCGCTCCGGGCGGCGGCGGCCCGCGCCACCCGCGCGATCATCGGGCCGCCGAGGAGGTCGTTGTTCTGGAACACGTAGCTGGGCGCGGACTCGGTGCGCTGGACCGCGGCGGCGCAGGCCATCGCGGCGCGGGTCGCCCAGCCGACGACCACGGCGGGCCGCAGGGCCGCGATCAGCTCGCCGACCTCGCGCGCCTGGCCGGCGATCCGGAGCGGCTTCTCGATCCGGTCGCGGAGCGTGGCGCGCAGCTGGAGCCGCCGCCGCCGGAGGGGGAAGACCCGCACGCCCGCGTCGCGGAGGCGGTCGGCGAGCTCGCCGTCGGGGCAGGCGACCGCGGTCGCCCCGCCGCCGAGCCGCGGCGCGAGGTCGAGCAGGATGCGCTCGGACCCCCCGATCAGGCCCGAGTAGCTGACGAACAGGCAGAGGCCGCGGGTGGGGCGCGTCGCGGCGCGCGCGGGCGCCGGTGCGGAGGCGGGCGCCGGTGCGGAGGCGGGCGCCGCCGGGGCGGCGGGAGCGGCGAGCGGGGAGCTCTCTCTAGCGCGTGGCTCGGTCAGCGGTCCTGCGCAGGGCCAGCCCGCCGCCCAGGAGCGCGGCGCCGGCGGCGACGAGGAGCCAGGCGTCGAGTCCGGTGTGGGGGAGCTGCTCGCGCGCGGGGGAGGTGGTGGGCTCGGGGTCGCCGGCCGCCTGGGTGGTGGCGGCGGTCGTGCCCGGCGAGCGGGTCGTGCCGCCGCCTCCGCCGCCTCCGGACGAGCCGCCGCCGCTCGACGACCCGGTGTTCCCGGCGAGCGGGTCCTGGTACTGGGTGCTGCCGGGGTCCTGGGCCGGCGCGAGGGCCGGCACGGCGGCGAGCGCGAGGGCGACGATCAGGGACGCGATGGCGGTCCGGGCCACGAGCGGTATTGGTAGCAGACCGCCGGGACGGGGACCCCGTGCGCGGGCGGGACGGGCGCGCCGCGCGCGGGCGGGCCGGGGGCGCCGCGCGCGGGCGGGACGGGGGCGCCGCGCCGGCCGCGGGTTGCCCCTGGCGTGGCGACTGGCCTCGCGCTTAGACTGGCGCTGCATGGATGCTCGTAACACGAGCGGCTTGCCCCGGGTTGCGCTGGTGCATGACTTCCTCCTGGACCTCCGGGGGGCCGAGCGCGTGTTCCTCGAGATGTGCGAGCTGTGGCCTGACGCCCCGATCTTCACCGCCATCTACGACGAGCACGGCACCGAGGGCCGGTTCGCGCACCGCCGCGTCGAGACCTCGTTCCTCCAGCGCCTGCGGCCCAGCGCGCGCACGTTCAGGGCCCTGCTCCCGCTCTACCCCGCGGCGATCGAGTCCTTCGACCTCTCCGACTTCGACCTCGTGGTGTCGAGCTCGAGCGCCTGGGCGCACGCCGTGATCTGCGACGAGCACACCGCGCACGTCTCCTACTGCCACAACCCGTTCCGCTACGCCTGGAACGACCGCGACCGCACGCTCGCCTCCCGGCGCGACCCGATCAGCCGGGCCGCGCTGCGCTCGCTGTTCCGCCGCTGGCGGCAGTGGGACTGGATCGCGGCCCAGCGCACCGACGCCTACCTCGCCAACTCGAACACGACGCGCCGCCGCGTGCGCGCTTACTTCGGCCGCGAGTCGCGCGTGGTCTACCCGCCGGTCGACACGCGGCGGTTCCGCCCGGCCACGGTCGGCGACCACTACCTGGTCCTGTCCGAGCTGATGCCGCACAAGCGGATCGACGTGGCGGTCGAGGCGTTCAACCGCCTGCGGCTGCCGCTGGTCGTCGCCGGCGACGGCCCCGACGCGCGCCGCCTGCGGGCGCTCGCCGGGCCGACCGTCCGGCTCGCCGGGCGGGTGAGCGACGACGAGGTCGCGCGCCTGATGGAGAGCTCCCGCGCGCTGGTCGTCACGGCCGTCGAGGAGTTCGGCATCGCGGCGGTCGAGGCCCAGGCCGCCGGCCGGCCGGTCGTGTCGGTGGCCGGCGGCGGCGCGCTCGAGACCGTCCGCGACGGCGTGACCGGCTGCTTCTGGGAGGGCGACGCCGAGGCGCTGGCCGCGGCGGTCGTGGGCTTCGACGTCGACGCGGTCGACCCCCAGGCCTGCGTCGACAACGCCGCCCGCTTCGACCGCGACGTGTTCGTCCGGGCGCTGCCGCAGGAGATCGAGCGGGTCCTCGCGCGCGACCGCGCCGAGCGCCCCACCCGGCCCCACGTGCCGGAGCGCCAGGGCCTGCGCCTCACGCGGCGCGGCCGCACCCGCCGCCTCGTCTAGCCGCTCGCGGACCGCTCAGGGCGGCGGCCAGCCGGCCCGCGCCATGCCGCGGCGGGTGATCGGGCGCGGCGGGACCGCCTCGGCCACGGGGACGGCTGCGCCGCGCCGCAGCCGGCGGCGGTCGCGCAGCATCGCGGGCAGCAGCCGGAGCGCCGCCGCCGCGCCGCCGAGGTGCGCCCGCAGCGAGCCGTCGCGAAGCGCATGCCGCGCGAGGCCCGCCTGGCGGTACGCGACGAGCGGCGCCCAGCGCGGCGGGAACGCCTTCCAGAGGACGAGCAGCGTGTTGCGCTCGACCCACCACTCGGCGGGCGGCTCGAGGCGGACGGCCGACGCGCCGCCGGCGTGGCGCGCCACGGCCGGCTCGTAGCGGCACGTCCAGCCGGCGAGGCGGAGGCGCAGGCCGAGGTCCACGTCCTCGAGGTAGGCGAAGAAGCGCTCGTCGAAGCCGCCCGCGTCGAGGACGGCCGAGCGCCGGTACACGGCGGCGCCGGCGCACGCCGAGAACGCCTCGCCCGGCTCGTCGAAGCGGCCGTCGTCCGCCGTCCCGCGGCCGCGCTGCTCCGCGTCGCCGTCGCGGCGCAGGAAGTCGCCCGCGTCCCACACGAGCCGGGGGTCGCGGAGGTCGACCATCTTGCAGGCGGCCGACGCCGCCTCGGGGTGGGCGTCGAGCGCGCCCGCCATGCGCTCGAGCCAGTCGGGCTCCAGCACCACGTCCGTGTTCACGAGCGCCACGAGCTCGGCCCCCGCGGCGGCGTCGAGCCCCCGGTTCGCGGCGCACGCGAAGCCGGTGTTGCGGCCGAGCTCGACCACCCGGACCGGCGGGTCGCGGCGGCGGAGCAGCTCGAGCGTGCCGTCGGTCGAGCCGTTGTCCACGACGATCGTCTCGGCGGGCGGGAGCGTCTGCGCGGCGATCGAGTCGAGGCAGTCGGGCAGCCAGCCGGCGCCGTTCCAGCTCGGGACGACGACGGCGGGGCCCGCCGCGGCCCGCTCAGCGCTCAACCGGCGCCTCGGTCGCCGGCGAGCCGAGCCCGGCGCCCGCCCCGGCGGCGACTGCCTCGGGCGGCTCGCGGCGGCCGGCCCGGCGCGCGAGGTGCCGGCCGGCCCACATCGCCGGCCGCTCGACGAGGTTGTAGCTGACGACAGCGACGGCGATCGACAGGGCCACGATCGCGAGGGCCGCGGGCAGCCAGCCGTGGTCCTCGTCGAGGTGGGTCTCCGCCACCTTCCTCGCGATCGGCGGGTGCCACAGGTAGAGCGAGTACGAGACCAGCCCGAGCCAGAGCATCGGCCGGCTGGCGAGGAGGCGCCGCACGAGGCCGCCGGCTCCCTGGCCGAAGACGGCCGGCATCAGGAGGCACACCGCCACGAGGCCCCGGAGCTCGTGCCGCCGAGTCTCGCCGTCCGCGATCGCGAACCCGTCGCCGACGTTGCACAGCCAGAGCCACGCGCCCGCGGCGACGAGCCAGGGAACCCAGGGGTGGCGTTCGACCACGCGGACCGCGGCGGGCATCGTGGCGCGCCCGGCGAGCGCGACGCTCGCGACCGCCAGCCCCATCCCGAGCGCGAAGTGGTCGAGGAACGCCGGCAGCGTGGCGATCTCCGGCGTGAACAGGATGAACCCGCGGTGGCTCTGCGTCTGCGTGATGTTCCAGACCAGCGAGAAGGCGAACATCGCGGCGAGCAGCGCGCCCTCGGTGAGCACCAGCCTCCGCGTCGAGCGGGCCGGCACCTGCCGCAGGAGGTAGGCGACGACCGGCAGCATCGCGTAGAACGAGATCTCGATCGTGAGCGTCCAGGCGTAGCCGAGCCCGGTCGTCAGCGTGTCGCGCTGGTAGGCCTGGAGCAGCCCGAAGTGGATCAGCGGGCGGTCGAAGACCTCGTCCAGGCTCAGCCACAGGGCGGCGAGCGGCAGCACGACCCAGAACGCCGGAAGGATGCGGAACGCGCGCCGGATCGCGTACGGGACGAGCGCCGGCGGCGGGTCGCCCGAGAAGCGCGCCTGCACGAACGGCCGGTAGAGCAGGAAGCCCGAGATCACGAAGAAGATCGCGACGCCGATGTTCAGCTGGGTCACGTAGCGGCCGAACGTGTCGCTCTCGAAGCCCTCGAGCACGAAGCCGACGTGGAACAGAAGGACGCTGCACGCCGCGATCGCGCGCAGCGAGTCGAACAGCGGGAAGCGGGGGTGCCGGGGAGTCACGGCCTGACCCGCCAAACGGTGGCACACCCGAACCGCCGCGGGGGGTCGGTGACGCCGGCCACGACGCGGGTCACGTCGGCCCGGCCGTGGCAGTCGGAGAACAGGAACCGCGCGCCGGAGCGGCGGACGAGGTCGCGCGCCTCGGCGACCGGCAGGCGGCGGGCGAACAGGTCCTCCGCGGCCTGGCTTCGCTCCACGAAGCCCGGCGTCCACGAGCCGGCGCCCGTCCAGGTCTCGCGGCCGGTGTAAGCGGGGACCGCCGTGCCGAGGTACGCGGGCGCGAGCACGCCGCCCGGCTCGGGGTCGCGGTCCAGCGCGCGCAGGGCGTCGCGCTCGCCCGGCTCCATGAAGTGGGCCTGGTACCCGGCGCGGACGGCGTCGCGCATCTGGTCCGCCTCGTACAGCGTGCCGGGGACGATCATCACCGCGGCCGCGGCGAGCGCCGGGATGAGCGGCAGGGGCCGGTCGCCCAGCCGCGCGCGGACCGCCAGCACCGCCAGCACCGCCAGCGGCAGCCCGAGGCCCTGGAACGCGTGGAACGGGAACGTGCCGGCCGGCTGGTGGAAGACCGCGAGCGCGGCGAGCGGCCAGGCCCGGAGCGCGACGTCGGCGAAGCGGCGCGCCGGCAGCCGGTAGGCGAGGGCGGCCGGGACGGCGAGCGGCGCCAGCCCGGCCACCGTGACCCACCACGGCCAGCGCGGCTGGGCGCTCGTGTCGTTCGCCCGCCCGGCGAGCTCCCAGGACGCGTCGACGTGGGAGAGGACGAGGTAGTAGGCGAGCGGCGCGGCGGTGGCGGCCAGCGGCAGCGCGAGGTCGCGCGCGGCGGCCACCGCGCCGCGGAGGGCCCGGCGCGAGGATCCGGCCCCGGCGGACGCGCCCCGGAGGCCCCGGCGCGAGGATCCGGCCTCGGCGGCCGCGCCGCGGACCGCCCGCCGCGCGCACACCGCCTCCGCGGCGACCAGGACCGCGACGTACGTGGCGCCCTGCCACGGCTGGAGCCAGGCGGCCGCGAGGCCCGCGGCGGCGGCCCAGCCGAGCATCGCCCGCCGGCCGCCGGTCCGGCCGCGCTCGTAGGCGAGCAGCCCGAGCGGGAGCATCGCCACCGCCAGCGCGGTGAACACGTAGCCCCAGAGCCAGTTGCCGGCCCACATCTCGTTGCCGAGGAAGTCGAACTGGAACTTCCGGTGGGCATCGCCGATCCCGGCCCAGCCGACGAGCGCCGCCACCGGCGACGCCGCGAACAGCGCGAGCGCGAGCGCGAGCCGGCGGTCGTCCGTGCGGTCGAGTAGGCGGCGCGTCCACGCGAGCGCGCCGGCGAACAGGGCGACGACCGCCACCGGCTTCCAGGCCATGTACGCCGCGACGACGCCGAGGCCGGCGCGGTGGAGGAGGCCCGAGACCAGGACGCCGGGGTGCAGGAAGTCGCTCGGCCCGGGGGCGAGGTCGTAGAGGTTCTCGACGGTCGCGTGGTCGCCGGCCTGGCGGAGCCAGTTGAGGTACTGGAGCTGGTCGACGACCAGGAACCCGTCCGAGCCGGTCAGCACGCCGCCGCGGGCCCAGACGCGCACCAGCAGCCCGGCCAGCACCGCGACGGACAGCGCGGCGAGCGCGGCCAGGGCGGCGATCTCGAACCGGTCGAGCCGGGCTGCGTCACTTTCGTTCCGACAGGTGGAACGAATGTGACGCGGTGGCCGCGCTGCCGGCCCGGCGGCGGGCGCCGGCTCGGTCAAGGGCCCCGGTCGAGCGGCTCGGCCACGAGCGGCTCGGTGCCCTCGCCGGCCGCGGCCGCCGGCGGCGCGGCGGCGCGTGCGGCGCCGGCAGCCGCCTCGCGCCGCGCCCGCCGCGCCGTCCCGCGCGCGGTCACGAGGTCCCGCACCGCGGGCACGAGGACGCGCGGCATCGACAGGCGCGAGCCCTCGCGGTCGGCCCAGGCGATCCCGGTCTCCCGGACCCGGTAGCCGAGCGCGCGCGCGATCGCCAGCACCTCGGCGTCGAACACCCATCCGTCGAGGACGCCGCGCGAGTACGCGGCCTCGGCCGCCTCGGCGCGCCAGAGCTTGAAGCCGCAGTACAGGTCGTGCGTCGGCTCGCGCAGCGTCCGCCGGCACAGCTCGACGAACGTGCGGCCCACGACCCGCCGGTGGAGCGGCTGGCGGCGGCCCACGTCGGCGCCCTCGGCGAGCCGCGACCCGACCACCACGTCGGCGTCCTCCAGCAGGCCCAGCATGCGCTCGAGCGAGCGGAGCGACCCGGTGCAGTCGGCGTCGCAGTGGAGCCGCAGGGGCGCCGAGGCCGCCAGCATCCCGCGCCGCATCGAGAACCCCTTGCCGCGGTTCCGGTCGTTCGCCAGCAGCCTGATCCGCGGCTCGTCGAGCAGCGGCTCGAGCCGCTCCACCGTCCGGTCGGCGCTCGCGTTGTCCACGACCAGCACCTCGTACGCGCTGCCGCGCGCCTCGAGCCACGAGCGCGCCTGCTCGACCGCCGCGGCGATCCCGCGCTCCTCGTCGTAGGCGGGGATCACGACGGAGATCCAGGGGGCGTCGCCGGGCACGCGGTCAGTCTAGGTTCGGCGGGGGCGGCGCCGGAGCCGCCGCGCCGGCCGCGGCGGGGCGCGGCGTCCCCGCGAGCGCGGCCCCCGCCAGCACCAGCGCCACCAGCGATACCGCCGGCACCTCCCAGTCCCAGTCGAACCCCGCGTGCACGGCGAACGCCACCAGCACGGCGCCGGCGGCCACGACCACCGGGTCGCCCGGCGCCGCCCGGGCGCGGCTCGCCACTCCGCCGGCGAGCGCGGCGATCAGGGCGGCGAGCAGCAGGCCGCCGACCAGCCCCAGCTCGGTCAGCGTCTCCACGTACAGCGAGTGCGCGTCGAGCGCCCGCTGGGGCTCGTCGCGCTCGCGCAGCCACTCGACGGCGAAGCTGGACGTGCCGATCCCGGCCACCGGGTGGTCGGCGAACGCCCGCAGGCCGACGCGCCAGAGGTCGTCCCGGTTGGTCTCGGCGCTGGCGATCCGCCCCGCGCCGGTCGGCGCGCTGTCCGCGCTCTCGCCCTGGAACGCGACCGCGACGCCGATGCCGAGGACGAGCGGGACCGTGATCGCCGCCGCCGCCCGCCGGGCACCCCGCCCGACGGGGAGCTCCTCCGCGCCCCGCGGCGAGCGCGCCGCCCGCGCGACGGCCGCCGCCACGCCGGCGGCGAGCACGGCCAGCACGGCCCCGTACGCCGCGCCCTGCGCCGTCCGGCCGTCGCGCTGGACGTCGAGCACCGCCGGGAGCGCCTGGGCGGCGACGACCGCGACCAGGATCGCGACCGTGGCCGCCGCGGCCGCCTGGAGGGACGCGCGCGTCGGGCGCAGCACGACCGCGAACACCAGGCCGGCCGCGAGGGCGAGCCACGACGCGCGCGAGTAGGTGAGGAACAGCGCGGCGCCGCACGGCACCGCCGCGGCGCCCGCCGCGGCCCGCCAGGCGACCGACCGGCCGCCGTCGCCCGCCGCGGCGACCGCCAGCACGGCGCCCATCGCCATCAGCACGCCGAGCGCGTTCCAGTACGCGAGCGGCTGGTTCAGTCGGTCGCCGGCGACGGCGCCGTTCGTGACCTCCACGATCGCGGGCAGCAGCCGCCCGGCCAGCGCGTACCCGGCCACCACGACGATCCCCGCGAGCAGGGCGTCGGGCGCGAGCCGCCGCAGCCGCTCCTCGCGCAGGCAGGACACCGCCAGCAGGAAGGCGGCCAGGTACAGGGCGAGGCGGTACACGTCGTGCGCGGCGTCGCCCAGGACGCGCGCCCAGGCCACCGACAGCGCGCTGAAGGCCACGTACGCGGCGAGGGCGGCGAGGGCGGCCCGCGGCCAGCCGCGCGGCACGAGCGGCCACGGCGCGAGGGCGGCGGCGACCGCCAGGACGGCCAGGACGACCGCCAGCGCGATCGTGGCCCGGCGCACCCCGTAGCCGCCCCCGAAGAACGCGAGCACGGCGGGCAGGGCGAGCACCGCGAGCCCGCCGATCCATAATGCGACCGTGCCGCTCGTACTCGCAGGCCGCGCCGGGCTGGTGGCGCTGTGCGTCGCCGGGATCGCCGCGTCGCTCATCGCCTACGACTCGAACCGCAAGATCGAGGACGGCCTCCGGACGGTCGTGGCCGGCGGCGGCGACGCGTCGACCGTGCGCGAGCTGGACGACGCGCGGACGAGGCTCAACCCGGACAGCCTCCGCGACTCCTCGAAGGCGATCGCGCTGGCGCGCACGGACCGGGCGGCCGAGGCCGAGCGGATCATGCTCGACGCGGTCGCGCGCGAGCCGGAGAACCAGCTCGTCTGGATCACGCTCGCCCGCGTGCAGGCGACGCTCGGCAAGCGCGCGGCGGCGCAGCGGTCGTACCTCCGGTCGCTCGCGCTGAACTCCCAGACGCCGCCCACGAGCCGGCCGCTGCCCCTCCGCCCCGGCAGGCCGTAGGGGCTCGAGCCGGCCGCGCGCCGCCCGGTCGAGGGCGCCGGACCGTGGGGGCTGTCGGCACCTCGCCGCACGAACGCCGTAACCTAGCCGACCGCATGATCGCCCCCGGGGACTGCCGGATCTGCGCGGGGGCGCTCGTCCTCCGTCACCGCGGCGGCGCGCCGGCCCTCGACGCCGCTGCGCTCTCGCCCACGAACCACGCGCCCGGCGAGCACGGCGACCTCTACGGCTGCGTCGAGTGCGGCACGGTCCAGCAGCCGTCGCTGCCCGCGGCGGACGAGCTGGCGGGCCTGTACCGGGACATGAGCGACGATGCCTACCTCGCCGAGGAGCCCGGCAGGCGGGCCACGGCGCGGCGCCTGCTCGACATGGTCGGCCGCCACGCGCCGGCGGGCAGGCTGCTCGACGTGGGCTGCGGCCACGGCCTGCTGCTCGACGAGGCGCGCCGGCGCGGCTACGAGGTCGAGGGCGTCGAGCTGTCCCGGACCGCCGCCGCCTACGCCCGCGACGTGCTCGGCCTGACCGTCCACGAGACGCCGCTCGAGCGCGTGGAGCCGGACGGCGAGGGCTTCGCCGCGATCGTGATGGCCGACCTGCTCGAGCACGTCGAGGACCCGGTAGCCGCGATCCGCCGGGCGACCGCGCTGCTCCGCCCGGGGGGAGTCGTGTGCGTGGTCACGCCGGACCCCTCGTCGCTCACCGCGCGCGCCGCCGGCGCCCGCTGGTGGGCCCTGCTCCCCGCCCACACGTGCCTGATCCCGCGGCTCACCCTGCGCGAGCTGCTCGGGGCCGAGGGCCTCGTCGTCTCGGACGACGTGTCGTTCGTGCGCACGTTCTCGGCCCGCTACTGGATCGCGGGGCTCGCCGAGCGCGGCGGCCCGCTGGGCGCCGCGGTGCGGACGGCGGCCCGGGCCGTGCCGCAGGGCGCGTCGCTGTCGCTGTCCCTCGGCGACGAGCGCGTGGTGCTCGCCCACCGGGTCGAGGTCCTACGCCCGCCGCGCCCGCTCGTGAGGCCGCGCGGCCGCGAGCACGAGGTCCACGTGGTCCTGCCGGCCTACCGCGCGGAGAGCACGATCCCCGACGTAGCGCGCGAGATGCCCGTCGACGCGGCCGACCGCGCCCTGCTGGTCGACGACGCGAGCCCCGACGAGACCACGCCGGTCGCCCTCCGCGAGGGGTTCGACGTGATCGCCCACCCCGCCAACCGCGGCTACGGCGCGAACCAGCGCACCTGCTACGTGCGCGCCGTGCGCGACGGGGCCGACGTCGTGGTGATGGTCCACGCCGACAACCAGTACGACCCCGCGCTGCTCGCCGAGATGGTCCGGCCGATCGAGGACGGCGAGGCCGACGTCGTGATCGGGTCGCGCCTGCTCGAGGACGAGACGATCGCCGGCGGCATGCCGCGCTGGAAGTGGATCGGCAACCGCGCGCTCACGTGGATCGAGAACCGGGCCTTCCGGCGCCGCTACTCCGAGTACCACACCGGCTACCGCGCGTTCTCGGCCGAGTTCCTGCGGTCGGTCCCGTTCGGCCGCAACAGCGACGGGTTCGTCTTCGACCAGGAGATGTTCGCCCAGGCGGTCTCGCGCGGCGCGCGGGTGGTCGAGCAGCCGATCCCCACCCGCTACTTCCTCGAGGCCTCGAGCGTCTCGTTCGCGGACAGCGTGGCCTACGGGATGCGCACGCTGTGGGTGCTCGCGCGGTTCCGGCTGCACGAGCGCGGCCGCCCCTGGCCGCTCCTGACGCGCCCCGCGGCGCGGCTCGAGCCGGACCGGCCGGCGGAGGAGCGCTCGACGCCCGGCCGGATCGCGGCCCGCTGACCTCCGCCGGCCGGCTTCGCGGTCAGCTCGGGCCGGCCCGCCGCGATGCGCGCTCGTAGCCGCGCGCGAGCGCCCTCGCAGCGCGGTGCTCGTCGAGGCGATCGTCGAGACCGCGCCAGCCGAGCCGGCTGAGGGCGGACGCGCCGGCGGCCTTCAGGAGCCCGATCCGGCGGATCGGCGGGGGAGGCTCGTAGAGGTCCGGGTGCTTCCGGTGTAGCAGAGCCGCGGCGGCGCCGACCTCCTCCATGCGGCGCTCGGTCCGCTCCGGCGTCTCCTCGCGGTGGTGGTAGGCGAGCGCGCCGGGGTCGTAGCGCAGCCTGAGGCCGCGGCGCCGCAGCCGGTACGCGAGCTCGGTGTCCTCCCAGATCGCGAGCTCCTCGTCGAACGGCTCGAGGAACTCGCGCTTCAGCGAGACGTTCGTCGTGTAGAGCATGCGCCAGGAGACCTCGTCGGGGTCGTCGATCTCGTCGTAGGCGAACAGCGGGCCGCCGCGCTCGAGCCAGCGCATGTGGCGGGTGATCTCGAGCTCGGGCGACCACGTGACGTGGCCGAGCAGCGCCTCGTGCGGCTCCGGGTGGGCCGCGTGGTGGCGCACGTGGCGCTCCACCAGCCCGGGCTGGGCGATGGCGTCGTCGTCGACGAACAGCACCAGGTCCCCGCGGGCCGCCTCCACGCCGGAGTTCTTCGCGGCGGAGCGGCCGCCGGGGCGCGGGCGGCGCACCGCGCGCACCCAGTCGCGGGCCGCCAGCACGGCGCCGGTCGCGTCGGTCGAGCCGTCGTCGACCACGACCACCTCGTCGGCGCCCTGGCCCGCGAGCGCGTCGAGGCAGCGGGCGAGGACGTCCGCGCGGTCGCGGGTGGGGACGACGACGGAGATCACGCGGGCTGCGCGGCGGCCGGCTCGCCGCCGGGGCTGCGGATCGCCCGCCGCAGCTCGCCCACCAGCGGTCGCTCGGCGGCGAGCGTGACGGCCACGTAGACGGCCACGAACAGCACCGCCTCGCACGCGGCCTGGACCGCGCCCCGCTCGCCGCCCCAGAGCGCGAGCCGCAGGGCCAGCGGCGCCGCGGCCGCGACGGCCACCGGCCACGCCGCGCGCGCGAGCAGGGCGCCGAGCCGGACCCCGGGCAGGAGGCGCGGGATCCAGTAAGCCCGGATCGCGAGGACGGCGAGCGACGAGCCGCAGATCGCGAGGACGTACGCCGTCGGGCCGGCGGCCAGGAGCAGCGGGAGGGCGACCCCGCCGAACACCGTCACGGCCGCGACCGCCTCGAGCGCCGGCGGGCGCGGCCGGCCGAGCCCGCGGGCGAAGGCGATCCACGAGTAGCCGAGCTGGTAGAGCGCGCTCGCAGCGCCGAGGCCCTGGAGCAGGACCACCGCGCCGGCCCACTCGTCGCCGAGCAGGAAGTCGACGACGTCCGGCGCGAACAGCACGAGCAGGGCGCCGAAGCCCAGCGACCAGACGGCGGTCGCCCGCGCGGCGGCGGTGAACAGCTCCTCGAGCGTGCGGGTCCGGTCGCGGACGGCGCAGATCGCGGGGTAGATCGCCGGCGAGACGACGTGCTCGGCGCGGTCGGCGTAGCGGGTGAGCCCGACCGCGAGCGACACGAACCCCGCCGCGGCGAGACCGCGGTCGAGCTTGAAGGCGAGCACCTGACCCTGGGCCACGAGCAGCCCGCCCGCCGTGACCACCAGGATCGGCCAGGAGAACGAGAGGTAGCGGCGGGCGGCGGCGCGGTCGAAGCGCAGGCCGAGCCGGTGGGGAGAGAGCCGGACGGCGAGCGTGACCGAGGCCGCGTTGCCGGCGAAGGCGCCGATCACGATCGACCAGGCGCCGAGCCCCGCGGCGGCGAGCGGGACGGTGACGACGAACGTCACGATCGGGACGATCGCCTGGAGGCTGCGCTGGCGGAGGAAGTCCATCCGGCGGAAGAAGATCCAGAGCGGCGCCTGGAGCGCGAAGGCGATCGGAAGGTAGGCGAGGGCGAGAGTCAGCGGGACGAGGCGCGACTCGTCGTAGACGACCGCCAGGACCGGCGCGGCGAGGGCGATCAGGAGCGCGAACGCCGCGGCCAGGACCAGCTCGAGGGTGAAGGCGAGCTGGAACTCGCGCTCCTGGTCGCGCTCGTCCTGCTGGACGAAGGCCTCGTCGATGCCGACCCGCTTGAGCGCGATCAGCGTCATGACCGTGATCGAGACGATGCCGTAGAGGCCGAGCTCGCTGGGGCCGAGCAGCCGCGCCACGATCAGGCCCTGGGCGAGGGCGAGCGTCTCGACGACGATCAGGAACGCGGCGTTGACCGCGACGCCGCGGATCGTCCGCGAGCGCAGCTCCGAGGCGGCGAAGGGGAGCCGGTCGCTCGCGCGGGCCCGCTCCGCCCGGCCGGGCCGCTCGCCGACGCCGGCCGCCTCGCCCACGCCGGCCCGCTCGCTCACGCCGGCCAAGGTACTACGGTCCCCGGCGTGACCTCGACGGCCGCCCGGGCGCCCGCCGGCTCCGGCTCCGGGAACCGCTTCGCGCGCGTGCTCGACGCCGCCGCCCGCCGGCTGGGGCTCGACCGCTTCGAGCTCGCCGCCCTCGTGGTCCTGGCCGGCACCTCGCTCGCGGTGCTGCTTCCGCTGCTGACCCGCGGCCGCCCGCTGTCCGGGTCGGACGGCCTGTTCCCGGCCGACCAGCTCCAGTACTTCGCCTGGATCCGCGAGGCGTCCGAGCACGGCCTGATCGGCAACCGCTTCGACCTCGCGCCCGGCGACCGCGTGTTCCTCCACCCGGGCCTGCTCCTCTCGGGCGCGCTGCACCGCGTGCTCGGCATCTCGATCCCGCTCGCGTTCCTCGTCTGGAAGCCGGTGGCCGTGGGCGTGACCTTCGCGGGCGCGCTCGCGTACGTGCGGCGGCTCGTGCCGCCCGGCACGCGGCGCCGCGCCGCGCTCACGATCGCCCTGTTCTCGGTCATGCCCGCCGCCGCCGTCGTGGCGTGGACCGGCTGGGGCGGCAACCCCCGGCAGTTCACGTTCGACTTCATCTCCGGCGAGATGTGGTCGGGGCAGTACCTGTGGGGCTACCTGATGACCGCGATCGCGGTCTTCCTGATGCCGCTGGTGCTGCTGGCGGTGGAGCGCTGGCGGCGCGAGGGCGGCTCGCGGCGGCTATGGCTCGCCGCGGCGGGCGCGCTGGTCGTCATGTGGCTCCAGCCGTGGCAGGGCGCCACGCTCGCGCTCGCGATCGTCGCGACGGAGGCCGTCGAGGCGCGGCGCTCGCGCGGGCGTCCGGCGTGGCGGCTCGGCGTCGTGGTCGCCGCGGCCGCGCTGCCGGCGGTCTACTACTTCCTGCTGGGCGAGCTGGACGACGCCTGGCGGCTCGCGGCCGAGGCCAACGCGGCCGGCGGCCAGCCGGAGTGGCACTGGCCGTGGTGGGCGATCGTCCTCACGGTGCTGCCGCTCGCGGCGCCCGCCGCGCTGGCGTACCGGCTGCCGGCGCCGACGTGGCAGGACGTGGCGGTGCGGGTCTGGCCGCTGGCGGCGCTCGCGGTCTACCTCCAGCCGGGCGGGACGTTCCCGTACCACGCGTTCCAGGGGCTCGCGCTGCCGCTCGGGATCCTCGCCGTCCAGGGGGTGGCGAGCCTGCGCCGGCGCCCCCGGCCGGCGCTCGTCGTGGCCGCGCTGGCGCTGCTCGTGCTGCCCGGCTTCGCCCACAAGGTCGAGGTGGCCGCGAACAACGTCCACCTCGGCGCCGACCCGTACTTCGTGTTCGACGACGAGCACCGCGCGCTCGACTCGCTCGAGGCCGACCCGCGGCCGGGCGGCGTGCTGGCGCCGCTCTACTCGGGCTTCTACGTCCCGTACACGACCGGTCGCGAGGTGTACGTGGGGGCGCTGTCGTGGTCGCCGGACTTCCGCGAGCGGCGCCGGGCGGCCGACGCGCTGTTCGAGGGCCGGCTCCGCGGCGAGCCGGCGCGCGCGTTCGTCCGCTCCACGCGGGCACGCTTCCTGTTCGCGGACTGCCGCAGGCTCCGCGACCTGACCGGCGACCTTCGCGGGATGCTCGAGGAGGTGCGCCGCTTCGGCTGCGCGACGGTCTACGTCCTGCGCGAGCGCCCAGGCATGACCGCCGCGGCGGGGCCGCCGGACGGGTAGGGCTCGAGGCGCGCCCGGGCTCCTCTCCCCGGCGCTCCCGCTCACACCGGCAGCAGCGGGATGTCCCAGACGATCGCCGCGGCGACCGCGGCGGCCGCCAGCAGGGCGATCGCGATCGCCGCGAGGACCCGCTGGCGGGCGCTCGTCTCCTTGACCGCCTTGCCGGCGGCCTCGGCCCGGTCGACGGCGATCTCGAGCAGGCGCTCGGCCCAGGCGAACTCGAGTGCGAGCATCGCCAGGCCGATCGGGATGATCGCGAACGCCGGGCCGGGCAGGACGAGGAGCGCGAGCCCGGCGCCGAGGACGGTGAACCCGGCGACGACGAAGACCGCGCGGTACGCGAGCCCGTGCTCGAGGTGGTGCTCGCGCCGCTCCTGGAGGCGCTCGAACATCTCGCGCGCCTTCGACTTGACCTCGCCCTCGTCCTCGCGGCGCTCGTCGTCCTCTCGCGCGTCGGCCACCCGGGTAGGCTAACCGCGGTGACGCGCCCAACCGCGGTCACGCGCGCCGGCGCGCTCCCCCGCTGGCTCGCTCCGGTCCTCCTGCTCGCGCTCGCCGCCCTGCTCTCGGGGCTCACGATCCTCGACGGCGTCCAGCCGAACGACGAGGGCCTGATGCTCCAGGCCGCGGCCCGGATCGCGGACGGCCAGGTCCCGTATCGGGACTTCTGGTGGTACTACCCGCCCGGCCAGCCGTACCTGCTCGGCGGCCTGTGGGCCGCGTTCGGCCCGTCGCTCCTCGCGTGGCGGGTGGTGAGGGTCGCCTCCGACGCCGCGGTGGCCGTGCTCGCCTACGCGCTCGCCCGCCGCCGCGCGCCCGCCGGCCTGTCGCTCGCGGCGTGGCTCGTCGCGGCGTGCGCGATGGCGTTCCCCAGCTCGCCGCACCCGTTCCCGATCGCGCTGGCGCTCGTCCTCGGCGCGCTGCTGCTGGTCGACCGCGCGCCGGTCGCCGCGGGGGTCCTCGTCGGCGCCTGCGCGGCCTGGCGGATCGAGTTCGCCGCCTACGCCGGGCTCGGCGCGGCGGTCGCGTGCGCGGCCTGGGCGGTGCCGGTCCGCGAGCGGGCCGCGCGCTTCGCCCGCTTCGCCGCCGCGGCGTCCGCGACCGCCGTCGTCCTGTTCGGCCCGGTGGTAGCCGCCGCCGGGCTCGGCCGCTCGTGGGACCTGCTCGTCGAGTACCCGCTGCTCGACTTCGGCGACTACCAGTCGCTCCCGTTCCCGCTCGACTACGACGGCCCGCTGAACACGAGCTCGGTCGGCGGCTTCCTGAGCGACAGCGCCGAGAACCTCGTCCACTTCTACCTGCCGCTGGCGCTGCTGGTCGGCGCCGGAGGGGCGCTGGTCGCCGTGGCCGCGCGGCTGCGCCGCGACGACCCGTGGCCGCTGGCAGCGGCCGTCTTCGCCGCCGGGATGGCTCACTACATGCTGGTCCGCACCGACGAGTTCCACACGGCGCCCCTGGCCGTGATGGTGGCGGTGCTGGGGTCGTGGGCGCTGGCGTCCGCGCTCGGCGCGCCGAGCGGCGCGGGCGAGAGCGGCGGCGGCGAGGGGGGCGGCGCGGGCGAGAACGGCGGCGGCGAGGGCGGCGGCGCGGGCGCCTCCGCGCGGACCGAGGCGCGCCGGCCCGCCGCCGGGCCGCGGGGCGCGCTCGCCCTCGCCGGCGCCCTCGCGGCCGCGCTCGGCCTCGCCTGGGCGCTCGCCGAGGGGATCGACCGGCGCGTGCGCGGGCTCCAGGAGGACACCGTCGCGCTCGACCTCCCGCACGCCGACGGCGTCCGCGCGCGGCCGATGCGCGCGCTCGGGCTCCGGCGCGCCGTCCGCTACGTCACCGAGCACGTGCCGCCCGGCGAGCCGATCTACGTGACCACGCTCCGCGCCGACCTCGTCACCTCGGGCCACCCGCTTCTGTACGCGCTGGCCGATCGCCCGAACCCCACCCGCTACGACATAGCGGCGCCCGGCGTCGTCACCTCCGAGCCGGTCCAGCGGGAGATCGTCCGCGACCTCGAGCGCGCCCGGCCGCGGCTCGTCGTGCGCTTCGCCGCGCCGATAACTGCGCTTCGGGAGCCCAACCGCGCCGGCCGCTCGAGCGGCGTGCGGACCCTCGACGACTACCTCGCGCGCGAGTACCGGCGGGCGGCGAAGCTGGGCTGGTACGAGATGCTCGAGCCGCGCGCGGGCTCCGGGACGGCGCCGCGCGGAGGCTCCCCGTGAACCTCGCCTACGTCCTCGACCGCTACCCCGAGCTGACGCAGACGTTCGTGGAGGCCGAGCTCCGCGAGCTCCGCCGCACCGGCGACCGGCCGGCCGTCCTCGCGATGTCGCCGGGCGAGGGCGCGGACCTGTCCGAGCCGCGGTTCGAGCCGGTCTACCCGCCGCGGGGCCCGGCCCGGCTGGCCGCCGCCGCGGCGGCGGCCGCGCGCCACCCGCGCACGGCGGCGGCGTTCGTCGCCCGCCCCGGCCCGTGGCCGCCCGACGGGCGGCGCCTGCGCGGCCTCGCCCGCGTGTCCGGCTGGGTCCGCGCCGCCGCGGCGGCGGACCACCTCCACGCCCACTTCGCCGCCGAGGCGACCGACGTGGCGCGCCTGCTGTCCCGCCTCACCGGCCGCCCGCACTCGTTCACCGGCCACTCGACCGACCTGTTCGCCGACCCGCCGTCGCTCCGGCTCCGGCTCGAGGCGGCCTCCTTCTGCGTGCTCGTCTGCGAGTACGACCGCCGGGAGGTCGAGCGCCTCGCCCCGGGCGCCGGCCGCCCGCACGTCGTCCCGCTCGGCCTCGACCTCGACGCCGTGCGCCGGACCGGCCCGTATGCCGCGGACGGCCCGGTCGTCGCGGTCGGGCGGCTCGTCGAGCACAAGGGGCTCGCCGACCTCGCGGCCGTGGCCGGCGAGCTCGACCGCGAGGTCGTGATCGCGGGGGAGGGGCCCGAGCGCGCGGCGCTCGCGGCGCACGACGTCCGGCTCGCCGGCGCGCTCACGCCCCCCGCCGCGCGCGAGCTGATCGAGGGCGCCGCCGTTCTCGCCGCCCCGAGCGTCGTGGCGAGGGACGGATCGCGCGACGGGATCCCGATGGTGGTGAAGGAGGCGCTGGCGCTCGGCGTCCCGGTCGTCGCGAGCGACGCCGTGGGCAACCCCGAGGTCGTCGCGCCCGACCGCGGCGCCCTCCACCGCGCCGGGGACCGCCGCTCGCTGGCCGACGCCCTGCGCGGCGTCCTCGAGAGGCCGCCCGCCGAGCGCGAGGCGATGGGCCGCGCGGGCCGCGCCTTCGCCGAGCGCGAGGCCGACGTCCGCCGCCAGACCGCCCGCCTCCGCGAGCTGTTCGAAGGCCGCTCTCCCAGTTAGCCCTCGGTATCCGAGGGAAAAGCAGCAAAGCGGCGCGCGTCAGACGCCCGTGAGCGCGCCCGCCGGCTCGTCGGGGAGCTCGCGGACCCGCGCCACCGCCCGGAACGCGAGCGTCAGCGCCGCCGCCGAGAGGACCGCGTGGATCGCGCAGAGGCCCACCGCCAGCTCGGTCAGGTGGTCGCCGATGGCGATCATCGCGACCGGCTGGGCCGCCGCGGCCAGCGCCACCACGCCGATGAACGCCCACTTGTGCAGGGCGAGCTGGTACTGCACGGCCAGGTAGGTGCAGGCCAGGAGCGACATGGCCAGGCCGAGCCACGGCAGCGCGCCCGAGGCGCCCGACAGCTCGAACGCGATCCGCAGCACCGGCTCGCCGGCGACCGTGTAGACGAGCACCATCGGCACCGCGATCGCCACGATCACGCCGATCGTGCGCGCCAGGACGCCGGTGGTCGACTCCCCGAGGTGCGTGCGGCGTGCCGCCTCCGGCACGAGGTACAGGGACAGCCCGACGCCCACCCACATGATCGCCTTCGCCGCGACGGCCGCGGCGGCGTAGTCGCCGGCGGCGTCGTCGGAGGCGAGGTGCTTGACGATGATGACCTGCCCGTCCTGGAGCCAGGCGACCAGCCCCAGGGCGACCACCGGCACGGCCGCCCGCCACACCAGCTCGCGGAGCGGGTGCTCGTGCGCGTGCCGGGCGTGGGGGAGGTGCCGGCGCAGCGGCAGCACGAGCCAGAGCGCGGTCGCGGCCAGCGCCAGCGGGGTCCCGAGGAACGCCCCCGTCACCTCGGCCTCGCCGCCCCCCGCGGCCGCGACGAGCGCCAGGCCGAACACGAGCCGCGCGGCCTGCTCCACTGCGATGCTCCCTCCGACCAGCCGGTACTCCTGGAACCCCTGGAGCGCGCCGCGCTCGACCGACAGGATCAGCCACAGGCAGCCCGTCGGGAGCGTGGAGGCGGCGGCCCAGGGAAGCTCGTGGACGCCGATCGCCGACGCCAGCAGGTCGCGCGCGAGGACCGACACGAGCGCCACGGCGACGGTCGCGACCAGGAGCCGCCCCAGCCAGCGCCGCACTCCGGCGCCGGCGGCAGGGTCCTTCGCCGCCAGCTCGGCGCTGATCTCGCGGGCGACGGTCGTCTGGAGCGCCTGCCCCGGGACCATCAGGATGATGAACGTCGAGACGAGCGCCGCGAGCGACCCGTAGCCGGACCCGCCCAGGATCCGGGCGAACACGACGGTGAACGCGAGGGCCAGGACGTTCCCGACGATGACCGCCCCCGCGAGCCCGGCGGCCTTGCCGGTGTCCGTGTCGGCCAGCTCGCGAAGCCGGCGCGCGTCGAGGGACCGGGCTAGGGCACGCACGGCCGCGCAAGGCTACCGCCGCGGAGCCCGGATTTCGCCGGGGGGCGCGCCGTTATCCTCACCCGCCGTGCAGGAACGCGCCCTCGCCGAGCGCCTCATCACCTACGACACCTCCGAGCTCGACGGGACGAGGGCCGCGGCCGGCTTCGTCAAGGGATGGCTCGAGTCGCACGACGTCGAGGTGCGCGGCGAGGCCCACAACGGCCTGCCGGTGCTCGCCGCCACGGTCGGCGCGGCCGAGGGCGTCACGGTCGTCTTCCACGGCCACCTCGACGTGGTCCCCGGCCGCCCCGAGCAGTTCGAGCCGCGCGTCGACGGCGACCGGCTGATCGGCCGCGGCGCCTACGACATGAAGGGCGGGCTCGCGGGGATGATGTGCGCGGTCCGCGACCTGGCCTCCCAGACGGACGTGCGCGTGCACTTCGTCTGCGTGTCGGACGAGGAGTCGGACGAGCCGTTCGCGAGGGGGTCGGACTACGTCGTCGAAAAGGGCTACACGGGCGACTTCGCGATCACCGGCGAGCCGACGGACCTGCGGATCGGGGTGCAGGCGAAGGGCGTGCTCGCGATGCGGCTCGAGGTCGCCGGCAAGTCCGCCCACGGCTCCACGCCGTGGGAGGGCGACAACGCCGTGCTGAAGGCGGTGGACGTGTTCAGGCAGATCCAGGCGATGCCGTTCGCGCGCGAGGCCTCCGAGCTGTTCGACCGGCCGTCGATCAGCCTCGGGCGGATCATCGGCGGCGACCGGATCAACCGCGTCCCGGACGCCTGCGTCGTGGACGTCGACGTCCGCTACCTCCCCGGGCAGGACCCGCACGCGATCCTCGCCGACGTGCGCGCGATCGCCGACGTCGAGGCGACCGTCCTGTTCCAGCGCGACCCGGTCAACGTCGACCGCGACAACCCGTACGTCGTGGTGCTCGCGGAGACCGTGAGCGAGTGGACGCCCGCCGACCGCGTCTCGATCGGCCGCGACGGCGCCTCGGACGCGATCAGCTTCATCGACGCCGGCGTGCCGGCCGTCGAGTTCGGGCCGGTGGGCGGCGGCCACCACGGCCCCGAGGAGTGGGTCTCGGTCGCCTCGCTCGAGCGCTACAGCAGCGCGCTCGTGGACTTCGTCCGGCGCCTCCCGAGCGTCGCCGGGAAGGGGCACCTCCGAATTGCCTGAGCCCAAGCGCGGGATCTGGCGCCGCTACCTGCTCGGCGCGCTCCTGATCGTGACCGCCGCGGCCACGGCCACCGGCGTCGCGGCGTTCAGCGAGCTCGACACGGTCGTCGACGCCTTCAAGCGCCACCGCACGCTCGAGCTCCAGGACGAGCTGGCGCAGGCCGACTCCGGCAAGCCCCAGACGATCCTCCTGCTCGGCAGCGACACACGCGCGAAGGGGGCGAGCGACTACGCGGGCGGCCGCGGGCGCTCGGACACGATGATGCTGGTCCGCCTCGACCCGTCGAAGGACCAGATCGCCGTGCTCTCGCTGCCGCGCGACCTGAAGGTCCAGATCCCCGGCCACGGCGTCGACAAGCTCAACGCCGCCTACGCCGAGGGCGGCGTCAAGCTCACCCTCAAGACGATCAAGCAGTTCACGGGGCTGCGCGTGAACCACGTCGTGAACGTCGACTTCCGCGGCTTCCGCAAGGCGGTCGACGCGCTCGGCTGCGTGTACACCGACGTCGACCGGCGCTACTTCAACAACAACACGAGCGGCGGCGAGCAGTTCGCCACGATCGACATCCAGCCCGGCTACCAGCGGCTGTGCGGGGACGACGCCCTCGACTACGTCCGCTACCGCCACACCGACAACGACCTCGTGCGCGCGGCGCGCCAGCAGGACTTCCTCCGGCAGATGAAGTCGCAGATCGGCGTCAAGAAGCTGTTCCGCGACCGCCGCGAGCTGATCGAGATCTTCGGCAAGTACACGCAGTCGGACATCGGCTCGCGGAAGACGGTCCTGCGGCTGCTCAAGCTCGCGCTCGCCTCGGCCAGCCTGCCGATCCACCAGATCCACTTCACCGCCCAGATCGGCGCGAGCTACGTGACGGCCACGTCCGAGCAGACCCACCGGCTGGCGGACGAGTTCCTGGGGGCGGGCCCCGTCGACAGGCCGGCGCGCAAGCGCAGGCGCAAGCGGAGCCGCGGCGCCCCGGTCCGCCTCGTCGACTCCTCCGGCCTCGGCAAGCAGATGGCGCTCCAGCTGATCGACCAGGGCCTGCGCGGCATCGACGTCCAGTACCCGCGGATGCTCACGCCGGGCGCCCAGTTCGTGGCCCCGCCGCGCGCCTACACCCTCCGCGGGCGCGGCAAGCGCGGCCGCAAGTACCGCGCCTACCGGATCGTCGTCGGGTTCGGGCACATCGGCGAGTACTACGGGATCCAGGGGACCACCTGGAAGAACCCGCCGATCCTCACCGGGCGGTCGGAGGAGAGGAGGGTCGGCGGCCGGGTCGTGAGGGTCTTCTACGACCGCGAGCGCGTGCGGCTCGTGTCCTGGAGGACGAGGGACGGGGCCTACTGGATCTCCAACACCCTGCTCCAGAAGCTGACCCTGAAGCAGATGCTCGCGCTCGTGCGGGCGACGAAGCCTTTGTAGGCTGGCTCGCCGCGTGCGCGCCCTCACCCCCTCGATCGCAGCCGCCCGTGCCTGACCGCGAGCCGATCGGCGTCATCGGCGCCGGCTGGGTGGGCCTCGTCACCGCGGCCTGCTTCGCGGACCTCGGCCACGAGGTCCACTGCCGCGACGTCGTGGCGGAGAAGGTCGAGGCGCTCGAGCGCGGCGAGACCCCGTTCCACGAGCCCGGCCTCGACGAGCTGCTCGAGCGCAGCCGCGACCGGCTCCACTTCACGACCGACATGGGCGACGTGCTCTCGGGCGCGCGGCTCCTGTTCTGCTGCGTCGACACGCCGCCGACCTACTCGGGCGACGCCGACCTCTCGCGGGTCGAGACCGTCGTCGACGAGCTGGGCGACTCGACCGAGCACGCGCTGGTGATGAAGAGCACGGTCCCGGTCGGGACCGGCCGCTCGATCCGCCGCCGCCGCGACGACCTCGGGTACGTGTCGAACCCGGAGTTCCTCAAGGAGGGCTCGGCGGTCGCGGACTTCATGCGCCCGGACCGGGTCGTGGTCGGCACCGAGGACGAGTCGTCGGCGTACGGCGACCGCGTCGCCGCGCTGTACGAGCCGCTCGACGCCCCGATCGTCCGCACCGACGTGGCGAGCGCCGAGATGATCAAGCTCGCCTCGAACGCCTTCCTCGCCACCAAGATCTCGTTCATCAACGAGATCGCGAACGTGTCGGAGGAGCTCGGCGCCGACGTGATCGAGGTCGCCCGCGGGATGGGCCTCGACGAGCGGATCGGGAGCCAGTTCCTGCGGGCCGGCATCGGCTACGGCGGGTCGTGCTTCCCCAAGGACGTGAGCGCGCTCAAGCAGCTCGCCGGCAACACCGGCTACCACTTCCAGCTCCTGACCGCCGTGATCGAGGTCAACGAGCTCCAGAAGCGGCGGACGATCGGGAAGCTCCAGAAGCACCTCGGGTCGCTCGTCGGGAAGGAGATCGCGCTGCTCGGCGTCGCGTTCAAGCCCGACACCGACGACGTGCGGGAGGCCACCAGCCTGGTGCTCGCCGCGCGGCTGCAGAGCGAGGGCGCGAACGTCCGGGTGTACGACCCGGTCGCCGGGGAGCGCGCCGCGGAGATGCTGGGCGGGGCGCGCGTGTGCGACTCGGCGCTCGCGGCGCTCGACGGCGCCGACGGCGCGGTGCTCGTGACGGAGTGGAAGGAGTTCCGCGAGCTCGACTGGGCCGGCGAGGCGAGGGAGCGGATGGCGAACCCGCTCGTGGTCGACGGCCGCAACTTCCTCGACGCCGACGGGCTCCGCGAGGCCGGCTACCGGTACGAGGGGATCGGGAGGTAGCACCTTGCAGGCGCTCGTCCTCGCTGGCGGCGAGGGCACACGGCTGCGGCCCCTGACGCTGACGGTCCCGAAGCCCGTCTTGCCGCTGGCCGGCCGCCCGTTCCTCACCTTCATGCTCGACTGGCTGGCGCGGCACGGCGTGGACGAGGCGATCCTCTCGTGTGGCTACCGCTCGGACGCGGTGCGGCGCGTGC
The DNA here is from genome assembly GCA_036389295.1 of Thermoleophilaceae bacterium. GTDB lineage: Bacteria > Actinomycetota > Thermoleophilia > Solirubrobacterales > Thermoleophilaceae > AC-37. The sequence continues at coordinate 14,642 of DASVQB010000047.1, read as the reverse complement.
TCGGGGACCTCCGCGACGGCATGCGGCTGCGCTACGTGGTCGAGGAGGAGCCGCTCGGCACGGCCGGGCCGGTGCGGCTGGCCGCCGAGGCCGGCGTGCTCGAGGACCGCCTCCTCGTGCTGAACGGCGACACGCTGACGGACCTCGACCTGACCGCCGAGCTCCGGCTCCACGAGGAGGCGGGCGCGGAGGCGACGCTGGCGCTCGTAGCCGTGGACGACACCTCGAGCTACGGCGTGGTGCCCACGCACGAGGACGGGCGCGTCGAGGCCTTCCTCGAGAAGGTCGAGGCGCGGTCGACGAACCGGATCAACGCCGGCGCGTACGTGGTCGAGCGCTCGGTCGTGGACCGGATCGAGCCCGGGCGGGCCGTCTCGTTCGAGCGCGAGGTGTTCCCGCGGATGGCCGAGGAGGGCGTGCTGTACGGCTACCCGGCGGAGGGCTACTGGATCGACATCGGGACGCCGGTGCGGTACCTCGAGGCCACCTACGACCTGCTCGCTGGGCGGGTCGAGAGCGGCCTGCCGGCGAGCGACGAGACCGGGTCGCTCGTCTACCCGGGCTGCGTCGTGAGCGGCGCCCGGATCGGGCCGATGTCGGTGCTCGGGCCGCAGTGCTCGGTCGGGACCGGGTCGACGGTCGAGCGCTCGGTGCTGCACCGGGGCGTGCGGGTCGGGCCGGGCTGCACGGTCGACTCGGCGGTGCTCGCCGAGGACGTCCGGGTGGGGGACGGCGCGCGGGTGGAGGAGCTGGCGGTGGTCGGCGCCGGCGCCGTGGTGGAGCCGGGCGCCCTCGTGGAGGCCGGCGCTCGGGTCGACCCAGGCGAGCGGATCGCGGCCGGGAGCGCGGCGTGAGCGGCCTCTCGCGGGAGGCGATCCTCGCGGTCGACCGCTCCGGGATGCTCGACGACGTCCTCGCCCAGCCGCACCAGGTCGAGGACGCCCTGTGGCGGGTGGAGTCGGCCGGCGTGCCGCGCGCGGAGCTCGCGGGCGGTCTCGTCGTGGCCGGCATGGGCGGCTCGGCGATCGGCGGCGACCTGGCGGCGGCGATCGCCGGCGAGCGCGCGACGGCGCCGATCCGGACCGTTCGCGGCTACCGGCTCGAGCCCTGGACCCGCGCGGACGCGACCGTGCTGTGCGCGAGCTACTCGGGCGAGACCGAGGAGACGCTCGCGTGCTTCGCGGCGGCGGGCGAGCTGGGCGCGCCGCGGGTGGCGGTCACGACCGGCGGGCGGCTGGCGCAGGAGGCGCGCGAGGAGGGGGTGCCGGTGATCGGCGTCCCGGCCGGCATGCAGCCGCGCGCCGCGGTCGTCTACATGACGGTCGCCGCGCTGGAGTGCGCCGCCGCCTGCGGAGCCGCGCCCTCGGTCCGCGAGGAGCTGGAGCGGGCGCCGGCGCTGCTCGCCGAGCTGTGCGAGGAGTGGGGGCCGGGCGCCGGGCCGGACTCCGAGGCCAAGGCGCTCGCCGCGGCGCTCGCCGGCACGCTGCCGGTGGTCTACGGCGCCGGCCGCACCGCCGCGGTCGCCACGCGCTGGAAGACCCAGCTCAACGAGAACCCGTCGATGACCGCCTTCCGGGCCGACCTGCCGGAGGCCGACCACAACGAGGTCTGCGGCTACGGCGACGCGCCCCTGGCGCCGGTCTTCCTCGACGACGACGGCCTCGACCCGCGGCTTCGACGGCGGATCGAGGTGACCGCGGCGCTCCTGGGGGAGACCGGGCCGCGGCAGCCGGCCCGGATCGAGGCGCGGGGCGAGACGCCGGTCGAGCGCGTCCTGTCGCTCGTGCTCCTCGGCGACCTCACGTCGGTCTACCTGGCGGTGCTGGCGGGCGTCGACCCGACCCCGGCCGACGCGATCGGGCGGCTGAAGGAGCGGCTCTGAGGCTGGACGCACCGCTTCGTGTCCACTAGAGTCGCGACCCCGCCGGACGGACGCTCAAGCCACTCGGCATTCCGTCCGATCCGGGAGTAACGTCCGATTCGCATGGACCCGCTCTCCGCCACAGTCGAAACTGAGACCTCCCTCTTGGACGAGGAGACCGAGGCAGCGCTGACCGATCTGGCGCAGCGGGTGGACGACGCCCAGCGCGCTCTGCGCGACGTCTTGCGGGCGGGGTCGGATCGGACGTGGACGATTCGCGAACTGCAGGACGAGGCCGCCAACGGTCACTCGTCGTCGGTCATGTCGATCGCGTTCCTGCGGCTTCTCCATGGCGGGGAGCTGGTCGTCGACAAGGGTCAGCGGGTCCACTCCGCGAGCCTGTCCTAGTCCGCCGCTCCGGAAGGGCCAGTGGAGAAGCTGCTGACGGTTCCGTCGGAGGAACTCGTCGCAACGCTCGACTCTCGCCGCTACGACGAGTCCCCGCCATCGACGAGGTCCGAGGCCCAGCGCGACCGCGATCGGATCCTGTACTCGTCGGCCCTCCTTCGGCTCGGTCAGGTGACCCAGGTGGCGGCGCCGGAGGTCGGCCACTCGTTCCACAGTCGGCTCACGCACTCGCTGAAGGTGGCGCAGGTCGCGCGCGGGCTCGCGCAGCGGTTGAACACCCTTGCGGAGCGTGACGACCTCCCGCCGGCGGCGACCGCGCTCGTCGCCTGCCTCGACGAGGACGCGACCGAGGCCGCGGCCCTAGGACACGACCTCGGACATCCGCCGTTCGGGCACCTCGCCGAGCAGGTGCTCCAGAGCATGTCCCAGGCGGCGGGGTCGTTTGAGGGCAATGCGCAGTCGTTTCGCATCGTCACGCGGCTCGCACTGCGCTCGGAGCTGCACCCTGGCCTCAACCTCACCCGCCGCACGCTCAATGGCCTGTTGAAGTACCCGTGGCTGCGCGAGGACGAGGAGGCGGAGCGCGAGCGGAAGTGGGGCGCCTACGGCACCGACCGTCGCTACTTCGTTTGGGCGCGCGAGGGCGTGCCGGAGATCGAGCGGACGCTCGAGGCCGAGCTGATGGACTGGGCCGACGACGTCACGTACGCCGTGCACGACATGGACGACTTCTACCGCGCCGGTCTCATACCGCTCGACCGCCTCACCTCGAGCGACCAAGAGCGAGGTGCGTTCGCGGACCACCTACGCGCCCGGCGCGGAGAACGCGCCCAGGCGTTGGTGTCGGCCGCCGACCGGCTCTGGGACGGGTTCGCGTCCCTGATACGCACGCCGTTCGCCGGGCGTGCCGAGGAGCGGGTCAACCTGCGATCGCTCGGGTCGGCGTTGATCGGTCGCTACATCGCGGCGGTCGAGTTGGACGACGCCAGCGACGGAGAGCGGGTCCTGCTAAGCATTGACGATGAGGTGGTCGACGAGGTCACCGCCCTCAAGGAGCTGACCTGGTTCTACATCATCCGGCGGCCGTCGCTGGCGATCATCCAGCGCGGGCAGGCGAAGGTGATCGAGGCGCTCTACGAGATGTATCGCGAGGCCGCCGGACGCGACGACCCGTCGATCTTCCCGCCGGTGTTCGCGGAGCGCCTCGCGGACGCCGGCACTGACGCCGCCAAGGACCGCGTGGTGATCGACCTCATCGCCGGGATGACCGAGGCGAGCGCACTCGAGATCTACCGCCAGAACCTCGGCGTGTCCGTCGGCTCCCTGCTCATGCGAGCCGCAGGCCCGAGCTAGCGGCCGTCACGCCCGCCGGCCGCTGCAGAAGACCGTCGACGCGCTCGAAGTCGAGCGGCTTGCGCGTGCTGACTCGGATCGCCACCACGGTTCCCTGGAGGGCGGGAAGCCCACCCGTGGTCTCGATGTCCGCGCCGTGTCTGTTCAGCGCCGCCCTGCCCGACCGGATCGTGAGCGCTCCGCCGTTCTCCTTCACGACCAGACTGACGACGAAGAGCCCGTTGCCGCCGCCGACCCCGGGCTCGCTGGTCGTGGCCGGCTCGACCGCGCGCATCAGCGCGGATCGGTCGTCGGTCACGTCGAGGTAGTCCGGGTTCTTCGTGAGACTCGCTCGTATCCCGATGCCGCGATCGGCGACCGCAAGCTCGATCTCATGAGTCCTCGGGTAGATGCGCGCGGCGGCCACCCCGCTGTGGGTGCCAGCGTGCTGAAGGACGTTGTCGGCAACGTCGCCGAGCATCCACGTAACCGCTCCGAAGTCGTCTCGCCCCGCGCCGGACCGCTCCGCGAGGAACGCCTCGAAGTGAGCTGTCACGCGGTCTATCGTTTCCCTGGTGGAGAACGGCTCGCAGCTCAGGACGGGATCGGACGGACCGTCCTCCGCGTCGCGGGCGCGCGTCAAGACGAGGTGACGGAACCGAGCAGGGGTCATCGTCCTCGACAGAACCGGTGAACGGGGCGGGACGTAGTGCCACGTCGGGTCGCAGCCCGGGTCTCGCTGCGCGTCCCTGAGATAGGCCACGAGCAGGGCGAGGGCTGCCGGTGAGGCCTGGTCGAGACCACTCAGGTCGACCAGAACGTCGGCCGGGCCGTCGAGCGCGAGAACGGGATCGAGCATCCCGCAGAGCTCATCCAGGTTGTGAGAACCGAACGCGCCGCGCACGGCCAGCCGGAGGGCCATGGGCCGACTGTAGAGTCGATCCCGGCGGCGCAACAGCTTCACTTCGCAACGACCGGCGAAGCGCCAACCTTGACACACTCGTGCTAAGGTTGGCCCAGATGGACGGGCTGACCATCCACGAGGCCGCGGAGACCACCGGCTGGTCCCCGCGGATGCTCCGCTACGTGGAGCGCGTGGGGCTCGTCCGGCCGCCGAGGAACGGGTCCGGCTACCGCCTCTACGGACCCGGCGAGCTCCAGCGCCTGCGCACCCTGCGCGAGCTCCTGGGCGAGTTCGACTGCACGCTCTCCGACGTGGCCTTCGCCCAGCGCATGCGCGGGGACGAGGGCCTGGCGGAGGCGCTCGGCGACTGGCTCGAGGCGGAGCCGCGGCGGCCCGAGGGCGTCGCCAGCGGCGACTGGCTGCGCTTCGAGCAGGAGAAGCACCAGCGGCTGCTCGCCCTCGCCACCTGACCCCGAAACCCCAGGAGACCACGTGACCACCACGACCACCAGCGCCACAGGGCTCGACTTCAAGGTCGCCGACCTCTCGCTCGCGGACTTCGGCCGCAAGGAGATCCAGCTCGCCGAGCACGAGATGCCCGGCCTGATGGCGATGCGCGAGGAGTTCGGCCCGGCGAAGCCGCTGACGGGCGCCCGGATCACGGGGTCGCTCCACATGACCGTCCAGACCGCCGTGCTGATCGAGACGCTGCTCGAGCTCGGCGCCGAGGTCCGCTGGGCGAGCTGCAACATCTTCTCGACCCAGGACCACGCCGCCGCGGCCGTGGTCGTCGGGCGCGACGGGACGCCGGACGACCCGAGGGGCGTCGCGGTCTACGCCTGGAAGGGCGAGACGCTCGAGGAGTACTGGTGGTGCTGCGAGCAGACGCTCCGCTGGCCGGACGGCGGCGGGCCGAACATGATCCTCGACGACGGCGGCGACGCCACCCTGCTCGTCCACAAGGGCGTCGAGTACGAGAGCGCCGGCGCGGTCCCGGACCCGGAGCAGGCCGACTCCGAGGAGCTCGGCGTGATCCTGCGCCTGCTCGAGCGCTCGCTCGAGGAGGACCCGCAGCGCTGGACGCGGGTCGCCGCCGAGATCAAGGGCGTCACGGAGGAGACCACGACCGGGGTCAACCGGCTCTACCAGATGCAGCAGACCGGCGACCTCCTGTTCCCGGCGATCAACGTGAACAACTCGGTCACCAAGTCGAAGTTCGACAACATCTACGGCTGCCGGCACTCGCTGGTCGACGGCATCAACCGCGGCACCGACGTGATGATCGCCGGCAAGCTCGCGGTGATCTGCGGGTTCGGCGACGTCGGCAAGGGCTGCGCCGCCTCGCTGCGCGGCCAGGGGGCCCGGGTCGTCATCACCGAGATCGACCCGATCTGCGCCCTCCAGGCGGCGATGGAGGGCTACCAGGTGGTCACGCTGGAGGACGTCGTCGAGACGGCCGACATCTTCGTGACCGCCACTGGCAACAAGGACATCGTCACGGCCGACCACATGGCCCGGATGAAGCACCAGGCCATCGTCGGGAACATCGGTCACTTCGACAACGAGATCGACATGGCCGGGCTCACCCGCATCGACGGGATCGAGCGGGTCAACATCAAGCCGCAGGTCGACGAGTGGGTGTTCCCCGACGGCCACTCGGTCCTCGTCCTGTCGGAGGGCCGGCTGCTCAACCTCGGCAACGCGACCGGGCACCCGAGCTTCGTGATGTCGAACTCGTTCACGAACCAGACGATCGCCCAGGTCGAGCTGTTCGGGAACAACGACGACTACGAGCGCGAGGTCTACGTGCTGCCGAAGCACCTCGACGAGAAGGTCGCCCGGCTGCACCTCCCGGCGCTCGGCGCCCGGCTGACCGAGCTGCGCCCCGACCAGGCCGCGTACATCGGCGTCCCGGTCGAGGGCCCGTTCAAGCCGGACCACTACCGGTACTAGCGGGCCGCGGCTCCGACGCCGGGCGGACGGGTGCCGACCGGCACGTCAGCGCTCGCCGATGCCGGGCGGACGCGGGTCGAGTGGGCGGCAGCCCACATGCCCGTGCTGCGCGGCATCGGCGAGCGGTTCGCGCGCGAGCGGCCGCTCGACGGCCTGGTCGTCGGTGCGTGCCTGCACGTGACGGCCGAGACGGCGAACCTGGTCCGGGTCCTGGGGGCGGGCGGGGCGGACGTGGCGCTGTGCGCGCCCAACCCGCTCTCGACCCAGGAGGACGTGGCGGCCGCGCTCGGCGAGGCGTACGAGGTCGAGGTCCACGCCGAGCCGGACGGCTACGAGCGGGGCATCGAGGCCGTGCTCGCCCGGCGGCCTCGGGTGACGATGGACGACGGCGCCGACCTCGCCCTCGCCTCGCCCGAGGGGGCGATCGGGGGCACCGAGGAGACCGCCACCGGCGCCATCCGCCTGCGGGCGCTCGAGGCGGCGGGCCGGCTGCCCTACCCGGTGATAGCCGTCCACGAGGGCCGCGCCGCGCGGCTGTTCGACACCCGCTACGGCACCGGCCAGTCGACGCTCGACGGGATCCTGCGCGCCACCAACGTGCTGCTCGCCGGCCGGCGGGTCGTGGTGCTCGGGTTCGGCGGCTGCGGGCGCGGCGTGGCGCTGCGGGCGCGCGGCGCGGGGGCGCACGTGGTCGTCTGCGAGGTCGACCCGCTGGCCGCCCTGGAGGCCGCGATGGAGGGCTACGAGGTGATGCCGGCGGCCGACGCGGCCCGGGTCGGGGACGTGTTCGTCACTGCCACCGGCACCCGCGACGTGCTGAGCGCCGAGCACTTCGAGGCGATGCGCGACGGCGCGATCGTCTGCAACGCCGGCCACTTCGACGTGGAGGTCGACAAGCCGGCGCTGGCCGGCCTGTCCGAGTCCACGCGCGAGGTCCGGCCGCTGGTCGAGGAGCACGTGCTCGGCGACGGGCGGCGGATCCACCTGCTGGCCGAGGGGCGGGTCGTGAACCTGGCCTCGGCGGAGGGCCATCCGCCCGCCGTGATGGACATCTCGTTCGCCAACCAGGCGCTGGCCGTCGAGCGGCTCGTGGCCGGCGGGCTCGAGCCGCGCGTCCACCCGGTGCCCGACGAGATCGACCGCGCGGTGGCCCGCCTGAAGCTCGAGTCGCTCGGCGTCGAGATCGACCGGCTCACCGACGCCCAGGTCGAGTACCTGCACTCCTGGGAGCGCTAGCCTCCCGCGCCGCATGAAGGCAATGGTCCTCGCGGCCGGCCTGGGCACCCGCCTGCGGCCGCTCACATACGAGATCCCGAAGCCGATGGTGCCGGTCCTCGACCGGCCGGTGATGGCGCACATCCTGGGGCTCCTGGAGCGGCAGGGGTTCGACGAGGTGATCGCCAACCTCCACTACTTCCCCGACGCCGTGCGGGGCTACTTCGGCGACCGCGTCGAGTACCGCTACGAGGAGGAGCTCCTCGGCACGGCCGGCGGCGTACGCAACGTGTCCGACTTCTTCGGCGACGACCTGGTGATCGTGGTCTCCGGGGACGCGCTGACGGACGTCGACCTGAACGGCCTCGCCGACCGCCACCGCCAGGCCGGCGGGATCGGCACGCTCACCGTCAAGCACGTCGAGGACACGCGCGAGTACGGGGTCGTCATCCACGACTCGGACGGCCGGATCCAGGGGTTCCAGGAGAAGCCCGACCCCGCGGAGGCGCTCTCGCACCTCGGCAACTGCGGGATCTACTGCTTCAGCCCGGAGATCTTCGACTACTTCCCGGACCGGCCGTTCGTGGACTGGGCCCAGGACGTGTTCCCGACCCTGCTCGAGAACGACGTCCCGTTCCACGTGCACGAGATCGACGAGTACTGGAACGACGTCGGGTCGCTCGACGAGCTGCGGCAGGGGACCTGGGACGCGCTGGAGGGGCGGCTGCGGATCGAGGTGACGGGCTCGCCCGCCGGCGACGGGGTCGTGGCCGGCGAGGGCTCGTCGCTCGACGGGGTCGAGGTGGTCGGGCCGCCCGTCTGGGTCGGGCAGGGCTGCGAGATCGGCGACGGCGTCCGGCTGATGGGGCCGGTGGCGATCGGCGACGGCTGCCGGATCGGCGCCGGCTCGGCGCTCCGCGACTCGATCGTGTTCCCGGGCACCGAGGTCGCGCCGGACACGCTCGCGATCGGGGCGATCCTGGGCCGCGGCGGCATCGTGCCGAGCCTGCGCCCGCTGGACGAGCTCGAGCGCGCCGGCTGAGCCGGTCCCGCGCCTCCTGCCCGACCGCCCTGCGTTCCGGTCGAGCCCGCGCCCCGGAACGATGAAGCCCGCCCCGGAACGACGAAGCCCCGCCCCGGAACGACGAAGCCCGCCCCGGAACGACGAAGCCCCGCCGTCCTGGCGGGGCTCCCATCGGCCGGCTTCCTGCCGACCCATCCTTGCGCGCAGTCCTGCGCTGAGCGAGACGCTGCGCGGCGCCTCCACCCCCTACAACGCACCAGGGCGCGAAAGGTTCGCCGGTGAGCCCGAGCGGCGCGTAGACGCTCAGCCGGGCGTCAGGTCGGCGACGAGGGCCCCCGCGGGCCGGACGTCGTCGATCCGGGCGACCGTCTCGCCCGCGTATAGGGGGCCGGCGTCGAGGAGGGACTCGGGGCCGTCGTCGGTCGCGGCCGCCGGGCCGAGCACCGGCACGCGGACGTCCTGGCGCCGGATCAGGCTCGCCTGCAGCCGGTCGGGCGCCCGGGCGGCGAGCGGGGCCGTCAGCGAGTTGAGGGCGCGCAGCGCCGCCGGGCCGCGGTCGCCGCGGCGCAGCCAGCGCTCGGTCGCCGCGTTCGGCACTACCCGGTGGGGGGCGGGCCAGCCGAGCCCGAACAGCTCCGTGAGGACGGTCTCGCTCGCCGTGCGGAGGCGCTCCCTGTAGGCGGGGTGGGCGCCGCTCTCGTCGGTCATCAGGAACCGGGTGCCGAGGACGGCGGCGTCCGCCCCGGCGGCGAGCGCGGCGGCCACGTCGTCGCGGGTCGCGACGCCGCCGGCGACCAGCACCGGGCAGCCCGCCGGCAGGGCGCGGCGCACGGCGGCGAGCAGCTCGAGCGCCGGCACGGCGCCGCGGACGTGCCCGCCCGCCTCGACCCCCTGCGCGATCACCCCGTCGGCGCCGGCCCGGTGCGCGGCCAGCGCCTCGTCCACCGAGCCGCACTGGTGGACCCACGGGCGGTCGGTCCGCCGGCGCGGGCGGCCCCAGAACGTGACCACGAGGTCCGCGTCGCGGGCGGCGTCCCAGTGCGCGCGGCGGGCGAGCGGGAGCAGCAGGTTGACGGCGATCGGCCCGCCGGTCCGCTCGCGGGCCTCGGCGATCTCCGCCCGCAGCCGGGGCGGCGGCAGGATGCCGATCGTGCCGAGCCCGCCGGCGTCGGACACCGCCGCGGCCAGCCGCGCCCGCGAGAGCCCGCCGCCCATGCCGGCCTGGACGACCGGGCGCTCCACGCCGAGGCGCTCGAGGAGGGCGCTCACGCCGCCGCCGCGTCCTCCAGCCGCTCGCGGCGCCGCTCCTCCTCCTCGGACCGGCCGAGCATCCGCACGAACAGGACGACGAGGACGAGCGCCAGCACGACCGACTGCTCGACCATCATCATCGCGCCGCCGACGTTCTGGTCCTCGACCGCGGTCAGGCCCCAGATCCGCGGCACGCCGCCGTAGTAGTCGTAGGCGAGGGCGCTCGACCAGGTCAGGTAGATGCCCAGCGCGGCCAGCCCCGCCTTGGCGGCGAAGATGTAGACGAACGGCGCGATCCCCTCAAGGCGGCGGCGCATCGGGACCGGCTGGATCAGCGGCCACCAGACCGCGACCCCGGCGGTGAAGAACGAGACGTGCTCGAGCGCGTGGACCGGGGCGTGGCGGACCGCGGCGTCGTAGAGCGCCGGGACGTGCCACAGGTAGAGCAGCGCCAGCCACAGCAGCACGAACGAGACCGGGTGGGCGAGGGGGCCGAGGCGGCGCTCGACCGCCGTGAGCCGGCGGGTGGCCGGGCGCATGATCACGCGCGAGAGCGAGAGGAGGACGAGCAGCGGCGCGATGTCGCCGAGCAGGATGTGCTGGGCCATGTGGGCCGAGAACAGGTAGTCCTCGCCGAGGCCGTCGAGCGGCGAGACGAGGGCGGCCACGAGGACCAGGATCGCCGCCGCGAACGCGGCGGCGTGGAGCGGGCCGGCGCCGCGGCCGCCGGCCTCGCGGCGGGCGCTTCGGAAGCGGCGGACGTAGACGGCCGCCCCGAGCGCCATCGCGGCGAGCGGCGCCGGGTCGAGGGTCCAGTGAACGTCCGGGGGCGTCAACCGACGCCGAATCGTTGCACTCGCAACCCACCCGTCACACGGTCGGCGCGAGGCTGGCCGCATGCGACGCCCGCTGCTCGCCGCCCTCGCCACGGCGCTCGGCGCCGTTCTCGCTCCGCCGCTGTGCGCGGCCTGCGGCGGGCGCGCGGGCGCCGCCGAGCCGCTCTGCGGACCCTGCCGCCGCGCGCTGCGGTGGCTCGGGCCGGCCGTCGTGCGGGCGGCCGGCGTCCCTGTCTGGGCGCCGGTGGCCTACGAGGGCCCCGCCCGCGAGCTGGTGCGGGCGCTGAAGTTCCGCGGCGCGCGCGGAGCGGCGCGCGTCATGGGCGCCCAGATCGCCGCGAACGCGCCGCCCGGGCTGCTCGACGCGAACGCGCCGCCCGGCCTGCTCGCCGCGACCGCGCCGCCGGACGGCCGCGCGGCCCCACGCGGCGAGACCGCCCTCGTCCCGGTGCCGCTGCACCCGCGCCGCCGGCGCCGCCGCGGCTTCAACCAGGCAGCGCTGCTCGCGGCCGCGGTCTCGTCCGCCTCCGGGCTGCCGGTCGCCGACGTCCTCGAGCGGTCCGGCGCTGCGACGACCCAGGTGGGCCGCGGCCGCGCCGACCGCCTCGCCGGCCCGCCGGGGGAGCTGCGGGCGCGAGCCGGCGCCGCCGTCCCGGCCCGCGCGATCCTCGTCGACGACGTCGTCACGACCGGCGGCACGCTCGCCGCCTGCGCGGCGGCCCTCCGGGCGGCGGGCGCGATCGGCGTGGCCGCGGTCGCCTACGCGAGGACGCCGGGCCGATGACGCCCGTGACGGACGGTCGCGGCCGCGGCCCCCCGCCGAGCCGGCCCCTCGCGGTCGTCGCGTCCCGGGCGTACCATCTGGCTCTCATCACAGCGACCGGAGGAGGGCGCATGCGGATCGAGGTCAAGAGCCGCAACGGAGTGGTGGTCGACGACGACCTTCGCGACCGGATCGAGAAGCGCTTCGAGAAGGTCGCCAAGCAGGTGTCCGAGCTCGCCGAGCTGGTCGTCGAGCTCTCCGAGGAGCGCAACCCCTCGATCAAGGAGTCCCAGGTGGCGGAGGCCAACCTCCGCCTCAAGGGCACCACGCTGCGGGCGCGCGACGCCGCGCCGAGCATGGCCCAGGCGGTCAACCTCGTCGCGGACGACATGGCGCGCCAGGTCAAGCGCCACCGCGAGAAGCGCCGCGGCCGCCGGACGGCGGCGAAGACGGAGCCGCGCCCGGCCGCGTCGTAGCCGCTCGCCGATCGCGAGCACGCCCGGCCGCGTCGTAGCGGCTCGCCGCCGCAACTCGGGCCCGCCGGCTCGGTTTCGAACACCCCAGCGACCCACAGGAGCCACCCCCTTGAGCACAAGCCGCCACGCCGTCCTCGCCCTCGCGCTCGCCGCCGCCGCGCTGGCCCTGCCCGCCGCCGCGCAGGCCGGCCAGGGCGGGGTCGCCGTCGGCACGTTCACCTACGACGCCACCGCCGGCGAGACCAACGACGTCACGATCACCCACGCGGGGTCGACGGTGAAGCTGGTCGACACGGCGAACGTCGCGGCCGGGCCGGGCTGCAGCAAGGTCACCGACCACGAGCTGAGCTGCGACGGCGTGTTCGGCTCCGCCGTGGTGCGCCTGGGCGACGACCCCGACCGCGCCGCCACCTCCTTCGGCATCTCGCCGCAGGGCCCGGTCGAGCTCCAGGGCGGCACGGGCGACGACCGGCTCTCGGACGGCGTGATCAACGGCAACCGCGTCACCTTCAGCGGCGGCGACGGGGACGACTACGTCCAGGCGGCCGACGTGGCCGACGAGGACTCGGTCACCGACGAGCGCGAGATGGCCCCGACCGCCGACCCGATCTCGTGCGGCACCGGCAAGGACCGGATCGACATCGACGTCCAGGACGCGACGTCGAGCGACTGCGAGATCGTCGCGCTCCTCGAGGAGACCGGCTCGAACATCCTCGGAACCGACGGCGCCGACGAGCTCGGCGGCTTCAGCGGCGACGGCGACGAGGACAGGATCCTCGGCCTGGGCGGCAACGACCTGATCCGCGGCCGCGCGGGCGACGACAAGCTCTACGGCAAGGCCGGCGACGACGACATCAAGGGCGACGGGACCAACGGGACCTATCCGGACGGCAACGACCTCCTCTCCGGCGGCACCGGCGCGGACCTCCTGAACGGCGGCGGCGGCAACGACCTGCTGAGCGGCGGCAAGGGCAAGGACAAGCTCTACGGGGGCAAGGGGAGCGACCGCTTCAGCGCCCGCGACGGCAGCAAGGACAGGATCAAGTGCGGAGCCGGCTTCGACCGCGTCACGGCGGACCAGGTCGACTCGGTGTCGTCGGACTGCGAGGTCGTCTCGAAGAAGTAGGCGGGTCTCCGAGGAAGTAGCCGGAGACGCGCGCTAACCTCGCCTCATGTCCATCCTCGACCGCGCTCTTCGCATCGGCGAGGCCAAGAAGTTCCGCGGCTTCGAGAAGCGCGTCGGCCACGTCAACGCCTTCGAGCCGGAGCTCGAGCTAGACACCGACGACGAGCTCCGCGAGCGGACCGACCGGCTCCGCGAGCGGGCCCGGAACGGCGAGTCGCTCGACAACCTGCTCCCGGAGTCGTTCGCCCTCACCCGCGAGGCCGCCAAGCGCACCCTCGGGCAGCGTCACTTCGACGTCCAGCTGATCGGCGGGATGGTCCTGCACGACGGCTCGATCGCCGAGATGAAGACCGGCGAGGGCAAGACCCTCACGGCCACGCTGCCGATCGTGCTCAACTCGCTGACCGGCGAGGGCGTCCACCTCGTCACCGTCAACGACTACCTCGCCCGCCGCGACGCCGAGTGGATGCGGCCGATCTACGAGCTGCTCGGAGTGTCGGTCGGCGTGATCCAGTCCGAGGACCGCGACCCCGCCGAGAAGCGCGCCGCCTACCTGGCGGACGTCACCTACGGCACCAACTCCGAGTTCGGCTTCGACTACCTGCGCGACAACCTCGCCGTGGCCGTCGAGGACAAGGCGCAGCGCGGCCACTCGTTCGCGATCGTCGACGAGGTCGACAACATCCTGATCGACGAGGCCCGCACCCCGCTGATCATCTCCGGCCAGCCCGAGCAGGCCGCCGACGTGTACTACAAGTTCGCCGAGCTGGCCCGCCGGATGGTCCCCGGCAAGAAGCCGGAGGGGCTCGAGGCCAAGTCGAAGGACTACGTCGCGGACTTCGACTTCGAGCCGGACGAGAAGCACAAGACCGTCGCCGTCACCGAGCGCGGGGTCGAGAAGGCCGAGCGCTTCATGGGGATCGACAACCTCTACCTGGCCGAGCACGGCAACCTCGTCAACCACCTGATCCAGTCGCTCAAGGCCGAGTCGCTCTACAAGCGCGACGTCGAGTACGCGGTGATCGACGGCGAGGTGAAGATCATCGACGAGTTCACCGGGCGCATCCTCGACGGGCGCCGCTGGTCGGAGGGCCTGCACCAGGCGGTCGAGGCCAAGGAGGGCGTGGCGATCCAGGAGGAGAACCAGACCCTGGCCACGATCACGCTGCAGAACTACTTCCGCATGTACGACAAGCTCGCCGGCATGACGGGCACGGCCCTCACCGAGGCCAGCGAGTTCATGAAGATCTACAAGCTGCCCGTCGTCGAGGTCCCCACGAACCGGCCGATGGTCCGCCTGGACAAGAACGACCAGGTCTTCAAGACGCGGGACGGCAAGTGGCAGGCCGTGGCGTCCGAGATCGCCCGCCGCCACGAGAAGGGCCAGCCCGTCCTGGTCGGCACGATCTCCGTCGAGGTCTCGGAGCTGCTGGGTGAGCGGCTCAAGAAGCGCGGCATCAAGCACGTCGTCCTGAACGCAAAGCCCGAGCACG
>DASVQB010000046.1:0-130770 GCA_036389295.1 Thermoleophilaceae bacterium | reverse complement strand
ACCGCCAGCAGAAGCGCGGCGGCGTGGGCGTCACGGGGATGGAGCTCAAAGAGGACGACTACATCGAGCACCTCTTCGTGTCCTCGACGCACGACTTCCTGCTCTTCTTCACGAACCGCGGCAAGGTCTACCGCCAGAAGGTCTACGAGCTGCCCGAGATGGGTCGCACCGCGCGCGGGCGCGCGCTCGTGAACCTGCTCCCGCTGCGCGAGGGCGAGTTCGTGCGCGCCGTGCTCGCGACGCGCGACTTCAAGGAGGGCAAGTACCTCGTCTTCGCTACCCGCAAGGGCCAGATCAAGAAGACGGAGTTCCTCGCCTACAACACGCCGATCAAGGCCGACGGCATCATCGCGATCAACATCCGCGACGACGACGAGCTCGTGGCCGTCCGGCGGACGAGCGGCGACGACGACATCATCATGGTGTCCCGGTCCGGCCAGGCCGCGCGGTTCAACGAGTCCGAGGCACGGCCGATGGGGCGCGACACGAGCGGCGTGCGCGGCATGAACGTCTCGCGCGGCGACAACCGCGTCATCGCGATGGACGTCGCGCGCGAGGACACCGAGCTCCTGGTCGTCACCGAGAACGGGTTCGGCAAGCGCACCGCGATCGCCGACTATCCGGTGAAGGGCCGCGGCACGATGGGCGTGAAGACGATCCAGCTCACCGAGCGGAAGGGCGCGCTCGCCGGGGCGCTGATCGTGCGCGAGCACCACGAGCTGGTGTTCATCTCGCAGAACGGGATGGTCCAGCGCACCGCGGTGAAGGGCATCTCGCTGTACGGCCGCGCCTCGCAGGGCGTGAAGCTGATGAACCTCCGCGAGGACGACATCGTCAGCGCAGTCGCCCTCGTGATGGAGACGAACGCGGACACCGCGGCGGCGACCGATGCGGAGCTGCCGGTGAACGGCGACGGCGCCGCGGACGGCGGTGCGCCGGAGTCGACGGCCGCGGCCCAACCGGTCGAGGACGGCGCGGATCCGAGCGAGGACGGTGCCGATCCGAGCGACGACGGCGCGGATCCGAGCGACGACGGCGCCGGCGGCTGAGCCTCCGCGAGCACGACCTCCGCATCTGCTTCAATGGGTCGTACCAGGGAAAGGAGGTGGTCCGACTGAGTCACAGATCTTTCGGGACCCTGGAGGTGTCCGGCCACTAGGTCGGGCTGGACCGCCTAGGGGAATCCACCCCGGGCACCGTCGGATAGCGGAGGCTGGACCTGGTCCCCCCGGCCTGGCGCGAGCGAAGGCCACCGCGCGTCGGCGCAAGCCGACACGAGCGCACCGGCGCGAGCGACCGCCTCAGTGCCGCAGCCGATCCAATCCAGCGACGTTTCAGAGGGGCGCCCTTCGGGGCGCCTCTCGTCGTTAGACGCTCGCGAGGCGGCCGCTCGCCCGCTAGACGACCGACCCCCCGCGGCTCAGGCCGCCACGAGGTACCGCTGCCACACCGCCGGCACCCGCGGCACGGCCACGTGCACGAAGATCGTCGGGCTCGGCGGCTTCGGCTTGTGCTTCGGGTGCATGCCGACCTGCTTGGGCAGCCGGTCGCCCTTGCGCCGGTTGCACGGCGCGCAGCAGGTCACGATGTTGTCCCAGCCCGATGTCCCGCCCTTGGAGCGCGGGACCACGTGGTCGACGGTCAGCGTCCCGTGGCCCGAGCCGCAGTACTGGCAGGTCCAGCCGTCGCGGGCGAAGATCGCCCGGCGGGTGATCTTGCGGCTGTGCGCGTCGCGCGGGATCCGGACGTACGTCTTCAGCCGGATCACGACCGGCCGGGCGACGGTGAGGCTCTCGGCGTGGAGCTCGCGCTCGGCCTGCTCGAGCACCTCGGCGCGCGCCTTGAGCACGAGCACCACCGCACGCCGGACCGTGCAGACGTTGATCGGCTCGTACGAGGCGTTCAGCACCAGCACGCGGCCCGTCGTGCTCACGCGCTGCCCCGGCCGCTCGGCGGGCAGCGCGCCGGTCCCCGCTGGTTCTACGTCCGCGGGCTCGGTGACGGTCGCGGTGGCGGTGCTGGTCGCCAAGCCGAGGCCAGTCTAGCGGGATGCATCCCGCTTCCCGCCGGGCTTCCGGGCCGCTCGGAGCCTCAGGCGCCGGCCGCGGCCACGGGGTACGACCCCAGCACCTTGAGCGTCTGGACCCGCGAACCGAGCGCCTCGAGCGCCTCGCGGACGGGCGACTCCTCGGCCGACCCCTCGAGGTCCGCGAAGAACATGTAGTGGCCGAGCCTCACCCGCCGCGGCCGCGACTCGATCTTCGTCAGGTTGATCTCGCGCTCGGCCAGCTCGCCCAGCACGCCGACGAGCGCCCCCGGCGACTCGTCGTTGAAGCCCCAGAACATGATCGAGGTCTTGGCCGCCGGCGCGCTGGGGGTCACGCCCTCGGGGGCCAGCCAGACGAACCGGGTGTGGTTGTCGGACCCGTCCTCGACCCCCTCCGCCAGCACCTCGCACGCGTACAGCTCGGCGGCGAGCCGCGGCCCGAGCGCCGCCCACGGCTCGCCGGCGCCCGCGACGGTGCGGACCGCGTCGGCGGTCGAGGGCGCCGAGGCCGGCTCGGCGGCGGGGAGCCGCTCGCGCAGGAACCCGGCGCACTGGGCGATCGCCTGCGGGTGCGACACCACCCGCCGCACGTCCGCGATCCCGACGCCGGCGGGCGCGATCAGGCAGTGGCTCACCGGCCGCACGACCTCGGCGGCGATCCGCACCCGGTCCGCCTCGCCGGCCAGCGCGTCGAGCGTCGCGGTCACGGACCCCTCGAGCGAGTTCTCGATCGGCACGACGGCGCGGTCGGCCGCTCCGGCCTGCACCGCCATGACCGTCTCGTACACGGTGGGGTAGGGGACCTCCTCGACCTCCGCGTCCGCGGGGGCCGAGTGCCGCAGCGCCTCCTCCGTGAAGGTCCCGGCCGGGCCGAGGAAGGCGACCCGCACGGAGCTCAGGCCGCGCGGGCCGGGGCGGTCGAGAGCGCGTCGTCCACTGCCTGCTGCTCCTCGGGCGACAGCGCAACCTCGCTCTCGCCCTCGTTCACCTGCTTCACGTAGATCCGCGCCTGGTCGCGGTGGACGATCGACGACAGCACCACGCCGGACCGGTGCGTGTCGAGCAGCGCGAGCGAGCTCGACTGGTGGCCGGACAGCTCGTTGTAGGCGTCGTAGCGGACGAGCGCCGTGTAGGCGATGCAGCCGTCGAGCTGGCGCTCGGCCGTCTCCATCCGCCCCGCGATGCTCTGCATCGCCTCCTCGACCCACTCGCGCAGGTCGGTGAACCCCTGCTCGAGCCGCGCGGCGTGCGACACGAGGTCGCTAGCCCCGCGCTCGCCCAGCACCGCGCTCTGCGCCTGGCGCATCCGGCGGATCCGCAGCGTCAGGACGAGGACCAGGACGAGCGCGAGGACCGCGACGGCGCCGGCGGCGAGCGCCACGATCCCCTGTGTCGTGGTCAGGTCGTCCATCGCAGCCAGGCTAGCGACGGTCTAGCGCGTGAAGACCGCGCGGTAGCTGGCCCTGTTGTTGTCGGTCTTCTTCTCGCCGGGGACCGGCTTGACCTCGACCTTGATCGTCACCGGCCGGCCGGTGATCGGGGTCGCGGCGAGCGGGACGCTCACGGTCTTCTGCTCGCCCGGCTTGATCGACGGCAGCCGCTGCTCGCGCACGATCGGGCGGCCCGCGCCGGTGACCGAGACCGACACGGTCACGTCGCGCTCCTCGCTCTCGCCGCCGTTCGACAGCGACACGTCGAACGACAGCCGCGGCGAGACCTGGATGTCCGTCGCGCCCGCGGCCGAGAGCGTCTTGCCGGCCGGCTTGGCGATCGTCGACACGAGTGCGGTGCCGTGCAGGCCCGGCGAGGCGGGACCGCTGCCGCCGCGCCCGCTGCGGATCGCCTCGATCCGGCCGGCCACCACCGTCGGCCGCAGCCACTGGAGGTCGGGGAGGAAGCGGCTGCGCGGGACGGTCACCTCGTCGAGCAGCCCCTCCTCGCGTACCGGGCCGGTCAGGTGCGGCAGGAACCGCTCGTCGTAGACGACGTCGCTGGCCAGGAACTCGCGCATCGTGACCGTGATCCGCCCGGTGGCCTCCTCGCGCCCCTGGTCGCCGAGCGCGGCGGGGAGGTCCCGCGCGATCCGCCCGATGCCGTCGCGCCGGAACTCGAGCGCCTCGACGAAGTAGCGCTGGGCCGTGTCCAGCTCGCCCGGGTGGTCGGTGTCGCGAGCGCGGTCCACGAGCTGCGCGGCGTCGCTCTGGAAGCCGTTGACGGCCGTCTGGAGCTCGAGCGTGCTGCGGCCGCCCGGCTTCGACAGGAGCCCGAACAGCGAGTTCGACTCCTGGTCGGACTCCTGGACGAGCGCGCCCACGTCGCGGACGTAGGTGCGGAACGAGTCGCGCCTCGCGTTGTCGCGGCAGCTCTTGATCGCGAGGAACAGTAGGACGATCACGACGACGCCGACGCCGGCGGCGATCGCCCGCCGCACGAGCAGCGTCTGGCGGTCCGTTCCCGGCCCGCGCGGCGGCGGGCGGCGAACCGCTGGCCTGCTCGGTCTGTCTTCTCGATCGTCGAAGAAGGACAAATGAGCGCTCCAGCCCGCCGTAGATGGCAGGCTATGGGACCCAAGTATTACTGGACCGCCGGCTGCAACCCGGGGCCGGCCCCCGGAGAGCGCGGCGGCGGGCCGGGAGGGGGCCGCCGCCCCGCCGCGAAGACAGGAGCTGGATTGGAGCGCCCCGCGACGACAGACGAGCTGGGCCCGCCGCACGACCCCGGCGGCGAGCGGACCGCCGCGCTCGACGACGCCCGCCCGCGCCGCTTCGGCCCGCACCGCGACCCGACGGAACCCCTCGACGCCGGCCCGGCGCGCATCCTGCCGGAGCGGCTGGTCCTCGGTCGCTACCGCCTCGAGCGCCGGCTCGGCGCGGGCGGCTTCGGGGTCGTCTGGCTCGCCTTCGACGAGAAGCTCGAGCGCGAGGTGGCCGTCAAGGTCATCGCCGGCGACGGCGACGAGCCGGTCCCCGAGCGCGCCGCCCGCGAGGCGCGCGTGGCGGCGCGCCTGAACCACCCCGGGATCGTCTCCCTCTACGAGCTGGGGGAGGACGAGCACGCGGTCTACCTCGTGTCGGAGCTCGTCCCCGGCCGGACGCTCGGCGACCTGATCCGGGCGGGCGCCGTGTCCGACCGCGACGTGGCCCGCATCGGCGCGGCGCTGTGCGACGCGCTCGACCACGCCCACGACCGCAAGGTCGTGCACCGGGACGTGAAGCCCCAGAACGTGATCGTCGTGGCCGAGCCGGCGGCGGGGGCGGGGTTCGCCAAGCTCGCGGACTTCGGCGTCGCCCAGCTCGCCGTCGGGGACCGGCTGACCCGGACCGGCGACGTGGTCGGGACGCTCGCCTACATGGCGCCGGAGCAGGCCGAGGGCGCGCGGGTGACGGCGGCGGCCGACGTCTACTCGCTCGCGCTGACGCTCTACGAGGCCTGGTCCGGCGCGAACCCGGTGCGGGGCCCCACCCCCGCGGCGACCGCCCGCCGGCTCGGCCGCCGGCTGCCCGCCCTCTCCGCCTACCGGCCCGACCTGCCGCACGACCTGTGCGCCTGGGTCGACGCCGCCCTCGACCCGGTCCCCGCCCGCCGCCCGCCGGTCGGCGTGCTGCGCGACGCGCTCGCCGGAGCCGTCGACGAGCTCTCCGACGCGGGCGGCCTGGTCGAGCCCGAGACGCGCGACCGCGTCGGCCTCCCGCCGACCGAGGCCGTGCCGCTGCGCTCCACCCGCGCCGAGGACCTGGTCTCGCGCGCGCTGGCCGGCCTGGCGGCGGGCGGGCTGCTGGTGGCGGGGGTCGAGGCCCTGGGCCCCGACCCGGCGTTCTCGCTCACGGCGGCCACTGCCGCGGCGGTCGCGGCCACGGCGCTCCTGCCGCGGATCGGCTGGCTGCTCGTCGCACTCGGGTTCACGGCCTGGCTCGGCTCCGAGCTGGTCGACGGCACGGCCCTGGTCGTGGGCGTGTCGCTCGCGGCCGTCCCGCTGCTCCTGCCGCGCGGCGGCCGGCTGTGGTCGGTGCCCGCCGTCGCCCCGCTGCTCGGCGCGGTGGCGATCGGCCCGGCGTTCGTCGGCGTGGCCGCCCTCGCCTCGACCGCCTGGCGGCGCGCCGGGCTCGCGGCCGCGGGCTTCCTGTGGCTGGCGGTCGCCGAGGTCGTGACCTCGGACGCCCTGCTCTACGGACCGCCCGTCGACGCCGACCCGCGCTCCGAGTGGGCGCGCTCGCTCGACGACGCGGTGGGCGACGCGCTTGGCTCGCTGGTCGCCTCGCCGGCGCTCCTCCCGGCGCTCGCGTGGGCGGCGTTCGCAGTCGTCCTGCCGCTCGTGGTGCGCGGCCGCTCGCTCGCGCTCGACGTGGGCGCGGCGCTCGTCTGGGCAGCGGCGCTGGTCGCGGCGCACGCCGGGCTCGCCGGCCTGTTGGAGGACACCGTCGCGCGCGGGGACGCCCGCGGCGCCGCGGCGGGGGCCGCGATCGGCGCGTTCGCGGCCGTCGGCGCGGTCTGGTCCGGCGTCCGTCCGCGGCCCGCCCGCGCGCAGGCCGTTCCCTAGGATGGCTCGGCCGAGATGAGCGTCCTGCGAAACCTGGAGGCCAAGCTCGAGGGGCTGGTCGGCGGCGCGTTCAGCCGGGCCTTCCGCTCGCGCGTCGAGCCGGTCGAGATCGCCCGCAAGCTGGCGAAGGAGATGCAGGACAACCAGACCCGCTCGATCTCGCACACCTACGTCCCGAACCACTACACGGTCTACCTCTCGCCCGACGACCGCGAGCAGTTCGAGGGCTACGAGGACGGCGTCAAGAAGGAGCTCTCGGACTACCTGCTCGAGCACGCCCGGACCGAGGGGCTCGCGCTGCTCACCCGCCCGGTGGTCGAGTTCGAGACCGACGACCGCCTGAGCCTCGGCGAGTTCGGCATCCAGCCCCAGCTCGTCAAGCCCGAGGGCGAGGAGCCGGCCGACTGGCCGGACGAGGCCCCGTCGGCGGGCGACTTCGGCCACACGATGGTCTACTCGCCCGACCGCGAGGCGCGCCCGCTCGCGCCGCCGCCGGTGGCCGCCGGCAGGGCGATGCTCGTGGGCGAGGGCAAGCGCACGGTCCTGTCGGGGAGCCGCGTCCTGATCGGCCGCAGCCGCGACTGCGACGTCACCCTCGACGACCCCAACGTCTCCCGCCGCCACGCCGAGATGCGGAACGAGGACGGTCGCTGGGTCGTCACCGACCTCGGGTCCACGAACGGCATCAAGGTGAACGGCGGGCGGGTCGAGCAGGCCGTCCTCGAGCCGGGCGACGAGATCGCGCTGGGCCTCGCGCGCCTCAGGTTCGAGCTGGAGTAGGCGTGACCGACCCGATCGCCGTGCTCTTGAAGTTCGGCTTCCTGGCCGTGCTCTACCTGTTCCTCCTGTGGGTGGTGCGCAGCGCCATGCGCGACATGGCGGGCCACGGCAGGCTGCCCGACGAGGACGAGGAGCCGGCCGAGGCACGCGGCGACCGCGGCGCCGGCCTCGACCTGCGCTCGGGGGTCCGCCCGCGGCTGGACGTGGTCGCCGCGCTGGGGCACGAGCCGGGCACGAGCTTCGAGATATCCGGCAGCGCCACCCTCGGTCGCTCGCCGACCGCGGACGTTCGGATCGACGACCCGTTCGCCTCCGCCGCGCACGCCCGGATCTTCCCCCGCGGGCAGTTCATGTGGATCGAGGACATGGGCTCGACCAACGGGACGTACCTGAACGGCCGCCAGCTCCGAAAACCCGAGCAGCTCAGGGTGGCCGACACGGTGCGGATCGGCGACACCGAGTACCGCTACCAGGAGTAATTGGACAGCCATGGCCCTCCGAATCGTCGAGAAGGCGAGCGTCACGGACGTCGGCCGCCAGCGGCAGAGCAACGAGGACGCGTACTTCGAGCGCCCGCCGCTGTTCGCGGTGGCCGACGGGATGGGCGGCGCGCGGGCGGGCGAGGTCGCGTCGCGGATGGCCGTCGAGGCGCTCGCCGAGCTGACCGACGCCGGCTCCGCCGCGGAGGAGCGCCTGCGCGAGGTCGCGCGCGCCGCGAACCGCCGCATCTACGAGACCGCGCAGGGCGACACCGAGCACGCCGGCATGGGCACGACGCTGACCGCCGCGATGGTGGTCGGGCGCGAGGTGGCCGTGGGCCACGTGGGCGACAGCCGGCTGTACCGGCTGCGCGACGGCCGGCTCGAGCGCCTGACCGACGACCACTCGCTGGTCGAGGAGCTGGTGCGCCAGGGCAAGCTCACGCCCGAGGAGGCGGAGACCCACCCGCAGCGCTCGATCATCACGCGGGCGCTCGGGCCCGAGCCGGACGTGGACGTCGAGACGTTCACCCACACCGCGCGCTCGGGCGACGTGTACCTGCTCTGCTCGGACGGTCTGTCGGGAATGGTCCCCGAGCCGGAGATGGAGCGGATCGCGGCCGCCGGCGGGTCGCTCGCCGACGCGGCGTCGGCGCTCGTGGACGCCGCGAACCGCGCCGGGGGGAAGGACAACATCACGGTGGTGCTGTTCCGCGTGGCGGACGACGCCGGCGACGACGAGGACCCCGACACGCTCGGCGGCGCGGCGACGGAGGCCGGGATCGACGCCGGGGAGGTACGCGAGGCGGCCTCGCGCCGGGCCGCGCCGGCCGACCAGCCCCGCCGCCGCCCGGTCCGCGTCATCCCGCCCTCCGGCGCCCGCGGCGGCGCACCCGCCCGGCGCCGCCGCCTGCGGCTCGCCCCCGTCGTCGGCGTGCTGCTCCTCGCCGCGCTCGCCGCCGGCCTCTACCTCGGCAGCCGCCAGATCTACTTCATCGGGGCCGACGACCGCGGCGTGGTCGCGCTGTTCCGCGGCCTTCCGTACGAGCTGCCGCTCGGCATCGACCTCTACACCGAGGAGTACGCCACGAGCGTGCCGGCGACCGCGATCGAGGACCGCCGCCAGCGCACGCGCCTGCTCGACCACGAGCTCCGCAGCCGCGACGACGCCGAGGACCGCCTCCGCGAGCTCGAGCGCACGGAGACGCCGCGCTGATGTCCGCTCGCACCCGCGAGCTGTTCGCGCTGGTCCCGGTCACGCTGCTCGTGGCGGCCGGCTTCGCCGCGGTCCTGATCACCCGCCAGAGCGAGATCAACGACGCGACGGTCACCTACGGCGGGATCTTCCTCGGCGCCTGCCTCGTGGGCCACCTGTTCATCCGCGCGCGGCTGCCCGACGCCGATCCCTACCTGTTCCCGCTCGTCGCGCTGCTGGCCGCGTTCGGCCTCGTGATGATCTACCGGATCTCGCCCCAGCGGGCGGCGCAGCAGGCCGTCTGGTTCGGCGTCGGGCTCGCGCTGTTCTGCGTCACGGTCGCCTTCCTGCGCGACCACCGCGTGCTCGAGCGCTACCGCTACACGATCGCCATCGGGGGCATCGCCCTCCTGATGCTGCCGCGGCTGCCCGGCATCGGCCAGGCCACGAACGGGGCGTACCTGTCGATCGGCGCGGGGCCGGTCCAGTTCCAGCCCGCGGAGTTCGCGAAGCTCGCGATCATCGTCTTCCTCGCGAGCTACCTGAGCGAGACGCGCGACGTGCTCGTCCGCGGCCGAGTCCCGCGGCTCAGCCTCAAGCACGCCGGCCCGCTGCTCGTCATCTGGGGGCTCTCGATGCTGATGCTGGTCGTGATCCGCGACCTCGGCAGCTCCCTGATGTTCTTCGGCGGCTTCCTGGCGCTGCTCTACGTGGCCACGTCGCGGGTCTCGCTGGTGGCGGCCGGCGCCGCGATGTTCCTCGCCGGCGCCGCCTTCTTCCAGAGCCACGTGACGCACGTGCACGAGCGGGTGGAGACCTGGCTCGACCCGTTCCAGAAGGGCGTCGTCGAGCGCGAGGGCTACCAGATCGCGCAGTCGCTGTTCGCGCAGGCGGACGGCGGCCTGTTCGGCCAGGGCTTCGGCCAGACGCTGCTCCAGCAGTCCGACGGGACGCCGATCCTGCCCGCCGCCCACACCGACCTGATCTACGCGGTGATCGCGAGCGAGCTGGGGCTGTTCGGCGCGAGCGCGCTGGTCCTCGTCTGCCTGCTGATCGTGGCGCGCGGCCTGAAGACCGCCGTGCTCGCCACCGACGGCTTCTCGAAGCTGCTCGCGACCGGCCTGTCTGCGGTGTTCGCGCTCCAGGTGTTCGTGATCGTCGGCGGCGTCACGCGCGTCATCCCGCTCACCGGCGTCACGCTCCCGTTCGTCTCCTACGGCGGCAGCTCGATCGTCGCGAACTTCGTGCTGCTCGCGCTGCTCCTGACGGTGTCCGACCGCGCGCGGCGCGACCCCGGCGAGATGCGGGGAGGGCTCGTTTGAACCGGCAGATCACGCGCCTGTTCGGGTTGTTCGTGCTGCTGTTCGCCCTGCTCGTCGGGTTCACGTCGCGCTGGACGGTGTTCGAGGCCGAGAGCCTGGAGGACCAGCCCGCGAACCGCCGGCCGCTGCTCGAGTCGCAGCGGATCCCGCGCGGCCTCGTGCTCGCGCGCGACGGCACGCGGCTCGCGACCAGCCGCCGGACCGGCGCTCGCGAGAACCGGCGCTACGTCCGCGCCTACCCCCAGCGCGGCCTGTTCGCGCACGCGCTCGGCTACTCGTTCGTCTCGCGCGGCAGCGCCGGCCTGGAGCGCCACTACAACGACGAGCTGACCGGTCAGCACGACGAGCTGACGACGATCCTCGACGAGCTCGGCGGCGGGGTGGACGAGGGCGACGACCTGCGCACGACGCTCGACGCCCGGGCCCAGCGGACGGCGATCCAGGCGCTCGCCGGCCGCCGCGGGTCGATCGTCGCGCTCGAGCCGGGCACGGGAGCCGTCCGCGTCATGGTCAGCATCCCGGACTTCGACCCGAACGAGGTCCCGGGCCGGTTCTCCGAGCTGAACCGCGCGCAGGGCTCGCCGCTCTTCAACCGCGCCACCCAGGCGCGCTACCCGCCGGGCTCGACGTTCAAGGTGGTCACCGCGGCCGCGGCCCTCGACAGCGGCCGCTACACGCCGAGCTCGTTCGTCTCGGGCCGCAACAACAAGCCGATCAGCGGTGTTCCGCTGCAGAACTCCGGTGGCGCCGACTTCGGGACCATCTCGCTCACCGACGCCCTCACGAACTCGGTCAACACCGTGTTCGGCGAGGTCGGCGAGAAGCTGGGCAAGGGGACGATGCTGAAGTACATGCGGCGCTTCGGGTTCGGCTCGCGGCCGCCGCTCGACTACCCGTCCTCGCAGATGACCCCGAGCGGGATCTTCAAGGGCTCGCGGCTGCTCGACGAGGACGACTCGATCGACATCGGGCGCGTCGCGATCGGGCAGGAGCGCCTCCAGGTGACGCCGCTCCAGATGGCGATGGTCGCGGCGGCGGTCGGGAACGGCGGCGTGCTGATGGAGCCGCACCTGGGCGACCGCGTGGTCGAGCCGGACGGCAGCGTGCGCGACCGGGTCGAGCCCGACCGCTACTCCCGCGTGATGAGCGGCGACGCCGCCGAGAAGCTGGGCGCCATGATGAGCCGCGTCGTGGAGGAGGGGACGGGCACCGCCAGCGCGCTCGAGGGCATCCCGGTCGCGGGCAAGACCGGCACCGCGGAGGTCGACGGCGGCGCCTCGAACCAGGCCTGGTTCATCGCGTTCGCGCCGGTGAAGGACCCGCGGATCGCGATCGCGGTCACGATCGAGCGGACCCAGGGCCAGGGCGGGACGGTCGCCGCACCGGTGGCCAAGCAGGTAATGCAGACGCTGCTCGGAGGCGGGTAGGTGGCCGAGGTCACCGCCGGGGCCGTGGTCGACGGCCGCTACCGGATCCGCGAGCGGATCGGCTCCGGCGGGATGGCCGACGTCTACCTGGCGGACGACCAGCACCTCGGCCGCGAGGTCGCGATCAAGGTGCTGCACCGCCGCTTCGCGCGCGACCAGCAGTTCGTCGAGCGGTTCAAGCGCGAGGCGCGCGCGGCCGCCGGCCTCCAGCACCCGAACGTGGTGAACGTCTTCGACCGCGGCGAGCACGACGGCACCTACTACATCGCGATGGAGAACCTGCCCGGGCGCAGCCTGCGCGACGTCGTGCGCGAGGAGGCGCCGCTCGACCAGCTGCGCGCGATCGACCTCGGCGTCCAGATCCTCCAGGCGGCCGGGTTCGCGCACCGCCACGGCGTGGTGCACCGCGACTTCAAGCCGCACAACGTCATCGTGGGCGCCGACGGCCGACTGAAGGTCACCGACTTCGGCATCGCGCGCGCCGGCGCGTCCGAGATGACCGAGACCGGCTCGATCATGGGCACGGCGCAGTACCTCTCGCCGGAGCAGGCCCAGGGCCAGCACGTGGACTTCGCGTCCGACCTCTACTCGATCGGCGTGATGCTCTACGAGCTGCTCACCGGCCAGGTGCCGTTCGCGGGCGACAGCGCCGTGGCGATCGCGCTCAAGCACGTGAGCGACGTGCCGGTGCCGATCGGCCAGCTCCGCCCGGACGTGCACCCCGCGCTCGAGGCGGCGGTCATGCGCGCGCTGGCGAAGGACCCCGCCCACCGCTGGCGGAGCGCGGAGGAGTTCGCGGCCGCGCTCGAGTCGGCGCGCACCGCGATCCAGACCGGCGTCGACGGCCAGGACACCGCCGCGTGGCGGGCCGTGCCGCCGCCGCCCCCGCCCGGGCCGGGCGGCGAGGACGGCGGGAGGCGGCGCTGGCCATGGGTCACGCTCGCGCTGCTCGCGCTCCTCGGCGCCGCCATCGCCGCCTTCGCGATCACCCGCCCGGACCGCGTGAAGGTGCCGAACGAGGTCGGGAAGCCCGCGCAGCAGGCCGTGAGCGAGCTGGCGCGCGAGGGGCTGAAGCCCGAGCTTCGGTCTGTGAAGAGCCAGGCCACGCCCGGGACGGTCGTCAAGACGGACCCGGCGGCCGGCGAGGAGGTCGAGCGCGGCAGCACCGTGCGGCTCGACGTGTCGACCGGCCCCGGCAAGAAGCTGGTGCCCGACGTGCGCGGCAAGCCGAAGGCGGAGGCGCTCAAGATCCTGAACCGGGCGGGCTTCAACGTCACCGACGAGGAGGAGCACTCGTCGTCGGTCGAGGCGGGCCTCGCGATCCGCACCGACCCGGCCGGCGGCAAGGAGGCGGACGCCGGGTCGCGCGTGGTCCTGTTCGTGAGCACCGGGCCGGAGCGGGTGACGGTCCCGAAGGTCGTCGGGCTGAGCAAGTCGGCGGCGCGGGCGGCCATCGCCGACGCCGGCCTGCGGGCGGTCGTGAACGAGGTCGAGTCCGACGCGCCGAAGGGCCGGGTCACCGACCAGGACCCGAACTCGGGCATCGAGGTCGACAAGGGCTCGCGGGTGACGATCGACGTCTCGAAGGGGGTCGAGGAGGTCGAGGTGCCGAACGTCGAGGGCCGCTCGCCCGACGACGCGCGGACGATCCTCGAGGGCGTCGGCTTCGAGGTGCGCGAGCTCGAGCAGCCCGGCCCGGTCGAGGACGAGGGCACGGTCGTGCGGCAGGACCCGAAGTCCGGGAAGCGGCCGAAGGGAAGCACGGTCTCGATCTACGTGGGCGTCCCGGAGGAGGAGCCCGACGAGGGCGACGGCGGGACGCCGTCCGGCACGGCGACCCCGGCCCCGCAGTGAGGGTCGCCGTCCTCGGCGGCGGCCGGTCGAGCGAGCACGAGATCTCGCTCGCCTCGGCGGCGTCGGTCCGCGCGGGGCTCGCCGAGGCGGGCCACGAGCCGCTCGAGGTGCTGGTGGGCCGCGACGGGCGCTGGACCTGCGACGGCGAGCCGGTGGCCGTCGAGCCGGGCGGGGGAGTGCTGGGCGCCGACGCCGTGTTCCCCGCCCTCCACGGCCGGTTCGGCGAGGACGGCACCGTCCAGGGGCTGCTCGAGACGGCGGGCGTGCCGTACGTGGGCGCCGGCGTCCTGGCGTCCGCCCTCTGCATGGAGAAGGTCACGTTCAAGGACGTGATGGCGCGCGCGGGCGTGCCGCAGGTCGACTACGTGGGGCTGCGCGAGGGCGACGACCGCGGCGCGGTCGAGCGCCTCGGCATGCCGGTGTTCGTGAAGCCGTCGCAGCTCGGCTCGTCGGTCGGGATCTCGAAGGTCGAGTCGCCGGACGGGCTCGACGAGGCGCTGAGGATCGCGTTCGAGCACGACCCGCTCGCGATCGTCGAGGCGGCGTCGCCGGGCCGCGAGGTGGAGTGCTCGGTGATCGGCAACGGCCGGCCGGAGGCCTCCGAGCCGGGCGAGATCGTGGCCCACGCCGACTGGTACGACTACGAGGCCAAGTACGCCGAGGGCGGGATGGAGCTGGTGGTCCCGGCGCCGCTCGACCCGGCCGTGCGCGACCGCGTCCGCGAGCTCGCCTGCGAGGTGTTCCGGCGGGCCGGGTGCGCCGGCCTCGCGCGGGTCGACTTCTTCGTCGAGGACGACCGCGACGTGCTGGTCAACGAGCTGAACACCATGCCGGGCTTCACCGAGACCAGCGTGTTCGCGAAGCTGTTCGAGGCGTCGGGCGTGCCCTACGCGGAGCTGATCGACCGGCTGGTCCGGCTCGCGCTCGAGCGGCACGAGGCCGAGCGCCGCT
Organism: Thermoleophilaceae bacterium; assembly: GCA_036389295.1. Lineage (GTDB taxonomy): Bacteria > Actinomycetota > Thermoleophilia > Solirubrobacterales > Thermoleophilaceae > AC-37. The sequence goes on along the minus strand of DASVQB010000046.1, from coordinate 116,178 downwards.
ACCGCTTCTAGCGCAGGAGCCTGACCGTCGCGAGGTCGACGCGGCCCCCGGTCGGCGGCAGCTTCGCGATCCAGACCAGGTAGTAGCGGAGCTGGCGGCCGCCGGTGTCGAGCGCGATGCTGCGCTTCGCGTCGACGGTCTTGGTGGCGAGCGGTTTCCCCCAGCGCGCGAACGACTCGGGGGTCGGCTCGGCGAACGGCGCCAGGCTCGACCCGTAGACCTGGACGACGAACCCCGGCGTCGGCGAGCGCAGGTCGATCCGGCGCGCGGCGATCGGCACGCCGGCGTCGAGGTAGAGGCCGACGCCCGGCTTCGGGAGCGTGCCGGCGTTGTAGCGCTCGGTCGTCCAGCCGGTCGTGTCGTCGTCGTCGAGGACGCGCTCGACGAGCTCGGGGTGCTCGGACTTCTCGTCGCTGTAGGGGTCGTAGTCGTGGACCGCGGCGATCCGCACCGGCGCGGGCGGCGGGCCCGGGCTCGCGGCCGGCTGGTCGTTCCTGTCGCGGCTCGTGTTCGCGATCACCAGCACGCCGCCGACCGCGAGCGCGACGGCCGCGAGCGCCGAGAGGGCGAGCACCCGGCGGGGGTGGCGGAGCCGGCCCGGGGCGAGCCGGCCCGCCTCGTCCGGCAGCGCCTGGAGGACGGTGGTCGCCTCGCCGCTCGCCTCGCCCGAGCGCGCGGCCTCGATCGCCAGCGCCTGCTCGAGGTCCGCGACCATCTCCTCGGCCGACCCGTAGCGGTTCTCGACCTGCTTGGCGGTCGCCCGCTCGACCACGGCGGCGAGGGCGGCCGAGACCTCCGGCCGTCCGCGCTGCACGTCGGGCATCGGCTCCTGCACGTGCTTCATCGCGACCGCGACCTGGCCCTCGGCGACGAACGGCAGCGAGCCGGTGAGCATCTCGTAGAGGCAGACGCCCAGCGAGTAGAGGTCGGACTGCTCGGTCACCTCCTCGCCGAGGGCCTGCTCGGGCGAGACGTAGTCGGTGGTCCCCACCACGCGGCCGGTCGCGGTCAGTCCGCCGTCCTCGAGCGAGCGGGCGATGCCGAAGTCGGTGACCTTCGCCCGCCCGTCGGCGTCGATCAGGACGTTCTGGGGCTTCACGTCGCGGTGCACGAGCCGCTCGGCGTGCGCGGCGGCGAGCGCCCGGCCGATCTCGACGGCGTACGCGACCGCCTCCACGACCGGCAGCGGGCCGACGCGCTTGATGCGCCGCTTCAGCGTCTCCCCGTCGACGAACTCGAACACGATGTACGGGTGGCCCTGGTCCTCGCCGGCGTCGATCACGGTGACCACGTGCGGGTGCGAGAGCCGGGCGGCGGCGCGGGCCTCGCGGCGGAAGCGCTCGAGCTGGACCTCGTCGCCCGAGAGCGAGCGGTGCATGATCTTGATCGCGACCGGCCGCTCGAGGGTCTCGTCGAAGGCGCGGTAGACCGTCGACATCCCGCCGGAGCCGATCTGCTCCTCGAGCCGGAAGCGGGAGCTGAGGACGGTGCCGATCATCGCCGGCTATTTTCGGCGCCGTGCCGGTTGAAGTGCGTTATCTCACGGACCCCGCGTGCTCGTGGTCGTGGGCGGCGGAGCCGTTCGTCCGCCGCCTCATGGTCGAGTTCGGCGACTCGCTGTCCTGGTCCTGGGTCATGGTCGGTCTCGCCCGCGACTACGCGGGCGGCTACTCGGGGCTCGCCGACCACTGGCTGGACGTGGCGGACGAGGCGCGGATGCCGCTCGACCCGCGGCTGTGGAGGGAGTCGCCGATCCGTTCAACCTACCCGGCGTGCATGGCGGTCAAGGCGGCGGCCGAGCAGGCGCCCGACGGCGGCTACCGCTACCTGCGCACGCTGCGCGAGGGCCTCCTCTGCCTCCGGCGCAAGCTCGACACGACCGAGGCGCTCGTGGACGCCGCCCGCGAGGCGGGCCTGAACGTGGAGCGGTTCCGCATCGACCTCCAGTCGCACGCGATCGTCGAGGCGTTCGGCACCGACCTCGAGGAGGCGCGCGAGGCCGGCGGCGGCGAGCGGGTCTCGAGCCCGTCGGCCGTCTTCGTGGCGGCGAACGGCTCGCGCCACGACGTCTCCGGCCGCCGGCCGTACGACGAGCTCCGCGCGGCGGCGCTGGCGGCCGGCGCGGAGCCGGGGGGCGGCGAGCGGCCGGGCGTGACCGAGGCGCTGCGCCGCTTCGGCCGGATGGCGACGCGCGAGGTCGAGGAGGTCTGCGGCCTCCCGGGCCCGCGCGCCGCGGCGGAGCTGTGGCGGATGGCGACCGAGTGGCAGGTCAGGCCGGTGCGCGTGCTGACCGGCCACCTGTGGGAGCTGGCCTGAGGGGCGCTGCGGCCTACGTCGGCTTCGCGTAGTCCCCGAACTCGCCGAAGTCGAGGAACACGCACGGCTCGTCGCCGACGACCACCGCGTCGTGGCCCGGCGGGATCGCGACCACGTCGCCCGGCCCCATCTCGCCCTCGCTGCCGTCGTCCATCGTGACCTTCATCCGGCCGGAGACGCAGTAGCCGAGGTGCGAGACCTCGCAGGTCTCCGTGCCGGCGATCGGCTTCACGTTCTCGGACCAGCGCCAGCCGGGCTCGAAGGTGCCCTTCCCGATCGTCCGGCCGCCGAGGTTCACGACGTCGGCATGGCCGTTGCCCTCGAACTGCCGCACCTCGTCCGGCGAGTCGAAGCTCTTGAGCTCGATCGAAGCCACTCGTCCTCCCTAGGTCGCTGGCGTGACGGGCGGGACGTTACTCCCCTGGGTGGGATCCACCGCCCGCGAGCGCCGTAGCATTCGGCTGCGATGACGCTCTCGCGGCCAGCGACCGAGGACGCCCGTCTGCAACTCGAGAGGGCCCGCGATCGGCGTGCCCGCCGCGACGCGGTCGAACGCAACGCCGCAAAGGGCGTCGGTCGCAACATCGAGGAGGGAGTGCGGCTCGTGCGGGCGGCGGACGCCTTCCGGTCTGCGTTCAAGCCGACCCGGTGACCGAGTTCGACCCCGAGGCGTTGTTCAAGCGCCTCGGCGATGCGGGAGTCGAGTACGTCATTCGGGGGTTGGGCGGTGATCGCCCACGGGCATCAACGTCTCACAGATCTGGACGCGTGATGGAACTTGCGAACTCTCCTACCGCCGCCGCGGTGCGCCCTTTACGGTCTCGAGACGGTCGGTTATGAGCATTTCGAGAAGCTCACCGTCCCTTTCGGCGATATCCGCGTGCTTGTCGAAAGCATCCTGACTTCCACGGACTCGGATACCGCTTTCAAGCACATACTCTTCTTCTCGTAGGCGCGTCTCAATCAGTTCCGTGTTCTTCTCAAACCGCGAGACGCTCACGCTGCCAGCTTGGACGAAGTCCAGAAAGGCCCGCCGATCTTCTTCTTCCAGCTGTTCATTCGCAAAGTTTCGCGGCATGACCATATTTGCTTGACTGGTTAAATCGGTCAGCAACGCCCGGTGATAGCGCGCTCGTTTCTCAGGGCTGCCGATGCGCTCATTGAGGAACTTCTCCACTCGGACGAAGTACGAGTTCGTTGTTTGAGCCGGGTCGTCTCTGAGGCGGCATCCAAGGAACTTTTGAAGGAAGAAGTCTGCCATCCGCTTCTCGGGAGACGAGAATCGCTGCTTGTCAGATACAAGCGCGTATATGTCGTCGGCCTCAATGACGCCTTCTCTCTCGAAGAGCGCGACTTTGAAGACGCGCGTTTCATTCGTGAGCATAAGCCGATGCAGATGTTCGAGGCTGTAGGTTTCTGATCCTCGTTGTCCGACAGGTTCGAGGTTGAGTCCTTCTTGTTTTTGTAGCTTTAGAATGGCGATACAAGGACCTGTATCAAGGGACCCTCTACTGATGACGAGGAGGCCAGGTGACGACCGCACTTTCTGCTGGGCCTCGAACAGGTGCCGCGCCAGAGCTTTAGACAGCTCAACGAAGTCAGCCTGCACATCGCTGAATTGCTGATGCACGAGATCCGGTGTAGGAGACTCTCGATCGGGGTCTGCAACTACGGGGAAAGCTGCGAGACGTAAGCTTTCGGCTATCCGAGCTTGGAAATATTCTCGTAGATCGTCGTCGAGCGGGCTCAAAGCCTGGCTCAGCAGGAGCTCCGGCGGCCGAGGAGGAGCAAGCACTCGATCTGTGATCTCGTGAATGATCGCTTCTTCGATGGCTAAGGACGAGATGTTCATGACGCTGATTGCTGCGAAGCAGAGCGGCAGTCTCGGCACATTCTGGTCTACCGTACTCGGAGCGTTGGTCGGAGGCAGCGTGTCGTTGGGAACGACGCTCTTAGTCGAGTGGCAGAGAACGAGGGCTGCCCGCGATGCCGAGAACCGGCGGAACCTCGCCGCCGCGCGTTTGGCAGCGAGAGTAGTGGTACTCGAGCTGCGCAATGCGGAGTCAGTCCTCCGGGTCGCAATCGAGCGGTCGCCATTCGAATGGCCTCCGATTCCTAATTTCGAGTTTACGACTCAGGCGTGGAAAACGCACTACTCGCAGCTCAGCGCTGCGCTTCCGGATGACGCTTGGAACCTTGCTGCGGTTCCATATTCGTCATTCGAGTACTCCAACTTGCTAAGGAAGCTGAACCAGAGCACCGCACAAACCATGCTTGAGACGACCCAACAGGCGATACATGCGCTTGAGTGCTGGAGTCAGCGAGTCAGAAACCGACCGGAAGGATGCTGAGGCTAGTGTCGCTCCGCTGGCGTTCGAACGCCCGCACGACCTAAGTGGCTGCGAAGCCGGCGCCCTCGCGGCCCACGAGGCCGGCGGCGGGGAGCTCGACCGCGCCGGCCTCCGCGGTCACGCGGCCGATCGCGGCCGTGCCCGGGTGGCGCTCGGCCGCCAGCTCCTCGGCCGCCCCCGCCTGGTCGGCGGGCACCACGACGCAGAAGCCGCAGCCGAGGTTGAAGACCTCCTGGAGCTCGGAGTCCGCGGCGCCCGAGCGCTCGGCGATCAGGTCGAAGACCGGCGGGCGCGGGAGCGGCGAGTCGATCGAGTAGCCGACCTCGGCCTCGAGCCGCAGCAGGTTCAGGAGGCCGCCGCTCGTGATGTGCGCGAGGCCGCGCACGTCGACGTCGGAGCGCAGCAGGTCGAGCACGGCGCGGACGTAGACGACGGTCGGCTCGAGCAGCGTCTCGCCCACGGTCGCCCCGCCCAGCTCGGGCGGGCGCTCCTCGAGGTCGGGGAGCGCCCCGCGGGCGAGGGTGAGCCCGTTCGAGTGCACGCCGCTCGACGGCAGGCCGATCACGGCGTCGCCGGGCTCGATCCGCGAGCCGGTCACGATCCGGTCGAGCTCCACGAGCCCGAAGCACGCGCCCACGAGGTCGAAGCCCCGCGGCGACGGGTGGCCGCGGATCAGCTCGGGGAGCTGCGCGAGCTCGCCCCCCGGGATCTCGACCCCGGCGTCCTCGGCGCCGCGGCGCAGGCCGACCGCGATCTCCCGCAGCATGTCCGGGTCGGCCTCCTCCACCGCCACGTAGTCGAGGACGGCGATCGGCTCGGCGCCCACGCAGATCACGTCGTTGACGTTCATCGCGATGCAGTCGATCCCGACCGTGTCGAAGCGGCCGAGCTGCTCGGCGACGATCACCTTCGACCCGACGCCGTCCGTGGACAGCGCGATCCCGGTCCGGTCGTCGACCCGGAGCACGTTCGCGTAGTGGCCCGAGCCGAGGACCGCCCGCGACGGGCGGCCGGGGTCGATCGCGCGCAGCACCTCGACGAGGCCCGACACGGCGCTCTCGGCGCGGGCGGTGTCGACGCCCGCCCGCCCGTACGCGCTGTCGCTCATGGGCGCATGCTACGAGCGCCGCAGGACCGGCGGGCGGTGCGGCGCGGCAGGAGCGCGAGCGCGGCGGCCCCGAGCGCCGCCCGGTAGGCCGCGAACGGCGCGTACGACGGCGCCTCGTCGACCAGGCGGACGAGCCGGCTCGACGCCAGCGTGGACGCGAACGCGGCCGCCGCGCCGGCGGCGAACGACCCCCTGACCTCCCGCGGCAGGCCGCGCCGCACGAGGCGGAAGCCCTTGAGCCCCGTCGCGGCCAGGATGATCGGCAGCGCCGCGTGGCGCGAGATCCGGTTCGCGGCGCGCCGCTCGAACCGGAGCAGGCGCGCCGCGGTCAGGGTGGCGCCGTTCCGCGACACGCCCGGCACGAGCGCGGTCGCCTGGGCGACGCCGATCGCCAGCGCGTCGGCCGGGCCGGCGTCCTCCCGCCCGCGGCGCGCCGGCGCCAGGTCCGCGAGTCCGAGCGCGGCGCCGGCCGCGACCTGGGCGACCGCCACCCCGCGCGGGGACCCGAGCCGCTCCTCGATCGTCCGCTCGAGCCCGAGCACCGCGAGCGCCGGCGGAGCCAGCTCGAGCGCGTGCCGCAGGAGCCGCCGGCCGTCCAGCTCGCCGAGCACCTCGGCGACCTCCCGTCGCAGCACCACGAGCAGTGCCGCCGCCGTCCCGGCGTGCAGCGCCACCTGGAACGACTTGCGCAGCTCCGCGTCGAGCCCCTCGTAGTCCCAGCGGAGCAGCGCCGGGACGAGCACCAGGTGCCCCGAGCTCGAGACCGGCAGGAGCTCGGCCGGCCCGTGGAGCGCGCCCAGCGCGGCGGCCTGCGCGGAGGAGAGCCGTCGCCGCCGGCGCACGGGCAGAGCGGCTACGCGGTCTCGGTGGCGGTGTCGCCCCGCGCGCGGTCGCGCCGCCGGCGGACGACCAGGTACGCGATCCCGAGCACGATCGCCGCCGCCACCGCGTAGTCCACGTAGTGGAGGCGGTCCTTCCAGTCCTCCCAGCGGTTGCCGGCCTGCTGCCCGATGAACGCGAGCATCAGGACCCACGGGATGCAGCCGGCCAGCGTGAGGACGCTGAAGCGCCAGAACGGCATCCGCGCGACGCCCGCGGGCAGCGAGATGAACGTGCGGACGATCGGCATCATCCGCGTGAAGAAGACCGTCGCGTCGCCGTGGCGCTCGAACCAGCGGTCGGCCCAGTCGAGGTGCTTGCGCTTCACGTGCAGCTTCGCCCCGTGCTTCTCGAGCAGGTCGACGCGCCCGGCGCGGCCGACCCAGTAGGCGAGCCACGACCCGACCAGGTTCGCCACCGACCCCGTCGCCACGGCCATGAACAGCGAGTATTCGCCGTCGCTGACCCTGAAGCCGGCGAACAGCATGGTGGCCTCGCTGGGGACGGGGATGCAGGCGCTCTCGAGGAGCATCAGGACGAACACGCCGCCCAGTCCCATCGCGTCCACCACGTCGACGGCCACGTCCACGAGCGCGTCTGTGACCGATGCGAGTTGAAGCATGGAGGGCGGCTAGGGTAGCGGCGCGATGGCCGTCCCCCTCTTCGCCAGCTCGCTGGATCGCCACCACGACGCGCTCGTCGACCGGCTCGCCGCGGTCGCCCGCTCGGGCCGCTACATCCTGGGCCCGGAGGTCCAGGCGTTCGAGGCCGAGCTGGCGGGCTACCTCGGCGTCCGCCACTGCGTGGGGGTGGGCAACGGGACCGACGCGCTGACGATCGCGCTGCGCGCGCTGGGCGTCGGGCCCGGCGACGAGGTCGTGCTGCCGTCGTTCACCTTCTACGCCACCGCCGAGGCCGCCGCGAACGCCGGCGCGACGCCGGTCTTCTGCGACGTCGACCCCGAGACGCTCTGCGTCACCCCGGAGACCGTCGAGCGCGCGGTCGGCGCGCGGACGCGCGCGATCGTGCCGGTCCACCTGTTCGGCAACGTCGCCCCGGTCGAGGAGCTTCGCGCGCTCGGGCCGCCGGTGCTGGAGGACGCCGCCCAGGCGCTCGGGGCCCGGCTCGGCGAGCGGCGGGCGGGCGCGCTCGGCGACGCGGCGACCTTCTCGTTCTTCCCGTCGAAGAACCTGCCGTGCCTGGGCGACGGCGGCGCGATCGCGACCGACGACGACGGCGTCGCGGAGCGCGCCCGGGAGCTGCGCTTCCACGGCTCGCGCGACAAGCAGACGTTCACGGAGGTCGGCTACAACTCGCGCCTCGACGAGCTCCAGGCCGCCGTCCTGCGCGTGCTGCTGCCCGAGCTCGACGGCTGGAGCGAGGCCCGCCGGGCGGTGGCCGACGCCTACGAGCGGCGCGGGCTCGGCGAGCTGCCGAGCATGAGGCTCCCCCAGCCGACCCCGGGCGCCGAGCACGTCCACCACCTCTACGTGGTCCGCCACGACCGCGCGGACGAGCTTGCCGCCGCCCTCGGCGACGCCGGCGTGCAGGCGCGCGGCTACTACCGCCGCCCCGTGCACGAGCAGCCGGGGATGGCGCGGTTCGCGGGCGAGCGGCCCCTCGACCTGCCCGGCACGGCGGAGGCGGCGCGGACCAACCTCGCGCTGCCGATGGGCACCGACCTCGACGACGCGGCCGTCGAGGAGGTCGTGTCCGCGTGCCGGCGGGCGCTGCCCCTAGACTGAGTCTTCCACCGAGGGCCCTCCGAAGCGTGAGATCTCGCATCCTCTCCTCCGTGGCGGCGCGCCGCACCGCGCAGGTCCTGATCGACGCGGGCATGGTCGCCGTCGCCTACTCGATGGCGTACGTGCTGCGCTTCGACCCGGGGATCCCGCACCGCTACGAGGAGCTCCTGGCGGAGTCGCTCGCGTTCGTGGTGGTCGGCAAGGTCGCGCTGTTCGCCCTCTTCGGCCTCTACCACAAGCTCTGGCGGTTCGTGGACCAGCAGGACTTCGAGTCGATCCTCAAGGCCGTGGTGGTCGCGAGCTTCGTGCTGGTCGGCGCCTTCTTCCTGATCCCGCCGTCGGTGGCGACGGACCCGCCGCGCGGGGTGATCGCGCTCGACTTCCTGCTCACGCTCGGCCTCGTCGGCGGCGCCCGGTTCCTGGTCCGCGCGGTGATCGAACGGCCGTTCCGCGGCGCGGTCGCGCGGCGCGGCGCCCGCGAGGTGCTGATCGTCGGCGCCGGCAACGGCGGCCAGCTGGTGGCCGCGGAGCTGCGGCGCAACCCGGACCTCGGCGCCCCGATCGGGTTCGTGGACGACGACCCGCGCAAGCAGGGCATGCGCGTGGCGGGCGTGAAGGTCGAGGGCACGACCGCCGAGCTCGACGAGGTGCTCGACGCCGCGAGCCCCGGCGAGGTGATCATCGCCATCCCGTCCGCGCCGGGCGTGGTGCGCCAGAAGGTCGTCACGGCCTGCCGCGCGCGCGGGATCCCGGTCCGCACGCTGCCGACCGTCTTCGAGCTGCTCTCCGGCGGGGTCGAGCTGATGCGCCAGGTGCGCGAGGTCCAGGTCGAGGACGTGCTCGGCCGCGAGCCGGTGCGCGTCGAGATCGACCGCGTCGGGGCGTACCTGCGCGACGAGGTCGTGTTCGTCACCGGCGCGGGCGGGTCGATCGGCGCCGAGCTGTCGCGGCAGATCGCGCGCGTCGGGCCGCGCCGGCTCGTGCTGGTCGACAACGCCGAGAACAGCCTGTTCGAGATCCGCCGCGAGCTCGAGCACGACCGCCACTTCCGCCGCGTCAAGGCGATCCTCGCCGACTGCAAGGACGCGGTCCGGATGCAGGAGATCTTCGCCGACGAGCAGCCCGCGACCGTCTTCCACGCCGCCGCCTACAAGCACGTGCCGCTGATGGAGGAGAACCCGGTCGAGGCGGTGCGCAACAACGCTGTGGCCACGCGGATCGTCGCGGCCGCGGCGGGCGGCGCGGGCGCCGGGCGGTTCGTGCTCGTCTCGACCGACAAGGCGGTCAGCCCCGCCACCGTCATGGGCGCGTCGAAGGCGCTGGCCGAGTGGGCCGTCGAGGCCGCCCAGCACCGCTTCCCGCGCACGCGCTTCTCGACGGTGCGGTTCGGCAACGTGCTCGGGTCGTCGGGCTCGGTCGTGCCGATCTTCCGCCGCCAGATCGCCGCCGGCGGGCCGGTCACGGTCACCGACGAGGCCATGACGCGCTACTTCATGACGATCCCGGAGGCCGTGCAGCTCATCATCCGCTCGGGCGATCTCTCCAAGGGGGGCGAGGTGTTCGTGCTGGAGATGGGCGACCCGGTGCGGATCGTGGACCTCGCGCGCAACATGATCAGGCTGTCCGGCCGCGAGCCGGACACGGACATCGCGATCGAGATCGTCGGACGGCGTCCGGGCGAGAAGATCCACGAGGAGCTGTTCAACTCGGACGAGCGCCCGCAGCCGACGCCGGCCGAGAAGATCGTCGTGGCCGTCCGCCCGTCGCTCGAGCCCGACTGGGTCGAGGGCGCGTTCACGCGCGTCGAGGAGCTGGTGTACGCGGGCGACGCGCACGGGCTCGTCGGCGCGGTGACCGCCCTGGCGCAGGAGCGTGCCGCCGCGGCGGCGTGGAACGCGATCGACGACGAGAGCGCCATGCCCGCCGGGGAGCGCGGTGCTTAGCGGCCCGACTGGCGGCCGGAGCCGCAGCTAAGGTCCAGGCGCACGTGGAGCTCATCCAGGAGATCGGTTCCTACGCGGGCTTTGCGGCAGTGGTGGGGCTGGGGATCCTCTCGGCCCTCTACTTCTCGCAGGCGCGCGACGTAAGGCGGCTCCGCGACTGGGCGGGCCGGGCGCCCGAGCGCGCGATGGAGGCGGAGATCACGGCGTCGCGCACGCCGTCGCCGGCGGTGCGCCAGGTCGCGCCCGTGGCGGCCCGCGAGGCGGCCGTGGCCGCCGGGGCCGGAGCGACGGCCGCGGCCGCGACCGGCGACGACGCGGAGGAGTCGGAGGGCGAGCGCGAGGAGGCCGAGGACGGCGAGCGCGAGGAGGTGGCGGCGGTCGCGGAGGCCAAGCCTGCGGCGGGGAATCCGGCGGCGGCCACCGCGGCGGGCGCCTCCTCCGCCCCGGCGCCGGCCCGTGCCGGCGCCGGCCCCGCTCCCGCGACGGCCGCGGCGGGCGCGCGTCCCGCGACGGCCTCCGCGGGCACCGCCGTCGCGGACGGCGAGAAGGCCGGCGCCGCGGTGGCGGAGGGCCGGCCCGGGGGAGCGAGCACGGCGGTCGCGGAGGGCGGCGACGGCGCGGCGGGCGGCGGCCCCCCCGGCGAGCGCGAGACCGGCACCGGCGTCAAGGTCCTCCCGTCCGCGCGGCCGACGCTCCCGCCGCGGCCGCGGCCGACCATCCCGCGCCCGTCCGGCGACACGGCGATCCTCACCCAGCCGCCCGGCTCGCGCCCGCCGGGGCGACGGGGCGGCGGCTGGCCGGCCCCGCGCTACGTGGCCCTGATCGTCGCGGGCGTCGTGATCCTCGGGCTCGGCGGCACGGTCGGCGTCGTCCAGCTGACCAAGGACGAGGAGGAGAAGCCGGCCAACCCGCGCCCGCCGGCGGAGATCGCGGGCGCCGACCAGGGCGACGAGGCGAGCGAGGCCGGCCGCAGGCAGGCCCCGGCGGTCGACCCGTCGACGGTCACGGTCGCGGTGCTCAACGCCACGAACGTCGGCGGCCTCGCGGCGCGGATCGGCTCGCGGCTCGAGGCGGGCGGCTTCGTGCTCGGCAACGTCACGAACGCGGCCGACCGCCAGCGGCCCGAGTCGGTCGCCCTCTTCAAGCCCGGCGCGAACGCCAAGGCCCGCGCAGTCGCCCGCAAGCTCGGCATCACCCAGATCGAGCCGATCGACGCGCAGAGCGAGACGCTCGCCGGCGCCGCCAGCGTGGTCGTCGTGGTGGGCGCCGACAAGAGCGGGCAGTAGCGCTCGCCTCCCGCGGCGGGCTCGGCTCGCCGCGCCGCCAGCGCGGCGGGTAGCGTCCCCGCCGTGCCCGACTTCCTCGAGCTGCCGGCGCGCCCCGCGAAGCCCCGCGAGAGCGGGCTCACCCACGTCATCGACCCCGGCCTCTCCACCGCGGAGGTCGAGGGCCTCCTCGCGACGGCCGGCGAGTACGTCGACCTCGTGCGGCTGGGCTGGGGGTCGGCCTACGTGACCCGCGACCTGCGCGCGAAGCTCGACGCCTACCGCGCGGCCGGCGTCCCGACGATGCTCGGGGGCACGCTGACCGAGCTGGCCTGGCTCCGCGGCCGGGTCGGCGAGCTGCGCGACTGGCTCCGGGAGCTGGGCATCGAGCACGTCGAGGTGTCGAGCGGCACCGTCGAGATCCCGGACGGCGAGAAGCTCGAGCTGGTCCGCACGTTCGCGGCGGACGGCTTCACGGTGTTCGCCGAGGTCGGCGAGAAGGACCCGCGCGCGCTGCTCGCGCCGTACCGCTGGGTCCAGATGATCGGCGCGGCGCTCGAAGCCGGCGCTCGACTCGTGGTCTGCGAGGGCCGCGCCACCGGCGACGCCGGCCTCTACCGCCCGGACGGCGAGGCCCGCACCGGCCTGATCGACGAGATCGTGCACGAGGTCGACCGCGGCCGCCTGGTGTTCGAGGCGCCGCAGAAGCACCAGCAGGTGTGGTTCATCAGGCAGTTCGGCCCGGACGTGAACCTCGGCAACGTCCTGCCCGCCGACGTGCTGTCGCTGGAGACGCTGCGGCTCGGCCTGCGCGCGGACACCCTCGAGCTGTTCCACGAGCGCGGTTGATCCTGCTCGCCCGCCACGGCGAGACCGACGACAACGCGCCGCCGCGGCGCGTGCAGGGGCGCCGCAACCCTCCGCTGAACGACCGCGGACGCGAGCAGGCGCGCGAGCTGGCCGCCGCGGTCGCGGGCGAGGGCCTGGCCGCCCTCTGGACCAGCGACATGCGGCGCGCGCGCGAGACCGCCGCGATCGTGGCGGCCGAGGTCGGGCTCGAGCCGCGAGTGGACCCGCGGCTCGCCGAGGGCGACTGGGGCAGCTGGCAGGGCCGCCTGATCGAGGACATCGCGCGCGAGGACGCCGAGCTCTGGGCGGCGTTCCTGCGCGCCGGGCCGGACTTCAGGTTCCCCGACGGGGAGTCGCTGGCGGAGCACATGGCCCGCGTATCTGAGGCGCTCGACGAGATCGCGGAGGGGCCGAGCCCGGCGCTCGTCGTGTGCCACGGCGGCACGATCCGCTGCGCGTTCGCCCGCACGCACCCGCGCGGTCTCGACGCCTTCCACGAGATCGTCCCGGCGAACGGCCAGGTGATGCCGCTCCCGTGACGACGCCCGCCGCGCCGGCCGGCCCGGGATACGCTCCCGGCGTGTCGAGCAGCGCAGTCGCCCGCGCGGTCTTCGCGCTGCTCGTGGCCGCCACCCTCGCCGCCTTCTTCGTGACCCAGCGGCTGAAGAGCGGCGACCCGGTCGTCAAGCGGCTCGCGCTCCAGCGCTACGTGTCCCCCAACGGCGACGGCCGCAAGGAGCGCGCGACGATCTCGTTCGACCTCCCGGAGGGCGACCGCGTGACGGTCGACGTGGTCGACGGCGGCGGCGACCGGGTCCGCCGGCTCGCGGACGGCCGCCGGCTCGCGGCGGGCACGCACTCGTTCGCGTGGGACGGCCGCGACGACGTCCGGCGCGTCCCGCCGGACGGCACCTACTTCGTGCGCGTGACGCTCCGGCAGGAGGGCCGCGCGGCGACCGGCCCGCGCGGCATCGAGCTGGTCACGGCGCCGCCGCGGCCGCGGATCGTCTCGGTCTCCCCGGGGCAGCTGGTCGAGGGGCGGCCGGTGCCGGTCTCGGTCCGCTACACGGGCCCGTCGGCGGTGCCGGCGCTGATCCGCGTCTGGCGGACCGGAGGCGACGGCCCGGTCCGCGAGGTTGCCCGCCTCACGCTCCCGCGCGGGGTGCACGTCGGGACCTGGGACGGGCGCGTCGGCGGCAGGCCGGCGCCGGCCGGCACCTACGCCGTCTCCGTGACCGTGCAGAACCGCGCGCTCGTGTCGGGGTCGGCCCCCGCCGCGCTGCCGCCCGAGCGCGACGGCACCGCTCCCGGCACGGGCGTCGCCGTCGCGGGGCCGCGCGCCGTGCCGCCGCTCGAGCCGGTGCTGCGCGGCGGGATCGTGCGGGTGCCGGTGACCGGCGCGCCCGGCGCGCTCGCGTGGAGCTTCGGGCGCCTCGGCGAGTCGCGCCCGCTGCGGCGCGGCCGCTCGGCGCGCCCGGTCGTCTCGTTCCGCGTCCCGCGGCGCGCCCGGACCGGCGAGCACCTGCTCAGGATCGCGGCGCGCGGCGGCACCGTGCGCGTGCCGGTGACCGTCCGCGACGGCCGAGACCGCCGCGTGCTCGTGGTGCTCCCGGCGCTGACCTGGCAGGGCCGCAACGCGGTCGACGACGACCGCGACGGCTTCCCCGACACGCTCGACGTCTCGCCCGCGGTGCCGCTGGCGCGGCCGCTCGATCGCGGCGCGCTCCCGGCCGGCTTCGCGGGCGAGGTGCAGCCGCTGCTCGAGTTCCTCGACCGGCGGAAGCTGCCGTACGACCTGACGACCGACCTCGCCCTCGCCCGCGAGCGCGCGCCGTCGATCGAGGCCCGCCGCGGCGTGGTGCTCGCCGGCGACGAGCGCTGGCTCACGCCGCGGCTCCTCGGGCGGCTGCGCGACTACGTCGAGGGCGGCGGCCGGGTCGCGTCGCTGGGGACGGACTCGCTCAGGCGCCGGGTGACGCTCGCCCCGGGCGCGCTCCGCGCTCCGACGCCGCCGGGTCGCGAGACCCTGTTCGGGGAGGACACGAGGCCGCTCGAGAGCCTGGTCGCCCCGCTGGTGGTCACGACCGACCGGCTGGGGGTGTTCCGGGGCACCGACGGCGTGGTCGGGCTGTTCACCCGGTTCGAGCAGGCCGAGCGGCCGGCGCGCGGCGCGGAGCTCCTCACCAACGCCGGCCGCGAGGCGCCGCACCCGGCGTTCGCCGCCTACCGGGTCGGGCGCGGGTTGTTCGTCCGGGTCGGGACGCCGCAGTGGAGCCCGGCGCTGGTCGGCAGGCCGGAGGTGGGTCTCGTGACGAGGCGGTTGTGGGCGGAGCTGGCGCGCTAGCGGCGGCCGTGCCCGGCCTCGCCGCCTCGCCGGCCGCCGCCGCGACGGCGCCGAAGGGGCTGGCCGTCGTGGCCGCCACGCTGGCGGTCGCGGGGGCGTTCGTCCTCCCGGGCGCCCGCCGGCGCGCCCTCGCCGCCCTCGCCGCTCTCGCCCTCGCGCCGGCGCTCGTCCTGGCCGAGCTGTGGGACTCGACTCAGGTCGAGAGCCTGCGCGACGCCCCCGCCAAGGCGGCGGCCGCGGCGGTCGGCGCGGCCGTGGTCGTGGCCGTCCTGGCGGCCGTGCTCCGCCGCCGGCCGGGCCTCCTGCCGCTCCTGGCCGTCCTCGCCCTGCCGATCCGGCTCCCGGTCGAGACCGGCTCGACCTCGGCGAACCTGCTCGTGCCGCTGTACGCGGTGGTGGCCGCGGGAGTGCTCGCGTACGCGCTCGAGCGGCTGCGGCCGGACGGCGCGGACCGCGAGGACGGCGCCTGGCGCGAGCGCCCGCCCGGCCCGGTCGAGCTCGCGCTGCTCGGGTTCGTCGCGCTGTACGCGGTCCAGTCGCTCTACTCGACCGACTTCGAGCAGGCGGTCAAGAACGTCGCCTTCTTCTACGTCCCGTTCGCGCTGCTCCTGAAGCTGCTGACCACCGTCCGCTGGTCGGCGGGCCTGGTCCGGCGCTGCTTCGCCGTGGCGGGCGCGATGGCCGTCGTCTTCGTCGCGATCGGGTTCTGGGAGTACGCGACCCGCGAGCTGCTCTGGAACCGCAAGGTGATCGAGTCGAACCAGTTCGAGTCCTACTTCCGGGTGAACTCCCTGTTCTTCGACCCGAACATCTACGGCCGCTTCCTCGCCATCGTGATGATCGGCCTCGCGGCGGTCCTGCTGTGGGCGCGCGGCGCCCGGGCCGTGGCGGTCGCGGCGCTGACGCTGGGCTGGCTCTGGGCCGGCCTCGTGCTGACGTTCTCGCAGTCGAGCTTCGCGGCCCTGCTCGTGGGGCTCGCGGCGCTGGCGGCGCTTCGGTGGGGACCGCGGCGGGTCGGCACGGTCCTCGCGGTTGCGGCGCTGGCGGCGGTCGTCGTGGGACTGGCCCTGAAGGGGCCGCTCGGCGTCGAGTCCGACGAGCTCGACCGCACGTCGGGCAACCGGCGCGAGCTGGTCGAGGCCGGGCTCTCGATGGTGGCCGACCGGCCGCTGTGGGGATACGGCTCGGGCTCGTTCGCCGAGCGGTTCCGCGAGCGCGAGGAGGCCAGCTCCCAGCGCGCGGCCTCGGCCTCGCACACGATCCCGGTCACGGTCGCGGCCGAGCAGGGGGTCGTCGGGCTGGTCGCCTTCGCGGCGCTCGTCGCGCTGGCGCTGCGGACGCTGTTCGGCGGGCTCGCGCCGCTGTCCGGCCGCGACCCTCCGCCGCGGCTCGCCACGCGCGCGTTCCTGGCGGCCGCCTTCGCGGCGCTCGCCTTCCACACCCTGCTCTACGCGGCGTTCCTCGAGGACCCGATCGCGTGGACGCTGGTGGCGGTCGGGCTGGTGCTCCAGCGGCGGGTCGAGCCGGACGCCGCGCCTAGCGACGCCGGCGCTTCCTCGGCTCGAGCCCGAACAGCGACGAGTACCCCGTGACGTACAGGCGCCGCCCGTCGGAGATCGCCGGGTTGAACGCGCCGCTCGAGAGCTTGAAGACCCGCCGGCCGGTGCGGACGTCGAGCCCCGACGTGGTCTTCGAGGCCAGCTCCGAGAAGTAGACGACGCGGCCGACCACGGTCGGCGCGCCGGAGATCCTGCCGCCCGCGGCGTGCTTCCAGCGGACGTCGCCCGAGCGGGCGTCGAGGGCGTAGAAGTTGCCGTCGTAGGAGCCGATGTAGACGGTCGGGGGGGTGCCCGGCACGCGCGCGACGGCCGGCGCGGCGTAGACGTACGAGCCGGTCGAGTGGCGCCAGCCGAGCTCGCCGGTGCGGGCCGCGAACGAGTACACGAAGCCGTCGGTGTTGCCGAGGTAGACGCGGCCGTAGGCGACCGCCGGCGTCGAGTAGAAGTTGCCGGAGCGGCCGAAGCTGCGGCCCGAGGTGCCGGAGCGCCAGACCCGCGATCCGTCGCGCGCGCGGATCGCCGTGACCTGGCCCGCGTAGTCGCCGAAGAACAGCTTCCCACCCTCGTAGGCCAGCGCGGCCTTCACCGCGCCGCCCGCGCGGTAGGTCCAGAGCTGGCGGCCGGTCTTCGCCTTCAGCGCGTACACGGTCCCGTTCTCGGAGCCGAAGTAGAGGCGGCCGTCGACCACCACCGGCGAGGACTCCGAGCGGCTCGGGAGGTTGCGCTTCCACTTCTGCCGGCCGGTCTTCGCGTCGAGGCACGTGATGCGGCCGGAGAGGGTGGCGATGTAGAGCCGCCCGTGGTCGTACGCGGGGGAGGACGCGTTGAGCGTGCCCACGCGCGTCGTCCACCTCACCCTGCCGGTCCTCGCGTCGATCGCGGTCGCCTTGCCGTTGTTCGGGACGACGTAGAGCATCCCGTTCGCCAGGACCGGCTGGAACTCGATCAGGTGGCCGAGGCGCCGGCGCCAGACCTTCTTGAACGGCGGGTCCAGCTTCGTCTCCAGGTAGCGGGTGCGGTCGGGGGTGAAGCCGTAGACCGGCCACTCGAACTGGCGCCGCTTCCGCTTCGGCTTGGGCGCCTCGGCCGGCGTCGTGAACTCGACGTCCGGGTTCGAGACGTCCCCCGGCTTCTCGAAGAAGGCGCGGTAGACGCCGTAGGCGCCGCCAGCGGCGAGCAGGAGGGCGGCGAGCAGGTACAGGGGCCAGCGCCGGCGGCGACGGCCTCCGGAGGGGGGTTCGACCACCGAGCCAATCCTACGAGGGGGTCCGGGCGGCGCGGTTGCGCCGCTCCGCGGCCTCGCGCACGCCCTCGCCGCGCCAGGGCCCGAGTGCCTGCCGGGCGTGCAGCAGGTAGCGGCGGGCGTCGTGGCCCGGCAGCACGACCGCGGCGGCGGCGCGGAGCAGGTACGGCCAGGCGCTCAGCACGCGGACGGCCGCCGCGGCGCTCCGCGAGTGGTGCTTGCGCATGTACCGGTCGCGGCCCCGGTGGAACTCGACGATCCGCCGCGCGGCGGCCTCGCGGTCGGTGGCGAGCTGCTCGTGGTGGATCGCGCGGGCCGCCGGCACGAGCAGGACGCGCCAGCCGGCGTCGCGCAGGCGCTTCTCGAAGTCGGTCTCGTCGGAGTAGACGAAGAACTCGGGGTCGAGGAAGCCCACGGCGGCCGCGGCCTCGCGCCGGACCAGCATCGCGCTCGACTGCGCCCAGCCGACCTCGCGCGGGCCGCCGTCCGGGTCGGCGGTCTGGACGGTGAGCCGGCGGTGCAGGAACAGCGCCCCGGCGACGGCGGTGCCGAGGCCCGGCAGCCGCCACGCGCACGGCTGCGGCCGGCCGTCCGGGTCGAGGAGCTGCGAGGCGGCCACGGCGGCGGTCGGGTCGGCCTCGAGCGCCGCGAGCAGCGCCGCCGGCGCCCCGGGCTGGAGCTCGGCGTCCTCGTTGAGGAGCAGGCAGTACGGGTGGCGCGCCTCGCGGAGCAGCGTCGAGTCGTTCTCGGCCTTGCCGGTGCGCCGGTCGAGCGCGATCAGCCTGACGTCCCCGCCGCGCTCGCGCACCGCCTCGGCCGACCCGTCGTCGGACGCGTTGTCGAGCACCAGCACCTCGCGCTCGACGCCCGGCGGATGCGTGCGGTCGATCGCGTCGAGGCACCGCATCAACAGCTCGCGCCCGTTGGTGTTGACCACGCAGTACGAGATCACCGCGTGCGCAATGATCGCGGGCGGTGCGGATCCAGCTAGTCGACCCCTCGGCGTTCACGCCGCCCTACGACCACGCGCTCGCCGCCGCGCTCGCGCGGGGCGGCGCCGACGTCGAGCTCGTCACGAGCCGGTTCCTGTACGGGCCGGTGCCGCGCGGGGACGGCTACCGGGTGAGCGAGCGCTTCTACCGGCGCACGGCGCGGCGCGGGCTCGAGGCGCGCGGGCGGATGGCGGTCAAGCTCGCCGAGCACGTGCCGGACATGCTCCGCTACCGGCGCCACGCGCGAGAGGCGGACGTCGTCCACTGGCAGTGGCTCGCCGTCCAGCCGGTCGACGCCTGGCTGCTGCCCCCGAAGCGGCCGCGAGTGCTGACCGCCCACGACGTGATCCCGCGCGAGCCGCGGCCGGGGCAGGTCGCCGCCACCCGCCGGCTCATGAGCCGGATGGACGCGGTCGTCGCGCACTCCGAGCACGGGGCCGCGCGGCTCCGCGACGAGCTGGGGGTCGACCCCGGGCGGGTGCGGGTGATCCCGCACGGCGCGTTCGACTACCTGACCCGCCTGGGCGACGAGCGGCCGCTGCCGGACGATTTGGCGGCGGTCGAGGGGCCGGTGGTCCTGTTCTTCGGCCTGCTGCGGCCGTACAAGGGCCTCGACGTGCTGCTCGACGCGTTCCGCGAGGTCCGCGGCGCGGAGCTGTGGGTGGTCGGGATGCCGCGGATGCCGCTCGGCCCGCTCGAGGAGGCCGCGCGGCGGACCGGCGCGACCGTCCGCTTCGTGCCCCGCTTCGTCACCGACCCCGAGATCCCCGCCTTCTTCCGCCGCGCCGACCTGGTCGTCCTGCCGTACCGCGAGATCGACCAGTCGGGCGTGCTCTACACGGCGCTCGCGTTCGGCAAGCCGATGGTGCTGTCGGCGGTCGGCGGGTTCACGGAGGTGGCGGAGGAGCACGGCGCGGCCCGCCTGGTCCCGCCGGGCGACCCCGCGGCGCTGGCCGCCGCGGTGGGCGAGCTGGTCGCCGACGGCGAGGCTCGGACGCGGCTGGGCGAGGCCGCCGCCCGCGCCGCCGCCGGCCCGTACTCGTGGGACCGCGCCGCCGAGCGGACCCTCGCGCTCTACCGGGAGCTGCTCGCCGAGCGCCCGACGGGCGACGGTTGAAGATTTGAGGAGTCCATGGACTCCCTAGATCTGCAACCGTGGCCGGTCCCGTGACCGAGATCGCCGTTCTTGGGCCCGGAGGGGTCGGCGGGTTCGTCGCCGCGGCGCTCGCGCGGGCGGGCGCCTCCGTGACCGTCGTCGCCCGCGAGGCGACCGCCGAGGCGATCGCGCGCGACGGGATCGCGGTCGACAGCGCGCGGCTCGGCGAGCTGCACGCGCGGCCGAGGGCCACGACGACCCTCGACGAGCCCGTCGACGTCCTCGTCGTCGCCGTCAAGGCCGCCGGCCTCGCCGCCGCGCTCGACCGCGTGCGGACCGAGCCGCACCTCGTCGTCCCGATGCTCAACGGCCTCGACCACCTCGAGCCGCTGCGCGAGCGGTTCGGCCCGCGCGCCGTCGCCGCCAGCATCCGGGTCGAGTCCACCCGCACGGCGCCGACGCGGATCGAGCAGGCCAGCCCGTTCCTGCTCGTCGAGCTGGCGTCGGGCAACCCCCGGATGCGCGGCTCGATCGAGGCGTTCGCGCGCGTGCTGGGCGAGGCCGGCGTCCCGGCGCGCGTCCGCGAGTCCGAGGCCGACGTGATGTGGGGCAAGCTCGTCCGGCTCTGCGCGCTCGCGCTGACGACCACCGCCTACGACCGCCCGCTCGGCCGGATCCGATCGACGCCCGAGCTGCGCGACGAGCTCGTCACCGCCGTCCGCGAGGTCGCGGCCGTTGCGACGGCGGACGGCGCGAGCGTGGACCCGGGCCGCACGTTGGCCGAGCTCGACGACGCCCACGCCGAGCTCGACACCTCGATGCACCGCGACGTGACGGCCGGCCGCGAGCCGGAGCTGGACGCGATCGCGGGCTCGGTGCTGCGCGCCGCCGCACGCCACGGCGTCGCGATCCCGACGGTCGAGCGGCTCGCGGCCCGGGCGGCCGAGCGGGCCGGAACCGCGCCTCCGGGGGCGGCGAGCCCGGCGGCCCCCCGGCCGGCGACCGCGGCGCCGGGATAATCGGTCCCCGTGCTCGAGGCCGTCTTCTGGGCGTCAGCCGCCCTGATCGTCTACACGCACGCCGGCTACCCGCTGCTCCTGTGGCTCCTCGCCCGGCTGCGGCGCACGCGCGGCGCGGCCGTCCCGTCCGCGGACGCCGACCTCCCGACCGTCTCCCTCGTGATCGCCGCCTACGACGAGGAGGAGGTGATCGCGGACAAGGTCGCGAACGCGCTGGCGCTCGACTACCCGCGCGAGCGGCTCGAGCTGATCGTCGCCTCGGACGGCTCGACCGACCGCACGGCGGCCAGGGCCCGCGAGGCCGGCGCCGACCTCGTGCTCGAGCTGCCGCGCGGCGGCAAGGTCCGCACCCAGGACGCCGGGGTCGAGCGGGCGAGCGGCGAGATCGTCGCGTTCTCCGACGCCAACAGCCGCCTCGCGCCGGACGCCCTGAGGCGGCTCGTCGCCCCGTTCCAGCAGGACCCGCGGACGGGCTACGTCTGCGGCCAGGTCCGCTTCTCGCGAGCCGACGGCACGAGCGAGGAGGGCGCCTACTGGCGCTACGAGATGGCGGTCCGCTCGCTCGAGTCGCGGCTCGGCGGCGTGACCGGCGGGAACGGCGCCATCTACGCCACCCGCCGCGAGGCGTACATGGTCGTCGACCCGCGCATGGGCCACGACCTGTCGTTCCCGTTCAACATGGTCAAGCGCGGCTGGCGCGCCGTCTACGAGCCGACGGCCCGCGCCGAGGAGAAGATGGTCCCCTCGATCGAGGGCGAGTTCCGCCGCAAGCGCCGGATGATGAGCCACGCCTGGCCGATCGTCCTGCGGGGGGGCATGCTCTCGCCGCGCGGCTACGGCGCCCTCTACGCGCTCCAGATCGGCTCCCACCGCGTGCTCCGCTACGCCACCCCGTTCCTCCACCTGATCGCGCTGGCGACCAACCTCGCCCTGCTGGGCGACGGTCCCGTCTACGCCGTCACCCTCGCCGCCCAGCTCGGCCTGCTCGCGGCGGCCGCGCTCGGCCCGCTCGTCCCGGCCCGCCCGTTCCGCCTCGCCTACTACTACGTGCTGGTCACCGCGTCGCTCGCGGCCGGCCTCTGGGACTGGCTGCGGAGCGGCACGCCGGCCGGCTGGGAGAAGGCGGAGGGCACGCGGTGAGCCGAGCGCTCGACGTCGCCGTCGCGGCGCTCGCCCTCGCGCTGACCGCCCCGCTCCAGCTCGCGGCGATCGTCGCGATCCGGCTCGAGACGCGCGGCTCGCCGATCTACCGCCAGCGGCGCGTCGGCAGGGACGGCGAGCCGTTCGAGATGCTGAAGCTCCGCACGATGGTGAGCGGAGCCGAGCGGATGGGGGCGGGGCTGGCCGTGAACGCGGGCGACCCGCGCATCACGCGCGTCGGCGCCCTGCTGCGCCGCTTCTCGCTCGACGAGCTGCCGAACCTCGTGAACGTGCTCCGCGGCGAGATGGCCATCGTGGGCCCGCGGCCGACGATCCAGGCTCAGGTCGACCAGTACACGCCGCGCCAGCGCCGCCGGCTCGAGGTCAAGCCGGGCATCACCGGCTGGGCGCAGGTGAACGGCCGCGCGTCGCTGCCGTGGGACGAGCGGATCGAGCTCGACGTCTGGTACGTCGACAACCGGTCGCTCGTCCTCGACCTCCGCATCCTGGCCCGGACGGTCCGGCTGCTCGCGACCGGCCACGGCCTCTACAAGGGAGAGACGGGCGGATGGCGGCCGACCGGGTAGCGGTCGTCCTCACCGGGGTCGGCAAGCGCTACGACATCGTCAGCGCGTTCGCCGAGCACGCCTTCACGATCGCCGTCGACCCGAGCCCGCTGGCGCCGGCCCGGTACGCCGCCGACGTGCGCGTGACGCCGCCGCGCATCGACGACCCCGGCTACGTCCCGTTCCTCCAGGAGCTCGTGGCCGAGCACGGCGCGCGGGCGGTGGTCCCGCTGACCGACCTCGACATCGAGGTTCTAGCCCGCGCCGACCTGCCGGCCTTCGTGCCCGACCCCGAGGTCTGCCGCGCGACCTACGACAAGTACGCGACCCACGAGCTGCTGCTCCGCCACGGCCTGCCGAGCCCGCCGACGGTCCTGCCCGGCGAGGAGCCCGGGTCCTACCCGGTGACCGTCAAGCCGCGGCGCGGGTCGGGCGCCCGCTCGATCCACCGCGCCGGGAGTCGCGAGGAGGCCGAGTTCTTCGTCCGCTACGTGAAGGAGCCGACGATGGTCCAGCGCTGGATGGACGGCCCCGAGTTCTCGGTCGACCTCCTGTGCGACATGGACGGCCGCTGCCTCAACGCGATCCCCCGCACGATGATCGAGTCGCGCGGCGGCGAGTCGATCAAGGGAACCGTGATCGCCGACGCCGAGCTGGTCGAGCTCGGCCGGGCGGTGGGCGAGGCGCTGCCAGTCCGCGGCCCGTGCACGGTGCAGGCGTTCCGCGACCCGGAGATCGGGCTCGGGATCACCGACGTGAACACGCGCTTCGGCGGCGCGTTCCCGGCGCCGATGTACGCCGCCCGCCCGGGCCGCACCTACCCCGAGCTGATCGTCCGGATGGCTGCCGGCGAGCGGGTCGAGCCGCACGTCGGCGAGTTCGACGCCGGCATGACCTTCACCCGCTGGTTCTGGCAGATCGAGCTGGACGGGGAGATGGCGCCGACCGGCCGCGACATCGTGCCGGGCGGGCCGCGCGAGCCGCGCTAGCGCGGGTCCGAGTACGACGGGCCCGAGGGCGAGGAGCTCGCCTTGCGCGGGACGCGGACCGGGTAGCGCTTCGACCGCGCCGGGGCGTTCGAGCCGTCGCCGCCGAACACCGCGGAGATCCGGTACAGGCCGACGTCGCGGAGGCGGACCTTCTTCCTGAACGAGCCGTCGGCGCCCGGCGGCACCGTGCGGCCGTAGCTGCGGACCCAGCGGTCGCCCTTCTTCTTCTCGACCAGCACGGAGAGGGACTGCTTGGGCGGCTGCACGCTCCCGCGGATGCGGACGATCGACTTCTTCGGAACCCGCCGCGGCGGCCGCTCGACGGCGATCGTCGGCTTCGGCCGCGGCGCGGCCTGAGCGCCGGCCACCCGCTCCCGCAGCGCGGGGAGCTGCGCGTAGAGGGCGTCGCCGGGGCAGCCCGTGGAGTTCGCGTCGCGGTGGCCGGAGACCCGGTCGAGCGTGGCCTGCTCGCCCGCCGCGAAGCGGCTGCCGCTGCCGCCGTTCGACACGACGGTCGCCTGGCCTGACGTCGGCTGCCCGTGGAGCGGCAGCTTCCAGCGGATCAGCCGGGTCATCGCGCCCATCGCCTCCTCGGTCACGGGCACGTCCGTGTAGGTCCCGAGGTTGGCGACGCCGAACGACTGCGTGTTCATCCCGGTGGTGTGAGCGCCGACCACGGGCTTGTCGATCCCGCCGCCGCGGCCCTCCCAGATCCGGCCGAAGCGGTCGACGACGAAGTTGTAGCCGAGGTCGTTCCAGCCGTTCGAGTCGCGGTGGTAGCGGCACATCCCGAGGATCATCCCCGGCACGTCCTCGGGGGCGTAGTCGGTCGCGGTGACCGTGTGGTGGACGAACGCCATCTTGACCTCGCGGTAGGCCGGGTCGGTCCGCGGCGTGCACTGGCCGGCCTCCCACGCGGAGCGGGGGACGATCTCGGGCTGGGCGTCCTGCGCGCCGGCGGCGGCCGGCCGCAGCACGCCGGCGACGGTGCGGACGGCGCCGTTCGCGACGCGGCGCAGCGCGGTCCGCGCCCGGTCGGCGGCGCTCGCCGTCCCGGCAACGTTCACGAAGTGGAGTCGCAGGCCGCTCACGCGGCGCGAGAGGCGGACCTGGACCTCGTCGGCCTCGCCGACCCAGACCGGGTCCGACGCGCCCGCCGGCGTGCGCTCGCCGGTCCCCGGGTCGGGGCCGTGGTCCTGCCCCGCGCCGACCCGGGTCCAGCGGCTCCAGCCGCGGCCGTCGCGGCGGAAGCGGAGCGACACGCGCGGCTCTCCGCCGGAGGCCCAGCGGAGGCCCACGAGGTTGAAGCGCCGCGACGGGCGGAGCGAGGGCGTGGCCACGGGCCCGGTCCGGGCGGCGCTCAGCGCCGGAGCGGCCAGCTCGAAGTCGACCGCGCGCGGCTGGTAGCGCTGCGCGGTGAGCGCCGGCGCGGCGGTCACCACGAGCGCGGCGAGCAGCAGCGCCCCTGCGGAGGCCAGGAGGGTCCGCCTCATCATCCGCGGGAACACGCTATCCACCGGCCCGTTGCGGGCGGGCAAGTTCTCGTGCAGCGGCGTGGCGCGAAGCCGCTCGGGCCGCGAGGGCCGCTCGGATGGCGCCTAGGCGCTCGCGCGCACCGGCTCGGCCGCCGCCGGCCGGCGCCAGCACTCGTCCAGGAACCGGGCGATCTCGCCCGTCAGTCGCGCGGGTGCGAGCCGCAGCTCGAGGATCGAGTTCGCCTCGAGCAGGCGGCCGTTGCGCAGCTCGCGCACCAGCATGTCCGAGTCGGAGAACGGGTGCACGGGGTCGCGCGTGTGCCCGATCACGAGCGCGCGCGTCTCGACCCGCGCCCGCTCGTGCCGCGGCGGCGCGACGCGGCCGAAGAACAGCCCCTGGAGCACGGCCGCCGACGGCGCGGGATCGCGGCTCAGCCAGTCGATCCCGACGTCGAGGAGGTGGTTCAGCCCGCGCGGCGCGCGCCCCACGATCCGGCTGACCACGCGCGTGACCGGCGCGCCGAACGTCACGCCGACCATGAGCGGCGTGAACGCGATCGCGCAGCCGAGCAGCGCGTTGTCCAGGACGGGCATCTCGATCACCGCGCCGCGCAGCCGCTCCGGCGCGCGGACCGCCGCCTCGAGCGTCACGTTCGCGCCGAGCGAGGTCCCGCCGACGACCGCCTCCTCGATCTCCAGGTGGTCCAGGAGCGCGATCGCCTGCTCGCCGAAGATCGGCATCGAGTAGCGCCACATGTCGCGCGGCTGGTCGGACTCGCCGTGGCCCAGCAGGTCGAGCGTGATGACCCGGTTGCCGCGCTCGGCCAGCGACTGGGCGAGCGGACGGTGCATCGTCCGCGGCAGCATGAGCCCCGGCAGGAGCAGGAACGGCCGCGGGCCGCTCCCGTAGTCGTCGTAGACGAGCCGGTGGCCGTCGTGGACGAGCTCGCCTGTGCTGACGCTGACCACTCGTGGACGAGCATACCCCCGAGGGCCGCGCCCCGGCCACAGCCGCGACCGTGCGCTCGTGCGCTCCGTTACGATCGCTGCGAGCAGGTGAGGGGATGGCAGAGGAGAGCCTGGCGTGCCCGGGCGGCGTTGCCCGTCGCGGCGCTGGCCCTCGCCCTGCCGGCGGCGGCGATCGCGGCGTTCCCCGGCTCGGACCCCGGCGAGAGCGTTCGCGCCAACGCCCCGAACGACCCCGGCTTCGACCCCTGCGAGCAGGACAACGACGGCGGCGCCGAGTGCTCGAACCCGTTCGACGAGGAGGTCGAGCGGTTCGGCTTCGCGCCGTCCGCCACGCAGTTCTCCGCGACCTACAAGAACCCGTCGGACACGGCCCGCCAGCAGGAGCAGAACACGCTCGCCGGCCGCAACCCGCTCGGCCAGCTCTCGGGCGTGTCGGCCGACCGCGCCTGGAAGCTCTCGACCGGCCGCCCCGACGTGCAGGTCGCGATCCTCGACACGGGCATTCGCTGGGAGGACCAGGACCTGCGCACGAAGGTCGCGCTCAACCGCAGGGAGCTGCCCGAGCCGCAGCGCGCCGGCGGCGCCCCCTGCCCCGGCTACGACTGCAACGGCGACGGCGCCTTCAACGTGGACGACTACGCGGCCGACGCGCGCGTGAGGCAGGACGCCGGCGTGGAGCCGGCCGACAAGCTCCTCGACGCCGGCGACCTGATCGCCACCTTCAGCGACGGCAAGGACGACGACGGCAACGGCTACGCGGACGACGTCGCCGGCTGGGACTTCTTCGACGACGACAACGACCCGTTCGACGCGTCGAGCTACTCGAGCGCGAACAACCACGGCTCGGGCCGCGCCGAGGAGGCCGCGGGCGCGACGAACGACGGCCGCGGCGGCACCGGCGTCTGCCCGCGCTGCACGCTCGTGCCGATGCGGGTCTGGGACACGTTCGTGGTCGACATGCAGAGCTTCGGCCAGGCGGTCCTGTACGCGGCCGACAACGACGTCGAGGTGGTCGAGGCGGCCACCGGCGGCCTGACCAACACCCGCTTCGCGCGCGAGGCGTTCGCGCACGCCTACCGCAGCGGCGTCTTCTTCGCGATCGTCTCCTCCGACCTCAACACCGCCGACCACAACATCCCGACGCTCTACGACGAGGCGATGCAGGTCCAGGGCACGGTGGCGGACGCGCACGGCCTCGGGCAGGACGCCGACCAGCTCGGCCCGCTCCTCGGTGCGCTCGGCGTGCCGTCGAGCGCGCCGGTGGGGACCTGGTTCCGCAACTCCGGGACGACGCAGTACGGCGGCCACGCGCACGTGGTCATGCCGGCGCCGACCGGCTCCCAGGCCACCGGCCAGGCCGCGGGCGCGGCCGGGCTCCTGATCGGCTACGCCCGCGACCGCGGGATCCGGCTCGCGCCGAACGAGGTCAAGCAGGTGCTCACGACGACGGCCGAGGACGTGGTGGCCGAGAACACGGTCGGGAGCGGCGTCCCCGACCCCGCCCAGCCCGGCTGGGACCAGCACTTCGGCTACGGCCGCCCCGACCTCGGGCTGGCGCTCGAGCGGATCCGCGACGGGAGGGTGCCGCCGCAGGCGCTGATCGACGGGCCGGAGTGGTTCGCGCCGCTGAACGTGGCGCGGCAGTCGAGCTTCGACGTGGTCGCGCGGCTGTCGGCCCGCACGAGCTTCAAGTGGCGGCTCCAGTGGGCGCCGGGGATCGAGCCGGCGGAGTCCGAGTTCCGCGACGTGGGCGCCGAGCGGACGGCGTCCGGGCCGGTCGACGGCGAGCTCGGGACGATCTCGCTCGGGGAGGTCCGCGCGGCGCTCGACGCCCGTCCGGGAGGGGGCGCCGCCGACGACCCGACCGCGCCGTCCAAGGGCCCCGGCGACCCCGACCCGAACGAGCCGGCGTTCACCGTCCGCGTGGTCGTCACCGACGCGGACGGCAACCGGGGCGAGGACCGCAAGGTGCTGTTCGCGTACCGCGACACGTCGCTCGCCCGCGGCTGGTCCCGCTACGACGGGACCGGCGGCGAGGCCTCGCAGCGGATGTTCGACCTCGACGGCGACAACCTCCTCGACATCGTCTCCCCGGACTCGAGCGGCGACCTCCACGTCCTGCGCGAGAACGGCAAGCCGCTCCAGAGCTTCAACGGCGGCGAGCCGGTCCGCACCCGGCGCTACTCGAACGTCCATCCCGACGCACCGTCGTACCGCGGCGTCGAGCCGCCGCGCGAGTCGCTGCGCAACCCGGCGATCGGCGACGTTGACGGCGACCGCGAGCCCGAGATCGTCGACGCCGCCGGTGAGCACGTCTACGCGTGGAACGCCGACGGCAGCGAGGTGGACGGCTTCCCGGTGCGCGTCGACCCGGACCTCTCGAAGCCGTCGCTGCGCACGAAGACCAACCACATAAAGCGCGGCTTCATCGGCTCGCCGACGCTGGTGGACCTCGACGGCGACGGTCGCCTCGACGTGGCGGTCCCCTCGCTCGACCAGCACCTCTACGCCTGGACCGGGCGCGGCGAGCGCGTGCGCGGGTTCCCGACCAAGCTCAAGTCGCCGGACGAGAAGCTCGACGGCGCCGAGACCATCAACTCGGCCGCCGCCGGCGACGTGAACGGCGACGGCAGGCCCGAGCTGGTGGTCCCGACCGCCGAGATCGACGACCCGATCCAGCAGGTCGAGGGCGACGTGGCGAGCGCGGTGCGCGGGATCGTCATCGCGGTCGCCGCGAACGCGATCGGGAAGAGCGGCCGCACCTACGCGGTCAGCTCGACCGGCAAGATCCTGCCCGGCTGGCCGGTCAAGCCGAACGGCGCGGTGCCCGACGCGCTGCCGCTGGTCGGGCCGGGCGTCGACTACGTGCTCGGCGACGTGGACGGCGACGGCGCGCTCGAGGCGATCGGCGGCGTGGCGACCGGCGACGTGCAGGCGAGGCGCGGGGACGGGTCGGTGGTCACGACCTACGACTCGGGGCCGGGCGGGGGCGAGCACGTCGACAAGAGCCGCGTGCTGAACCTGTTCGAGCACCCGATCGTGGCCGACCTCGACGGCGACGGCGGCCTCGAGGTGATCAAGGGCGGGCTCACCCTCAACCAGCTGCTGAACATCGGCGTCGTGCCGGGGCAGAACCTGCCCTACAACCACGTCGTGCAGGCCTGGAACGCCCGCACCGGCGAGTCGCTGCCCGCCTACCCGCAGGCGGTCGAGGACTTCCAGCTCCTGTCGAGCCCGGCGGTGGCGGACGTCTCCGACGCGCCGGGCAACGAGGTCGTGGTCGGGACCGGCCTCTACTACCTCCGGAACCTGGCCGCCGACGGGACGGAGGGCTCGGGCTGGCCGAAGTTCACCGGCGGCTGGCTGCTCGCGGTGCCGGCGATCGGCGACGTGGACGGCGACGACAGGCTCGAGGTGGTCGCGCGCACGCGCGAGGGCTGGAGCTTCCTGTGGGAGACCGACCGGCCGGCGTGCGGGACCAACGACGAGTGGTGGACCGCCCGGCACGACGAGTGGGGCACCGGCGCCTACGGGACCGACAGCCGGCCGCCGGGGACCCCCGACTCGTTCCGCGTGAAGGCCGGGAAGAAGACGATCGCGCTCTCGTGGAAGGCGCCCGGCGACGACTGGTCGTGCGGGAAGGCCGCCCACGCCGTCGTGCTCGTGTCGGACCGGCCGATCCGCCACCCGGACGACGGCCGCACGCTCGCGCGGCTCGAACCGAAGGCGGCGGGCGGGGAGCAGTCGCTGACGGTGAAGCGCGGGAGGACGCGCCGCTACTACGCGGTCCTCTACGAGGACGACGCCGGCAACTGGGGCCACGCGGCGGGGCTCACCAAGAGCGGCACGGGCAGCTCGTCGAAGCCCGCGCTGAAGGTGAGCGTGCGCCCGCGGCGCGTCGCCGTCCGGCGGCGGACGTGCTTCAGGCTCCGGGTGACCTCGCGCGGCAGGCCGGTCAGGGGGGCGAAGGTCCACATCGGCGGCAAGGGCACGGCGCGGACCGACCGCCGCGGCCGCGCGCGCCTCTGCCGCCGCTACTTCACGGCGGGCCGCCGCACCGCCTCGGCCGCGCGCGGCGGCTACAGGAGCGCCCGCGCGTCGATCGAGGTCGCCGCCCGCCGCCGCTGATCCGGGCCACCGCGTCACCTAGCCATCGCATAGCGATGGAAAAGCGACGCGGTGACGAAGAGCGCGCCGTCGCGGCGGGTCAGCCGGCCGGCTCGCGGAGGGCCGCGCGGAGCGTCGCGGCGGCCCGGCCCGCGGCCTCCTCGACCGCCTTCGCGGGGCCGCGCCGGTCGACCAGCGCGGCCAGGGCGTCGAGCTCGCGGCCGAGTCGCGCCGTCTCGGCCGGCGCCAGCAGGGCGAGGTCCGCGCGCGCGGCGGCGAACGCGTCGCGGGTGCGCGTCAGATGACCCCGCGCCCCCTCGAGCTCGGTCGGCGCGCCGCCCACGGCGTCCCCGTACTCGATCGGCAGCACCTCGAGCCCCTGGACGGCCGGGCCCATGCGGTCGCGGAGGTCCGCCACCGACGCCCGGAGCGTCGGCTCGCCGCCGCCGTCCCCGCGCACGAGGAAGCCCGCCACGCCCCCGACCAGCAGCGCGGCGGCGCCGACGGCCGCGAGCAGCCACGGCCGCGACGGCCCGGCCTGGCGGTAGACGGACATCAGCGCCAGAGCACGGCGACCGCGTCGCCGTCGTGCTCGGCGAGCGCGCGCTCCGCGGCGGCGGCGATCTCCTCGCCGCGCCGGGCGTCCGACATGTCGAGGATCCGCGGCCCGCAGATGAGCGCCACCCGCGGGAGCATCGTCGCCACGCCGAGGTTCACGGTCGCGTCGCTCACGGCGTCGCGCAGGTCGTCGAGCAGCCGGTCGCGCTCCCCGGCGAGGATGCGGCGCGCGTTCTCGGCCAGCGGCACGGCGCCGCGGGCGTCGACGACCGCCACCCGGCCGCGCCCGTTCTCCGAGTACACGCGGTAGAAGTCGGTGCTGCCGACCACCTGGAGCGCCCCGCCCTCGATGCCGAGCGCCTCCGCCGCGGCCCGGAGCCGGGACGCGTCGTCGACCGGGTCGCGCCGGGCGGCGCCGGCCTCGAGCGCGGCGGCGCCGGTGGCGACCGCGCGGACGAGCCCGCGGCGGGCGTCGAACGACGACTCGACCGCGACGGTCGCGGGTGCCGCGCCGGCGTCGACGCAGGCGCGCTCGGCCTCGTGCGCGACGGCCTGCGCCGTGGTGCCCGGCGCGGCCGTGCGCGCCACCTCCGCCCGGACGAGCGACAGCGCCGCTCCGATCGAGGACAGCACCGGCGCGTGCTCGGGTCGGAGCAGCGGCCGGCCGAGGCGCTCCGCGACCGCCGGGGCCAGCGCGTCGCCCGCGCCGCCGAGCGCGACGACCGGGACCGACGGGTCAAGGTCGTGCTCGCGCGCCGCCTCGGCGGCGGCGTCGGCGACCTTGGCCGCGGCGGCGTCGAGCATCGCGCGCGCGGCGGCCTCGGGGTCCGTCCTCAGGCGCCGCGCGAGCGCCGCGAACGCCGCCATGGCCGACTCGCGCGAGCCGCGGCAGTACGCGCCCGCCGGGACGGCGCCGAGCGCGTTGGCCGCGCACGTCGCGGTGATCGCGTAGCGCCCGCCGCGAGCGCGGACGACCGCGTACGCGTCCGGGTCGCCGCCACGCGGGGCGACCAGCTCGAGCTCGGCGCCCTCGAGGTCGGCGGGGTCGGCGAGCGACGCGTAGCCGAGCCCCGCGATGTGCGCGCTGCGCGGCCCGACCTCTGCGATCCGCCGTCCGCGCAGGCGGGCCATGCTGCCGCCCGCCGCGCCGACGACCCAGCTGTCGATCGACCGCAGCGACGTCGGCCGGCCCATCACCTTGAGGGTCCGCAGCGCCGTCCGCCCGCGCTTGACCACGGAGACGTTCGAGCTGGTGCCGCCGCACTCGAGCACGATCGCGTCGGTGAGGGCGAGCTGGTGCAGCGCGGCGGCTACGCCGGCGCTCGGCCCCGAGCCCACGGTCAGGCTCGGCGCGCGCCGGAAGGCGGAGACGCCCATCGCCCCGCCGTCGCCGCGCAGGACGAGCAGCGGAACGTCGAGCCCCGCCTCGCGCAGGGCGCCCTCGACCACCGCGGCCGTGCGCTCGACCACCGGCAGGATGCTGGCGTTGAGGGCGGCGCTGACCGTGCGCGTCTCGAGTCCGTAGGCCTGGGTCAGCTCGTGCCCGGCGCAGGCCGGCAGCCCCAGGCGGAGCGCCCGCTCGGCGACGAGCCGCTCGTGCTCCGGCGCGTCCACGGCGAAGGCCCCGCTCACGGCGACCGCCCGGCAGCCGGCGTCCGCGAGCCGCGCGAGCGCCTCGTCGACCGCGTCCTCGGCGAGGCCGGCTGTGGCGTCGAGGAAGACGTGCTCGGTCTCGAGGTCGTGGCCGGGGGCGAGCCCGATCCGGCCGACGCGCGTGCGCCTCCGCGCCCGGCGGAGGTCCGGCGCCGCGCCGATGCCGACGACGCCCACGCGCGCCACGTCGCCCTCGAGCAGCGCGTTCATCGCCTGCGTGGTCGAGAACGCGACCAGCTCGACGTCGCGGCGCCGGTCGCCGAGCCGGGCGAGCAGCTCGCGCAGCGCGCCGGCCACGCCCTCGCTCACGCCGCCGCCGGCGCGATGGGTGGTCGGCACCACCGCCTCGGCGCTCAGCTCGAGCGAATCCGGCGCCACGGCCACCGCCTTGGTGAACGTGCCGCCCACGTCGACCCCGACGCGCAGCGGGCGGGACGCGGCGCGAAGCCCGTTCGTGCTCACGCCGTCGCCCTCACGGCCTGCCGGCGCCGGACCGGGCGCCACGCGAACACCCAGAGCGCGCCGAGCGCGTAGATCGCGATCAGCGTCGCCTGCGTGACCAGGCCCTCGCGCGTCGGGTGGATGCCCGTGAGCTCCGCGAGGAAGACGGGCAGCCGCGCCCAGTCGCCGGCGATCGGCGTCACGCCGATCCAGTCGCCCTCCTGGAGCGACCGCACGGCGTTGCCGGCGAACGCCACCGACAGGAGCAGCAGGATCGACGCGCCGGTCACGAGCAGCGGCTTCAGCGGGACCCGCCTGCCGAGCCGGATCACGGCGTGGCCGACCGCGGCCAGCGCGATCGCGCCGGCCACCGCCCCCAGCACCACCCACAGGACGAGCCCCTCGGCGAACAGCGTCAGCGCCTGGTAGAAGAGGACGGTCTCGAACCCCTCGCGGTAGACGGCCGTGAACCCGAGCCCGGCGAACGCCAGCGCGCTGCCGGCGGCGATAGCGCCCGACACCCGCGCGCGCATGAACTCGACCCAGTGGCGCTGCTCGAGCCGCGACACGAGCCAGAAGCTCACGAGGACCAGCACCCCGACGGCGAGCAGCGCGGTCACGGCCTCGAGCAGCTCGCGCTCGAGCGGGGCTATGTCCACCACCACCGTGGCGAGCAGCCAGGTGACCCCGGTGGCGGCGACCGCCGCGAGCGCGCCGAGGCCGAGCGGGCGGCGGAAGTCGCTGGCGCGGCCGGCCTCGAGCGACCCGAGCAGCAGCGCGAGGATCAGGACCGCCTCGACGCCCTCCCGGAACAGGATCGTGAACGAGAACGCGAAGGCGACGGCGGGCGCCGCGAGACCCTCGTCGGAGAGCTTGCGCTCCACGTCGACGAGACCCGCCCGGACGTCGCGCGCCGTGTCGCGCACGCGGTCGAGCGACCGGCCGTCGCGGATCCCGTCGCGCAGCTCGGCGAACTGGAACTCGAGGTCGAGCACCAGGCTCGCGTCGCGCAGGCGGAGCGGGATCTCGACCTTCTCGAAGTGGTCCAGGTAGGCGGTGCGCGCGAGGTCGTAGCCGCGCTCCCGGTCGCCGGCCTCGGCCGCCTCGACGGCCTGCCGCACGCCGTCCCGGGCGAGCTGGACCTCGTCGAGCGCCTCGTCGACCTGGCCGCCCGCCGCCACGGCCGGACCGGCGGCCAGAGCGAGGGCCAGCAGCGAGGCGAGCAGGGCGGTGACGATCGCGCGCCCCACGCAGCTACCTGAGCGCCGCCTCCGCGCGGTCGAGGCCGCGCTTCGCGCCGACGACGAGGCTCTGGACCTCCGCCGGGCTGGCGCCGGCCCTGATGCGGTCGCGGATCGTGGTCGCGATCGTCTCCTCGAGCGACTCCATCAGCTCCGGGTCGCGCTCCTCGAGCGGCTCCTCGACCTCCTCGAAGTGCTCCAGGTAGGCGTCGCCGACGGTCCGCTCCGCGCTCTTCGCGTCGCCGTCCCGGTACTCGTCCACGGCCCGGTCGAGGAGCTGCCGCACGGTCGCGATCTCGGCCACGGCCTCGGACCCGGCCGGCGCCGGCGCCGTCGTGGCGGTGGTCGCCCGGCCGGCCGTCTCGGCCCCGTCGCCCGAGTCGTCGTCGCCGCATCCGGCGAGCATCGCGAGCGCGGCGATCCCGGCGGCCAGCGTCGATGTCCTCAAGGTCCCCCTCTTGCCTCGGATGGGGCCGGACGGCCATTCCGACCGGCCGGCACGGGAATAGTTAGGGGACCCTAACAAGTTTGGGATTAGGGTGCCCTAACCTCCCCGCGATGCGGAGGGGCGTGCTGGTGATCGCAGCGGTCGTCGCGGTGTTCGCCGTCGCGGGCGCCGTCATCGCGTTCGTCGTCTCGATCGGCGGGAGCGGCGCCACGGACGAGGTCGAGGAGGCCGCCCTCGAGCTGGTCACGACCAGGGACCCGGCCGCCTGCCGCGAGCTGGTCACGGCCCACTACCTCGAGCTGTCCACCCACGAGACCGGCCCGGCGGCGGTCGCGGCGTGCGAGCGGGAGGCGCCCGGCAACACGACCGAGGACGCCGAGGCCGGTCGAGTGACCGTGTCGGGGGCGCGCGCGACCGCCGAGGTCGAGCTGACGAGGGGCGACGTCGAGGACGACGCGCTCGAGCTCAGGCTCGTGAACGAGGGCGGTCGCTGGAAGGTCGACGACCTCGACCGGCCGTCGCAGGCCGACCCGAGGGTCGCCGAGCGGGCGATCGTGACGACCGTGCTCGACTACGGCTCCTCGGAGGGCGGGCGGGGATGCGAGTACCTCAGCTACGCCGGCGTCCTGCGGTTCGGCGGGAAGGCCGCGTGTGAGCGGCGGTTCGCGCGCCTCACGTCCCGGAGCTACGACCCGGGCGACGCGAACGTGGCCGGCGCGACCGCGACGATCGCGGTCCGCGATGCCGACCGCGACCGCACCTACGAGTTCAGCCTGTCCCGCGAGCTCGGGCGGTGGCGGATCGACTCGATCCGCGCGCGCTGAGCGGCTACTCGGTCGCCACCGCCGCCCGCGCCCGCACCACGAGCAGCTGCGTGAGCGCGGCCACCGCGGCCACCCCGGCGGCCGCCTTCGCGAGCGCGTCGCCGTCCACGTCGCCCGCGAACGCCGACCGCATCGCGTCGGTCACGTACGAGACCGGGTTCCAGCCGGCGATCGCGTCGAGCCAGCCCGGCAGCAGCTCGCCCGGCATCACCGCCGTGCTCATGAAGAGGATCGGGAAGAACAGCGGCGCCATGCCCTGGGCCGTCTCGGCGCTCCGCGTCCGCAGGCACGCCGCCAGCGCGAGACCGCCGTAGGCGAAGCACCACGCGGCCGGGAACGCGAACGCGAACGCGACCGCCAGCGGCCAGTTGTCGATCTCCGCGCCGTCGACCCAGCCGATCGCGAGCAGGACCGTGCAGTAGAGGCCGATCCGCGTGGCGTCGGCCAGCCGCCGCGCGCGCAGGCTCGGCAGCTCCCGCAGCGGCGAGATCCGCATGCGGTCGAAGAAGCCGGTCTGGAGCTCGACCGCGCTGCTCACCCCGGACGTCGACGACCCCAGCATCACGGCCATGATCAGCGTGCCCGGGAGGAGGTAGTCGTTGTACTCGACGCCCTCGAACGCGTCGAGGCGCACGAGGCCCGAGAACACACGCGCGAAGATCGTCTGCATGAAGACGCCGACGACGATCGGCACGATGAAGGTCGCGAGCGGGACCCGCAGCGCCTCGCGGACCGCGCGCCGGTACATCGGCCAGAGGACGCTCAGCGCCACCGCTTGCCTCCGCCGCGCTGCATCCGGGCGCCGAGGTCGAACCCCTCGCCGCTCAGCGGCTCGGCCTCGACGGCGCGGCCCGTGAACCGCAGGAACACGTCGTCGAGCGTCGGCTCCGACACCCGCAGGCTGCGGACGGCGACGCCGCGCTGCTGCGCCGCCAGCAGCACCCGCCCCGCGATCGAGACGTCGCCGTCGAGCCCGAAGACGACGGTGGCGCCGTCCACGCTCGCCTCGAGCCGCGGGAGCTCCGCGCGCACGGCGTCCAGCAGGGCCTCCGGCGACTCGCCGACCTCGACCCGCAGCGTCGCCCCGCCGGCCCGCCGCTTCAGCTCCGCCGGCGCCCCGGCCAGCACGATCGCCCCGTGGTCGATGAGGTAGACGCGGTCGCACAGCGCGTCCGCCTCCTCCAGGTACTGGGTGCTGAGGAGCACCGCCCGCCCCTCGGCGCGCAGGCCGCGGATCAGGTCCCAGAGGTTGCGGCGGCTGCGCGGGTCGAGCCCGACGCTCGGCTCGTCGAAGATCACGACGGGCGGGTCCGCCAGGAGCGCGAGCGCGAGCGCGAGCCGGCGCTGGATCCCGCCGGAGTACTGCCCGACCGTGCGGTCGAGGTAGGGGCCGAGCTCGAAGCGGTCGACCAGCTCGGAGCGGCGCCGCCCGGCGACGTCCGAGGCGAGCCGGTAGAGCGCCGCCTGCACCTCGAAGTGCTCGGCGCCGGTCATCAGCGGGTCGAGGCCCGCGCGCTGGAGCGCCACGCCGAGCAGCGGCCGGACCCGGTCGGCGTCCTCGAGCGGGATCCCCCAGATCGTGGCCGTCCCGGAGGTCGGCCGCAGCAGCGTCGCGAGCATGTTGAGGGTGGTCGACTTGCCGGCGCCGTTCGGGCCGACCACGCCCACGACCTCGCCGCCCGCGGCCGACAGCGACACCCGGTCGGCCGCCTTCACCCCGCCGCGGTAGACCTTGGTCAGCTCGCTGGCGACGACCGCGGGAGCCGCCGGCTCCGCGACCGCCGGCGCGGGCGCCGCCGCCGGGTCAGCCAACGGTCGTCGGCCGGGGCGCCGGTTCGCGCGACACGCGGTGGCCGAGGCCCTCGAGCAGGTCGCCGAGTAGCCGGTAGTTGACCGCGTCGCGCTCGCGCATCTCCGCGAACCCGGCCTCGATGCGCTCGCGGATGCCGTCCCGCTCCGGGCCGAGCAGCTCGTGCCGCTCGCGCACGGCGGCGGTCGCGTCCGGCTCGTCGTGGGCGACGAACAGCTTCTCGAGGCCGATGTCCTGGCAGTAGAACTGGGTCCGGTTGTCGTGCCCGAGCGCGACGAACGGCACCGCGTACGCGGACGCCAGCACGATCGCGTGGTAGCGCGAGCTCGTGAGCGTCTCCATCTGCGAGTAGGCGGCCGACATCTCGAACGGGTCGGAGACCTGCCCGTCGATCACGAAGCTCCGCTCCGGCACGCCGAGCTCGCGGTGGATGCGGTAGGCGAACCGGACGTCGCCGCGGTCCTGGATCACGATCGCGACGCGCGCGCGGCGGTCGGTGGAGAGCAGGTAGCGCGCGTGCTCGACCCAGCGGGCGCGCAGCTCCGCCGAGCGCCGCCGGCCGCCGTCCGGGTAGGTTGCCCTGTACGGCCAGCGCACGTAGTCCGACGGGCGCCCGACCGGCCGCATCAGCGCCGGCCACATGTGGAAGTCGACGGGTGCGATGCCGTGCACGGGGCCGTCGCCGAGGCCCCACCGCTCGCGCACGCGGCGGCGCACGCCCTCGCCCGGCAGCGGCATCGAGACCGCGCAGTCGGCCGTGACCGGCATCTCGGCCTCGACCCCGTACGAGCGCAGGTGCTCGTCGCAGCCCGGTGCGCGGACGGTGAGCAGCGAGATCGAGTTCAGCGCGCGCACCGCGCGCTCGCGGCGCCCCGGCGAGATGTAGTTCGAGTCGAGCGCCAGGCCGACGCTGGCGATCCCCTCGCGGCCGGTCTGCTCGATCGCCGTGACCAGCGCGTTCAGGAGCGCGGGGCTGAAGCGGTCGCCGATCATCGCGCCCTCCGAGAGGATCACGCAGTCGGCGGTCCGTATCAGCCGCCTCCCCGCCGGCCGGTAGAGGGCGGGCGGGAAGTAGTGGACGCGCGCGCCCAGCTCGCGCAGGTAGTCGAGCGCCGTCCGGTGCAGCGAGTTCGCGACGACCTCGGCGTCGGGCACGATCCGCCGGAGCTGGTCGACGATCGCCACGAGGCGGGCCTCCGCGCCCAGGTTGCGGTAGCCGTGCATCCCGTAGACGAGGACGCGGTTCCTCACTGCCCCTCCCGGCGCCGCGTCCGCCGTGCGCGGCCTACCCCCACCGCGGCTCCTCGTCGAGCGGCACGTCCAGCACCGCCTTGCCGATGATCTCGAGCGCGTCGTAGTGCGACGGCGGGTGCACCTTCGCCCCGCGCACGTCGCGGTAGAGGCGCTCGATCGGCGACTTCCGGAGGAAGCCGCTCCCGCCGGTCACCGACATCGCCATGTCCACGATCTTGACGGCGTTCTCGGTTGCGAGGTACTTCGCCGTCAGCGCGGCGGCGAACTCGCGCTCGGTCGTCGCCGGCCCGTGCCCCAGCTCGTGCGCCGTCTTCCAGACGAGCGCCCGCGAGGCCTGGATCCGGACCTCCATCTCCGCGACCAGGAACTGGATCGAGGGGAAGTGGCTCATCGGCCGCGGGTACGGCTTGCGGATCCGCTCGCGCGCGTAGTCCTCGACGTACCGCTTGGCCCCGCCGGCGACGCCGGTGTAGACCGCGCCGAACGTGAGCCCGAACCACTTGTGCGAGTTGATCGCGAACTCGTCGAGCCGCCCGGCCGGGCGCTCCGCCACCACCAGCTCGTCGGGCACGAACACCTCGTTCAGGACGACGTCGTTCGAGCCCGTCGGGCGCATCCCCATCGCGTCCCAGTTGTCGAGGATCTCGAGGCCCGGCGAGTCGCGCAGCACGAGGAAGTGGACCAGCAGCGGGCCGCGGTCGGGGTCCTCGTACAGGGCGTGCGTGGTGTAGGCGGTCATCACCGGGCTGATCGAGGCGAAGATCTTCCGCCCGGTGACCCTGTAGCCGCCCTCGACCCGCTCGGCCCTCGTGGCGGCGTGGCGGAAGTTGTTGCCGCTCGTCTCGGCCTCGGACACCGACGCCCCCACGATCAGGTGGCCCTCGCCGACGCCGCGCAGGAACGCCTCGACGCGCTCGTCCGGCTCGTGGCGCCACATCTCGGCGACGAGCCCGATCGAGAACAGGTGCATGTTCACGCCGAGCGCCGTGGCCGGCGCGCCCTCGGCGAGCTTCTCCTGAGCGGCGCACAGGCCGAGCAGGCTCAGCCCCGCCCCGCCAAGCTCCTGCGGCACCGGGGCCGCGAGGTAGCCGGACTCCTTCATGTCCTCGAAGTCCTGGAACGGGAACGAGTTCTCGCGGTCGTGCTTCTCGGCGCGCTCCTGGAACGCCTCCGCGTGGCGGGTCGCGATCTCGACGACCTCCCGCTCCGCGGCGGTCAAGAGCTCCGCCTCCCTGACTGACGCCTCCATGTCGTTCCCCCTAGGTGATGGTCGTGAGTCGTCTCGGAAGCACGGTGTAGGTGGCCGGCGTGCGGCCGACGATCTCGCCGTCGACCTCGACCGGCC
Source organism: Thermoleophilaceae bacterium (assembly GCA_036389295.1). Classification (GTDB taxonomy): domain Bacteria; phylum Actinomycetota; class Thermoleophilia; order Solirubrobacterales; family Thermoleophilaceae; genus AC-37. The sequence goes on along the minus strand of DASVQB010000046.1, from coordinate 76,649 downwards.
ACGGCGGGTCGCTCTCCACGGTGACGGTCCCGGCCGCCCAGTGCCGCAGCGCCGGGTGGCCGTCGAGCCGCCGCCGGAAGGCCCGCCACATGGCGTTCGCCACGCGCGGCCGCGAGAGGCCGCCGAGCAGCACCGCGTGCAGGCGCCCGTCGTCTAGCGTCCCGAAGTCCCCGAAGCTGAGGCCGCCGGCGAAGTACGGGACCTTCATGACGGCGAGGTTGGTGGCCTCGGACTCGATCCGCTCGCCGTCCACGGTCAGCGTCAGGCGCAGCGGCCGCCAGCGCGCGAGGGTGTCGGCGCCGAGGACGGCCTGCGAGACCTCGAGGCCGACCCGCTTGAGCGCGAGGTTGGCGGACGTCTTGCGCGTGAACCGCTCGCCCAGGCGGCTCACGAACCCGACCGTCGAGTTCACGACGAAGTGGCGCGAGCCGGTGCCGCCGTCCGTCGCGAACGTCACGTGTCCCACGTCGATGCGGACGCCGCGGTCGCGGTCGAGCAGGCCCGCCATGTCCCGGCTCGCCGCGCGCCCGCGCGAGAAGTCGTTGCAGGTGCCGGCGGGGGCGAAGCCGACCGCCACGTCCTCGGGCCCGTCGTCCGCGAGCACGGCCCCGGCGACCTCGGTGAGGGTCCCGTCGCCGCCGACGACCACGATCGTCCGGCAGCCGTCGCGTACGGCGCGGGCCGCTACCTCGGCCGCCTCGCCCGCGCGGGTCGTCCGGTGGACGCGGGCGTCCGGCAGCTCGCGGCGGAGGCGCTCCTCCTGGCGGCGGCCGCGTCCGAACCCGGCGGTGGGGTTCACGATCCAGAGCGCGTCGTCGGCGGGCCGGACCGCCGCGCCCGCCAGCTCGCTCAGGACGCCGACCCGACCAGCCACCGGTCCTCCTCCCGCTCGCCCTCGAGCCCGGTCAGCGTGCGCCGCACGCCCTCCTCCAGCCCGACCGCCGGCTCGTAGCCGAGCGCCGCGACCTTCGACAGGTCGTAGCGCATGCCCGTGGCCGCCGAGCGGATCGCGTAGCGCGTCAAGAGCGGTCGCTTGTCGCTGCGCGTCACCCGCGCCACGGCCTCCGACACCGCGGCCGCCCCGTAGGCCGCGGCGTACGGGATCGAGAACCGCGGCGGGCGCAGCCCGGCCTCCCGCGCGAGCGCGTCGATGAACCCTCCGAACGTCGCGCCGTAGCCGTCGCCGACGATGTACGACTGGCCGGCCGCGCGGTCGGAGGTGGCGACGAGGTGGATCGCGTCGGCGAGGTTCTCGCTGTAGGTCAGCTCGAGCGGCGTGGCGCCGCGGTCGAAGTACACGAGCTGGCGGGTGCGCAGGCCGTCGAGCAGCTCGGGCACCAGGTGCCGGTCGCCCGGCCCGAAGACCCACGTCGGGTAGACGGTCGAGACGCCGAGCCCGTCGCGCGCGGCCTCCCACGCGAGCCGCTCGCCCTCGAGCTTCGAGAGCGAGTAGGGGTACGGCGGGCAGTCCTTGGGCGAGCCCTCGTCGATGACGACGTCGCGGAGGAAGCCGAACACGTCCGCGGTGCTCACGTAGACGAAGCGGCGCACGCCGGCCCGGGCCGCCTCGCGCAGCAGCGCGCGGGTGCCCTCGCGGTTGATCCGCCAGAAGACGTCCTCGCGGTCCCAGTCGCTGACGACGGCGGCGGTGTGGACCACGACCTCGGCGCCCTCGCAGAGCCCGGCCAGCGAGCCGGGCTCGGTCAGCTCGCCGCGGTGCTCCTCCCAGCCGGCGCCGGCCAGCGCATCGGGCCGCCGCACGAGCCCGCGCACGCTCCACCCGCGCGCCGCGAACGTGCGCCCGACCGCGCCGCCGACGCAGCCGGTGGCGCCGGTCACGACGACGCGCGGGTCGCTCGTCACGACCGCCGCCCCCTCACCCGGCCCTCCCGACCAGCGCGGCGAGCTGCGCGACGAGCCCCCCGTCGCGCTCCACCGAGCGGAGGCTCTGCGCCACGTCCAGCGCGTCCACCCGCGACCCGTCCTCGCGGACGATCGCGAACTCCGGCTCGGCGGTGAGCCGGCCGACGCGCACGGCCGGGGCGCCGACGCCCGCCAGGGCCTCCAGGCACCCCGCCTCGGCGTCCGGCGCCACGGCGAGCAGCAGCTCGAACTCCCCCCACTCGCCCGCGGCGAGCAGCCAGGACGGCAGCCCGAGCCGCCGGGCCAGCGCCAGGCCGGCCGGGTCGTACAGGCCGGGCGCGTCGTCGATCTCGAAGCCGGTGCCGTTCAGGTCCGCGAGCAGGAGCGCGGAGGTCACCAGCCCGTCGCTCGTGTCGATGCACGCGCGCGCGTGATCGCGCAGCGCCCGGCCGGCCGCGCAGCGCGCGGACGGCAGCCACGGGCTCGGCGCCTCCTCGCCGAGCAGCGACCGCGCGCCGGCGGCGTTGCCGCCGCCGACCGGGCCGGTCGCGTACAGCGCGTCGCCCGCGCTCGCGCCCACCCGCGTCAGGAGCCGCCCCCGCGGCACCAGCCCGACCGCCGTGCTCGTGATGCTCTCCTCGCCGGACCAGTTGGTGTCGCCGCCGACCAGGTACGCGTCCTGGGCGCGGGCGGCGTCGGACGCGCCGCGACCCAGCTCCTGCGCCTCCTCGGTGTCGATCCTCGCGGGGTCGAAGCAGCACGAGGTGAGCACCGCCACCGGCCTGGCCCCCACCGCGGCGAGGTCGCTGAGCGACGCCGTGGCGGCGAGCCACCCGCGCCCGTAGCCGGACGTGGCGGTGGCCAGCTCCTCGCGCGCCTGGAGCGTGTCGACGGTGATCGCGAGCAGCTCGTCCCCACCGACGTCGAGCAGCTCGGCGTCCGCCTCGAACGCGCCGTTCGCCTGGAACGGGCAGTCCTCGACGGCGTGCCGCAGGGCCCCGACGAGCTCGGTCTCGCCCGACGCGGCGGCGACGAGCAGCGCGGCGCTCGCGCCGTTCGAGGTCTCGACCCGGGGGCGCGCCATCAGGCCTGCCCCGATCCCCTCGTCTCGAGCAGCGCGACCTCCATGAGCGCCACCATCGGGACGGCCGCGACGAGGAAGAAGGCGGGCTCCGCGAGCGCGCCGAGGCCGAGGACGAAGATCGCCGACGCGCGGACGTACCAGACGAGCGCCTGGTACGAGTTGCCCTCCGGCGACGCGATCAGGTTGCGCATGCTCACCGCGTAGGCGGCGACCGACAGGGCGAGCAGCAGCAGGAATCCGGGCTCCACGCGGTCCGCGGCGAGCGTGTCCGGGTCGGCGATCGCGATCGCGAGGGCGGCGCCGGTCGCCGCCACGGCGAACGGCGGCGCGAACCAGCGGGCGCGCATCGGGCCGAGCGCGACGGGCAGCGTGCGGTAGCCCGCGGCGGTGTCGCCCGGCACGTCCTTGAAGTAGCCCACCAGGCAGAACCCGCTCAGGGCAATCCCGATCAGCGCCGCGTCGGCCCAGACGGCGTCCGGTATGTCGTGCCACGCGCGGTCGGGCGCCCCGGCGGCCGCGCCGACCAGCGCGAAGACCGCGATGTTGAACCCGTTCACCAGGTTGCCGAGCATCGGGATCGGCTTGGTCAGCTCGTAGAGCCCGTGGCCGGCGAGCGCGATCACGCTCCAGACCGCCACCGACGGCGCGAACGCGACCGACAGGACGAGGATCGCCGTCGACCAGACGAGGATGAAGGCGAACGTCCGGCCGGCGCTCACCTCGCCCGTCACGAACGGCCGGTCGGGCGCGTTGATCGCGTCGGCCTCGCGGTCCACGTAGTCGTTGGTGAGCACGCCGATGCCGTAGCCGGTGCTGCACACCGCGACGCCGAGCGCGACGCTCACGACGGTCGGGTCGTCGCGCGCGATCAGCATCCCGACGAGTCCGGCCCCGAGCGAGAACGGGACGAAGTGGAGCCGCCACATCCGCAGCCAGGCGGGCATCCGCAGGCGGCGGTCGCCGGCCGGGGCCTGGCGGGGGCGGGCCTCGGCGGTCACGCCGGCACCGGCTGCCTTCCGCCGCGCGCGGTGCCGGCCCCGCCGCGCAGCGAGTAGAGGGCGTCGTCGACCATGCCCTGCTGGTACTCGGCCCTGATCCGGTGCCGCCGGACCTTGCCGCTGCTGGTCAGCGCGAGCCGACCCTTCGGCAGCAGGAGCACGTCGATCGGCGCGATGTCGAACGCCTCGACCACGGTGCGGCGGATCGCGGTGGCGCAGCGGACGAGCTCGTCGCGCTCCGCGAGCGTCGACTCGGCGGCCACGACCACGCCCTCGGTGCCCAGCGCGGGGTTGCGGACCCCGAACGCGGCGACCCGGCTGCGGACGCCGTCGAGGCGCGCGACCTCGCGCTCCACGTCGTGCGGGTAGACGTTGCGGCCGGCGGCGATCACGAGGTCCTTGAGGCGGTCGACCACGAACAGCTCGCCGCCGGAGAGGAAGCCGAGGTCGCCGGTGCGGAGCCAGTCGCCGACGCCCTTCGCGGGCTCGAGCCCGGCGCCGGTCAGGTAGCCGTCGCACACCGACTCCGACCGAACGGCGATCTCGCCGATCGTCTCGTCGGGGAGCGGCTCGAAGCGCTCGCCGGATCCCGGCTCCACGACCACGAGCTCGGACCCCTCGACCGCCGCGCCGGACGACGCGACCTTCAGCGCCCGCTCGAGGTGGGCCTCGCCCGGGCGGGCGATCTCCCCCGAGTCGCGGTCGACGAAGCGGTGGTCCACGGGCTCGCCCGGCACGCTCATCGATACGCACAGCGCGTGCTCGGCGAGGCCGTAGCACGGGGTGACCGCGCCGGGCCCGAGCCCGGCCGCGGCGAAGCGCTCCTCGAACCGGGCGATCGCGTCCACGTCGATCGGCTCGGCGCCGTTCAGGAGCACGCGGACCGAGGAGAGGTCGAGCCGCTCGATCTCCTCGTCGGTCACCTTGACGACGCAGAGGTTGTAGGCGAACTGCGGCGCGACGCCGATCGTGGCGCGGCGCCTGGCGAGGGTCTCGAGCCAGAAGCTCGGGCGGTTCAGGAAGTCGAGCGGCGAGAACAGGGCGAGCGGGATCTCGCTCACGAGCGAGCCCATCAGCGTCCCGATCAGGCCCATGTCGTGGTAGAGCGGGAGCCAGTTGCAGCCCACGTCGGGCGGCGCGATCCCGACCGCGCGCCGGAACGCCTGGATGTTGAAGACCACGTTGTGGTGGGTCAGGGCCACGCCGCGCGGGTCGCCCGTGCTGCCGGACGAGAACTGCACGAGCGCGAGGTCGTCGGGCCGCGGCGCGCCGGCCGGCTCGACCGGCTCCGTGCCCGCCAGCTCGGCGGGCGTCACGACCTCGGTCCGCCCGCCGATGCCCTCGTCGCCGCGGAGCAGGTCGGCGAGCACGTCCATCGTCACGAGCAGCCGCGGCCGGCTGAGCGCGACGACGCGGCGCACGGTCGCGAGGAACGAGTCGACCTGGCGGGTGCCGGCCGGCGGATAGAGCGGCACCGCGGCGGCGCCTCCGGCGAGCGTCCCGTAGAAGGTGAGCACGAAGTCCGGCCCGGTGGGTAGGACGATCGCGACCATGTCGCCGCGGCCGACGCCGCGGCCCGCGATCCGGGCGGCGTGCTCGTGCGCGCGCGCCGCGAGGTCGGCGCTCGACAGCTCCCGCGGCTCGGAGTCGAGCGCCTCGAACCAGAGCGCGGGCTCCATGCCGCCGCGGTCGGCGCGCCGGTGGAGCGCCTCGGCGATCGTGCGCGGCCCGTCGCCGATCAGCGTCACCGCGGGGCCTCCGCGACCTGCGCCCCGCCCCCGGCGGCCAGCTTGCCGGCGACCAGCTCGACCACCTCGCCGAACCGCGTCACCTCGCGCAGCTCCTCGAGCGGGCAGTCGATCCCGAACGTCCTCTCGACCTCGACCTGGAACGCGACGAACGAGAGCGAGTCCATCGCGAGGTCGCCGTCGAAGCGCGAGTCCAGCTCGACGATCTCTGCGGGGATGCCGGCGGTCGCGGTCATCAGCTCGCGCAGGGTGTCCGCGATCCGGGCCTCGTCCGGGGCGGTCATCGTCCGGCCCCCGCCGGCTCGGGCGCGGCCATCCCGACCGCGGCGGTCGATTCGGCGATCGCGTCGAGCGCGTGGTCGATCCCCTCGGCGTCGTGCGCCGCCGTCACGTGCATCCGGATCCGGCTGAGGTGCGACTGCACCATCGGCGGGATCGCCGGGCAGACGAGGACGCCCGCGTCCCTCAGCGCGGTCGTCAGCGCGAGCGTCGTCCCCGGGTCGCCGACGAGCATCGGGACGACCGGCGTCGTCGACCCCATCGTGTCGAGGCCCTGCGACGCGAGGCCGGACAGGAGCGCCCGGGCGTTGTCCCAGAGCCGCGCCCTCAGCTCGTCCGCGCCGGCGAGGATCCCGAGCGCCGTGCGGGCGGCCTCCGCGCTCGCGGGCGGGAGCGCGGCGGAGAAGATCAACGAGCGGGCGTTGTGGCGGATCACGTCGACGACGGCCGTGCTCGCCGCCGCGAAGCCGCCCACGCTGCCGAGCGACTTGCTCATCGTGCCGATCACGACGTCGACCTCGTCGAGCATGCCGTGCTCGGCTGCGGCACCGCGGCCCTGCGGGCCGAGCACGCCGAGCGAGTGCGCCTCGTCGACCATCACGAGCGCGTCGTGCGCGTGCGCGACGCGGCAGACCTCGGGCAGCGGGACCACGTCGCCGTCGGCGCTGTAGACGCCCTCCACCACGACCAGCGCCCGCTGGCCGGCGTCCTTCGACGCGAGGATGCGGTCGAGGTGGCCGGGGTCGTTGTGCTGGAAGTAGCGGAGCTGAGCGCCGGAGAGCCGGGCGCCGTCGACGATCGAGGCGTGGTTCAGGAGGTCGCTGACCACGAGGTCGGCGGGGCTCATCAGCGCCGAGATCACGCCGACGTTCGCCTGGTAGCCGGTCGCGAACACGACGGCCGCGTCCTGGTCGAGGAACTCGGCCAGCTCGTGCTCGAGGGCGCGGTGGATCGCCGTGTACCCGCCGGCGAGCGGCGACGCGCAGCGGCTCGAGCCGAGTCGGACGATCGCGTCGCGGGCGGCGTCCCGCACGCGCGGGTCGCCGGACAGGCCGAGGTAGTCGTTGGCGATGAGGCTGACCGAGCGGCGGCCGTCGACGGTGACCCAGCCGGAGCCGATCGTCTCCTCGATCCGCGGGTAGAGGCTGTAGATCGCGGCGCCGTGCGCGGCGCGGAGCTGCCCGAGCAGGCCGTCGAACGGCGTCAGGAACGCCCGCCGCCGCGGCCGCCCGCGCCGGTCGGCCTCCGCCGCCGGGGCGCCGCCCGCGCCGCGGCCGCCCGCGCCCCCCACCGTCGGGGCGCCGTCGTCCGCGCCCGGCCCTCTCCCCGGGGCGCCGTCGCCGTCAGGCACGGTGCGACCTGCTCGACGTCGTCATCGCGTCCTCCCCCTCGTCGCCGACCGCGGCCGGCCCCCACTCCCTCGCTGCGGCGCGAAGGCCTCTCTGCCCGCGGCGCCGCCCGGAACGGTGACATACGTTCAGGTGGCCCGATACCCCCCCGATCAGGGGGAGTACACCCCCCGGTCGTACGTACCCTGCCGGCCGCTCGCGCGACCCCCTGCCGGCCGCTCACGCGACCCCCTGCCTGCCGCTCGCGCGACCCTGCCGGCCGCCCGCGACCCGCGGGGCCCGACTCGGGGAGGGGCCACGCGGGCCCCTCCCCCGGGCGAGCCTGCCGCTGGCCGGCTACCCGCTGACCGGGCCGGCTGTCTTCACCAGCACGTTCACCTTGAGGCTCCGCACTGAGTTCCCCTCGAGACAGCCGTTCACGACCGCGACCTGGTCGTTCTGACCGAAGAACGACGCACGTCCGGTCGCCACCCCCCCTTCGTCGCCCTGGACCGCCAACGCGTTCTGAGCCGCGACGGCGGCCAGGGTCAGTCTCCCCTTCAGCTTGGTGTCGCCTGGTATGGCGACGAAGTCGGCGACGAACCTCGCGCCGAGCGACCGGCCCAGGACGCCGCACGAGATCGACCCCTGGCCGTCGACCTCGGCGGTCACGGGCGTGTCCTCCAGCAGCTGACCGTTCACGAGCCCGGTGCACGTGCCCGCGGCCGAGTCGAATCCCCAGTCCATGTCCTGCGGGACGAAGCGGAGCGGCACCCCGAACCACGCCTCCCCGTCCCACTCGCAGACCCCCTCGAACGTCACCGTCGCGTTCGCCGGCGCCGCGTAGGCCGCGGCGGCGAAGGCGGCGACGAGAACCGCAAGCGCGACTCGCTTCACTCCCTACCCCCCACCTGGATGTTGCACCGCTCAGAGCCCGCCGCGCCGAAGTGCCCCCTGCCCGGCGGGACCCCCCTCGATCGGGGGGCCACGGATTGTACGAATGCACAATCGAGAAGTCAAATTCCACGACAGAGGGCGGTCCGGGGACCCCGCGGAGGGCCCTCGCCCGCCGCGCGCGCCGCATCCACTAGGATGCCCGCCCGCCGAGGGGGTACGTGAGCTCGATCGGAACACTCGACTGGACGCGCTCGGGCGGCGGGCGCCTCACCGCGCGCGAGCGGGCCGCGTTCATGACGCAGGGCGTCGCGATGGCCGCGCGCGCCGTGCCGGACAAGGCGGCGTACGCGCTCGGCCTCCGCAAGGACCGGCTCGCCCGCCTCGACCTCGACGCGATCGAGCCGCCCGACACGGCCGCCGCCCGCGCCGCCGAGGAGCTCGCCGACGGCTTCCCGAAGTCGGTCTGGCACCACTCGCACCGCTCGTACCTCTGGGCCCTGGCGCTCGGGAAGCTGGACGGGGAGAAGCCCGACGAGGAGCTCCTCTACGTCGCCTCGCTGATGCACGACGCCGGGCTCGTGGGCGTCGGCGAGCGGGAGCCGGACGCCTGCTTCACCCTCGCGAGCGCCGGCGCCGCGACGGGCTGCGCCGAGCGCGGCGGCTGGGAGGAGGAGCGCCGCGCCCGGCTCGCCGAGTCGATCACGCTCCACATCAACCCGATCGTGACGGCCGACCAGGGCGTCGAGGCCAGCCTGCTCGCGCGCGGCTCGACGCTCGACGCCGTCGCGATCCGCTCCGCCTGGCGGGTCGACCCCGCCACCAAGAGGGCGGTCCTCCAGAGGCACCCGCGCGCGAACCTGAAGCAGGAGCTCGTGCCGGCGCTCCGCACGCACGCGAAGGAGGCGCCGAAGTGCCGCATCGCGACCCTCTGGCGCTACGGCGGGCTCAGCCTGCTGGTGAAGCGCGCCCCCTGGGACGGCTGAGGGGCGCCGCCGCGCGGCGCGGGCGGACCCGCGGTCACCGGACGGCGCGGGCGGACGCGGGGTCGCCGCTCAGCCCTCGGGTACGCGGGCACCGGGGCAACTGGCCATCGCATAGCGATGGAAAGTCGACGCGGTGGCATCCTCCGCCCGCCGGTATCGTCGAGCGCATGCCCCCCGAGCTCCTCGCGGTGGCGGACGCTGCGGCGATCGCCGACCGGTTCGACGCCGGCGTCGAGCGGGCGCTCCGCGCGCGGCGCCGAGGGCGGCGGCTCGTCTCGGTCACGGCTCCGCTGGAGGGCGAGGTCGACCCCGCCGCGGTCGTGTTCTCCACCAGGCGCGCGACGGACCGCTGGCTGTGCTGGGAGCAGCCCCACAGCGGCGGCTTCGCCCTCGCGGCGCTCGGCAGCGCCTGGGACGTCGTCAGCCGCGGCGAGGACCGCTTCCGCGACGCCGCTCGCGCCGCCGCCGACCTGCTCGGCGAGCACCGCGAGGCGGGCCCCGACCCGGACCTCCCGTCGCCCGCCGGGCCGGTGCTCGTCGGCGGCTTCGGGTTCTGGCCCGACGCCGGCCGGTCGAGCGTGTGGTCGTCGTTCCCGCCCGCCCTCCTCACGCTGCCGGAGCTGTCGCTCACGCGGGCCGGCGGCTCCGCCCACCTGACCGTCAACGCGGCGATCGCCGACGCGGCGGGCGCAGAGGCGGCCCGCGCTCGGGTCCACGCCCGGCTCGCCGCGCTGGCCGACTGGCGGCCGCTCCCGCTGCTCGACCCGCACGTCGTCGGCAGCGGCTCCACGATCGAGAGCGTCCGCCCGCCGCAGGAGTTCGAGCGCTCGGTCGAACGGGCGTGCGAGCGGATGCGGGCGACCCCGCTGCGCAAGGTGGTGCTCGCGCGCGAGGTCGTGGTGCGAGCCCCCCGGGCGCACGACCCGGCCGCGGTCTTCGGGGCGCTGCGGGACCACTACCGGTCGTGCTACTGCTTCTGCGTCGGCACGCCCGAGGCGGCGTTCGTCGGCGCGAGCCCCGAGCTGCTCGTGCGCCGCCGCGGCGCGGGCGTGTGGACCGTCGCGCTCGCCAGCTCGACCCGCCGCAGCGCCGACCCGAGCGTCGACCGCCACCTCGGCGAGCAGCTCCTCAGCGACCCGAAGACCCGCACCGAGCACGAGATCGTCGTCGAGCGGATCGTGGCGAAGCTGCGGCGGATGTCCGTCTGGGTCCAGCGGGCCGAGACGCCGGAGGTCGTCAAGGTCGAGAACATCCAGCACCTCGGCACCGCGATCCACGCCCAGCTCCGCGAGCCGGCGAGCGCGGTCGAGCTGGCGGGGGAGCTCCATCCGACGCCGGCGGTCGGCGGCGAGCCGTGGGACCTCGCGGCGCCCGCGATCAGGGAGCTCGAGGACCTCGACCGCGGCTGGTACGCCGCGCCGGTCGGCTGGATGGACGCCACCGACGACGGCGAGCTGTGCGTCGGCATCCGGAGCGCCCTCCTCCGCGACCGCACCGCGCACCTGTTCGTCGGCAACGGCATCGTGCCGGGCTCCGACCCCCGGGCCGAGCTGGCCGAGACCGAGGTGAAGCTACAGGCCCTGCTGCCGCTGCTCGCCGGCTGACGCGGAGGCCGACCCACCGGCTGACGCGGACGCCGTGCCGCCGGCCGACGCCGACGCCGTGTCGCCACCGCCGTCCGGAGCGTGCGCGCCGCCGGCCTGCCCCGGCCCGCCGCCGAGGCGGACCTCGGTCGGTCCCGGCGTGCGCCACCGCCACCGCCGCCACTGCCGCGGGTAGCCGAGCGACACCTCGCGGAACGGCACGCCGTCGCGCCACATCGTCCCCGGCACGTGCAGGTGCCCGCTGACCACCGCGCCGGCCCGGAACCGCAGGTGCCAGTCGTCGGTCAGCGTCGTCCCGCACCACGGCGCGAACAGCGGGATCGCCCGGAGCCGAACGACGTCGCGCCGCAGCGGGAAGTGCGAGACGAGCACGGTCCGCCGATCGGCGGGGACCGCCTCGAGCCGGCGCGCCGTCCACTCCACGCGCGCGTGGCACCAGTCCTCGCGGCTCGGGTACGGGTCGGGGTGCAGCAGCCGCTCGTCGGCGCCGGACGTGCCCACGCGGCGGGCCGCCGCGATCGCCTCGTCCTTCGACAGCCCGGGCCGCCGGAAGCTGTAGTCGTAGAGCAGGAACAGCGGCGCGACCGCGACCTCCTCGCCGTCCAGCACGCACGCCGGGTAGTCGTCCTCCGGCGTGTCGACCTCGAACGACCGGCAGATCTCGACCAGCCGCCGGTAGCGCTCCTCGCCGCGCCAGCCGTCGGGGTCGCGGGGGTGCGTCCAGAGGTCGTGGTTGCCCGGCACCCAGAGCACGCGCTCGAACCGCGGGCGCACCACGCCGAGCGTCCAGCGCAGGTGCTCCGCCGTCACCCCGACGTCGCCCGCGAGCGCGAGCCAGTCGCCCGGCTCCCCGCGCAGCCCCTCGACCACGGGCCGGTTCTCCTCGTGCGAGACGTGCAGGTCCCCGATCGCGAGCAGGCGCACGCGCGCGATTGTCGCGGAGCCCGCCCGTGCGCCGCGCCGCGCCGCGTTGCGTCCGCTCGATGTATCGTGACCGCGGCGACCCCCCGGGGGAGGAGAGAGATGCACGACTACGTGATCGTCGGCGCCGGATCCGCCGGCTGCGTGCTCGCAAGCCGGCTCACCGAGGACCCCGACGTGAGCGTCCTGCTCGTCGAGGCCGGCGGCCGGGACACGAACGACCTCGTCCACATCCCGGCGGCGTTCTCGGCCCTGTACCGCACCGCGCAGGACTGGGACCACTCGACCGGCTACGAGCCGCACTGCGACAACCGCCGCATCTACCTGCCGCGCGGGAAGGTCCTGGGCGGCAGCTCGTCGATCAACGCGATGGTCTACATACGCGGCAACCGCGTCGACTACGACGAGTGGCGCGAGCTGGCGGGCCCCGGCTGGGGCTACGACGAGCTGCTCCCCTACTTCAAGCGCGCCGAGGACAACGAGCGCGGCGCGGACGACCACCACGGCGCGGGCGGTCCGCTGCCGGTCTCGAACCCGCGCTCCCTCAACCCGCTCGCGCAGGCGTTCCTGGACGCCGCGCGCGCACACGGGCTCGCCGCCAACGACGACTTCAACGGCGCCGAGCAGGACGGCGTCGGCTGGTACCAGGTGACGCAGCGGGGCGGCGCTCGGGCGAGCGCGGCGGTCGCCTACCTCGCGCCCGTGCTCGACCGGCCGAACCTGACCGTGGAGACCCACGTCCACGCCCTGCGCCTGGTCGTGGAGGGCGGCCGCGCGGTGGCCGTCGAGGGCGTCCGGCTCGGCGAGCCGCTCGACCTGCGCGCCGAGCGCGAGGTGATCGTCGCGTGCGGCGCCTACAACTCGCCGCAGCTCCTGATGCTGTCCGGCATCGGCCGGCCCGAGGAGCTCGAGCAGCTCCAGATCCCGCTCGTGGCGGAGTCGCCGGAGGTCGGGCTCAACCTGCACGACCACCCGAACGCCGGCGTGAGCTTCCGCACCGACGCCGAGGTCAGCCTGTTCGGCGCGCTGAACGACGAGAACCTCGCGAGCTTCCAGGGCGAGGGCCGGGGGCCGCTCACCTCGAACGTGGCCGAGGCCGGCGGCTTCGTCCGCACCCGCGACGGGCTGCCGGCGCCCGACCTCCAGCTCCACTTCGCGCCGTCGATCTTCCACGGCGAGGGGCTCGTGCCGGCGGACGGCCACGGGTTCGCGCTCGGCGCGTGCGTGCTCAAGCCGAGGAGCCGCGGCCAGGTCGCCGTCGTGTCGCCGGACCCGACCGCCAAGCCGCTGATCCTCCACAACTACTACGAGCACCCGGACGACCTCGCCGCGGCCGTGGCGGGGGTCAGGCTGTGTCGCGAGATCTGCGAGACGGGGCCGCTGGCCGACTACATCGCCGAGCCGTACAACGTCCCGGCGTCCGACTCGGACGAGGACGTCGCGGCCTACATCCGGCAGAACGTGCAGACGCTGTACCACCCGGTCGGCACGTGCCGGATGGGGACGGACGACGCGTCGGTGGTCGACCCCGAGCTGCGCGTCCGCGGCGTCGAGGGGCTGCGGGTGGTCGACGCCTCGGTGATGCCGACCGTGCCGCGCGGGAACACGAACGCGCCTACGATCGCGCTCGCCGAGCGGGCTGCCGACCTGATCCGCGGCCGCGGGGAGCCGGCCGCGGCGGAGCCGGCCGCCGCGCACGCCTAGCCGGGGCGCACACGGAAGACGAACGAGGGGAGCCGATGGAGTACGAGCAGATCCGCTACGAGGTTGCCGACGGGATCCTCACGCTGACCATGAACCGCCCCGAGCGGATGAACGCGTGGACGATGCGGATGGTCGAGGAGCTGCTGGACGCGCTCGACCGAGCCGACGCCGACGACGACGTCAAGGCGATCGTCGCGACCGGCGAGGGGCGGGCGTTCTCGACCGGGGCGGACCTGGCCGGCGGCGGCGCGACGTTCGACTCGACCGCCGACGCCGGCGACGACTACATCGCACCGGACGCGGGCGGCCGCTGGGCGCTGCGCGCCTACCGCTGCCACAAGCCGATGATCGCGGCGATCAACGGCGTCGCCACCGGCGTCGGGATCACGATGACGCTGCCGATGGACGTGCGACTCGCCTCCGAGCGGGCCAGCATGGGCTTCGTGTTCGCGCGCCGCGGGATGACGCCCGAGGCGTGCTCGACCTGGTTCCTGCCGCGGATGGTCGGGATCGGCCAGGCGATGGAGTGGATGTCGACCGGGCGGCTGTTCTCCGCCAAGGAGGCGCACGCGGCCGGGCTCGTCCAGGCGGTCCACCCGCCGGACGAGCTGCTCGACGCCGCCTACTCGCTCGCGGGCAAGATCATCAAGCACAGCGCGCCGGTGTCGGTGGCGATCACCCGGCAGCTCGCGTGGCGGATGCTCGGCGCCGAGCATCCCGCCGTCGCGCACCGGGCCGAGACGCTCGCGTTCGAGGCGCGCGGCCAGTCGGCCGACGCCCGCGAGGGGATCGCCTCGTTCGTCGAGAAGCGCCCGCCGCAGTTCACCGACCGCGTCAGCGAGGGCCTGCCGGACGTCCTGCCGGCGTACGAGGAGCCGGCGCTGGACTGACCGGGTTACCCCAGGTAGGGGAGGACCGGCCATCGGATGCTTGTCGGGTGCCTGCATTGGGGATAACCTCCTGGGCCGGGCAGGGGGCTTTCCGTACTCGCGTCCCGGCTCTCCATCACGGCGAGACACACGCGGAGCGACGACTCCGGCGGGTGGATCGAACCGGCGACACCGTCATCCGTTCCGATCCGAGGTCCCCGCATGGCAACGTCCGTCGCAGTCGCATTCGAAGCCGAAGCTCAGGACGAGCTGATCGAGCGCTACTCGCCGCTCGCGCGGCGCCTCGCGTCCCGCTACCGCTACACGAGCGAGCCGTACGAGGACCTCGTGCAGGTCGCGATGGTCGGGCTCGTGCTCGCCGCGCGCCGCTGGGACCCCGGCCGCGGCCCGTCGTTCCCGAGCTACGCCGTCCCGACGATCATGGGCGAGCTGCGGCGCCACATCCGCGACCACGGCTGGGTGGCGCGCGTGCCGCGCTCGCTCCAGGAGAACGTACTCCGGGTCAGGGCGGCCCACGACGACCTGTGCACCGCGCTCGGCCGGTCGCCGACGCCGCGCGAGCTCGCGGCCGCGGTCGGCCTGACGACCGAGGACGTGCTGGAGGCGATGGAGGCCGCGTCCGCGTTCGACGCCGACTCGCTCGACCGCCCGCTCGACGGGGACGAGGGCGGGGGGGAGACGCTGATCGCCGGGATCGGCGGCCACGAGCCCGGCTACGACGTGGTCGAGCACGGGGCCGCGATCGGCCCTGCCATGGCGCACCTCTCGTCGCGCGAGCGCGCGATCGTCGCGATGCGGTTCTTCGAGGACCTCACCCAGTCCGAGATCGCCGCGCGACTCGGCGTCTCGCAGATGCAGGTCTCGCGGCTCCTGCGGCGGGCGCTCGACCGCCTGCACGAGGAGGTCCGCGAGGAGGCCCCGGCGGAGGAGCCCGTCCCGACCATGTAGCTTCGCGGCGGTGAGCGCCGACGAGGCCCGCACCCTCACCGAGCGCGAGCTGAACCGGGCCCTGCTCGCGCGCCAGCTCCTGCTCGCGCGCGGCCGCTCGAGCCTGCCGCGCACGCTCGAGCGGATGGGCGGGCTACAGGCGCAGTACGCGCCGTCGATGTACGTGGGGCTGTGGTCGCGGGTGGAGGGGTTCGAGCGCGACGCGCTGACCCGCGCCCTGGAGCGCCGCACCGTGGTGCAGGGCACGCTCATGCGGACCACGATCCACCTCGTCTCGGCCGCCGACTACTGGCCGCTGGCGATCGCGATCCGGGAGCGGCGGCGCGAGCACTGGCTGCGCGCCCGCCGCCGCCAGGGCTTCACGGCGCGCGGCTTGGCCGCGGCCGCACGGCGCGTGAGGCGCCGGCTCGACGACGAGGGCACGATCCATCGCAGGGAGCTGGAGGAGGCGGCCGGCGGCGGCGCGGCGGGGGCGGGCGGAGCCGGCGTGTGGCTCGACCTCGTGCGCGTGCCGCCGTCGGGGACGTGGGAGCGCCGGCGGGCCGACCTGTACGCCGCCGCCGAGGACTGGATCGGACCGCCGGAGACGTCGGCGGACGAGGCGCTCGACCACCTCGTCCGGCGCTACCTCGGCGGCTTCGGCCCCGCCACGAAGCACGAGATCGCGGACTGGGCGGGGCTCACCGCGACCGACCTCGCGCCCGCGCTGGCGCGGCTGCGCCTGCGCCGCTTCCGGGCCGAGGACGGCGCCGAGCTCCTCGACCTCCCGCGCGCGCCGCTGCCGGACCCGGACACGCCCGCGCCGGCCCGCTTCCTGCCCGTGTGGGACGCGACGCTCCTGGTCCACGCGAGGCGGACGGGCGTGCTCCGCGAGGAGCACCGGCCGCGGATCTTCAACGTGCGCACGCCGCACTCGGTGAGCACGTTCCTCGTGGACGGCGTCGTCGCCGGCACGTGGAGGTACGAGAGGGGGGCGGTGAAGGTGGAGCCGTTCGGCCGCCTGCCGCGGTCGGCCCGCGCGGAGCTGCGCGAGGAGGCCGACCGGCTGGCGGAGCTTCACGGCTGAGGCGGCGCCCCCATCTGGGCCAGCAGCCAGCGGGTGTGCGAGAGGATCCGCTCCGGCGGGTAGCGGTCGGGCTCGGTCAGCACGAGCCGCGCCGACTCGTCGGCCAGCGTCGACAGCGTCCGGGCGGTGAGCTCCGGGTCCGGGGACTCGCGGCCGGGGACGAGGCCGGGGCCGACGGCCTGGGCGATCTGAGCCAGCACCGCGGCGCGACCGCGCGCGATCTGCTCGCTGAGGACGCCGGGCGCGCCCTCCGGCGGCATCAGCACGAGCCGCCAGGTGACCGGGTCGGCCTGCACCGCCTCGAGGTAGCCGCGGAGCGCGGCCGCCAGCAGCTCGCCCGGCGCGTCGCCGGACAGGTCGCGGGGCAGGACGGCCGCGAGCTGACCGAGCGCCCGCGAGCCCTCGCGCTCGACGAGCGCCTCGAGCAGGCCGTGGAGGTCGCGGAAGTGCCCGTACACGACCGGCCGCGTGATGCCGGCCTCGCGGGCGACGGCCTCGATCGAGACCGCGTGGAACCCGCTGGTCGCGACGATCCGCTTGGTGGCGTCGAGCAGCTGCTCGCGCCGCTCCTCGGCGCTGAGCCGACCGGCCGCGCTTGCACGGTCGTCGCGCGCGGCTTCGCTCTGTGCAGACGTCACGCAACCAGAGGTTACAGACGCGTAAGTTACGGAGATGTAACCTACGTGACCGCGATGGAGGAGAGGCGATGACCGGAGCCGTCGAGAGGGCAGCCGAGCGGGTCGACGTGGCGATCGTCGGGAGCGGGTTCTCCGGCCTGGGCATGGCGATCCGCCTGAAGCAGGACGGCAGGGACGACTTCGTCGTCTTCGAGCGCGGCGACGACGTCGGCGGGACGTGGCACTACAACACCTACCCCGGCTGCGCCTGCGACGTGCCGTCGCACCTCTACTCGTTCTCGTTCGCCCCGAATCCGGACTGGAGCCAGACCTACTCGCGCCAGCCCGAGATCCGCGCCTACCTCCACCGCTGCGCGGACGACTTCGGCGTCCGCCCCCACGTCCGGCTCCGGACCGAGGTCCGCTCGGCGGAGTGGCAGGAGGACGAGGGCCGCTGGCGGATCGAGACCTCCGAGGGCGACTACAGCGCCCGGGTCCTCGTCTCGGCGATGGGCCCGCTGACCGAGCCGAAGCTCCCCGACGTCCCCGGCATCGAGACGTTCGAGGGCAGGACCTTCCACTCGGCCCGCTGGGACCACGACTACGACCTGCGCGGCAAGCGGGTCGCCTCGATCGGCACCGGCGCGTCGGCGATCCAGTACGTGCCGGCGATCCAGCCGAAGGTCGAGCAGCTGCACGTCTTCCAGCGCACCGCGCCGTGGATCGTGCCCCACACGAACCGGCCGATCACGGGGATCGAGCGCCGCGTCTTCCGCGCGCTCCCCGCGCTCCAGCGGCTCGTGCGCGGCGGCGTCTACACGGCCCGCGAGGCGCTCGTGCTCGGCTTCGTCAAGCGCCCGCGCGCGATGCGGCTCCTCCAGCGCGTGGCCCGCCGCCACATGGAGACCCAGGTCTCGGACCCCGAGCTGCTCGAGAAGGTCACGCCGGACTACACGATCGGCTGCAAGCGGATCCTGCCGTCGAACGCCTGGTACCCCGCGCTCGGGCAGCCGAACGTCGAGCTCGTCCCCGAGCCGATCGCGGAGGTCAGGGCCAGCTCGGTCGTCACGGCCGACGGGGTCGAGCGGCCGGTCGACGCGATCGTCTACGGCACCGGGTTCCAGGTCAGCGAGATGCCCGCCGCGAAGGTCGTGAGGGGCCGCGGGGGGAAGGTCCTCCACGACGTCTGGCAGGGCAGCCCGAGGGCGCACCTCGGCTCGACGGTCCCGGGCTTCCCGAACCTGTTCCTGCTGCTCGGCCCGAACACCGGGCTCGGGCACGGGTCGATGGTCTACATGATCGAGTCGCAGGTCGCGCACGTGCTGGCCGCGCTGCGGGCGATGGACGGCCACGGCGCCGACTCGGTCGAGGTCCGGCCGGAGACGGCGCGCAGCTACAACGACGAGATCGACTCCCGAATGGGCGGCACCGTGTGGAGCACCGGCTGCAGGAGCTGGTACGTCGACGCGACCGGCCGCAACTTCTCGCTGTGGCCCGACTGGACGTTCCGCTTCCGCCAGCGCGCCGCGCGCTTCGACCCGGCCGGGCACGTGCTGCGGGCGCACCGCCCGGCGGCCGGCGAGCCGGTCGCGGTCGAGTCCGGGCGCACGGCGGTGGTCGCGTGAGCAAGCGCGTCGTCGTCACCGGCGCCGCGAGCGGCATCGGGGCCGCTTCGGCCGAGGAGCTGCGCTCGCGCGGGGCCCGGGTGATCGGGCTCGACGTGCGCCCCGACCCGGACGCCGGCGTCCTCGAGTGCGACGTCCGCGACCAGGACTCGGTCGACCGCGCGATGGCCGAGGCGATCGAGCGGCTCGGCGGCGTCGACGTCCTGATCAACAACGCCGGCCTCGGCACGCCGCAGAGCGCGGGCGCGCGGCCGGACGCGGGCGCGCTGGCCGTGCTCGACGTGAACCTCGTCGGCCCCTGGCGGGTCACCGCGGCCGCGCTGCCCGAGCTGCGCGCGTCGCGCGGGCGCGTGGTGAACGTGGCGTCGGGGCTCGCGGTCGTGACGATCCCGTTCGCGCCGGCGTACTGCATGTCCAAGCACGGCCTCGTCGCCTACTCCGACTCGCTGCGGCTCGAGCACGGGGACGCGATCCACGTGACCACCGTCTACCCCGGCTACGTGCGGACGCCGATCCACGCGGAGTCGAAGGCCCAGGGGCTGGGGCTCGAGGGCACGATCCCGCCGGAGTCGCTCGGGCAGGTCGCCCGCACGGTGGCCCGCGCCGCGCTCGGCCGTCCGGTGCGCGACCTCGCGACCACGCGCCGCGGCACGATCTCCTACGCGCTCGCCCGCCGCTCGCCGCGCCGGGTGGTCGACGCCGTGATCGCCGCGCGGATCGAGCGCCTCGCCAGGCAGGGCCGGTTCGAGAGCACCGGCCTGGCCGGCGAGTACGTGGCCCGGCTCACCGGCTCGGGCTCGCGCGCGACGCGCGCCTAGCGGGCTCGCGCTACCGCGGGCGGTGCCCGCGGAACTCGACGACCTGCTGGATCCCGCTCGGGCGGTTCGTGTAGCGCATCGTGTACGGCAGCACGCCCGGCGAGAACGTGATCCGCTCGCGGGTCGCGTCCGCGCGCCACGCCGCCGGGTCGCCGCCCTGCGCGGCGGCGAGCTGGTCGCCGGCGGCCTCGAGCGCCGCCCACAGGTCGGTCGCGCACCGGGCGAGGTCGCCCCTGCCGCAGTAGCGGTTGCGGAACGGCCCGCGGACCGGGCGGCCGAGCAGCGTCCGCAGGTCCTTGTCCATGTACTGGTGCCAGCCGTCGTACTGGCCGCTCGGCGGGAGGTCGAACCGCCGCATCAGCGTCTGGTCGAGCTGATCGGCCAGCGCCTGCCCGAGCCGCGGGACCATCACGGCGTCGGCGAGCCGCGGGAACGCGGTGTCCATGATCGCCGCGCCCGGATGGTCCACCTTCCCGTCGAGGTCGCGGTCGAGCCGGCTCGACCCCGCCCTGCGCCAGTCCTCGAGCTGGGCGAGCATCGCGGTCGCGCGCTCGCTCGGGGCGGTGCCGCGGCGCAGCACCGCCGCGAGCACGGGCAGCAGCTCGACCGACCGCACGTCCTGCGTGGCGCCCACGTTCATGGCCGCCACGACCGACCCGAGGTCGTGCCTGCGCTGCCGCCGGATCCGCCGCACCAGCATGTCGTCGCGCTGGATCGCGCCCTGTCCGAACGCGCTGTCGGCCGACGAGAAGCCGCGGGCCGGCTTGTTGTTCCAGTTCACGAGGTAGCCCGAGCGCGGGTTGACGCCCCGCGGGTGGCCGCTGTCCGGGAGGAAGCCGCGCCACTCGAACCGGCCGCGGCCGTCGGTGGGCAGGCCGGGGTCGACGCCCGCGGCGCGCTGCGGCAGTAGCCCGGTGGTCAGCATCCCGATGTCGCGGTCGTCCGCGTAGAAGGCGTTGAAGGTCTGCGGCGTCTGGAGCGCCGCCCGGAAGAAGTCGCGGACCGAGGCGACGTTGCCGCGCGTGAGGTCCTGGAAGAAGACCTGGTCGACCGTGTCGCGGCCGTAGCTCGACCGCTTGCGCGAGAGCGCGACCCGCCGCCCCCCGGCCGTCGCGTAGCCGATCACCGGCCCGTGGACCGTCTTGCTGAAGACCAGCTCGCGGTCGGGCTCGCCGCCGCTGCCCCTGAGCACGCCGGCGTCGAACGGCGTCATGTCGCGGCAGCTCCCCCGGTACACGTACTTGACGTCGCTGCCGTCGCACAGCGTCTCGGCGTAGACGTCGACGATGTCGCCGCCCGCCGAGGTGAGCGTCCACGCGAAGTCCTCGCCGCGGCCGATCAGCATGTAGCCGGGGAACGGGACCGACGTCGCGCCGCGCACGTCGATGCCCGGGCCGTGCAGGTCCATCTCCAGCGTGAGGCCGGGGTAGAAGTAGCCGATCTGCGGGCCGCCCACGAACAGCGGGTGCCCGTTCGGCGCGCGGTCGCCGGCGATCATCAGGATGTTGCTCGCCTGCCTGGGAGGCTCGGCGGGCGGGGCCTTCGGGTGCTGCGGGCCCGGACCGTCCTTCGGGAGCGGCAGCGGCAGCGGCAGGGCGTCCGCGCGCTGGGGGAACTCGACCGGCTTGAACGAGCCGTTGTCGAGCACCACGTTCCCGCGCCGCTCGCTCGAGGGGATCCCGTAGGGGAAGCGGCCGCCGACCGAGACCGCCGTCTCCGGGTCGTCGCGCTGGCGGAGGTCGGTCCAGACCGCCTCGCCGCGCCGCGCCCCGAGGTGGTCGCGCAGCCCGTCGAGCAGCATCGAGCTGCGGTGCTCCCCGCCGCCGCCCTCGCCGAGGAACTGCCCCTTCAGCGCGTTGACCGCGTAGATGTCGTTGCGGGTCCAGCGCGCGTACGAGCGCCCGGCCGCCTCGTAGAAGGCGTTGATGCCCTCGAGGTAGACGTCGATGTCGTGGAGCAGGCGGCGGCCCTTCTGCCCCTGCGCGCGGAGCACGCGGGTCTGCTTCCCGATCTCCTCCTCGGTCTGGGCGCTCGGGGTGAAGCTGCGCAGCTGCGTGATCAGCGTGAGCGCGCGGAGGTTCGGCACGTCCACCGCCGCGACGCGCGCGTTGTAGCGGGCCTGCTCGAGCAGCAGCTCGCGGTCCTCGGCGACGACCCAGCCGGCGCCCCAGGTCACGTCGTCGACCGTCTGCCCGGTTATGTGCGGCACGTTGAAGCCGTCGCGCACCACCTTCACGCCGGGCCGCGGGACGGCCTCCTCGCGGAGCGGGCCCTGACCGGCGGTGCCCAGCCGCGCCGACTTGAAGTACCTGGTCAGGTCGGGCGTCGTCACGTTCGCGAACAGCGGCGTGAGCTCGTCGTACATCCGCGCCTGCCGGTCGGCGCCGTCCGGCGGCGGGACGCTGCCGTACTGCCCCGACGGTATGACGTTCAGCGCCGTGCGCGAGTAGTCGCGCGCCGCCGCGCCGGTGTCGGCGATGGCGGTCGCCAGAGCAAGGGCGACCGCTGCGATGAGGGAGCGGCGGACCATCGGGGCCAGTCGCGTCCACACTAATCGAGCGGCCGGCCCGCGTCGACCCCCTCGCCGAGGACCCCCCGTTCGACCGACCCCGGCTAGCGTCCCGCGCGTGCGACGGATCGAGGCCGACCGGCTCGCCCCGCTGCGCGCCGCCGCGCAGCTCCTCCACCGACCCGCCGGCATGCGGCACGCCGCCGACGTGGCCCGCGCGATCTGCGGTGCTCAGGCGCAGGACCCGACCGCGGGCCGGCTCGCGTTCCGCTCGCGCAGCCGGACGCTGAGCGCGAGCGAGGTCGACCGCGCGCGCACGGAGGAGCGCGCGCTCGTCCGGACCTGGGCGATGCGCGGCACGATGCACCTGCTGGCGGCGGACGACGTCGAGTGGCTCGTCCCCCTGTTCGCCGGCCCGCTCGCCGACAACTCGCGCAAGCGCCTCGGCGAGCTGGGCATGCCGCCGCCGCACCAGGAGCGGGCCCTGCGCGAGATCGCCGCCGCGCTCGCGGACGGGCCGCTCGGCCGCGACGCGCTCGCCGAGCGGATCGAGCGGCGGCGGATCGAGCTCGACCCGCCGCGCCGGTTCCACGTCTTCCGCCTCGCGGTCGCGCTCGGGATCGCGTGCCACGGCCCCGACGCGAACGGCGCGACGTGCCTCGCCCTGCGGGAGGACTGGCTCGGCGAGCCGCGCCCCCGCGACCGCGGGGACGCGCTGCGCGAGCTGGCCCGCCGCTACCTGCGGGCGTTCGGCCCGGCGACCGAGGCCGACTTCGCTGGCTGGTCGGGGCTCGGCCGGCGCGATGCGAGGGAGGCCCTCGCCGGCGTGGCTGGCGATCTGGTCGAGGTGCGGATCGGCGGCGAGCGGGCGTGGACGGTCGGGCGGGCCCCGCGCCCGGGCCGGCGCGGGCTGGTCCGCCTGCTGCCGGCGTGGGACACCTACCTGATGGGGCACCGCGACCGCGACTTCGTCGCCGCCGGCGCGGACTGGCGGCGCGTGATGCCGGGCGGCGGGGTCCTGCGGCCGACGGTCCTGGTCGACGGCGCGGCGGTGGCGACCTGGAGCGCCAGGCGCGGCCGCGGCGGGCTTCGGGTCGAGGTCGACCCGTTCGGCGACCTCGACGGTCCGGTGCGCGCGGCGGTGGAGTCGGAGGTCGCCGACCTCGGCCGCTTCGAGGGCCTCCCGGCGACGCTCCACGGCTGACGACCCGCTTCTCCGACGTTCGGGGGGTGCAATCTCCGCCGGGCGCCAGGTAAGCTCCCCGCCTCACGCGGCAGGGGTGCCGGCGTTCGAGGGGCCCGGACGGCAGACCATGGGAGGGGACATGCGAAGGCTGACGCTGGCGGTTGCGGCGGCGATGGCGATCATGGCGGCGGCTCCGAGCGGGGCGTCCGCCGCCACCTGGAACGGCGACTGCGACATGTCCGGCACGCTCTTCCTGAACCCGAACTACACGGTCGTGCCGAGCTGGCACGACTACGAGCTGAAGGCGGGCGGGACGTGCACCGGGACGCTGGACGGAGCGCCGTACCACGGCCCGGGCCACGTGTACGTCGACGGCCGCATGGGCAAGCCGATGTCGTGCTTCCTCGGGTTCTCGAACGGGGTACCGGGGGTGCTCACGTTCGGCTCGGACCCGTCCGCGCTCGACGCCGAGCAGCTCGACCTCATCGTCGACGAGGGCCACGTGGGCCCGCAGCTGCACTTCCACTTCACCGGCGCCTACGGGGGGCAGGCCATGGGTAGGCTGGCCTTCGACGTCGGCCAGGAAGAGGTGGAGGACTGCCTAGGCGAGGGCATCGACCAAGTCCCGATCCAGCTCCAGACTCAGACGATCCAGCCGATCTACGGCTGACCCGGCGCCCCGGCCGGGGTGATCGGCGGCGCCCGCCGCGGCGCGCCGCCGCCGGCCTCGTCGCCGCGCTCTGCCTGCTCGCCGGGGCGGCGCCCGCCGCCGCGCATCCGAGCCTGGTGGGCTCCGTCCCGGAGGCCGAGGCCGTGGCGCGCGACGCCCCGAAGGACGTCCTGCTGTCGTTCACCGAGCCGATCGTCGGGGCGGGGTCGAGCGTGTCCCTCGCCGGCCCGTCGGGCCGCGCCGTGCGACTCGGCCGGCCGTCGCGGCGCGGGTCGCGCCAGCTCCGCGCCGCGATCCGCGACCCCCTGCGGCCCGGTGTCTACGAGGTCCGCTGGACCGTCCCGGGCGACGACGGCCACACGGTCTCGGGCACGTTCCGGTTCGGCGTCCCCACGGCGGACGGCGGCGCGCCACCGGGGGTCGAGCGGCTGGGCGCGCCGGGCGGCCGCGGCGAGGAGTCCGCCGAGGGCGACGGCCCGCTCGAGGTCGCGCTGCGGTGGCTCGGGCTCGCCGCCGCCGGCGTGCTGCTCGCCGGTGCGCTCGTCCGGCGACGGCTGGAGGGCGAGGGCGACGACGGCTCTCCTGGCGACGGCGGCGGGTCGCGCGCGGGCGGGCTGGCGGCGGCCGCGGTCGTCGCCGTGGCGATCGCGAGCTGGTACGCGGCGGCCACGGCGGCCACGGCGGGGGACCGCGACGCCTCGCTCGACCTGCTGGTGGCCCAACCGACCGGCGTGCTCGCGCTCGTCCGGCTCGGCGTCGTGCTCGCGCTCGCGCTCGCGGCGCTGCGGCTCCGGTCGCGTGCCCCGCGGTCCGCCGACGCGCTGCTCGGTGCCGCGGGGGCCGCCGCCCTGGTCACGTACGCGCTCGACGGCCACGTGCAGACGGCCGGCTTCGCGGCGTCCGCGGGGCAGGTGCTCCACGTGCTGGCGGCCGGGCTCTGGATGGGCGGCCTGGTGGTGCTCGCGCTCGCGACCCCGCGCGACGCCGCGTCCCTGCGAGCGCTCGCGCCGGTGGCGGCGGTGGTCGTGGCCGCGCTCGCGCTGACGGGGGTCCTGGCCGCGCTCCGCGAGGTCGACGCCTGGTACTTCCTGCGCTGGTCCGACTACGGCCGCGTGGTCCTGGCCAAGGCGGCGCTGCTCCTGGCGCTCGGCCCCGCCGTGGCCGCCACCGCGCTCGCGGTGCGCCGCGGCCGGGTGTCGCGCCGCGCGCTGCGGGTCGAGGCTGCCGGCGCGCTCGCCGTGCTGCTGCTCGCCTCCACGCTCGCGGGCCTGGCGCCGGGTCGCGGGCAGCCGCTCCCGGCCCAGCGCGGCAACCTGCTGCTCGGAGCCGCGTTCGCCACCGTGCCTGCCGTCGGGTTCGACGCGCGGCTGACGGTGGCGCCGGCCCGCCCCGGCTCGAACACGATCGCGGTCACGCCCGCCCCGCCGGCCGACGCGGAGGCGGGCGCGCGGGTCGCGCAGCCGCGCTCGCTCGCGGTGACGCTCCGCTGCGTGTGCGCGCCGCGGCCGGTCCGGACCGTCCTCCGCCGCGGCCGGTCCGGCACCTGGTCCGCGGTCGCGAGCCTGCCGGCGCGCGGCACGTGGTTCGCGACGCTGTCGGCGGACGGCCGGCCCGCCTCGCCGGCCCGGCTGGCCGTCGGCGACGAGCCGGTGCGGGGCTCCTCGCCGCGCGAGGTCGTCATGACCGCGGACCTGACCGGCCGGGCGGCGACGCGCTGCCGCGCGCAGGCGGCGGGAGCGATCCTCGCCCTCGGCCGCCTCGACGCCGGCGGCGGGCTTCCCGGCGGCCGCAAGGTCGCGCTGCTGGTGCTCGACGACGGCGGCGTCCCGTCCCGCGCCGCCGCGCTCGTCCGCACGGCGCGCGACCGGGACGCGATCGCGCTCCTAGGGCCGTGCGGCGGCGGCGCGAAGGCGGCCCTGGACGCGGCCGGCCCGCTGCCCGCGATCGCCTCGGACCCGAGCGCCCCGCCGTCGTCGGCCGGGCGCCACGGCTGGCGCACCGCGGGCGACCCGCGCGCCGAGGGCGTGGCCGCGGCCCGCTTCCTGATCGAGCGCAGCGCCGCCGTGCGGCCGGCCGGCGCGCCGCGGCGAGTCGCGGCGGTCGTCGGCGGACCGGCTCCGGCCGCCGCCCAGCGCATCGCGGGCCTCGAGGCCGAGCTCGCGCGCGCGGGCGTGAGCGTGGAGCGGGTCGCGCCCGGCCGGCCCCCGCGGCCCGCCGACCTGCGCCGGGCGTTCGACCCGCGCCGCTACGCCGGCGCGCTCCTCGACGGCGACCCCGACGGCTCGTCGCTGAGCGGCCCGCTGCGCGCGCTCGGCTCGAGCGCCCTGCGCACCGGCCTCGAGACGAACACGGTCGTCGCCGCGAGCCCGCTGCTCGACGAGGGCTTCCAGGAGCGGGCCGGCACGCTCGCCCTGTCCGGCGGGATCGCGTCGGCGGCGGAGGTGGCCCCCGGCTCGGCCGACGGCGTCCGCTACGTGAGGCAGCTCCAGGTCCTCTACCCCGGCGAGCGGCCGCAGATCGCCGGCATCCGCGGCTACGTGGCCGGCCTCGCGCTGGCGGAGGGCCTCCGCGACGGCGACGACCCCGGCGACATCGCGGCGCGGCTGCGCCGCCCGCGCCCGTTCACCGACGCCCTGGTCGCGCCCTGGATCGCGAGCGCGCCGGCCGCCGGCGACCCGCTGTTCGCGTTCCTCTCGCCGCGGATCCTGCCGCAGTCGCTCGTGGCGGCCACCGGAGGCCACCGTCACGGCGAGGGCTACTTCCCCGCCGGGACCTGGGTCAGGAAGAGCTCGAAGCTGTACGGCCCCGCGCCCTGAGCTCGCGCCGGAGGATCTTCCCGGAGGGCGACTTGGGGATCTCGTCCACGAGCTCGACCAGCCGGACCCGCTTTTGCGGCGCCACCTGCCCGGCGACCCAGGCCATCAGCTCGTCGGTGTCGAGGCCGTCGCCGGCGGGGACGACGAACGCCTTCGGCAGCTCACCCGCCTCCTCGTCCGGCACCCCGATCACCGCCACGTCGCTGACCTCCGGATGCGCGATCAGCAGCGCCTCGAGCTCCGCGGGCGGGACCTGGAACCCCTTGAACTTGATCAGCTCCTTGAGCCGGTCGACGATCTCGTAGTAGTCGTCGTCGTCGCGGACCGCGACGTCGCCCGTGTGGAGCCAGCCGTCGCCGTCGACCGTCGCGCTGGTCGCCTCGGGGTTGTTCAGGTAGCCCTTCATCACCTGCGGCCCCCGGATCCACAGCTCGCCGCGCCCGCCGTCGCCGGCGTCCTCGCCGGTCTCGGGGTCCACGATCCGGCACTCCGTCCCGGCCACCGGCGGCCCGATCGAGCCGGCCTTGACGCGGTCCGGCGGGACCACGTGCGTGACCGGGCTGGTCTCGGTGAGGCCGTAGCCCTGCATGACCGTGCAGCCGATGCGCGAGGCCACCTGCTCCTGGAGCTCGGACCCGAGCGGGGCGGCGCCGGACATGATCGTCTCGACGGCGGAGAGGTCGCGACCGTCCACGGCCGGGTGCTTCGCGAGCGCGAGCGCGATCGGCGGCACGAGGTACACGCGGCTGACCCGGTGGCGCTCGAGCAGGTCGAGGAACCCGTCGAGCTCGAAGCGCGGCATCGTCACGATCGTCGCGCCCTTCCGCAGGCCCTGGTTCATGATCACGGTCATCCCGTAGATGTGGAAGAACGGGAGGCAGCCGATCAGCACGTCGTCGGGGCCGATGCTCAGCGCGCCGTCCGACTGGAGGATGTTCGCGACGAGGTTGCGGTGGGTGAGCATCACGCCCTTGGGCAGGCCCGTGGTGCCGCTCGAGTAGGGGAGCACCGCGAGGTCCTCGGCCGGGTCGATCGCGGGCTCGGGCGCGGCGTCCGGGTCGCCGAGCAGGTCCGCCAGCGACGGGGCGCCCTCGGCCTCGCCCACCACGAACACGTCGTCGACCCCGGCCTCCTCCGCCGCCTCGCGGGCGACCGCCAGGAACGGCGGGACGGTGACGAGCATCCGGGCGCCCGAGTCGCGCAGCTGGTGGGCCAGCTCGTGGGCGGTGTAGAGCGGGTTGGCCGTCGTGCAGCGCCCGCCCGTCGAGGCGACGCCGTGGAAGAGGATCGCGTACTCGGGCAGGTTCGGCATGTAGACGGCGAGCACGTCGCCCTTCCCGAAGCCGCGCTCGGTCAGCCCGGCCGCCAGCGCGCGGACGCTCCGCGAGAGGTCGTCGTAGGTCAGCTCGCGGCCGGTCGGCCCGTCGATCAGCGCCGGCTTGCCGGCGCGCTCGCCCGCGTGCTCGAGCACGAACGAGGTGACGTCGAGGTCCGGGATCTCCAGCGGCTCGGCCACGGTGAGCGCGTCAGCGTACCGTGGTGCGGGGGCGGCCCTTGCGGCAGCCGCTGTAGCGGCGCACGCTGACCGTCCTCGTGCCGCGGCTCGTCCGCGCCACGATCTTCACCGTGAACCGCCCGGCCGGCAGCCGCGCGAGCACGATCCGCGTGACGCGGCGCCCGGTCACACGCTTCGCCAGCCTGCCGTTCACGTAGGCGCTCGCCGCAACCACGCGTCCGCCCCTCGGCTGGC
Organism: Thermoleophilaceae bacterium; assembly: GCA_036389295.1. GTDB lineage: Bacteria > Actinomycetota > Thermoleophilia > Solirubrobacterales > Thermoleophilaceae > AC-37. Next base: position 48,345 of record DASVQB010000046.1, on the reverse strand, counting down.
CGAGGCGGAACGCGGACTTGCGGCGGTCCACGCACGGCGCGCTCGCCCGCGACACCGGCCTGCGCCCGAGCGGCTCGCCGCCGGGGGCGTTCGCGTAGCTGAGCCACGGGACGGGCGGCACGCGGTCGACGCCCGGCTTCGAGTAGTCGCACACGCCGGTCGGGAAGGCCTCCTGGAGCTCGGCCCACTGGGCGTCGGTGAACTGGACCGGGTAGTAGCTCGATCGCCGCAGCGGCCTCAGCTCGCACTTGATCGTGTCGTCGGCGAACGGCATGCCGGCCTGGATCCGCGGCGTCGAGTAGCTCTGCACGACGGCGTCGCACTCGGCGGCCGGTATGTCGTGGCCGGCTCCGTCCGCGCAGCGGTCCTTCAGCGAGTCGGGCTTGTCCTGCACGACCTTCTCGGCCAGCGGGATCCTCCGGCGGTCGGCCTCGATCGCCGCGAGCCACCCGTCCATGGCGACGATCGCATCGCCCGTGTACGTGCTGTCGCCCGTCAGCGGCACCTGGCCGCGCCAAAGCACCTGGTTGTCCGCGCGGCCGTGCTCGCGCTCGAGCCGAGCGCGCATGGCGTAGGTCCGGTAGACGTCGTGGAAGGCGCCCGGGTCCGGTCCGCGCAGGTCGATGATCGCCACGCGGTCGAGGTAGGTCGCCTGGTTCACCGCGCCGCTGCGGTAGACGCGCTCGAGCGCCGGCCGGTCCGCCTCGGTGCGCTTCGGCTCGAAGGCCATGTCGATGTCGCCCGCGCCGATCCTCGTGTTCAGGTCGACGAACTGCTCGGGCGTGATCGTGCCGTCCACGAGCTGCCTGCGGCCGTACTCGATCCCGACGTTGTCGTACGGGCGGCCGGCGAAGCCGTGCCCGAGCTGCTTCTCCACCGGCCCCCAGACGCTCGGGTCGCGCCGGCCGAACACGTTGACCATGTAGTCCTGGATCGTGCAGCGCACGCCCGCCGGGTTCGTCTTCTCGTCGTACACCCTGTCCGCCGGCAGCCCGGGGCAGCTGCGCGTCGGCTCGCCGCTGTTCGAGATCGCGGTCGTGAACGTGATCGAGTTGACCGGGTTCGGGTGGCCCTCGACGGCGGCGACGTCGGTGGGCTTCCACGCGACTCCCGTCCCCCACCGCGACGGGTCCTCGAAGTACCGCCGCATCAGCACGTAATCGATGTACTGCATGGCCGACGACCACGCGTCCGTGAAGCTGCACGCCGGCGTGATGCCCTGGTAGAAGCCCGGATAGGCGTTGGCCACCTGCTGCTGCACCAGCGAGCCGCCCGAGCAGCCCGACCCGATCGTGTAGCGGATCTCGCCGTACTTCTCGACCACGCGCTCCTTGGTCATGATCAGAGCCTCGGCCTGGAGGGCGATGTTGCAGTTGTGGCCGGCGTTGTCGAGCGCGTGGGACATCACGGCGAAGCCGCGCGAGAGCGCGGTCTCGTTGAGCACGTCGGGCGCCGACGCCTGGGCGTAGGCGGTGTCGCAGCTCGCCCCGTGCGTGACGACGAGCTTGTGGTTGTAGCCGTCCTGCGGCGCCCACGGCGCCCACGGCTTCGTCGGGTCGTAGAGGACCGCGATCCGGTACTCGTCGCGGTCGATCGAGCCGGTCTCCTGGCGGACGACGTACGGGACCGTCCTGCCCTGGTCGGTCGTCGTGGTCGCGACGTCGGACGGCGGGTGGTCCGGGTCGTACGCGCGCAGCGCGCCGCCGGCCGTCGACTTGTAGAGGAACTGGTACTGCGGGTCGCGGTTGCACTGGGAGTCGGCGACGGCCGCGAAGCAGCGCCACGGCTGGATCTGCGGCCCGGCGGTCACCGGTCCGCCGACCGGGTGGTTGACGATGGTGATCCGCGCGGCCGCTCCGCCCGGCGCCTTCGCCGTCACGACGTTCGGCCCGTCGCGGAGGCCCTGGAGCAGGGCCAGCCAGCGCCCGTCCGGCCGCAGGGCGAACGAGCCGGTCGCGTCGCGCCCGTCGACGTACACGCGCATGCTCGCCGCCGGGATCCCGGCCGGCGGCACGAGCTGCACCAGGGCGTCGCCGCCCGAGATCAGGTCGGCGCGGTTCGACAGCACGCGGAGCTGCGGGTCGCCGGGCGCCGCGGCGGCCGTGCCGGCGAGCGCGGCGCACGCGAGCACGAGCAGCGCCATGGCCGCCACCGCAGGTCGTACAGCTCGGTCGATCGGAATCCCCGCCCCTCCCGGCGAGGGATGGTACCGGGCGGCGGCGCCGCTACGCGACGCCCGACTCCGGCAGCGGCTCGGGCGACGGCCGCACGCGCAGCAGGCGCGCCATGCGCTCCGGAAGCCACCAGTTCCAGCGCCCGAACAGCGAGACCACCGCCGGGACGAGCAGCGCGCGCACGACGGTCGCGTCGATCAGGATGCCGGCGGCTAGGCCGGTCGCCATGACCTTCACGTCGGTCTGCGGGCCGGACGCCATCGCGGCGAACGCGAGGAAAAGGATCAGCGCGGCGCTCGTGACGAGCCGGCCGGTGCGCCCGAGGCCGAACACGACCGCCTCGTTCGTGTCGCCCGTCTGGTCGTACTCCTCGCGCATGCGCGCGAGGATGAAGACCTCGTAGTCCATCGACAGGCCGTAGAGGAACGCGAACACCATCAGCGGGATCCACGACGCGATGGCGCCGGTCGCCGCGATGCCCCAGATCTCCTCGGACCCGTGGCCCGACTGCCAGACGAGCGTCATCACGCCCCACGCCGCGCCGACCGACAGCACGTTGAGCACGACCGCCTTCGCCGGCAGCAGCACCGACCGGAACGCCCGCGCCAGCAGCAGGAAGGTGAGCACCGATATCAGCGCGATCATCAGCGGGAACGAGCCGTAGACGGCGTCGATGAAGTCGGCGTTCAGCGGGCCGGTGCCGCCGACCCGCGCCTGCGCCGAGGCCGAGTGCGCCGCGTCGATCAGGTCCTGCACGGCGTCGCGCCCCTGCTCGGTCTCGTCGCCCCGGTTGGGCACCGCGGCCACCAGCGCCAGGCCGTCCCTGCGCCACTCCGGTCCCTGCGGGGCGGTGGCGCCGTGGACGCCGTCGACCCCCGCCTGCGCGGCCGCGACCCGCGCGGCGTCGGCCTCGGGGGCGAGCGTCTCGACCGGCGCGATCGCGCCCTTGCCGATCCCCGAGTCGTCGAGCTGCTCGAGCCCCGCCCGCGCCGAGCCGGACTTGGCGATCGTGTCCGGGTCGGCGTTGCCGAGGTGCAGGTTGGTCGCCGCCGCGACGAGGCCGATCAGCACGGCGAGCGCCAGCAGCGCCGCCGCGCCGCGGCGGCGCACGACCGACTCCGACCAGCGCTGCCAGAAGCGGACGCTGCGGTCGGAGCGCCGGATCCGCCTGCGGTCGAGCCGCGGGCCGATCGAGGCGAGGATGACCGGCAGCAGAGTGACGGCGACGAGCGTCGCGACCAGCGGTATCAGCAGCCCGCCGTAGCCCATGCTGCGCAGGAACGGCAGCGGCAGCGCGATCAGGGCGAGCAGGCCGACCGCGACGGTGGTGCCCGAGAACACGACCGCGCGGCCCGCCGTCGCCATCGCGGCGACCACGGCGTCGTCGCCCTCGAGCCCCCGCTCGCGCTCCTCGCGCCAGCGGACCACGATCAGGAGCGCGTAGTCGATCGAGATCCCGAGGCCGACGAGCGCCACGAGGAACTGGACGATCGGCGAGACCTCGGTGATCGCGGTCAGGCCCCAGAGCAGGAGGAACGAGACGAGGATCGAGCAGATCGCCATGGCGAGCGGCACCACCGCGAGCCACGAGCCGAAGACGAACACGAGGACGAACAGCGCGCCCAGCCCGCCGATGACGGCCTCGAGCAGGAGGCCCGGCCCCTCGTCGCCCTCGCCGGAGGAGTCGTAGAGCGCGTCGTAGCCGGTCAGCAGCACGGGCGCGCCGGCGACCTTCTCGCCGCGCAGCTCGTCGCGCAGCTTGCGCATGTCGTCGACGTTGGCTCCGAACGGGTCGTCGCTGCGCGGCGGGAACGCGTACACGAACGCGGTCCGGCGGTCCCGCGAGACGAACGTGGGGTCGCCGGTCGACCCGAAGCCCGCGACCCGCGAGCGCGGGACGGTCCGGCGGGCGGTCTGCTCGAGCTTCACGAGGTCGGCGCGCACGCCCGGCGAGTCGACCGTCCGGCCCTCCGGCAGCCTGGTCACGGCGACGAACGGCAGCGTCTCGCCGCCGTTCCCGTAGACGCGCAGGATCTCCTGGCTCGCCTCCCAGCCCTCGCGGTCCGGGACGCTGAAGCGCTGGTCGAGCGCCTCGCTCGCCGGGCCGGCGGCACCCATCCCGACGAGCGTCAGGAGGATCCAGCCGACGGCCACGAGCCGCTTGTGCCGGAGCACGCCGCCTGTCAGCCGCCTCATCACGGCGGCCTACCGTAGCGGCGGCCGTCAACTCCGCCGGGTCAGCCGTACTGCCAGCGGCAGAACGCCCCCGCCCCGCAGGTCCGCGGGTTGAACCCGCAGTCGCAGCCGCCGCCCGCGAAGTGGACCTCGCCGGCCTGACCGGCGCCAGCGTCGGGGTCCGGCGGGTCCGGCGCGAGGGAGTCCGCGCCGTCGGCCAGCGCGGCCCCGTCCTCGCCCATCTGACCCAGGTCGGCGTCGCCCAGGTCGAAGTCGTCGAGCCATTCCTCGGACATCCCGATCACGCTCCTCACGGGGTTGAGCAGGACCCGCGTCAGCCGCACCGGGTCCTTGCGAAGGGCCGCCCAGTCGCGCTTGACGCCGGTCTTCAGCGCCTTCGCGTACCTGCCGCCCATGCGGTGGTACGCCGTGGCCTCGCGCACCATCGCCAGCGCGGCGCGGTCGAGCCTGAGCACGTGCTCGACCGTCACGTCCTGGACCAGGAGCAGGGTCACGGCGCCCTTCGAGGGAAGCCAGTCCTCCTCCGGGTCGAGCCTCACGCCGGGCAGCTCGTCGGCCGCTGCGGCCGGCACGTCGAAGTCGATCAGCACCGTCCAGCGCCGCCCTCCGTCGCCGTCCGGGACCCGGGCCGCCATCGGCATGCCGGGCACCCGGTAGCGGCTGTTCGCGAGGCAGCCGGTGAACGTCGGGAAGGCGTCGGCCAGGTGGTCGAGGTTGGTGCGGAGCTGGTGGTCGTCGACCGGCGCGTACGGCGGGTGCATGTCGACCGCGACGTCGCCTTCCTGCCGCGGCGGACCAGCCAGTAGTGGAGGTAGTAGCCGCCCGGCACGACCGACGCGAGCCGTCCGGTCAGGCCGCCGGCGAACAGGCCGTCGGTGCGGAGCTGCTCGTGCGTCCGCAGGCGGACGAGGTCGACGTGGTCCGGGTTCAGCTTGAAGACGAACGCGTCCGGCTGCTCCTCGTCCTCGTCGACCTCCCCGATCGGGACCAGGCCGTAGGAGACCGGGGAGAGGGGGTCGAGCAGCGCGTCGCGGTCGCGCTGGTAGAGCTCGCGCCACTCGTCGTACGGTCCCGGCGCCGGCCGCTCCGCGGTCATGCTCGTCAGGTAGTGGTCCACCACGTCAGCCGGGGCGGTACGAGGGGTCCCAGTGCGGGAACGTCAGCAGGTCGACCGAGTCGCATCCGTAGTGCTCCATGCGGCCGGCCAGGAAGCTCCTGACGCGGCGGGAGGTCACGTAGAGGTGGCGCCCGACGTGGAAGGCGGACGCCGCGCCGTCGACCACGAACGAGAGCCCGTGCGTGAGGAGGTTCCTGCGCAGGTCGAGCTGCGCCCGGTCGTGGCGGTCGGCCCGCTCCGTCCATCCGACGTCCGGCTGGACGAGGCGCAGGTACTCGGCCTGCTCCTCCTTCGTGAGCTGCTCGTAGCGCAGAGCGCTGGATGCCCCTCGAGCGGAGCGCGCCGCCATCGGTCGAACCTAACCCGCGTCGCGCGACCGGTCAAGCGTTAGGCTGACCCGACGGGATGGTGGGGTTGCCGAGTCGTCTTGTCCCCGTGCTGGCGGTCGCGGCCGTGGCGCTGGCCGCCGCGGGCCCGGCCGGGTCGGTCACTCCCCCGGCCACGCCGCGGGCGCACTGCGGCCCGGGCTCGAGGCCCGAGCCGGGCATGCAGGGCCGGGTCCCGCTCGAGGCCGTCGCGTCCGGCGAGGCCGACGCCGGGTACTCCTGCAACGCCAGGCAGGTGGGCCACGAGGGCAACGGCGGCGGCTTCCGGGTCCACCGCTACGTCGACCCGGCCGGCCACGTCTGCGCCTACTACGACACCACGCTGCTGTTCCCGCTGAACGCGCAGAACCTCGGCGACCAGCCGACCGGCGTGGCGGTGCTCGACATGTCGGACCCCGAGCGGCCGGAGCGCACGGAGACCCTCGTCACGCCGGCCATGCAGACGCCGCACGAGTCGCTGAACATCAGCACCAGGCGCGGGCTGCTGGCGGCCGTGACCGGCAACCCGGCCTTCTACCCGGGCATCGTGGACGTCTACGACCTGACCGCCGACTGCCGCCACCCCCAGCTCCAGGCGAGCGTCCCGATCGGCTTCTTCGGCCACGAGAGCGGCTTCGCGCCGGACGGGATGACGTTCTACGCCACGTCGCTGTTCGACGGCCACGTCACGGCGGTCGACCTCGCGAACCCGAGGGTGCCCGTCCCGGTAACGGTCTTCGACTCGCCCTCCCACGGCATGACCGTGAGCGACGACGGGAACCGGGCCTACATCGCCGGCCGCAGCCTCGGCCTCCAGATCATGGACGTGAGCGAGATCCAGGCGCGCAAGCCGTTCCCGCAGGTGCACGAGGTGAGCCGGCTCACGTGGGACACGATGAGCATTCCGCAGAACGCGATCCCGGTGACGATCGGCGGTCGCCGCTACGTGGTCGAGGTCGACGAGTTCAGTCTCGGCGAGGACGGCGGCGACTTCCCGGCCGAGAACGGGCCGCGCGTGGGCGCGGCGCGGATCATCGACGTCCAGGACGAGACGAGGCCGAAGGTCGTCTCCGACATGCGGCTTCAGGTCCACCAGCCCGAGAGCCGCGCCGAGATCGACGGGGACCCGGGCGCGCGCAGCTTCGTCCAGGGCTACGCGGGCCACTACTGCAACGTGCCGCGGCGCGTGGACCCCGGCATCGTCGCCTGCTCGTTCATCCTGTCCGGGCTGCGGGTCTTCGACGTCCGCGACCCGCTCCACCCGCGGGAGATCGCCTACTTCGTGGCCCCGTCGCGGCCGAGCCCGATCGTCGGCGACCGCAGCAACTACGCGATGTCGCAGCCGGACTTCGTGCCCGAGCGCGGCGAGATCTGGTACTCGGACGGCAACAGCGGCTTCTACGTCGTGCGGCTCACGAACGGCGTCTGGCCGTTCCCCCGGGGCGAGGCCGGCTGCCTGCGGCCGTCGTCGATCGCCTTCAAGCTGCACCGCGTCGCGGGCACGCGGGTCGTCCGCGTCGAGGCGTACGCGAACGGAAGGCGGCGGCTCCGCCGCAGCGGCCGCGACGTCAGGCGGATCGAGCTGACGAGGCTGCCGCGCGGAGGCCGGCTGGCCGTGCGCGTCGTCGCGACGCACAGCACCGGCGCGAAGGTCGTCAGCAGCCGGAGCTGGAACGGCTGCCGGAAGGGAAGGCTGCGCGTGCGGGTGGTCCGCCGGCCGTAGCGGGGGCGCCCGGCCGGCGGGGGCGCGGCCCGCCGCTTGGGCGGACCGCGCCGTTCCGCACGGTGCCGGTCGCGCGGACCGGCCGCCGCCGGTCGCTACGGACCGACGACGATGCTCGCGCTCGAGTTGCTCACGTCGGTGACGTCGTAGTTCGCCGAGAACGACGCCGTCGAGGCGCTCGGGCATCCGAAGCCGCCCGAGACGCTCACCGGCACCGAGGCGCCGGAGATCGCGATACGCGACGCCGAGCCGCCGGAGCCGTTGGTCCACGTGCCGCTGACGGTCGCGGCCGAGCTCGGGGCGATGGTGATCGTGCACCCGTTGGAGGTGGTGGTGACCGCCCCCGCCCTCGGGATGGTCATGCTGCCCGTGATCGTCGTGCCGTTCTGGCCGGACAGCTTCCACGCGCCGTTCGTGCTGTTGGTCGTCGTGCTGGCCGTGGTGCCGAACAGGTTGGTCGGGCACGCCCCGCCGTTGTTCTTGAACGTGGGCGGGTTGATGTTGGTGCTGACCGGGCCGTTGTTGTTGTGGTTGGCCGGCGCGAGCGGCACCTGGTTGTTCGTGTTCGTCCCGAGCGGCGTGGTCGGCGAGGTCGTCGACTGGTTGCACGTGACGGTCATGAAACCGGCGATGGTGAACGTGGCGTTCGACCCGGAGGCGAGCGCCGACTGCGCGTAGTCGCCGGCCGGGGTGACCGTGGTCGAGGCCGCCGAGGCGGCGCCGGCCGTCGCGGCCGGGATTGCGAGCGCGCAGAGCGCGACGACCGCGCTCTTCGAGGAGCGTAGCTTCATGTGGTGTTGCCTTTCCGAGCAGCGCTTGCCGGCCGTGGCATGCGCCACTACGATTCATGTAACGGTGCCGGGGCGCCCTGCCGGCCTCCAGTCAGCTAGGCGCTTCCGGCGCTGTCCCTTTTCCGGGCCGCGCTGGCGCGGCCGGAGCACCTCGCTCAGACCAGTGGCCGCCCCTTTCTCCGGCGGACGGCGAATCGCTGTGGCCGGCTGAGAAACACTTGCAGTTTCCGTAGTCCCAGGAGTGTTTACCGTTGAAACACCCCGTTTCGGGGGAATAGTCGAGGTAGGCGCATGACCGACGACGACCGAACCCTCCGTCTCTCCCACGAGCTGCCGCGCGGGCGCCACAACCTCCCGAGCGAGGTCGTGATCCGCTCGCAGCGCGAGCGGATGATCGACGCGGTCATCGAGGTGGTGGCGGCGAAGGGCTACGCCGCCGCGACGGTCACGGACGTGGTCAAGGCGGCGGGGATCTCGCGCAAGACCTTCTACGAGCAGTTCGCCGACAAGGACGAGTGCTTCATCGCGGCGTACGACGAGATCATCCGCTACCTGTTCCAGTGGACCAGCGAGGCCTACGCCAAGCCGGGCCCGTGGGCCAGCCGGGTCGCGGCCGGCCTGCGGGTGATCCTTGACGCTCTCGCCTCGCGGCCGACGCTCGCCCGCTTCTGCGTGCTCGAGATCCTCGCGGCCGGCCCGCGCGCGCTCGCGCGGCGCGACGAGGTCATGCGCACGTTCGGCGACTTCTTCGCCCCGGGCGTCGAGGAGGCGCCGAAGGGCGTGAGGATCCCCGCCGCCGCGGCCGACGGCGTCATCGGCGGCATCTACTCGATCGTCTACGACGAGATCCTCCACGAGCGCACCCGCGAGCTCCCGCGGCTCGCGCCGGACCTCGTCTACGTCGCCCTCGCGCCGTACGTCGGCCCGGTCGCCGCGGCCCGCCAGGCCGAGATCGTGAAGGCGGCGGCCGCCGACGAGGCCGCCTGAGGGGAGCGCCGCCTCGCGCGCGGGCGGGGTAACTTGCGCTTCGTGCCCAGGCTGCCGCTCCTCGACCAGCTGCGGGGCGATCCCACGGCCCGGGGCAGGGCGGCGCAGTCGAGGCGCTCGGCCGACCTGAGGCCGCGGACCGAGACGGCCGACCGCGTGGCCCGCTCGGTCTGCCCCTACTGCGCCGTCGGCTGCGGGCAGCGGGTGTACGCGAAGGACGGGCGGGTGGTCCAGGTCGAGGGCGACCCGGACAGCCCGATCTCGCGCGGCCGGCTGTGCCCGAAGGGCGCCGCCTCCGAGCAGCTCGTGAACGGCCCGATGCGCGAGTACCGCGTCAAGTACCGCCGCCCGCACGGCACCGAGTGGGAGGAGCTCGACCTCGAGACCGCGACCGACATGATCGCCGACCGGGTGATCGCCACCCGCGCCGCGACCTGGGAGGACGAGAACGAGGCCGGCGAGCCGCTCAACCGCACGCGCGGGATCGCGTTCCTCGGCGGCGCGACGCTGGACGGCGAGGAGAACTACCTGATCAAGAAGCTGTTCACGGCGCTCGGCGCGATCCAGATCGAGAACCAGGCCCGCATATGACACAGCTCGACGGTCCCGGGTCTCGGGACCTCGTTCGGCCGCGGCGGCGCCACGACCTTCCAGCAGGACCTCCAGAACTCGGACTGCATCCTGATCATGGGGTCGAACATGGCCGAGTGCCACCCGGTCGGGTTCGGCTGGGTCGTCGAGGCCAAGCAGCGCGGCGCGAAGGTGATCCACGTCGACCCGCGCTTCACTCGGACGAGCGCCCTGGCCGACCTCCACGTGCCGCTGCGCGCGGGGTCGGACGTCGCGTTCCTCGGCGCGCTCGTCAACCACGTCCTCGAGAGCGGCCGCGACTTCCGCGAGTACGTCAGGTGGTTCACGAACGCGGCCGTGATCGTCAAGGAGGAGTTCGCCGACACCGAGGACCTGGACGGCCTGTTCTCCGGCTTCGACCCCGAGCGCCGCGCCTACGACGTCGAGAGCTGGGGCTACGCCGGCTCCGAGCAGGAGGCGTCGGCGGACGAGGATCGCGCCGCCGACGTGACCGGCGAGAAGGCGCACGGGGCGCACGGGATCACGCTGCGCGACGGCGAGCCGCCGGAGGTCGACCGCGACCTCGAGCACCCGCGCTGCGTCTTCCAGCTGCTGAAGCGCCACTTCCGCCGCTACACGCCGGAGCTCGTCGAGCAGGTGTGCGGCGTGCCGCGGGCGGCGTTCCTCGAGGTGGCCGAGGCGCTCTGCGACAACTCGGGCCCCGAGCGGACGACCGCGTTCGTCTACTCGGTGGGCTGGACGCAGCACACGGTCGGCGTGCAGTACATCCGCGCCGCCGCGATCCTCCAGCTCCTGCTCGGGAACGTCGGCCGTCCCGGTGGCGGGATCCTGGCGCTGCGCGGCCACGCGAACATCCAGGGCTCGACGGACATCCCGACGCTGTTCAACATCCTGCCGGGGTACGTCCCGATGCCGCACCCCGAGTCGCGCGACGACCTCGGCCACTTCGTCCGGCTGAACGGTCCCGAGACCGGCGTCTGGGGCGACCTCGACGCCTACGTGACGAGCATGCTCAAGGCCTGGTTCGGCGCCGCCGCCACGCCGGAGAACGGCTTCCGGTTCGGCGCCCTGCCGCGCGTCGACGGCGACCACTCGAACTACACGACGATGGTCCGGATGCTCGACGGCGAGGTGCCGGGGTTCTTCGCCGTTGGCGAGAACCCCGCGGTCGGCTCCGCGCACGGCAAGCTCCAGCGGCTCGCGATGTCGCGGCTCGAGTGGCTCGTGGTGCGCGACCTGACCGAGGTCGAGACCGCCTCGTTCTGGCGCGACTCGCCGGAGATCGAGACGGGCGAGCTGCGCACCGAGGAGATCGGGACCGAGGTCTTCTTCCTCCCGGCGGCGGCGCACACCGAGAAGGACGGGACGTTCACGAACACCCAGCGCCTCCTCCAGTGGCACGAGAAGGCGGTCGAGCCGGCCGGCGACTGCCGCTCGGAGCTCCACTTCTTCTTCCATCTCGGGCGGCGGGTCCGCGAGCGGCTGCGGGCCTCGACCGAGGAGCGCGACCGGCTCGTGCTGGACCTGACCTGGGACTACCCGACGACCGGCCCGCACGACGAGCCGGACGCCGAGGTAGTGCTCGCGGAGATCGGCGGCGTCGACGCGAGCGGCCGGCACGTCGCCCGCTACCAGGACCTCCGCGCCGACGGCTCGACCGCCTGCGGCTCGTGGATCCACGCCGGTCTGTTCGCCGACGGCGTGAACCGGCCGGCGCGACGGAGGCCGGCCCACGAGCAGAGCTGGATCGCGCCGGAGTGGGGCTGGGCGTGGCCCGCGAACCGGCGCATCCTCTACAACCGCGCCTCGGCGGACCGCGACGGACGGCCGTGGTCGGAGCGCAAGCGCTACGTCTGGTGGGACGCCGAGGAGGGCCGCTGGACGGGACTCGGCGACGACCCCGACTTCCCGCACGACAAGCCGCCCGACCACGTGCCCGGCCCGGACGCGCGCGGCCTCGACGCGCTCTGCGGCTGGACGCCGTTCATCGTCCAGGCCGACGGTCTCGGCTGGCTGTACGCGCCGGCCGGCCTCGCGGACGGGCCGCTGCCGGTGCACTACGAGCCGCACGAGTCGCCGTACCGCAACCCGCTCTACGGCCAGGGCGCGAACCCGGCGCGGCTGACCTACGACCGCGACGAGAACCCGTCCAACCCGAGCGGCAGCGAGGTCTTCCCGTACGTGCTCACGAGCTACCGGCTGACCGAGCACCACACGGCGGGCGGGATGTCGCGCACGCTCCCGTACCTGTCGGAGCTCCAGCCCGAGCCGTTCTGCGAGGTCAGCCCCGAGCTGGCCGCCGAGCGCGGCCTCGAGCACGGCGGCTGGGCCACGATCGTCACCGCGCGCTCGGCGGTCGAGGCGAGGGTGATGGTCACCGAGCGGATGCGGCCGCTCGAGGTGATGGGCCGGACCGTTCAGCAGGTCGGCGTGCCGTACCACTGGGGCGGGCACGGGATCGGGACGGGCGACTCGGCGAACGACCTGTTCGCGCTCGCGCTCGACCCCAACGTCTGGATCCAGGAGACCAAGGCCGCGACCTGCGACGTCAGGCCGGGGCGGAGGCCGCGCGGCCGCGAGCTGCTCGCGCTGGTCGAGGGCTACCGGTCGCGGGCGGGGACGGGAGCGCCGTGACCGGCTGGCCCGACCCGCAGCCGCGCGTCGGCTTCTTCACCGACACCTCGGTCTGCATCGGCTGCAAGGCCTGCGAGGTCGCCTGCAAGGAGTGGAACGGCGTGCCCGACGACCCGCTCGGGTTCACCGGCGAGTCCTACGACAACTCGGGGTCGCTCGGCCCGAACCGCTGGCGCCACGTCGCGTTCGTCGAGCAGGCGGTATCGGTCGGCGACGGCGACGACGGGTTCCGCTGGCTGATGAGCTCGGACGTCTGCAAGCACTGCACCGAGGCGGCCTGCCTCGACGTCTGCCCGACCGGCGCGATCTTCCGGACCGAGTTCGGGTCGGTCGTCGTCCAGGAGGACGTCTGCAACGGCTGCGGCTACTGCGTGGTCGCCTGCCCGTTCGGGGTGCTCGACCGCCGCGAGCGCGACGGGCGGGTTTTCAAGTGCACGCTCTGCTACGACCGGCTCAAGGGCGGGATGGAGCCGGCGTGCGCGCAGGCCTGCCCGACCGACTCGATCCAGTTCGGCGACCTCGACGAGCTGCGCGAGCGGGCGGCGGCGCGGGTGGCGCGGCTGCGGGACGACGGCGTTCCCGAGGCGCGCCTCTACGGGGCCGACCCGGGCGACGGCGTGGGCGGCGCCGGCGCGTTCCTCCTGCTGCTCGACGAGCCGGAGACCTACGGCCTGCCGCCGGACCCGGTCGCGCCCACGCGGCGGCTCGGCGCGAGTTGGCGCGGCGCGCTCGCGGCGGCCGCGGCGCTCGGCCTCGGCGTGGCGGCGGCCGTCGCGGGAGGGCGGAGCTGACCGCCGGCTCCTACTACGGGCGGCCGGTCGTCCGGGAGCCCGTCTGGAAGCCGGAGGTGCCGTGGTACTTCTTCGCCGGCGGGCTCGCGGGCGCGTCGGCCGCGCTCGCCTACGCCGCGCGGGCGGCCGGCAACGACGAGCTGGCCCGCGGCGCGTGGATCGCGTCGCTCGCGGGGATCGGCGCGAGCCCGCCGCTCCTGATCGCCGACCTCGGCCGGCCCGAGCGGTTCCTCAACATGCTCCGCGTCCTCAAGCCGACGTCGCCGATGAGCGTCGGCTCGTGGCTGCTCGGCGCGACCGCCCCGGCGATCGCCCTCGCCGCCGGGCGCGACCTCGCCGGCTGGTTCCCGCGGGCGGGCCGCGCGGCCGGGCCGGTCGCGGCCCTCCTCGGCCTGCCGCTCTCGACCTACACGGCCGTGCTCGTCGCGAACACGGCGATCCCGGCGTGGTCGGAGGCGCGGCGCGAGCTGCCGTTCCTGTTCGCGGGCGGCGCGGCCGCGAGCGCCGGCGCGGCGGCCACGCTGCTCACGCCGCCCGCGTCCGCCGGGCCGGCGCGGCGGCTGGCGGTCGGCGGTGTCGTGGTCGAGGCGGCGGCCGAGGTCGCGATGCAGCGCCGGCTGGGCGATCTCGGCGCCCCGTACCGCGAGGGAGCGGCGGGCCGCTACCGCCGCGCCGCGCAGGCGCTGACGACCGGGGGCGCGCTGCTCGTGGGCGCGGCACGCGCGCGGCGCGCCGGACGGCTGGCCGGCGCGACGATGGTGCTCGCCGGCGCGGCGTGCGAGCGCTGGATGGTGTTCGAGGCCGGCTTCGGGTCCGCGCGCGACCCGGCTCACACCGTCGCGCCGCAGCGCGAGCGGCTCAGTCGCTCCACCAGCCCGGCATGACCTCGCCGTCGCCCTTGAGCCGCGGCCCGAAGACGATCATCTCGAGCCCGTCCGGGCCGGCCTCGAACTGGCGCACCGCGGTGGGCGCGATCCGGAGCGCGTCGAGCGCCTCGAGCTCGAGGATCTCGTCGTCGATCTTCACCCGGCCCGCGCCGGACACGACCACGTAGACCTCCTCGGCGCTCTCGTGCCTGTGCGCGAACGCCTGGCGCATGCCCGGCTTGACGCGGTGGAAGCTGACGCCGGTGGACTCGGTGGCGAGGGCGTCGTTGGCGAAGCGGGCCTCCTGGAACTCGGAGATCCCGAAGCCGGGAGCCTGGTCCTCGACCTCCGTGAGCCTTGCGAGCGTGTAGGTGGCTGCCATGGCGCGGCAGTATGACGGGCCGATGAGTCGTCGCGCCAGCGCCGGTCTCAGCCTCCGAAACCGCATATACGAAGGAGAGGGCAATGGGACGCATCGTCGTAACCGAGTTCGTGTCGCTGGACGGGGTGATCGAGGACCCCGGCGGGGCCGAGGACTTCGAGCACGGGGGCTGGAGCTTCGAGTTCTCGCGCGGCGACGAGGGCGACAAGTTCAAGCTCGACGAGGCGCTCGGCGCCGACGCGCTGCTCCTCGGCCGGCGGACCTACGAGGGCTTCGCGGCCGCGTGGCCGTCGCGGAGCGGCGAGTTCGCCGACAAGTTCAACCAGATGCCGAAGTACGTCGTCTCGTCGACGCTGAGCGATCCCGACTGGACCAACTCGACGGTCCTCGACGGCCTGGACGGGGTGCCCGGGCTGCGTGACGAGCACGACGGCGACGTCGTCGTCCACGGCAGCGGGCAGCTCGTCCAGTCGCTGCTCGAGCGGGACCTCGTGGACGAGCTGCGGCTGATGGTCTTCCCGGTCGTGCTCGGGAAGGGCAAGCGGCTGTTCGGCGAGACGAGCGCCAAGAAGCCGCTTCGCCTGACCGACTCGAGGACGGTCGGCGACGGCGTCGAGATCATGGTCTACGAGCCGGTCCGCGACTGACCGGCGGCGGGCACGACGGCCGGCAGCCACGCCCGCACGGCCGCGGCCACGGCCTCCAGGTCCGACTTGAGGCCGTGGTCGCCCGGCACCTGGACGACCTTCCGGGACGGTGCGGGGGGCGGCGTCCCGAACCGGTCGCGCTCGCCCTGGACGACGAGCACGGGCACGGTCACCGCGTCCAGCTCCGCCAGCCTGCTCTGCGGCGGCTTGCCGGCGCGGCTCGGCGGCTCGAGCGGGAACGCAAGGCAGAGAACGGCGGCGGCGCCGACGGCGTCCGCCGTGCGGCACGCGACGCGGGCTCCCATCGAGCGGCCGCCCGCGACCAGCGGGAGGCCGGCCAGCTCCCGCGCGAGCAGGCGCTCCGCGACCGCCGTCCACGCCGCGTCGAGCTGCGGCGCGCGGGCCGGTGCGCGCCGGCCGGCGACCCGGTAGGGCTGCTCCACGAGGGCGACGCTCACGGCCACGGCGAGCGCGGTCTCCGTCGCGACCGCGAGGTCGGGCGCCGCCACGCCGCCGCCGGCGCCGTGGCCGAGGACGAGCGCGGCGCGCGGCTGCGCCGCCGGGCGGAGGTGCACGCGGGCGGGCCCGTGGGGGGTGTCGACGTCGATGACCCTCGCCGGGCTCACGCCCCGCATTCTGGCCGTCGCGCGGGCGCCGCGGGCCCGCCACTGCGAGGCCCTTGAGCGGTCAGGTAGGGTCCCCATCACTTGACGCGTCGCCCGCAAGGGCGGAAGGAGGACAAGATGCTGCCCTACAACCTCGCTCTCGTGTCGGAGGTGAGCGGCCACGACCCCGGCGACGTGTCGCGCGTCGCGGCGGCGCTCCAGCGCCAGGCCTCGCGCGACCTCGGGCCGATCTGGGGTCTCCCGCCGGTCACGGTCGACGCGTTCCCGACGCTCGAGGACGTGCCGGTCGGCTACATCCCGCTCGTCGTGATGGAGGAGCTTCCGTTCGAGGGCGCCGCGGGGATCCACCTCGACAAGAACGGGCAGCCGTTCGCCCTGATCCAGATGAGCGACAGCTGGTCGCTCACCGCGAGCCACGAGGTGTGCGAGCTGCTCGTGGACCCGTGGGGCAACCGGCTCGTGCCGGGCGAGTCGCCGAAGCAGGGCCAGGGCCGAGTCGCCTTCCTCGTCGAGGTCAGCGACCCGAGCGAGGCCGCGCAGTTCGGCTACACCGTCAACGGGATCCTGGTGTCCGACTTCTACACGCCGCGGTTCTTCGACCCGAAGAAGGTCGACGGCGTCCGCTACAGCTTCACCGGCGCGGTCAAGCAGCCGCGGACGATCCTGCGCGGCGGATACCTCTCGTGGCAGGAGCCGGTCACCGACTCGTGGTGGCAGCAGACCTGGTTCGGCGGCTCGAAGCCCACGTTCCGCGAGCTCGGCCCGGCCGAGGAGCGGAAGGGCGGCGTCCGGGCGTGGATCGACGAGATGACGCCCCACCCGGGCATCGACCAGGGCCTGCCGAAGAGCGACAGCTCGCTCAAGGCCGCCGTGTCGGCGGGGAAGGGCAGCGCGCAGGCGGCCGGCGCGAGGGCGGAGGCGCTGCGCTCGGAGATCTCCGGCCTGAAGCCGAGCGCGAAGCCGAAGGAGGGCGCGAAGGGAGGCGGCCGCTCGGGCGGCGGCCGCTCGCGCGCGTCGTCCGGCGGGCGCAGCCGGAGCCGCTCCAGGCGCTAGCCTCGCCGGCATGGGCGAGGAGCCCGACGAGACCGGACGGGAGCCGGCGGAGCCGCCGGGCGAGGCGGACGAGAAGCGCGCGCGCGACGAGCGCGCGCGCTCGCTCCGCGAGGACATAGCGGACCTCGCGGCCGGCACGCGGACGCCTCGCTCCCCGCACGAGTTCGTCGAGCGCGAGAGCCTGCGCCAGCAGGAGGAGGAGCGCGGCCGCGAGGACGGCTAGCGGAGCCGGCCGCCGGCTAGCAGCTTCCGCCGGCCGCCCGGTAGTGCGCGCAGACCCGCGCCGCGCTCAGCGCCCGCGGGTAGACCGCCAGCTCGTCGAGCGACCCGGCGAACCCGCCGCTGCCGCTCCGGGCGCCGAACGCGAAGGTCGAGAGGTCGAGGGCGTCGTCGCCGCTCGTCTCGCCGACCTTCCGACCGTCGAGGTAGGTGGTCGACGTCCCGCCGCCCATCGCCAGCACGAGGTGGTGCCACTGCCCGTAGTCGAAGTCGCGGAAGACCGTCTCGCTCCCGAACTTCGAGCCGTACGTCGAGCCCCAGTACGCGCCCGCGTGCGGCTGGTAGACGCGCATCGCGACCGTCCAGTCGCCGAGGCCGGACGTCAGGAAGTGGGCCCAGTCCGGCACGGCGGTCGCGGGCTTCACCCACAGCTCCACCGTCGCGCCCGTGCCGGTCGAGACCGAGGATGGGAGCCGCAGCGTCGCCTGCTGGCCGGGCGCGACCGTCACCGACCGGTCGTCGACGTCGCCGACCGCGCTCGGCTGCCCGTAGGTCGGCGCCGCCGCCCACGGATCGACCGTCGCGCCGCGGCCGGCCGAGTCTGTCGCCGCACCCGACGGCTCGCCGAGGCGCAGCCACGCGGACGGGTCGTCGTTGCGGACCTCGGTCGCGTACTTCGAGAGCGCGATCCGGACCACGAGCGGGTCGGCCCCCACGCTCAGCGGGAAGCTCGTGCCGCGGCCGAGCGACGTGAAGCTGGTCTGGCTGTGCGGTCGCTCGGTGCTGACGTCGGCGCGCTCGCCGAGCTGGAGCGTCACCGAGGAGTCGGCCGGGAAAAGGTCGGTCTTCGTGCTGCGGTTCCACACGGAGGCCTCGCGCCAGAGCGCCAGGTCCACGACCCCGCCGCTGCGCGCGAGCAGCACGCGGCGGATCCCGGCGGTCGAGCCGGTGAGCGAGTAGTCGAGCGCCTTCGGGACGGCGCCGCTGCCGGGATCGGCGCTCAGCTCGAGCAGCTCCTTGATCGAGTTGAAGGCGGGCTTCTTCCTGATCGTCCACGTGCTCGGCGGCGCCCCGACGGTCCCGGCGTCGATCGCGACGAGGCCGAAGTGCTCCTGGAGGTTCCGCTGGGCGGTCTCCGGCTCCTGGTCGAGGAGCTGGTAGACGTAGGTGCGGGGGATCTTCGCGGCGAACGCCGTCAGCAGCGTCCGGAGCAGGTAGATCGACTGGGCGCGCTCGGACGCCGGCGGGTGGCCCGGCTCGACCACGTCGTTCAGGGCCGTGTGGTAGCCGGTCTCGCTGATCACCGGCTTGCGGTCGGCGTTCCCGAAATCCTTCGCGACCGCCTGCGTCTCTGACTCGACGGTCGTCTCCGGCGGATCGCCGGCCGCATAGACGTGCGCGTTCGGCGCGTCCATGAGCTGGCCCGACCCGGGGATGCGGGCGTACTCCTGCCGGGTCTCGGTCCGCTGGAAGGTCGGCCCGTAGAACGGCATCGAGGCGAACCGCGAGTCGGCCTTGAAGCGCGGGTAGAACTCGCCCATGAAGGCGTAGAGCTTCGAGCTCCAGAGGAGGTCCTGGTTGCGCAGGCGGTCGAGCTCGTTCGGCCCCTCGAGCGCCTCGGCCGTGCCGCCGAGGCGGTTCGGGTCCGTCAGCAGCGCCATCGTCTCGTCGGCGTGCTGCGGCGAGCCCGGCGTCGGCTCGCCGGCGACCCACTGGAACTTGATCCCGGAGCTGGCGATGTCGCGCGCGGACGGGTACTCGTTCCCGTACTGCTCGCGGTCGAGGGCGGCGCCGTCGCGCACGTGCTTGACCCCGAGGTCGAGCAGCATGCTCTTCAGGATCGCCTTGTCCCCGTAGAGGGTGTTGGGATAGAACTCGTGGATCGCCACGCCGACCGAGTCGGCGAACGCGGCGGAGGTGCCGTCGACCGCCTTCGTCTCCGCGGCGGCCGGGGCCGCGACGGCGAGCGACGACAGGAACGCGGCCGTCATCGCCCCCCGTATCCCCCTCGCGTGCACCTCGTCCAATCCCCCGAGCGGGACATTCCCCGCCGGGCGCGGCGCGAAACGGCAACTGCGCGCTGCGCCGAGCGGCCGCGTCGCGCCTACCGGCACACGGCGCGGACGGTGCGCTCGACGCGCACCCGCCCGGCGCGCCCGTGCGACCGCACGCGCAGCACGATCCTCACATCCGCGGTCGTCCCGGCGGGCAGCCTCAGGACGACCCGACCGCGACGCAGCTCCTTTCGGGTGAGGCGCCGCGTCCTCCGGCCCGAGACCGCGACGGTCCCGCTGAGCAGCCGCCTGCTCCGCTTCCGCGGCAGGCGGATCACGACCGGGTCGGCCTGCCGGGCGCACGGCCGGCGCGGCTTCGAGCCCGGCTCCTGCGACGGCATCGGGCCGTTGACCGCGACCGGCGGCGCGACGGGGTTGTTCGAGCAGGCCGCGTCCGTCCTGGCCGCTGCATCGGCCATCGCGGGCAGCCTCGGGAAGCCGTAGTCGGGCGACGCGAAGTCGAAGCACTCCCAGAGGTCGCCGCAGGTCTGGCGCCGCCAGGCGGTGATCTGCGGCTCCTCCACGCCGAAGCGACGCTCGAGGAACCGGATCAGCGACGTGTGGTCGTAGGTCTTGGAGCACACGAACCCGCCGCGCGTCCACGGGGAGCAGACGACGGTCGGCACGCGGAACCCGAGCCCGATCGGCTGGTCGCCGACGAACTCGTCGGGCGTGCCGGGCGGCGGGGTCGGCGGCCGGACGTGGTCGAAGTAGCCGCCGTCCTCGTCGTAGGTGAACACGAGGGCGGTCTTCCGCCACACCTTCGGGTGGGCGGCGAACGCCTTCATGACCTTGTCGCAGTAGTCGGCGCCCAGGGCGGGGGCCGAGACCATCGGGTGCTCCGAGGCCTTCGTCGGCGGGACGATCCAGGAGACCTGCGGGAGGTCGTCGGCCGCGACGTCCTGGACGAAGGCGTCGGCCGGGCGGCTCCGCATCGCGTTCTCGTAGAGCGGCGACCCCGGCTGCGCGTCCTGGTAGCTCGCGAAGTACTTCAGGGCGTTGTCGTCGAAGTCGTCGTCCTCGTGGTAGACGCGCCACGACACGCCGGCGTCCGTCAGGCGCTCCGGGTACGTGGGCCAGGTGTACCGCGTGTCCCCGTTGGCGTACGCCTGGTTGTCGTAGTCCGGCCCGCCGTCGCGCCCGTTCGGGTCGATCGTCGCCGTCCACATGTAGAGCCGGTTCGGGTTCGTCGGGCCGAGGACGGAGCAGAAGTAGCCGTCGCAGACGGTGAACGCGTCCGCGAGCGCCGCGTGCCACGGCACGCCGGCGCGGTCGTAGTAGGCCATCGTGAAGTGGTTCGGCGTCCCGAACGTCGCGCCGACGAACCCGTCCATCCGGCCCTCCGCCCACGCGTTGTGCCGCGACGCCCAGCCGTTGTCGACGAGCACGTTGCACGGGTTGGCCGACGCGTCGTCGAAGCGCCACGGCCGCAGGTACCCGTCGGCCGACGCCGGGTACGGCTGCTCGAACACCGACCGCCCGCTCGGCAGCGTGAGCGCCTGCGGGTCGGAGAAGCCGCGGACGCCAGCGAGCGTGCCGTAGTAGTGGTCGAACGAGATGTTCTCCTGCATGAGGATCACCACGTGCTCGACGCGCTCGACGTCGAGGCGGGCGCTCGTCCGGCGCCGCGGAGCGGCGTGGGCGGGCACCCACGGGGTCAGCGCGGCGCCGGCGCCGGCGGCGAGGAACTGCGAGCGTGTGAGCCCCCTACTCACGGGGTCACCCTAGCTCGCCGGTCAGGCCGGGGGAGGAACCTTGCGGATCGGGTCGCCGGTCCGGACGGGCCCGCCGGTGACGACCCGCGCGTTGCGCCCGCGCAGGTTGAGCTCCCGCCCGACGGGCGAGTTGACGAGCTTCGACGCGTCGACGCCGAAGCGGCGCACGAACTTGCCGCAGCCGGTGTGGGGGATGGCGGTGATCTCGATCACGGCCGAGCCGATCTCGAGCCGCGTGCCCGCCGGCAGGTTCGCCTCGCTCAGGTCGAGGTCCACGAACAGCTGATCGCCCGCCAGCGGCCAGCGCTCCCGCGTCTGCGCGACGAGCGCCGCCGCGCGGGCGTTCATCAGGGTCAGCTGGAGGTCGGGGTGCGCGGACCCGTCCTCGGTCGCGCGACTGCCGCGCGTGCGCCAGTTGTCGCCGACCAGGCCCTCGACGGGGTCGAGCTCCGCGGCGTCGACCGGCTCGCGCTCGCCCTCGCTCGGCCGCCGCACGATCAACTCGACCCTGCCGCCGTCCGGCGGCGAGCCGCGAACCTTGGCGATACCGGCCTCCAGGACGTCGAGCGGTACGTGATCCATCCGGGTAAAAGTAGCTACTTCGCTCGTCTCGGCCGCGACCTTCCGCCGGCCGCGTTGAGGGCGACCGCGGCGCGGATCAGCGCCTTGAACGCGCCCGCGTCGACCTCCTCCCCCTCGTGTATGTCGATCGCGCGCCTCGTGTTCCCCTCGAGGCTCGAGTTGAAGAGCCCGGCCGGGTCGTCCAGCGAAGCCCCCTTGGCGAAGGTCAGCTTCACGACCGACTTGTAGGACTCGCCGGTGCAGACGACCCCGTCGTGCTCCCAGACGGGAGTGCCCCTCCACTTCCACTCCTCCACGACGTCCGGATCCGCCTCCCTGATGAGCTCGCGCATCCGGCTCAACGTCTCCCCGCGCCAGTCGCCGAGCTCGGCGATCCTCGCGTCGATCAGCTCAGACGCCGACTGGCCCTCGGTCGAACCCGACTTCCCCACGTTCCTCCCCCTGAAGCGGCGGCTCGCGCCGAGCAGCCGGCTCGAGCAGGTAAGTGCGATGGAGCTAGCCGGACTCGAACCGGCGACCTCCTGGGTGCGATCCAGGCGCTCTTCCAGCTGAGCTATAGCCCCAGGCTCCACGGGGCATGGTAGCGGCGGATCGGGGGCCTGCCGGCGCGCTTGCACATGTCCCCAAACGGGCAAGTAGCCTTGCTTCGAGGTCACGTGTACCCCGTATGAGCTTCCGCAGCCGGCTATTCCTGTTCTTCACGATCATCGTGGTCGTCCCGATGATCTCGGTGGCGATCGTGCTGTTCAAGCTCACCGCCAGCAGCGAGACCGGCAAGGTCGACGCCCGGCTCTACCAGGCGCAGCGAACCGACGAGGCCGAGTACGACCACGCGGTCGACGCCGCGCGCCGGGAGGGCGTGGGCCGCGACCGGAACCTCGTCCGTGCGCTCGTCGCCGGCCGGCCCGGGGCGATCGAGCGCCGCATCCGGCAGCTGCGCGCGGCCCATCCCGAGGTCGTCTCGGTCGTCGCCTACGACGGGGACCGGCGGGCCATCGCGCAGATGGGGACGACCACCGCGGTCGCTCCCTCCGTCACCGCGGTGTCGGCGAGGGAGAACGGCGCGACGGTCGGCTTCGTGGCGACGTCCGTCACGACGGCGGACGAGTACGCCGGCCGGCTGGCGAAGATCACCGACCTCGAGGTCCACGTGTCGAGCCGCGGACGGGCGCTCGGGTCGACGCTCGACGGCACCGGGAGCGAGGACGTCGAGACCGGCTCCCGCGACGTGACGATCGCCGGCGCCGACTACCGCGGCCGCTTCACAGCCCACAGGCCGCCGGCCGGCCCGCCGGTCGAGGTCGGCGTGCTCGCCAGCAAGAGCGACCTCAGCTCGTCGGTGAACGACCAGCGCCTGCTGATCGGCGCGATCCTCCTCGCGTTCCTGCTCCTCGCCCTCCTCTCGTCGCGCATGGCCGTCCGCGCTCTCCAGACGCAGATCGACCAGTTCCTCGAGGCCGCCCGGCGCCTCGCGCGCGGCGACTTCAGCCGCCCGGTCCCGGTCGAGGGAGCCGACGAGTTCGCCGCCCTCGGCCGCGAGTTCAACGCGATGTCGAGCCAGCTCGAGTCGAAGATCGAGGAGGTCGAGCGCAAGCGCGCCGAGCTGGAGGGCACGATCCGGCGCGTCGGCGACGCGTTCGCCACCGGCCTCGACCGCGAGGGGATGGTGAAGCTGGCCGTCCGGACGGCGGTGGAGGCGTGCGAGGCCGAGACCGGCCGCGCGCTGCCGATCGACGCGCGCCGGATGAGCGCCGCCCGCGTCGGGGCGGGCGACCCGAGGCTCGACGGCGCCCTCGAGGCGGCCGAGCGGAAGGCGTTCGCGGTCGACGGCGCCGCCGGGCCGGACTGGCTCGCCACGCTCGAGGGCCAGACGGAGGGCGACGACCACCGGCCGGTCCGCGCCGACTCGGACGGTGTCTACGCGCTCGCGGCCCCGCTCGTCGCCCGGCTCGGCCGCGGCGGCTCGCACGAGCAGGTCGGCGTCATCTCGATCGCGCGCACGAGCGGCGACTTCGACGACAACGAGTACGAGCTGTTCACGTACCTGACCGGCCAGGCCGCCATCTCGATCGAGAACGTCGACCTGCACGAGATCGTCCAGACCCAGGCCGTCACCGACGAGCTGACCGGCCTCTACAACCTCCGCCACTTCCACGACACGCTCGACGGCGAGATCGAGCGAAGCCGCCGCTTCGGCACCGACGTCGGCCTCGCGATGCTCGACATCGACGACTTCAAGCAGATCAACGACACGTTCGGCCATCAGCAGGGCGACCGGGTGCTGCTCGAGGTCGGTCGCGTGCTCCGCTCCCTGTCGCGCGACATCGACGAGCCGGCCCGCTACGGCGGCGAGGAGATGGCCGTGATCCTGCCCCAGACCGACGTCACCGGCGCCGAGCTGCTCGCCGAGCGCATGCGCGTCGCGATCGAGCGCCTCGAGATCAAGTCGCTCGACGGCCGCGGGCCGCTTCAGGTGACGGCGAGCTTCGGCGTCGCGTCGCTGCCGGCGAGCGCGGCGGACAAGGCCGGGCTGATCGCGGAGGCCGACGCCGCGCTATACCGCGCGAAGCGGGCCGGGAAGAACCGCGTCGAGCGCCCGGTCGGGTCCGCGCGGCCGCCGACAGCCTGAGCCGGCGGAGGCGACCGCCGCTCGATTAACCTACTCGCGCGATGGGTGTGCTCGACGACGCCATCCGCGAGCACCTCGAGCTCAAGCGTAAGCGGGGAGCGGCGGACGACGAGCTGGCGCGCCAGGAGCTCGAGGCGCTCGGCCCGGCCCGGCGCGATCCGGTGCCCGAGCCGGCGGAGCCGCTCGAGGCCGGCGAGGTCGCCGAGGAGCACGAGGCCGGCGATGAGCACGAGGGCGCCGAGTACGTGGACTCGGACGTGCCGGAGGCGGACGTCGTCGCCGTCGACCCGCCCGAGCCGGCTCCCCACGGGGACGCCGTCGCCGCCGTCGAGCCGGTCCATCCGCCGGTCCACGAGGTCGACCGGGAGCTCGAGCCCCCGCCGCCCGTCGAGCCGGCCGTGACCGAGCCGCCGCCGCCCGCCGCCGCCGAGCCAGCCGCTGGCGAGCCCGCCGCCGGCGACGGCGACGAGGACCCGCTCGAGGAGACGCCGGAGTTCCTTCGCGAGACGCCGGAGCACGATCGGCTCTGGTTCGAGCAGAAGCCCCCGCGGGACTTCGACCTCGAGGACTGAGCTGGGTCGAGCGGGCCGTTCCGGACGCCGGGGCGGACGGATGTCCGACCCTGGGGCCCGCCGGCTCCCGCCCCGCGCCCGGAGACCGATAGATCGCGTACGACGGCATGGAGGGTTCCGTCGTTCGGTGCGGCGAAAGCCGCTTGCGAAGGGGGTCGGCACGGCTGCCGGCCCCTTCGCCCTTTTCCGGGGCCGTGCCCGCCCGGCCTACTGCTCGTGGATGTACCCGCGCGTGGTCGCCGCCTCGTAGACGCGCTCGATCCCGAGCTCGTACGCCGCCGGCCGCAGCGGCAGCTCCTTCTCGCGGGCCCGCTCCGACACCTCGCGGTAGGCGTCCCGCATGACCTTGCCGAGGCGCTCGTTCACCTCGTCCTCCTCCCAGCGGAAGTGCTGGAGGTTCTGGACCCACTCGAAGTACGAGACGACGACGCCGCCCGCGTTCGCCATCACGTCCGGGATCACGTGCACGTCGTTGCCGGCGAGGATCTCGTCGGCGGCCGGCGTGGTCGGGCTGTTCGCGCCCTCGAGCACGACGCGCGCGCGGAGGCTGTCCGCGTTGGCCTCGTGGATCATCCCGCCGAGGGCCGCCGGGACGAACAGCTCGCACTCGACGCCGAGCAGCTCGTCCGGCGAGATCTCCTCGGCTCCCTCGAACTCGGCCACGCCGCCGTCGCGGGCCACGTGGTCTGCGAGCTCGTGGGCGTCGATGCCGTCCTCGCGGTGGATCGCGCCGTTGGCGTCGGACGCCGCCACGAGGGTGGCGCCGAGGTCCTGCATGATCCGCGCCGTCCAGGAGCCGACGTTCCCGTAGCCCTGGACGACGAACCGCGTGCCCTCGGGGTCGAGGCCGATGTCCTTCGCCGCCTCGCAGTAGAGCGTCACGAGGCCGCGGCCGGTCGCCGCCTCGCGGCCGAGCGAGCCCTCCAGCGCGATCGGCTTGCCCGTCACGCAGGCCGGCGTGTGCCCGTGGATCTTGCCGTACTCGTCCATCATCCAGGCCATCGTCTGCGCGTTCGTGCCGACGTCCGGCGCCGGTATGTCGCGGTGCGGCCCGAGCAGCTTCTCGACCTTGGCCATGAACGACCGGGCGATCTTCTCCAGCTCGTCCGCCGAGCAGTCGGCGACCGGGCAGTTCACGCCGCCCTTGGCGCCGCCGTAGGGGACGCCCGCGATCGCCGTCTTCCAGGTCATCAGCGCGGCGAGCGCGCGCACCTCGTCGAGGTCGACCTCAGGGTGGAAGCGGATGCCGCCCTTGTAGGGGCCGCGCGCGCCGTTGTGCTGGACGCGGTAGCCGGAGAAGACGTGGATCCGGCCGTCGCCCATGCGGACCGGGATCTGCACCTGGACCTCGCGGTAGGACGAGCGCAGCACGGCCGCGGCGTCCTCGGGGATCCCGAGGCGCTCGACCGCCTGGTCGAAGTGGTGCGAGACGATCTCGTAGTTCGAGACCTCGGCACGCTGCGGCTGCTCGGAGACGTTCGCGGGCCGCGGCGACTTGTCGCGGTCCCCGCGGCCCCCGGGCGAGTGCAGCTCCTCCTTGGTGCGCGGCTCGTCGCCGGCCTCCGGCGCGTCGGCGGCGTCCTGGTCCTCGCCAGCCTCGCGCGCGCGGCCCTCCGCGGTCGTCGAGTCGTCAGCCATGTGCAAGTCCTCCCCGGAACCGCGGATGTTCTCACGCGCGGCCTGTGGGACGCCGCCGCCGGTCCCCCGACCGTCTGGTCGCCGCTACCTTGAGGAGCAAGCGCCGGGGGCGTGGTGCTAACGGAAACACGCGGCGTTTGCAACGCCGAGTTGGGGGTTCGATTCCCCCCGCCTCCACTGGTCGCTTGCTTCGATGTCCCGCTGAGCGAGCGCGCGGGCGCGGGCTCCACGCCTCAGGCCGAGTGCTTCGGCTTGGGCCCGACCGTGATCTCGACCGTCGAGAGACTCGGTTCGTTGTCGATGTCCGCCCACAGCAAGTCGGGGGCCGACGACATGACGCAATAGATCCCGCCGCTCGCCTCGATTTACTGCGGTCCGTTCGGCGGTCGCCGCCCGTACCGGTTCTACGACGACCATCAGTCGGCATCCGGTCGCTGGGAGGTGTGGATTGACGTCGCACAAGCGCGGGCCGTGCATCTGGCGCGGGACGAACTGTGATCAGCCTGGATGGCGCCACTCGGATCTTTTGACAGCCAAGCAGCGGACGGTTAGGGTCGACCGGGCTGGCGGCAATGAGGCCAAATCAGGCCATGGACGGCTCGCGACTCGCAAGCGGTGGAGGCTCCGGCCTTCGTTCACGATGCTTCACGAGACTGCGGAGGTCGGTATGAGGCGGAAGTCGACGTCGCTCGTGGCGCTGGTCCTGGCAGTTGTGGCGATCGCCGTCGGAGGCACGGGGCAAGCGTCCGCGGATTCATATTGCCCCGACGGGTGGGTCTGCTTCTGGTCGAACACCCAATACGAGGGCACCAAGTGGGGCTACGGCGCCAGTTGGGCCGACGGATCGTGGCACTGGTTCAGCAATGGCAAGTGGTCGATGAAGAACCGGTTCACGAACCGCGCCGTCTACTACTACAACGGTCTCTCCGAGCTGAAGTGCCGCAATCCCAACGACGAGGACGTCAACGTCCAAGGGGGGGCGCAGGGGTTCTACATCACGGTCCCCGACAAGCGCTGCTGGCAGTAGCCCGCCCCGCCGTCGGGCAAGTCGAAGCGGGATCGAGGCGCTGCAGGGCCACCCTCTGAGGGCACCCGCTCAGGCGCGTCGAGATTTCGCCGTTCCGGCCGCTCGCCGGTTGTTGCTCTCGCCCACGAGTGGCAATCGTGCCCGGGTCGCTCCCGGCCGCGATACGACGGCCCGCCTCGGCGGGCCGTCGCGGTTCAGGCCCTGCGCCGGAGGGCCGCCGAGGCCACACCGCCTTCGCTGAGCAGTGCTCCGAGCCTACGGATGAAGGCGGGGTTCGATAACCATCCCGCGACGTCCATCGGCACGGTTGCTTGCTTCATACATGGGACCCAAGGCGATCGACCCCATCGACTTCCGCGAGGCGCAGCACGAGAACTGGGACTCTGCTGCGGCGGGATGGAAGGAGTGGAGCGAGTTCAACGACCGCGCAGACGCGCACATCAGCGAGCGGCTGGTGGAGCTCGCCGGCGTGCGGTCGGGAAGCCGGGTCCTGGACGTCGCCGCCGGCTATGGCGAGCCGGCGCTCACCGCCGCGCGTAAGGCCGGCCCGGAGGGCCGCGTCGTGGCCACAGACATCTCCGCCGAGATGCTCGCGTTCGGGCGCGAACGCGCGGCGGCGGCCGGCTTCACCAACGTCGAGTTCGTGCAATCGGACGCCTCCAGCCTCGATTTCCCGCACGCGAGCTTCGACGCCGCCGTCTCGCGCTGGGGGATCATCTTCGAGCCTGACGCGGAGGCCGCCGCGGCGCGCATCCGAGGCTTCCTCGAGCCGGGCGCGCGGATGGCGATCAGCTCGTGGGGCGAGCCAGATCAGGTCCCCTTCCTGTCGATTCCGATGAGGACGACGATGGCGCGGCTGGACGTGCCCCCGCCCCCGCCTGGAACGCCCGGGCCCCTCTCCCGGCCCACCCCCGCCGCCATCGGCGGGCTGCTCGAAGGGGGCGGGTTCTCGGAGGTCGCCGTGGAGCAGGACGAGGTCACCTTCGAGTTCGACTCCCCGGAGCACTTCACCGCCTACGTCAGGGCGATCTCCGCCCCGATCCGGGCGATGATCGCGCAGCACGCAGGCGAGGCCCAGGAAGAGGCCTGGGACGCGATCACGCAGGCCGCAGCGGATGCGGCGGGCGGCTCGAAGCCGCTGAGCTTCTCGAACGTGGTCCTGCTCGCCTCGGGAACCGCCTAGCGCCCCGCGCCGCGCCCGCTACCCGCGCGGCAGGTGCCTCGTCGGGTCGACCGGCCTTCCCCACGGCCTCCGGCCGCGTCGGACCTCGAAGTGGAGGTGGGGCGACGACGAGGTGCCGCTGTCGCCCACGTAGCCGATGACCTGACCGCGCCTCACGCGCGCGCCGTCCCTCACCCGGAAGCGGGACTGGTGCGCGTAGCAGCTGCTGAACCGCTCGTGCGCGACGCAGGTGTAGCGACCGTAGCCGTCCTGCTCCTCGCGCATCGTGACCGTCCCGTCGCCGGCCGCCCTGATCGGCGTCCCGACCGGCCGCGGGATGTCGATGCCGGCGTGCTCGTGCCCGCCGCGCAGCTCGCCGAAGCGCCCCGTGACCTCGCCGTGCAGCGGCCAGGCGAGCTCGTCGCGATCCCGTTCGACGCGCACGGCCCCGGACGCCGACGCGGCGTCGGCCACCACGACCGGCACGTCCGGGCCGGATCGCGGCACGGCCTCGCCGCCCGCACCGGCGGCGACCGTCACGCCCACCGACAGCGCGCCGGCGACGATCGAGACTCCTGCCAGGACGCGGGTTCGCGCGTCTGCGTTCGGCTGCCCCTGCATCACGAACGGCGCGGAAGTGTAGAGCGGCGCACGGGCACCTCGACCGCTTGACCGCTCCCGTGCGCGCGGGATATGTTCTGCGGCGGGGAAGGACTCGCGCCCCGGAGCAGCTTGCGCACCCGCCTGGCACTCGTCGCACTGGCCGCCGCCGCGCTGACCGCGCCGCCGGTCGCCCACGCGGCGTCGGTGACGATCGACGGACCGCCGACGGGCACGAAGCGACAGCGCATCCTCGGGCCGACCTACCACCTCAGGGCGACGGCGGACACGAGCGGCTGCGGGCCGGGCCTCGTGTTCGTGAGCCTCCAGACGACGTTCCCGAGCGGCCTCGCGGTGCCGCTGACCACGAACCTGAACCAGTCGACGGTCGACTTCGACTACGACCCCGACATCCTCGGCGTCCACCAGTGGTGGGGCCGCCTCGCGTGCCCCGATCCCGCGAAGTCGGGCGGCAACATCGTGGTCGAGAGCGAGCACCGCACGCTCGAGGTCGTCGAGAGCCTGCCGGCGAACGACCCGCCCTGCCCATCGCCCACCTGCATCGTCACCGGGATCACCAACGAGCCGGACGACGACGCCCAGCCTCAGCAGCCCCAGCTGCCGGTGCACCGCTTCCCGGGCCACGACGCAGGGGCGCGCGGGAACGTGGTCGTCGCCCGGGGGGCGAACCGGACCGCCAACGGCCGGGTGGTCGAGATCCAGCCGGAGGTCCGCGACTTCGTCGGGCTGGTCAGCGGCCGGCTCGGGCGAGACGTCACGATCGGCACCGGCACCAACCACGCCCGCATGACCCGCAGCGGCAACGTCTCCGACCACTGGACCGGTTGGGGGGCCGACCTGCCGGTACGCAACCTGCGCGACGGCGACCAGGTCGCGCGCGAGGCGGCGCGGGTGGCCGGCCTGTCCGAGGCGGAGACGAACCGGTTCGTCCGCAACGGCGGCGTCGTCAACCACGTGGTGCACGGCGACGGCGCCGACTACCGCGTCCAGATCATCTGGAGGACGAACGTCGGCGGGAACCACTTCAACCACGTGCACGTGGGCCTGCGCCGCCAGCTGCCGCCGAGGCGGAGGGCCCTGGCGCTGTTCGCGGCGGACGCGTGCGGGGGCTCGGTCCAGGGGCTGATGGGCGGGCTGCGGACGTCGCACGCCTCCTGCGGCCTCGCCCGCGACGTCGCCAAGGCGTGGGCGAGGCAGTGCGCCCAGCGACGGGACGGCTCCTGCCGGGTCAAGCAGAAGCTGTTCTGCCGCTACCGCGACGCGCGCGGCGAGGGCGGCACGATCGCCTGCTCCGCGGGGCGCCGGAAGGTCAGGTTCGAGACCGGGGTCTGACGGGCGCCCGGTCTCGCGACCCTCCCCGGGGCGTCAGCTCCCCACGAACGCGGCCGACAGGCGGCCGCCGACGCCGAGGCTCTGGTTCGAGGTCTCGAGCGCGAGCAGCTCGAGGTAGTCGCCGGCCCTCATCCGGACGATGGCGCCCAGGTGCGCGAGCGTCTGGTCGCCGCCCCCGGCGTAGACGCGCTCGACGCCGACCGTCCCGCCGGACGCGCGGTGCAGCGAGATCTCGGCCGACCGGGTGCCGCAGCAGACGCCCGCCTGGAAGACGGCCGTGCCCTGCACCACGTAGGTCCCGGTGCGGGGGGCGACGAGGCGGCTGTCGTTCTCGCCCGAGCTGTGCATGCCGCCGACGTCGAAGCTCTCCTGCGTCAGGCGCACGGCGCTCCAGACCCCGTCGGAGAGCCGCTGCGAGGTCCCGTCCGCGGACGCGCTCACGGCGGGGAGCTTGCCGAGCTTCTCCGCCTTCACGGCGCCGTTCTGGATCGCCCGCGTGTCGACGCTGTTCGCTGGCAGCCTCGTCGCCGCGTACGACGTCCCGCCGAGGGCGATCGACAGCGCCAGGTACGCCACGACGTTCCGTCGCAGGTGAGCGATCAGCTTCTTGGTCATCACCGGTTCCCTCCGCAGGTGTGGTCGAGCCGTTCCGGCGCCCTGTGCCGGCGCGCCACGAACGAGAACAACCGAGTCGGTCCGGTGTTGCGGTCCGCGCCGCGGCGGCTAGCCCGGCTCGGCGCCGGCCTTGCCCACGCTCGGGGCCGGCGCCTCCTTCTTCTTCGGCCCGAGGAAGAACATGTTGGTCGTCCGCTGGTACTCGGCGTAGCCGGGCCGCTTGTCGACGCTGTAGCTCTCCGCCGGCTTCGCGCCGGTGAACTCGGTGAGGACGCCGTACATGAAGCCCGAGATCGCGACGACGCCGAGCGCGGTGAGCGCCCAGAGCACGGGGCGGCCGTCGTCGGCCATGTCGAACAGCGACGGCAGCGCCGCGATCACCAGCGAGTTCCAGTTCATCCACTGGAAGAAGTAGTTCGGGTGGCGCGAGTACCTCCAGAGGCCCACGTTGCAGGTGCCGTCCGGGTTGCGGCGGACGAACCGCGCCTTCTGGAGGTCGGCGGTGCTCTCCATGATCCAGGAGAAGGCCCACAGGGCGAACCCGAAGACCTCGAGCGGGTGGAGCGGCGAGTCCGGGTTGTACGCGAGGAGCACCGCCGGCAGCGCCAGGAGCCCGGCGTTCAGGAACATCTGGGCGAAGATGTTCCACTGCATCGGCGCCGTCTCGCCCTTGAAGCCGGCCTCCTTCCAGAGCCGGCGCTGGAACTGGTAGCGCGGCAGCTCGGCCTGCTTGCCGCGCTCGCGGATGACGACCGAGAGCGACCACATGGCCATCCGCAGCCCGATGATCAGGTAGACGCCGCCGACGAGGACCTTCCTCGCGGTCAGCCCGTCGCCGAGGACCATCGCCTCGATCCCGATCGCCGCGAGGCCCGCCGGCCAGGCGAGGTCGACCCACGACATCTTGCCGGTCATGTACGCGGGGATGCTCGCGAGCAGGACGAACAGCACGGCCTGGACGATCAGGTTCGTGACCGCGAAGTCCTGGAACGGCGGGTTCAGGAGCACGATGAGGAAGAAGCCCACGCACGGCACGTAGGTCGGAATCAGGTTCTGTGCTCTCTTCACGCCGTCTCCCCCCGCTCGATCGACCCCGGCCAGATCAGCGGGGCAGGATACCGATGCGGCGGCCACCGGTCGCCGGCTTGCCCCCGGTCGGGGGGTCGTAGGCCGATTTACGCCGAACGGCAGATGTTCCTGCGTGGGCGTTCGCCTATCTTGTCGGCCGCCGAGGATGGCCCAGGTGACTTCGAGCGACAGGTCGGATCACGGGCGGAACCGCCAGCGCGGTTCGCGACCGTCCGACGGCGGCGCGCGGATCTACGAGCTGCGGCCCGGGATCCTCCAGGGCTCGCACCCTCCCCGGCCGGCCCCGGGCGAGCTCGAGTGGGCCCTCATGCTGCTCACCGACGACTCGCCCGGACCGCTCCTGACGGTCCGCGAGCAGCGCTAGGCGTCGCCCGCCGCGCTCCGCGTGCGCGGCCCGGAGCGGGGCTCCCGTCAGAGCGTCGGGTCCGCCAGGCAGGGCCCGGCGCCGCACACGTCGATGACCATTCCGCCCGGCGCGAAGAAGGCCGACTTCTGCTGCCGTGCCGCGGGCTGGCGGCGCGGGAGCTCGTGCGGGTCCTGGTCGCTCCCGTCCGGCGGCACGTTCTCGTTGGGCGGCGGCTTGGTGCCGCGCAGCCGGTCGCCGATCGTCCGCGGCGGCCCGATGTCCCACAGCACGATCGCCGATCCGGCGTACGGGTAGGACTCGATCGGCGGGACGCCGTAGATCGGGCTGCCTCGGTCGAGGTCGCGGCCCGGCTCCGCCCACGGGAACCGGGCGCGGGCGCCGATCGTGCGAGCCTCGACCTCGGCCGCGATCTGCGCCACCTGGTGGTCGCCGAGCCCGACGTGCAGCATCACCTCGTGCGGCGGGGTGTTCGGGTACGGGTCGGTCGTCATGTGGTGGGCGTAGCCGTTCGCCTCCGCACGGTCCCAGAGGATCTGGATCAGGCCCAGGACCAGCGGGCGCTGGACCTGGCTCGTGTACGACGAGTACATGAACCACGAGTACTCGGGCAGGTCGGCCTCGGGCTCCGGCTGCTTGCCCGTGCCCCAGTCGACGCTGCGGGTGAGCAGGGTGCTGTAGTTCATCCCCGGCACGCCCAGCGTCGCGCGGTCGCCGTCGACCATGAACGCCGCCAGCGCCCCGCCGATGATCCCGCCCTGGCTGTTGCCGTCGTAGTACATGCGCCCGTGCGCGGTGTCGATCGCGCTGCGGCCGCCGGGACCGACCTGGAGCTCGGGGTCGGAGCTCAGGCCGTCCGGGTGGATCATCAGCCGGCCGAGGTAGAGGAAGTTGAGCATCCCCTGCTGGACCCGGTCGGTGAGCGCCGGGAACAGCGACAGGTCGTGCAGGATCCCGACGACCGTCCCGTAGTCGCAGTTGGTGGGCTGGGGCGCAGCGCCGCGGCCGACCTGCTCGAACAGCACGCCGGCGTAGTCGTCGAGGTCCTCCGGGTTGTCCGACGGCAGGTCCGCGCACGCCATCCCGATCCAGTCGGTCGCGCAGAACACCACGTCGTGCTCGCTGGCGAAGTTCTGGAGCTGCCCCTGGAACGCCTCGCCGCGGCTGCCCAGGAGGCCGTGCCCGTAGAGCGACGACCGCGCGGGCTTGTCCACCGCGGCGCGCGGCACGATGCACGTGAAGCGCGCCTGCATGGTGTTGCCGGGGATCGCGGTGGGCGGGCCGTTCGTCTTCGTCGGGTCGAACGCGAACGTCGAGCCCGACGGGCACTCCGGCACGTTCAGGTAGCACGGCACCGTGTACGTGCCGTGGATCGCCTTCAGGAGGCGCGAGTTCTGCTCGGGCGTGTAGCTCTCCACGCTCGTGACCTGGAACGCGGGCGCGTCGCCCTGGATCTTCATGTCCTTCAGGTTCGTGTCGCCGAGCTTCGCGAACGCGTCGTCGCGGATCGACAGCATCCGCTCGGAGAGGCTGCGCTCGCTGGCGACGGTGAAGTCCCACGCGCGGTACAGGTCGTCGCGCTCGATCCCCGCCTCGGCGAGCGTGCGGAACATGCTCTCGAAGCTCGGCCGCCGAGCCTCGACCGCGTCGCTCGTGGTCGGGATGCCGTCGCGGTAGACGCGGAACGCCAGGTTCGCCGGGAGGACCTTCCCGGGGGCGTCCCTCATGTTGCGGAGCGCCACGACGTAGCGGCGGCCCTCGACGAGGTTCTCGCCCGGCCGGATCAGCAGCGTCACCGCCTCGGGCTGCGGCGGGTCGGAGCGCAGCGGGTTCGAGTCGAGCTCGGCCCACACGAGGTGCCGGGCGCGCGTCTTGGTGTCGATCAGGACGACCGGCTGGGTGGGGCGGAACGCGTCGGCCATGTCGTCGATCGGGACCGCGCCGGTCTTCCTGAACGCGGCCGGCGAGTCGAGCCCCGGCACCCGGGTGATCATCGCCTGGCCCGGGCTGAAGCCGTCGACGCGCCCGTAGGGGAGCGGGTCGATCGGCTTGCCCTCCACGTTGCGCGGCATCGAGAGCGGGTTGAAGTCGAGCCGCCGCTTGGTGTCGGTGGTCGGGTCGGCGACCGTGAAGCGGTCGTTGGGGAACGGGTAGAGGCAGTCGGCCTCGTCGAGCCAGTCGCAGCGGTCGGCGTTCGCGGGGGCGTAGTCGATCGGTGCCTGGCTGCCGCCGCCGCCCGAGCCCCCACCGCCGGTGCTGCCCCCGCCCCCGGAGCCGCCGCCACCACCGCCCCCGCCGGAGCCGCCGCCGCCCGATCCGCCGCCGGACCCTCCCTTGCGGCAGGCCGAGGCGTCGCGGCGCAGCTTGGCCGAGCGGCGCACTGCCTTCCCGGGCCGCCCCGCCGGGGAGGCGATCCTCGCGGCGGTCACCACCAGCCGGCCCCCCGTGCAGCCGCGCATCTGCCTCATGCCGGCTCGGTTGAGCGCGAGCGACACGCGCCGCGGGCTGCCGGCCCGCAGCCTCACCTCGCGCAGGCGGGTCACGACCTCGGTCGGCGCGCGCTTGGCGTACGGCCGGAAGGTCACGAACAGGCGGACGAGGCCGGTCCGCCGCACGCTCGCGGCGACCTTGACGCTCCTCCGCCTGACGACCGTTCGCTGGCTCGAGTAGACGACCTTCGCGTCGAGCATCGGGCGCGAGGCCGCCGCCGCCGCGGCGGGCGCGGCGGAGAGCGCCACCGCCGCCAGAGCCGGCACGAGGGCCAGCGTCCCCGCTCGTCTCCCCCCTCCCATCGGCGACAAGCGTAGATGACGCGGCCGATGCGGCGGCGCACACCGACTGGGCGGTAACGTCCGCCGCGTGATCGGCTCGAGGAGCAGCCCGCTGGTCGTCGCGGCGGCCGTCCTCGCGCTCGGCGCCGCCGGCGCCGTCGAGGCGGCGACGATCAGGGGCACGTCGGGCGACGACCGCCTAGCCGGCACGCGCGGCGACGACAGGATCATCGGCAAGGGCGGCGACGACCGGATCGACGGCCGGCGCGGCAACGACCGGCTGCTCGGCGGCGCCGGGGCCGACCGCGTCTCGGGCAGCGACGGCCGCGACACGCTCGAGGGCGCCACCGGGACCGACGTCCTGATCGGCGGCAACCACGACGACGTGCTCAGGGGCCAGACGGCGAACGACCGCCTGACCGGCGGCCTCGAGGACGACGACCTCGACGGCGGCAGCGGCGACGACCGCGTCTCGGGCGGCCCCGGCAGCGACGACGCGCGCGGCGGCGAGGGCAACGACCAGGTGATCGGCGGCGCCGACGAGGACGACCTCGCGGGCGGGGCCGGCGACGACACGGTCCACGCGCGCGACGGCGCCGAGGACACGATCGACTGCGGGCCGGGGGAGGACACCGCCGTCGTCGACGAGACCGAGGACGGCGTCTTCGACTGCGAGAACGTGCTGACGCCGTAGGGGTCGGGCGTGCGGCGGGCGGCGGGCGCGTCAGCCGCCGACGGCCCTGAACCCGGCCCCGATCAGGCGCCTCGCCTGGCGGTCGGTGTCCGGCGAGTGCAGCAGCACCGCGGCGAGCGTGTGGCCGCCGCGCCGGACGACGGCCACGAGGCAGTGGCCGGCGCGGTTCGTGAACCCCGTCTTCAGCCCGATCGTGCCCGGGTAGCCGTCCTTCAGGAGCGGGTTCGTCGTCGACACGTCGAGGTACCTCCCCTTGATCGGGAACCGCAGCCGCGCGTGGGCCTGGCGGACGATCCGCGCGATCCGCGGCTGGCGCATCGCGAGCCGGGCGAGCGCGGCGAGGTCGGCGGCGCACGAGCGGTTGCCCGACTCGAGCCCGAACGACGACACGAACCGCGTGCAGCCCAGGCCGAGGTCGTGCGCGCGCCGCGTCGCGAGCCGCGCGAAGCGGCGGTCGGAGCCGGCGACGTGCTCGGCCAGCGCGGTGGCCGCGTCGTTCCCGGACGGCAGCAGCATCCCGTACATGAGCGCCTCGACCGGGACGCGCTTGCCGCGCGGCAGCACGCCGACCCCCGAGCCGCGGAACCTCACCGCGTTGCGGCTGATCCGCGCCCGGTCGCCCGCCTCGGTCCGCTCGACCACGATCAGGGCGGTCATGATCTTCGTGAGGCTCGCGATCGGCAGCACCTCGAGCGGCCTGCGCGCCCACAGGACCCGGCCCGTGTCGAGGTCGAGCAGGAGGCCGGCGCGCGGCGGCCGCTTGAACCGGACGGCCACGAGGTTCTCGGTCGGCAGCTCGATGCCCGGCGGGGGCTTCGGCTGGAGCTCGTCGCGAAGCTCGGGCGGCGGCCGGAGCTTCGCCGGCGGCTGGACCACCGCCGCCGCGGGCGGCGTCCCCCGGCTCCCGCCGCCTCCCCCTTCGTCGGTTGCGTCGTAGAGGGCCGCTCCCCCGCCCGCCCCCACCGCGAACACGAGCGCGAGCGCGACGCCCAGCGGCCGTCGCGACCGGCGACGCCGCATGGTCCCGCCCTGGAGCGGGCTCCACTCGCCGCGGCGGCGGTCAGTCATCGGACGGCGCGGTGAGCGCGCCCAGGATCCCCACGCCGAGCACGGCGAGCAGGACGAGCGACGTCACCACGAGCACGTCGATGCCGTGCTCGATCGCCACGCGGATGGTCAGGTAGGCGACCAGCCCGATGATGGCCAGCGAGCCCGCGAGCGCGACGTTCCGCGCCATCAGTACACCGGGATCCGCGGCTCCACGTAGTCGTCCCGCGCGCGGCTCGCGAACAGCTTGATCGCGGCGAGCCCGAACACGAACCCGCCGATGTGGGCCCAGTAGGCGACGCCGCCCCCGCCCAGCGGCTCCGAGCTCGCGCTGAGCAGCTGGAGGACGAACCAGCCGCCGAGGACGAGCAGCGCCGGCAGCTCCAGCACCGTGACGAAGAAGACGATGAACACGAGGGTCACGACGCGCGCGCGCGGATACAGCAGGGCATACGCGCCGAGGACGGCCGCGATCGCGCCGCTCGCCCCGAGGGTGGGGGTCGCGGAGTCCGGGTCGATCCCCGTCTGCGCCAGCGTGGCGGCGATGCCCCCCAGCAGGTAGAAGGCGACGAACTTCGGCCTCCCCATCGAGTCCTCGACGTTGTTCCCGAAGATCCACAGGAACAGCATGTTGCCGGCGATGTGGAGCAGCCCGCCGTGCATGAACATCGCGGTGAAGAGCGTGACGAGCGTGCTCGGCTGGTCCTCGGCCTCGCCGCTCACCCCCGGCTGGCCCTCGCAGGCGACGTCGCGGACGGTGTCGCCCACGAACTGCCCCTCGCAGTGCTTGCCGGGATGGCTGATCTCGTAGGGGATCGCCGAGTACTCGACGACGTTCCGGTCGTCCACGTGGAAGCCGTCGCCCGACCAGCTCGCCTGCTGGAAGCCGAAGAACATCGCGACGTTGATCGCGATGATCAGGACGGTGACGACCGGGAACCGCCGGGTGGGGATGTTGTCCCGCAGCGGGAGCAAGGGCTCAGGGCGCCGCGGCCTGCGCCAGGGTCTGCTCCGCGTGGTAGCTCGATCGGACGAGCGGCCCCGCGGCCACCGAGTCGAAGCCCATCGCGTACGC
The DNA here is from genome assembly GCA_036389295.1 of Thermoleophilaceae bacterium. Lineage (GTDB taxonomy): Bacteria > Actinomycetota > Thermoleophilia > Solirubrobacterales > Thermoleophilaceae > AC-37. The sequence continues at coordinate 10,196 of DASVQB010000046.1, read as the reverse complement.
CTCGCGCTCGAGATCCGCGAACTCGTCCGGGTGCCAGTAGCGGACGACCGGCAGGTGGTCGCGCGTCGGCCGCAGGTACTGCCCCACCGTCAGCACCTGGACCCCGTGCTCGCGAAGCGCGGCGAACGTCTCGAGCAGCTCCTCCTTCGTCTCGCCGAGCCCCGTCATCAGCCCCGACTTCGTGACGACCTCGTCGCCGCCCATCTCCTTCGCGCCGGCGAGCACGCGGCACGAGCGGGCGAAGTCGCCGCCGCGGCGCGCGAGCGGGTAGAGGCGCGGCACCGTCTCGACGTTGTGGTTGAAGACGTCGGGCCGCTCGGCGATCACGCGCGCGAGCGGCATCTCCTGGCCGCGGAAGTCGGGCGTGAGCACCTCGACCTTGCAGCCCGGCGCGAGCCGCCGGATCGAGCGGATCACGCCGACGAAGGCGATCGAGCCGAGGTCGGGGAGGTCGTCGCGGTCGACGCTCGTGACCACCGAGTGCCGCAGCCCCATCCGCTTGACCGACTGCGCGACGCGCAGCGGCTCGAGCGGGTCGGGCGCGTCCGGCCGGCCCGTCTTGACGTTGCAGAAGCCGCAGCGCCGCGTGCAGGTGTCGCCGAGGATCATGAACGTGGCCGTGCCGGCCTCCCAGCACTCGCCCACGTTCGGGCAGGCGGCCTCCTGGCAGACCGTGTTCAGCCCCTGGCCGTCGATCGTCGCCTTCAGCTCAAGGTAGCGCGGCGAGCCGGGGGCGCGGACCTTGAACCACGGCGGCTTGCGCTCGCGGAACGGCCGGACCTCGCCCATGTCGAGCACGCGCGCACCGCCGGGGTTGGCCCGCGAGCGGGTGCTCACGCCACCACCCCCGCCGGCCGCGGAGCGGCGGCCTGTCGCGGCGCGCGGACCACGTACGTCCCGGCCCAGCGGTCGCCGATCCGCTGCCCGTGCGGGTCCCTCATGATCGCGATCAGGCCGATCAGCGCGGTCCACTCGAACAGCAGCGGTATCGAGCGCTTGATCGCACCGCCGATGCCCGGCGGCCCGCCGTGGGCGTCCACCACGCGGATCCCGCAGAGCCACTTGCCGGGGGTCAGCCCGGTCAGGCCCTGGAGGACGACGAGCTCGCCCACCTGGAGGACGACCAGGAGGACGAAGAACGCCGCCGCGCTGTCGAGGGCGGCCGCGATCGCGAGCGCGGCGAAGACCGGCAGCGCGTTGTCGATCACGTGGGCCGTGGCGCGGCGCCAGATCACGCGCGTGCTGCCCATCAGCCGGCCACCGGGACGGGGGCCTCGCGGGCCGCGCCGAGCAGCCGGTGGAGCGACACGATCCGCTGCCTGAGGCCGAGCGCCTCCGCGAGCCGCCACGCCATGCGCTTCCGGAAGCAGCCCATCGCGCCGGTCCGGCCCGTCTCGACGTAGAGCGAGGTCATCCGCACCCCGTCGATCCCGCACGGGACGATCCACTCGAACGGCTGGAGGTCGCAGTCCACGTTCACGGCGAGCCCGTGCATGGTCACCCCGCGCGACACGTGCACGCCGATCGAGCCGATCTTGCGCCCGCCCGCCCAGATGCCGGTCAGCCCCTCCCGCACGCCGGCCTCGATGCCCTCGTCGGCCAGCGCGGCGATCGCGGCCCGCTCGATGGTGCGCACGTACTCGACCACGTCGCCGACCCGGACGATCGGGTAGCCCACGAGCTGACCCGGGCCGTGGTAGGTCACCCGCCCGCCGCGGCTCGTGTCGACCACGTCGATCCCCTGGGCGCGGTACCAGTCGTCGCCCATCGGCAGGTCGGCCCGCTCGGTCCGGCGCCCGCGCGTGTAGACGGGGTCGTGCTCGAGCAGGAGCAGCGCGTCCGGGACCGCGTCGGCCTGGCGGGCGGCGCGAACCCGGTCCTGGATCGCGACGGCGTCCTCGTACGGCACCCGGCCGAGGCTTGCCACCCAGAGCTCACGCATCCCACCCGATGCTATCCCGCCCGCCAGCGCCCGGACCCCGGAACTACCCTGGGCCGGTGGCCGCCGAGGAGCGCTTCTGGACACGCCGCCTGCGCTGGCGGCTGATCGGAGCGTGGCGCTGGCCCGCGTTCTTCGTGGCCGTGGCGATCGACGGCGTGCTCCTGCACGAGCTCCCGCCGGTGTCGACCGGGATGAAGCTGCCGGTCGCCTTCCTCCTCGCCTCGTTCGGGAACCTCGCGCTGCTGGCGGCCGCCGACGCGCTGGCCCGGTTCGCGCAGAGCAAGCGGGCGGAGCGCGGCATCGAGGACCCGCACCTCGAGGTGCTGCTCGACCGCGGCGGGGTGGCGCTGATGGCCGTCGGGGTGGTCGGCGTCCTGGCCTCGGGCCTCGCCACGCGGCCGCTCGTGGTCAGCGAGACGCGCGCCACCGAGGAGAACGCCCGCGAGGTCCGCCGCTGGGTCCTCGCCCACGGCGGCGAGGAGTACCGCCGCAACCTGGAGACGGCGCAGACGACGCGGCTGGACGAGGGCTACTTCCGCACCTGCGTGTCCGACGACCGCCGCCGCCGCTACCTGTGCCTGTTCGTGGACACGAACGAGGACCCCGCGAAGGTCGTGCGGGACCCGAGCACCGAGCCGAACCCGGACGCCCTGGGGCGCTGACTAGCCGCTCGCGGCCAGCGACTCGAGGTCGAGCGGCTCCATGCCGCGGCCGCGCATACCGCTCTCGATCTCGGATATCGCGGTCTCGATCACGGCCACCCGGGCGTAGCGCTTCGAGTCGCCCGGGATCACGTGCCACGGCGCGAGGTCGTGGTCGGTGCGCTCGAACATCTCCTCGATCGCGGCCTCGTACGCCGGCCGCTTCTCGCGGTTCCGCCAGTCCTCGTCGGTGAGCTTCCAGCTCTTGAGCGGGTCGCGCTCGCGCCGCTTGAACCGGCGCAGCTGCTCCTCGTCCGAGACGTGGAGGAAGAACTTGATCAGGACCATGCCCTCCAGCGCCAGGGTGCGCTCGAGGCCGACGATCTCGCCGTAGGCGCGGCGCCACTGCTCCTCGCTGGCGAACCCCTCCACGCGCTCGACCAGCACGCGCCCGTACCAGGACCGGTCGAGCACCGCGACCCCGCCCCAGCCGGGCAGGGCCGGGGAGAAGCGCCAGAAGAAGTGGTGGCGCTTCTCGTCGTGGGTCGGCGCGGAGAACGCCGCGACCCGGACGTGGCGGTGGTCGAGGTCGGCGGTCAGCCGCTTGATCGCGCCGCCCTTGCCGGACGCGTCCCAGCCCTCGAACAGCATGCAGACCGGCGGGCCGAGCTCGCCGTCGCCGATCAGCCCGGCGAGCTGGAGCCGCAGCGCGCTGAGCCGCTCCTGGGCGGCCGCGAGGCGCTCGTCCTGCTCCTTCCTGCTCAGCTTGAGCGAGAGATCGACTTCGTCGAGCCGGCCCATGCCGCAATCCTCTCACTAGTGTCTCGGTCGTGGCGACCTACGACCGCCTCGCCGACCTGCCGGTGGAGATCGAGGGATACGAGCTCGAGGGCCTCGAGACCGAGGTCTCGTCGGCGTTCACGCGGCTGTCCACGCTGATCCGGGTGCGCGGCGGCGGGGAGGAGGGGATCGGCGAGGACGTGACGTACGACGCGCTCGACCACGTGGCGCTCCAGTCGGCGGGCCCCGTCCACGACCTCACCGGGCCGCGGACGATCGGCGAGCTGTGCGAGCTGTGCGGCACGCTCGACCTGTTCGAGGGCTCGCCGCCCGTGCGCGACGTCTCGCGCCGCTACCGCCGCTGGGCGTTCGAGAGCGCGGCGCTCGACCTCGCCCTGCGCCAGGCCGGCGAGTCGCTGGCGAGCCGCCTCGGGATCGAGCCGAGGCCGGTCACGTTCGTGGTGTCGCTGCGGCTCGGCGACCCGCCGACGCTCGACCCGGTGACGCGGCGGCTGGCCGGCTACCCGACGCTGCGCTTCAAGCTCGACCCGACGAGCGACTGGAGCGACGAGCTGATCGCCGAGCTGGTCGCAACCGGCGCGGTCGACTCGGTCGACTTCAAGGGCTTCTACGTCGGGACCGTCGTGGACCAGCCGGCGGACCCCGACCTCTACGGGCGCGTGGCCGAGGCGTTCCCGGACGCGTGGATCGAGGACCCAGCCCTGACGGACGAGACCGACCCGATCCTCGAGCCGCACCGCGACCGGATCACCTGGGACGCTCCGATCCACTCGATCGCCGACATCGAGGCGCTGCCGTTCGCGCCGCGGATGGTGAACGTGAAGCCGTCGCGGATCGGCGGCCTCCAGGAGCTGTGCGCGACGTACGACTACTGCGACGAGCGCGGGATCGGCGCGTACGGCGGCGGCCAGTTCGAGCTCGGGGCGGGACGGGGGCAGATCCAGTACCTCGCGTCGCTGTTCCACCCGGACACGCCGAACGACGTGGCCCCCTCCGGCTACAACCTGAACGAGCCGCCGCCGGGGCTGCCGGCGAGCCCGCTCGACCCGGCGCTCGCGCCCACCGGCTTCCGCTGGGATAGCCGGTAGGGTCAGTCGCATGCCCTCCGACCGCTTCGTCGCCGCCCTCAACCAGCAGGTCGCCAACGAGTTCTCGGCGTCGCAGCAGTACGTGGCGATCGCCGTGCACTACGAGTCGCAGACGCTCCCGCGGCTGGCCCAGTTCTTCTACACGCAGGCGCTCGAGGAGCGCAACCACGCGCTGATGATGGTCCGCTACCTGCTCGACGTCGGGTCCCGCGCGGAGACGCCCGGCATCGACGCGCCCGAGCTCGACTTCCCGGACCCCGTCTCGCCGGTCACGCTGGCGCTCGAGCAGGAGAAGCGGGTCGGCGAGGAGATCTTCGGGCTGATGCGGATCGCGCGCGCGGACGACGACTTCGCCAGCGAGCAGTTCGTGCAGTGGTTCGTCAAGGAGCAGGTCGAGGAGGTGGCGACGATGTCGTCGCTCCACGACGTGGTCGAGCGGGCCCGGGAGCAGCCGCTCCTGGCGGAGGACTACCTCGCGCGCGAGGGCCGGCCCGACTCGACCGATCCCACGGCGCCGCCCGCCGCGGGCGGGTCGCTCTAGCCGGGCGCTCCGGCTCAGTCGCCCGCGATCGAGACGACGACCGCCCGGCGCTCGTCGTCCTTGCCGCGGAAGTTGCGGACGAAGGTGAGCGTCTGCTCGCCGACGCCCTTCGCCTCGTACTCGAAGCGCTTGTCGCCCGACTCGCCGGCGCGCTCCTCGTCGGGGTAGTGGACCGAGGTCTTCTTCAGCTGGACGAGGGCGACGCCGGCGGGGAGGCCGACCGCCCGCCAGTCGTAGCCGACGCCCGAGTTCACGGTGAACTGGAGGGCGAACCGCTCGCCGTTCTTCACCTCGATCTTGCCGTGCGGGTCCTCGAAGGTCTTGACGTCGTCGCCCCCGCAGCCGGCGACGGTCATGAGGAGAGCCGCGGCCGCGAGGGCGGCGGCGGCCGCGCGGACGGCGGCGGCCGCGGCGCGGCGGCGCGTCACAGCGCCAGCGCGAGCGGCTGCTCGAGCAGCTCGCGCACGCGCGCGAGGAACCGCGCCCCGTCGGCGCCGTAGAGGATGCGGTGGTCGCAGACGAGGCTCAGCGTCATCGTGTCGCGGGCCACGATCCGGCCGTCGTCGTCCACGACCGGGCGCCGCTTCAGCGAGCCGGCGGTGAGCAGGGCGGCCTGCGGCGGGTTGATGATCGCCGAGAACGAGTCGACGCCGAACATGCCGAGGTTCGAGACGGTGAACGTGCCGCCCGAGACCTCCGGCGGCGTGATCTTGCCGTCGCGCACCTTCTCGATCAGAGCGCGGGCCTGGCGGGCGATCTCGCCGAGCGACTTCTTGTCGGCGTCGAAGACGGTGGGGACGACGAGCGCGTCCCTGGCCGCGACCGCCACGCCCACGTTCACGCGCGAGTAGAGCTCGAAGCGGCCGTCGCGGTAGGCGCCGTTCACGCGCGGGTTGTCGCGGAGCGCGTTGGCGCAGGCCTTCACGACCATGTCGTTGAACGACGGCGCGGGGTCCTCGACCTCCTTCAACCGGCGGCGCAGCTCCACGCACAGGCTCATGTCGACCTGCATGTGGAGCGTGTAGTCCGGGGCCGTGGCCTTCGACTCGGCCATGCGGCGAGAGACGGTCCGCTGGAGCCGGGACAGGTCATGGGTCTCGACCTCGCCCTTGGCGCCGGGCTCGGACTTGGCGCGTGCGGGCTCCCGATCCGCGTCCGGCTCGGCGCCGGCCTTCTCGTCGCGCTGCTCGTCCTCCTTGCCGTCCTCGCGCGGCTTGCCGTCCTCGGCAGCGGCCTCCTCGTCCTCCGGCGCGCCGTCCTCCTCGGGCGGCTTGCCGTCGCGGCCCGCGGGCTCCTCCTCGCGCTCCTCGGTCTTCGTCTGCGCGCCGTCGTCCTTGGCGGCCGCCTCGACGTCCGCCTTGACGATCCGCCCACCCGGACCCGTGCCCTCGAGCCGGGCCAGCTCGACCCCGAGGTCCCGCGCCATCCGACGCGCGACCGGCGACGCCTTGACCCGCCCGCCGTCGCCGTCGGAGCCGCCGGCGCCTGAGTCGCCGCCGCGCTTGGCCGTCCCGTCGCCGCCGTCGGAGTCGCCGCCGCGCTTGGCTACGCCGTCGCCGTCGCCGTCGCCGTCGCCGTCGCCGTCGCCCTCGCCGTCGCCGTCGCCGTCGCCGTGCTGCCCGCGGCCCTTGCCGCCGGCTTCGCCATCGCGACCGTCCTCGTCTTCCTCGGCGTCGGCCTTGCCGCCGTCCTCGGCCTCGCCCTTGCCGCCGCCGTCCTCGGCTTCGCCGTCGTCGCCTTCGCCCGCCTCGCGGCCGCCTTCGCCGTCCTCGGCTTCGTCGTCGCCACCGGCCTCGGCTTCGCGGGCTTCGTCGTCCTCGGCTTCGTCGTCGCTGCCGTCCTCGGCTTCGCCGTCCTCGCCCGCTTCGCCGCCGCCCTTGCCGCCGCCGTCGTCCTCGGCTTCGCCGTCCTCGCCCGCTTCGCCGCCGCCCTTGCCGCCGCCGTCGCCCTTGGCTTCGCCGTCCTCGCCCGCTTCGCTGCCGTCCTCGCCGTCCGTGGCTCTTGCCTCGCCGCCGCCGTCCTCGCCCCCACCGCGAGCCGCGGTCTTCTCGCCGCCGCCCGCGTCCTCCTCGCCCTCCCCGCCGCCGGACGGCTTCTCGCCGGCGTCGCCGATGCGGGCGATCACCTCGCCGATCGGCAGCGTGTCGCCCTCCCCGGCCACCACCTCGACCAGCACGCCGTCCGTGTCGGCGTCATAGGTCATGTTGGCCTTGTCGGTCTCGATCTCGACGAGCGGCTCGCCGCGCTTGACCTCGCCACCCTCCTCCACGAGCCACTTGAGGATCGTGCCCTCCTCCATGGAGTCGGACAGCCGCGGCATGGTCACGTCGGTCGCCACCGGCTGATTGTTCCACGCGCGCCGGTGGCCCCCTGCGGCGGCCCCAGCCGATCGTCGGCGGCCCCGCCCGGCTAGCTCCGATGCAGCAGGTCGCCGATGAAGTCGAGGACCGGATCCGCGCTGCCGGTCAGCCCCAGGGCCACGCCCACCGCGATCGCCGTGCCCACCGCGAGGAGCGTCAGGACGGCCAATATGAGCTCCCCCGCCGTCCGCGCCCCCGCCAGGAACAGCAGGATGAACACACGCCGCTCGAGACCCGAGCCGGAAGCCCTGGGTCACGCGGTCGCGATCGGGGACCAGTCCGCCCGCGAACCGCGCCACCGCCGCGAACGGGTCCAGCGCGCGTCTCCCCGGTGTTCAGGGTCACGAGGGCGACGCCGTGGAGGTCGGCGGCGTCCTTGACCGTGGCCTAGACGTCCCGGAACGTGGCGAGCGCCGCGGTGACCACGTGCTCGGCGTGCGGGAACGCCGCCTGCTCGAGCGGCTTCGAGTACGGCATCGGCACGTCGGCCCCCGTCACGCGCTGGACCGGGGCGTCGAGGTGGTCGAACGCCTGCTCCTGGATCAGCGCCGCCAGGTTGGCCCCCACGCCGCCGTGCGGCCAGCCCTCCTCGACCACCACGGCGCGGTTGGTCTTGCGCACCGACTCCAGGATCGTGTCCAGGTCGAGCGGCCGAAGTGTGCGCGGGTCGATCACCTCGGCCTCGACCTCGTGCTCCTCGGCGAGCGTCTCGGCGGCGTCGCCCGCGGTGTGTGCCATCCGCGAGATCCCGATGATCGTGACGTCGTCGCCCTCGCGGCGGATCGCCGCCTCGCCGAACCGCGCCGGCCCGCCGTTCTCGGGGACCTCGCCGCGCTTCCCGTACAGCGACTCGTGCTCGATGAAGATCACCGGGTTGTCGTCCTGGATCGCGGCCTTGAGCAGCCCCTTCGCGTCCGCGGGCGTGGACGGGACCGCCACCAGGAGGCCGGGAACGTGCAGGTACATGGCCTCGAACGAGTGCGAGTGGGTCGGGCCGAGCTGGTGGCCCGCGCCCTGCGGCATGCGGATCACCATCGGGACCGTGACCTGGCCGCCGAACATGTAGCGGATCGCCGCGGCGCAGTTGACGATCTGGTCCATCGCCAGCAGGGCGAAGTTGATGGTCATGATCTCGACGACCGGCCGCAGCCCGCCCATCGCCGAGCCGATGCCCATGCCGACGATCGTGTTCTCCGAGATCGGCGTGTCCCGGACCCGCTTCTCGCCGAACTCCTCGAGCAGCCCCTGGGTGACCTTGAAGGCTCCCTGGAACACCCCGATGTCCTCGCCCATGACGAAGACGCGCTCGTCGGCCTCCATCTCCTCGCGGAGCGCCTGGCCGAGGGCCTCGCGGTAGCGCATCGTCGGCATCAGTCGCCGCCGCCCTCCTCGTCGCGCTCGTCGTCGCTCGGCTCGCCCTCACCCGACTCCTCGTCGGGCTCGCCCTCGCCGGCGCCGCGCTTCTGGCGCCGCCGCCGCTCCTGGGCGTCGCCCACGTTCGCGTAAGCCGCGCCGGCCTCCGCCAGCTCGTGGGGCACGTCGCCGGTCTCGCGCTCCTTCTCGCCGGGATGCACCTCGGGCGAGCGCTCGTCCACCGAGTACCAGCCGCGCACCTGCTCGCCGTACACGTAGATGTCGTCGTACAGCGAGTCGAGGTCCGGGAACGGGCTCTGGTCCGCGAACTCGACCGCCTCGTCGACGGTTCCGACGACCTCCTCGTCAAGCTTCTCGAAGTCGTCGCCCGAGAGCACGCCCTCGTCGGCCAGGCGGCTGCGGAAGGTCTCGATCGGGTCGCGCCCGCGCCACTCCTCGACCTCCTCCTTGGTCCGGTACTCCTCCGGGTCGGCCATCGAGTGACCGCGGAACCGGTAGGTCACCGCCTCGAGCAGCTGCGGCTGGCGCTCCTCGCGCGCGCGGCGCAGGGCCTCGGTGGTGCAGGCGTGCACGTCGAGCACGTCCATGCCGTCGCAGCGCGTGCCGGGCACGCCGAAGCCCTCCGACTTGCGCGACAGGTCGGTCACGGCCGAGTGGCGCTCCAGCGCCGTGCCCATCCCGAACTGGTTGTTGACCACCAGGAAGACCACCGGCAGCTTCCAGAGCGCCGCCAGGTTCATCGTCTCGCCGAACGTGCCCTGGTTGCTGGCACCGTCGCCGAACATGCAGAGGACGGCGTCGTCGGTCTCCCGGTAGTCGCACGCGAGGGCGACCCCCGCGGCCAGCGGCAGGTTGCCGCCGACGATCCCGTACCCGCCGAGGAAGCGGCGCTCGGCGTCGAACAGGTGCATCGAGCCGCCGCGCCCCTTCGAGCAGCCGTCGACGCGGCCGAACAGCTCGGCCATCACCGCGTTCGGCGGCGTGCCGCGCGCGAGCGCCTGCCCGTGCTCGCGGTAGGTCGAGAGCAGGTAGTCGTCGTCGCGCATCGCCTCGATCGCGCCGACGACCGTGGCCTCCTCGCCGATGCAGAGGTGGAGGAAGCCGCCGATCTTCGCCTTCGCGTACATCTCGCCGGCGCGCTCCTCGAAGCGGCGGATGAGGAGCATCTTCTTGAGGACGAGCTCGCAGGTCTGCTTGTCCGGCAGCGAGTGTTCCGGAGCCCGCTTGTCGCCGGCCCTGGCTCGCTTGCGGGTGCGGGTCGCGTCCTCCGTGGCCACCTTGGTCCTGACTGTACCCGCTGCGCAACGCGGCCTCGTGGCCGTGAAAGCGTGGCTGCGCCGGGCGGTTTCAGTCACAATGGGCGATGTGGAGGTGGGGACCTCGGAGGAGGAGCACGACCAGATTCGCCGTTCCGTGACGGTGACCGTGCTCAAGGCGCGCTCGGACGCC
>DASVQB010000045.1:0-36189 GCA_036389295.1 Thermoleophilaceae bacterium | reverse complement strand
CGGCGGGGCCTCGGTGCTGGCGTCGGCCGAGCTCGGCGAGGCCGATGGCGACGAGCGCCCGACGGTCCAGGTCGGCGATCCGTTCGCCGAGAAGAAGGTGATGGAGTGCTCGCTGGAGCTGCTCGACCGCGGGCTGCTCGTGGCATTGCAGGACCTCGGCGCCGCCGGGCTGTCGTCGTCCTCGGCGGAGATGGCATCCAAGGGCGAGGTCGGGCTCGACATCGACGTCGCGCGCGTGCCGCTGCGCGAGGCGGGCATGGAGCCGTGGGAGATCATGGTGTCCGAGTCGCAGGAGCGGATGCTGTGCGTCGTCGAGCCCGCACGGCTCGACGAGGAGGACGAGTCGAAGCGCCCGAGCGTGCAGATCGGCGACCCGTTCGAGGAGAAGAAGCTGCTCGAGTGCTGCCTCGAGCTGCTCGACGCGGGGCTGCTGGAGTCGCTTCAGGACCTCGGCGCGGCGGGGCTGTCGTCGAGCGCGTCCGAGATGGCGTCGAAGGGCGAGGTCGGCCTCGACGTGGACGTCGACCGCGTGCCTCTCCGCGAGCCGGACATGGAGCCGTTCGAGGTGATGATCTCGGAGTCCCAGGAGCGGATGCTGTGCGTGGTCCGGCCGGACCGGCTCGGCGCGGTCGAGGAGGTCTGCCGGCGCTGGGAGGTCCGCGCCACCGCCATCGGCGAGGTGACCGCCGCGAGGAGCCTGCGGGTGATCGCCGACGGCGAGGTCGTCGCGGACATGCCGGTCGACGCGCTGGTCGACGACTGCCCGCTGTACGACCTCGAGCCTGAGGAGCCGCCCCGCCCGGCGCCGGGCCGCGCGCCGGATCCCGAGCCGGCCGCGGGGAGCCGCGACCCGTCCGAGCTGCTGATCGCCCTGCTGGCCACCCCGAACCTCGCGAGCAAGCGCTGGGCGTTCCAGCAGTACGACCCGCTCGTGGGCTCCCGCACGCTGCGCCGGCCGGAGGCCGCCGACGCGGCGGTGCTGAGCCTCGAGCACGACGGCGGCAGCGGCGCCGTCGCGGTCTCGATCGACGGCAACGGCCGGCGGGTCGAGGCCGCGCCGTACGCCGGCACGGTCGAGGCCGTGCTCGAGTGCGTCGCCAACCTCGCCTGCGTCGGGGCCGAGCCGCTCGGCCTCACGAACTGCCTCAACTTCGGCAACCCCGAGAAGCCGCACGTCGCGTGGCAGCTCTCGGAGTCGGTCCGCGGGCTCGGCGACGCCTGCCGCGCGCTCGGCGTGCCGGTCGTCGGCGGCAACGTCTCGCTCTACAACGAGGGCCCGCAGGGCGCTATCCACCCGACGCCGGTCGTCGGCGTCGTCGGACGGGTCCCGGACCCCGAGCGCACCGCGCCGATCGGCTTCCGCGAGGCGGGCCACGCGATCGCGCTGATCGGCGCCTTCGCGCCCGACCTGGCCGCCTCCGAGGCGGCGAAGCTGCTCGGCCACGACCTCGACCGCCGCTCGCACGAGGTGGACCTCGCCGCCCACCGGGCCACTCTCGCGCTGGTCCGGGAGGCGGTCCGCGGCGGCCGCGTGGCCTCCGCGCACGACGTCGCGGAGGGCGGGATCGCGGTCGCGCTCGCCGAGTGCTGCATCGCGGGCGGGATCGGCGCCCGGGTGGAGTGGGGGCGGGCGCGGGCCGAGGACGCCCTCGCGCCCCCGCTGCACCAGGTGGTCATGTTCGGCGAGGGGCCGGGCGGGTTCGTGGTCTCGGCCGAGCCGGCCGCGCTCGACGCGCTGGCCGCCGAGGCCGGCGACGTGCCTTTCGTCCGGATCGGGGACGTCGGCGGCGACCGGCTGGAGCTGACCGCGTCCGCTGCTAGGCTCTCCGCCCCGGTCGACGCCCTCGAAACGGCCTATGAGCAGGGCATTCCGGGCCTTTTGACGTGACCTCCTCTGACCGCATGCCGCTGCGGGACGGGCCGCGCGACGAGTGCGGCGTGTTCGGCGTGTACGCACCCGAGTCGGAGGTCGCCCGCCTCGCCTACTTCGCGCTCTACGCCCTCCAGCACCGCGGGCAGGAGTCGGCCGGCATCGCCACGGCCGAGAACGGCGAGATCACGGCGGTGCGCGAGCTGGGCCTCGTGTCGCAGGTCTTCGACGAGGCCAAGCTGCGTGCGCTGCCCGGCGGCCTCGCGATCGGCCATGTGCGCTACTCGACCACCGGCTCCTCGGCCTGGGAGAACGCACAGCCGATCCATCGCTCCGACAACCACAACGTCGCGCTCGCCCACAACGGGAACCTGATCAACGCCGTCGAGCTCCACTCCGAGCTGCGCGACCGGGGCGTCGGCTTCACGTCGACCTCCGACTCGGAGATCATCGCGGCGCTGATCTCGACCCACCCGGCGCGGCGGGTCATGGACGCCCTGACGGACGTCATCCCCCGGCTCGAGGGGGCGTTCTCGACGGTCGTGATGACCAGCAAGGGCGTGTTCGCCTTCCGCGACGGCGCCGGCCTCCGCCCGCTGGCCCTCGGCCGGCTCGGCGACCGCTACTGCGTCGCCTCCGAGAGCTGCGCCTTCGACATCATCGGCGCCGAGCTCGTGCGCGAGGTGCTGCCCGGCGAGCTGGTCGCGATCGGCGAGCGGGGGATCGAGACCCGCCAGGTGGTGGAGAGCGACCGCCGCGCGTTCTGCGTCTTCGAGCACATCTACTTCGCGCGGCCGGACTCGAAGCTCGAGGGCCGGCTGACCCAGGTCTCCCGCGGCCGGATGGGCGAGCTCCTGTGGCGCGAGGCGCCGGTCGACGCCGACCTCGTGATCGCCGTGCCCGACTCGGGCAACCCGGCCGCCCACGGCTACGCGCTCGCGTCGGGGATCCCGAAGGACGACGGGCTGATCAAGAACCGCTACGTCGCGCGCACGTTCATCGAGCCGGGGCAGGAGCTGCGGAAGCACGGCCTGCGGATGAAGTTCAACCCGCTGCCGGAGATCGTCGGCGGCAAGCGGATCGTGGTGGTCGACGACTCGATCGTCCGCGGCAACACCACCCGCCAGATAATCGGGATGCTCCGCGACGCCGGCGCCACCGAGGTCCACCTGCGGATCTCGGCCCCCCCGATCCGCCACCCCTGCCACTACGGGATCGACATGTCGACCCGCCAGGAGATGATCGCCCACGACCGCTCGGTCGAGGAGGTCGCGCGCGAGCTGGGCGCGGACTCGCTCGCCTACCTCTCGCTGAAGGGGCTGTACGAGGCGATCGGGTCGACCCGCTCCACCCACTGCGACGCCTGCTTCACCGGCGAGTACCCGCTCGAGCGCACCGAGGCCGCCCGCGGCAAGTACGCGCTCGAGGAGCTGGCGGTCGTCGGCGGCTGACCGCACTCTCGGCGGCGCTCGGCGGCTGACCGGGCTCTCCGCGTCGCTGGGCGTCTCGGTCGATTACGATGTAGTCTTCGTAATACAGTAGTCCGATGCCACGCAAGTCGCAGCCATTCACGATGCGCCTCTCTTCGCGCGCCGACGAGCTGATCTCGCGCGAGGCGCGCCGTACGCGACGCAGCAAGGGGGCAGTGGTGGAGTCGCTTGCCGACGAGGCGTTGCGCACCCGGCGGTTTCCGGGGCTGGCCTTCCGCGGCAGCGACTGGAACCGGCGCCCGTGGGTCATCGGGACGGCGCTCGACGTCTGGGAGATCGTGGCGGCGTCCCGCGGGTTCGAGTCGGCTGAGGAAATGGCGGCGAAGACGGACCTGACCGAGCCGCAGGTCCGCCTCGCGCTCGCGTACCACGAGGAGTTCCCCGAGGAGGTCGACGACGCGATCGCCGAGAACGAGCGGTCGGTCGGGGAGCTCGGGGCCGAGTTCCCGACGATCGACACCGTCAGCGTCGACTGATCGGCGCGCTGGGGACGTCCGATAGTCGCCGTCCGTGAGGCTCTTCCTCGATGCGCACGTCTCCGGACGCGTCATAGCGCGTGAGCTTCGAAAGCGCGGTCACGACGTTCGAGCCGCGAACGAGGAGCCCACGCTCGACGGGTGGGAAGACGAGTCCCTACTCCGGCTCGCGGCTGAGGACGAGCGCATCGTGGTCGCCTTCAACGTGAGGGACTTCGCGCGGATCGCCGTCGAGTGGGCGGGCGGCGGCCGGCACCACGCGGGCTTGCTGATGATCGTCGGTGTCGACCACGGCGAGTTCGGGTCGATCCTGAGGATCGTCGAGGCAGCGCTCGCGCACCGCCCGGACCAGGCGGAGTGGCGCGACTACTCGACGTGGGGTACGCGGGGATAGATCCGATCCAGACAGAGCGGCTCTCGCTCGAGCCGTGGGACGAGTCGCGGCGCGAGGACTTCGCGGGGCTAGCCGCCGACCCGCGGATGATGCGGGGGATCGGCGCGAGCCAGCCGTGGTCGCGCGAGGAGAGCGACGAGCGGTTCGACTGGCAGCTCCGTCACTGGCGCGAGCACGGGTTCGGCTGGCGGTCGGCGATCGAGCGCGGGACCGGCGAGTGGCTCGGGTTCGTAGGCATCAACCTCGCGCGGCCGGACGCAGTCGAGCTCGAGCCGGACGACGTCGAGATGGGCTGGTGGGTGGTGCCGTCGGCGTGGGGGCGAGGCATCGCGACCGAAGGCGCCGTCGCGCTGCGCGACGAGGCGTTCGGACGCGTCGGCCTCGACCGTCTGGTCGCGCGCTGCCGGGCCGACAACGTTGCGTCTGCCCGCGTCATGGAGAAGATCGGCATGCGCTTCGAGCACGAGAGGCCGGGACGGCACGGCGATCGGGCTCTGGTGTGGGCGATCGACCGGGCGGGCTGGTCGCGCGGGGGCACACCACCGTTACGGTCGCGCAACTCCTCGTGACGGCTTCGCAACGCTCCGGCCGCTCCCGCCGACCGGGGCGGTACGGTGGCCGGGTGGACCCAGACCGCTCACCGCCCGGCCTCGACCCCGCGGCTGCGCCCCCGGCCGCCGCCCGCCCGGGCCTCGACGCCGCGGCCGGGCTCCCCGCCGCCGCCCGGCCCGACCTTGACTCCGCCCTCCAGCGCTGGTTCGGCTTCCGCGGCTTCCGGCCCGGCCAGCGGGAGGCGTGCGAGGCCGCCCTCGCCGGCCGCGACGTGCTCGTCGTCATGCCCACCGGCTCCGGCAAGTCGCTCTGCTACCAGCTCCCGGCGCTGCTGCGCGACGAGGTGACGATCGTGGTCTCGCCGCTCGTCGCGCTCATGCAGGACCAGGTCGACGCGCTGCACGCGCGCGGCCTGGCCGACCGGGTGGCGCTCGTGAACGCCCAGCAGGACGCCAGCACGAACGCGCAGATCCTCGACCAGGCGGTCGGCGGGGGGCTTCGCCTCCTGTACGTGGCGCCGGAGCGGTTCTCGTCGCCGGGGTTCGTCGAGCGGCTCGCGGGCGCCCGGGTCGGCCTGTTCGTGGTCGACGAGGCCCACTGCGTGTCGCAGTGGGGGCACGACTTCCGCCCCGACTACTTCCGCCTGGCCGACGCGGCCCGCCGGATCGGCGCCGAGGCGATCCTCGCGTCGACCGCCACGGCCACCCCGCAGGTGGCCGCCGACGTGGTGAGGCGGCTCGGCCTGCGCGAGCCGCTGCGCGTCACCACCGGATTCGACCGCCCCAACCTGGCCTTCGCGGTCGCCCGTCCCGCCGCGCACGAGAAGCACGCGCTGGCGGTCGCCGCGCTGCGCCGGGAGGACGCCCTGCCCGCGATCGTCTACGCGGGCACGCGCAAGGGCGCCGAGGGGCTCGCGAAGGAGCTCGGCGCGGAGCTCGGCGTCAGGGCGCGGCACTATCACGCCGGCCTCGAGCGGGAGGAGCGGGCGAAGGTCCAGCGCGACTTCATGCGCGACGAGGTCGAGGTGGTCGTCGCCACCAACGCGTTCGGCATGGGCGTCGACAAGCCGAACGTCAGGACGGTGCTGCACACCAGCGTCCCCTCGTCGCTCGAGGCCTACTACCAGGAGGCCGGCCGCGCCGGTCGCGACGGCGCTCCAGCCCGCGCCCTGCTCCTCGCCGAGAACCGCGACAAGGCGCTCCACGTCCACTTCATCCGCAGGGACGAGCTCAACGAGCAGCACCCCGAGCGGCTTGCCGCCGCGCTCGAGGCGGCGGCGGGCTCGGACGGGAGCCTGCCGGGGATGGCCGACCCGCGCTACGACGTGGACGCGCGCGGGCTCGCGTCGGCGGCGGGGTGCACGCCGGACCAGCTCGCGGCGCTGATCGGCTGCCTGGCGCGCGCGGGGGTGATCGTGCCGTCGCCGGCCCCGCCGGACCGGGCGGCGGGGCGGATCGCGGCCGCCTTCGACGGGCGGGCCCGGAGCCTGTGCCGGTCGTCGATCGCGGACGCCGCCCGGGCGCGCTGGCGGCAGTACCGCGAGGTGTGGGCGTACGTGGAGGGCTCGAGCTGCCGCCGGCGGACGATCCTCCGCCACTTCGGCGACGCCGCCGAGCCGGACCCCGATGGTCCGTGCTGCGACGTCTGCCTCGACGCAGCCGCGCCGGGTGGGGGCCACGCCGCCGCGCGCTCGACCGCCGCCGCTGCCGCGCCCCTCGTCCCCGAGCTGCCGAAGCCGGACCGCGCCGAGGCGATCGCCACGCTGGACGAGGCGATCATGTCCGTGGCGCGTAGCGCCCGGCCGGCGGTCGGCCGGACCACGTGCGCCGAGATCATCCACGGCGCGCGCACGAAGAAGATCGAGCGCAACGCCTACGACGGGCTGCCGGCGTACGGCACCTCCTCGGACATGCGCCGCGCGGACATACTCGAGCGCATCGACCAGCTGATCGAGCAGCGCCTGCTGGAGACCACCGGCGGCCCATACCCGGTGCTGCGCGCGCCCGCGGCCCCGCCGGCCGCGGCCCCCCCAGCCGCGGCCCCGCCAGCCGCGGCTCCGCCGGCAGCCGGCGAGCCGTCCCGCCCCGTCGCCGCGTGAGCCTCCGGCTCGCCGTGCTCGTGTCCGGGGAGGGCTCCAACCTCCAGGCCCTGATCGACACCGTGCACGGCGAGGGCGTCGCGGAGATCGTCGGGGTCGCGTCGAGCAACCCGGACGCCCGCGGTCTGCGGCGCGCCCGGGCCGCCGGGCTCGAGACGGCGGTCTTCGCCGCCGCCGACTACCCCGACCGCGACGACCGCGACGATGCCATGGCGGCCTGGCTCGAGTCGCGCGACGTCGGGCTGGTCGTGCTCGCCGGGTTCATGGAGATCCTGGGCGGGCGGTTCGTCGCACAGTTCGCCGGGCGGATCGTGAACGTGCACCCGTCGCTCCTCCCGGCCTTCCCCGGCGTCCGCGCGATCGAGCAGGCGCTCGACCACGGGGTGCCGGTCATGGGCGTGACGGTCCACTTCGTGGACGAGGGGGTCGACAGCGGGCCGATCGTCCTCCAGGAAGCCTTCGATGCGGTTCCGTATGCTCGTGACATCGAGGCGGTGGAGAGACGCGTCCACGAGATCGAGCATCGTCTGCTGCCGCGGGCCGTCCGGCTGATCGCGGAGGGTCGAGTGCGGATCGACCCGGCGTCCGCGCGGCGTGTGATCGTCGAGGAGCCGGGCGCGGGCGGCCGCGAGGAAGAGACCGATGGGGACCACTGAGGGCATGGCGCCCGAGGTCACCCAGCCGGGAGCCGTCCGGGTCCGCCGCGCGCTCCTGACCGTCTCGGACAAGCGCGGCCTGGTCGACTTCGCGCGCGGCCTCGCCGAGCTCGACGTCGAGATAGTCTCCACCGGCGGGACGGCGCGCGAGCTCGAGCAGAACGGCATCCCCACGCGCCCGATCGACGACTACACGGGCTTCCCCGAGATCCTCGACGGCCGCGTCAAGACCCTGAACCCGCGCATCTACGCCGGGCTGCTCGCCGTCCGCTCGAAGCCCGAGCACGTCGCCACGCTCGGCGAGCAGGAGATCGAGCCGATCGACCTCGTCTGCGTGAACCTCTACCCGTTCGAGCGGACCGCCTCCGCCCGCGGCGCCTCCTACGAGGAGATAGTCGAGAACATCGACATCGGCGGCCCCACGCTGATCCGCGCGGCGGCCAAGAACCACGGCTTCGCCGCCGCGGTCACCACCCCCGAGAGCTACGACGCCGTCGTCGAGGAGCTGCGGATGTCCGACGGCCTGCTCTCCGAGCAGACCCGCGAGGCGCTCGCGATGGAGGCGTTCGCGTACACCGCGCGCTACGACGCCGCGATCGCCCGCTGGTTCTCCGAGCGCGAGGACGACTTCCCCGCCACCTACCCGCGCGTCTACGAGAAGGTGCTCGACCTCCCGTACGGCGAGAACCCGCACCAGCGCGCCGCCTACTACGCGCAGGCCAACGCCCGCACGCACCTCCTCTCGATGGTCTCGAAGCTCCACGGCAGGGAGCTGTCGTTCAACAACCTGCTGGACCTCGACTCGGCACGGCGCGTCGTCCACGAGTTCGAGGTGCCGGCGGCGGTGATCGTGAAGCACAACAACCCGTGCGGGTGCGCGGTCGGGAGCAGCCCGCTCGAGGCGTTCGAGAAGGCCCTCGCCTGCGACCCGCTGAGCGCGTTCGGCGGCGTGTTCTGCTTCAACCGGCCGATCGACCGCGCGGTTGCGGAGCGCCTCCACGAGATCTTCGTCGAGGTCGTCATGACGAAGGGCTACGAGGACGGCGCCCTCGACGTCCTCACCCAGAAGCCCGACGTGCGGGTGCTCCAGGACGCCGAGCGCCGCCGCGAGCCGACCCAGGACCGCGACATGCGCCGCGTCCGGGGAGGGATGCTCGTCCAGGACCGCGACGAGGACGTGGAGCTGCGGGACGAGATGCGGGTCGTCACCGAGCGCAAGCCGAGCGAGCAGGAGTGGGGCGAGATGCTGTTCGCCTGGAAGGCCTGCAAGCACGTGCGCTCGAACGCGATCGTGATCGCGAAGGACCTCGCGACGGCCGGGATCGGCGCCGGCCAGATGAGCCGCGTGGACTCGGTGCGGCTGGCCGTCGACAAGGCCCGGGTGCCGCTCGAGGGGGCGGCGCTCGCCTCGGACGCCTTCTTCCCGTTCGCCGACGGGCCCCAGGTCGCGATCGAAGCCGGGGTGAAGTCGATCATCCAGCCGGGCGGCTCGAAGCGCGACGAGGAGGTGATCGCGGCCTGCGACGAAGCCGGTATCGCGATGGTCTTCGCCGCCCGCCGGCACTTCCGGCACTGAGCCCCCCGCGCCCCGCCTCGGAGCGGCGGACGGGGCCGTGAGCCGCGTCGGCCCGGCCCTCCGGCGCCGCGCGTGAGCCGCGTCGGCCCGGCCCTCCGGCGCCGCGCGCGCCTCCTCACCCACGCGGGCCGCTCGGTGACCTGCCCGTGCTGCGAGCGGAGCTTCCGCGCGTTCCTCCGCCCCGACCCGGACAAGCTGAACGCGGTCTGCCCGTGGTGCGGCAGCCACGTCCGCCACCGGGCGCTGTGGCTGTACGTCGAGCGCCGCACCGACCTCCTGTCTCGACCGGCACGCGTCCTCCACGTCGCTCCGGAGCACGTCCTCCAGCAGCGCCTGCGCTCGCTCGACCACCTCGACTACCTGAGCGCCGACCTCGACTCGCCGCTGGCCATGGAGCACTTCGACCTGACGGCCGTCCCCCACCCGGACGACTCGTTCGACGTGGTCCTGTGCAGCCACGTGCTCGAGCACGTCCCGGACGACCGCCGCGCGATGCGCGAGATCCGCCGGATCCTGCGCCCGGACGGCTGGGCGATCGTGCAGGTCCCGATCGACTACTCGCGCGCTGCCACCCACGAGGACCCCGCGATCGTCGCGCCGGAGGACCGCGAGCGCGCGTACTGGCAGTCGGACCACCTCCGCCTCTACGCCAACGACTTCCCGGACCGCCTGCGCGAGGAGGGCCTCGAGGTGACGAAGGACGGCTACCTCCGGACCCTGCCCGAGGAGGAGATCGACCGCTACGGCCTGATCTCGCTCGAGGACGTCTACGTCTGCCGCAAGGGCGCCTGACGGACTACTCTCGCGCGCGGGGGTGTAGCTCGAAGGTCGAGCAAGGCTCTTTTAAAGCCAAGGTCTGGGTTCGATTCCCAGCGCCCCCATCGGGGGGCTATCCTCACCCCGCCCGGAGGACCGCAACTTCCGCACGGAAGACGTGCTCCACGGGTAGGGACTCCACCGGTCAGGGTTTGGGGCACTTGGGCACAAGGCGCATCGGGGCATCGGGTCGGCTGCGCGCCGCGGCGCTCGGCGTGCTCGCGGCCGCGGCGCTCGCCGCGATCCCTCCCGCAGCCTCCGCCAGCACGGTCTCGGCCGCGACCACGCTGACCTACACCGGCGACGCGCTCCCCAACGCGGTCACCATCTCGTTCGCCGGGCTGACCTACACGGTCGACGACTCGGTCCCGATCACCCCCGGAGCGGGCTGCATCCAGGGCGGCGACAGCACGGTCGCCACCTGCAACGGCGCCGCCGTCGCGTCGATCGCCGCAACCCTTGCGCCCACCGCCAACGCGCCGGACGGCGCCAACTCGCTCGTCCTCGACCCGTCGATCGGCGACTCCGTGACCGCCACGGTGAGCGGCGGCACCGGCGTCGACACGCTCACCGGCCAGGAGGCGGCGGAGACCTTCGACGGCGGCAGCGGCGGCGACGTCGCGAACGGCGGCGACGGAGCCGACCTTCTGAACGGCGACGACGGCGCCGACGCCCTGAACGGCCAGGCCGGCAACGACACCCTCCGCGGCGGCACCGGCGCCGACCACCTCGACGGCGGGGGCGACGTGGACGCCGCCGAGTACGGCGAGCGGACGAGCGCGGAGCCGGTGGTCGTGACGCTGGACGACGACGTCACGGCCAACGACGGCGGGGCGCCGGACGGCCCCGCGGGGAGCCGCGACGTGGTCGAGACGAACGTGGAGGACGTGTTCGCCGGCGCGGGCGACGACACCGTCACCGGGAGCGCGCAGGAGAACCACCTGATCGGCCGCGACGGGAACGACGACCTCCGCGGCGGCGACGAGACCGACGTCCTCGACGGCGACGCCGGCAACGACACGCTGAACGGGGAGGTCCCCGGCGCGACGACGGGCAGCGTCGGGGACTCGATCAGGGGCGGCACCGGCACCGACACGGTCGACTACTCCGCCCGCACCCAGACGCTGCGGATCGACCTCGACAGCGCGGTCGACGACTTCGACGACGGGACCTTCGACGGCGTCGACTCGGTGGAGGACGACAGCGTTCGCTCCGACGTCGAGAACGTCCGGAGCGGGACGAACGACGACACGGTCGTCGGGCAGCCCGCGGCCGTCGACAACGAGTTCTTCGCGGGCGACGGCAAGGACACGCTGACCGGCGACGCGGGGAACGACGTCCTGCGGGGCGAGGGCGGCAGCGACATCTCGGTCGACGGCGGCGACGGCGACGACCAGGTCCTCGGCGGCCCCGGCAACGAGTCGACGCTGAACGGAGGCGCCGGCGACGACCAGGTGAGCGGCGACACCGGCACCGACACGCTGAACGGCGGCCCGGACGCGGACACGCTGAACGGCGACGCCGGCAACGACACGCTGAACGGCGACGCGGGCGGCGACACGCTGAACGGCGGGAGCGAGGGCGACTCGCTGCGCGGCGGCGACGGGGCCGACACGCTGCACGGCGACCTGGGTGACGACACCCTGAACGGCGAGACCACCGGCGCGACCGCGGCGAGCAACGGCGACACGCTCCACGGCGACGAGGGCCTCGACACGGCCGACTACTCGGCCCGCACCGCCCCGCTCGACATCGACGTGGACGGCGACGACCACGACGACGGAGACGCCAGCCTCCCCGAGGGCGACAGCGTGATCGACACGGTCGAGAACGTCTCGACCGGCGGCGGCAGCGACTTCGTCACCGGCGACGGCGACGCCAACGTGCTGCGCGGCGGCGCCTCCACCGACTTCCTGCTCGGCGGCGGCGGCGACGACACGCTCGAGGGCGAGGACGGCGACGACACGCTCGACGGCGGCGCCGGCGCCGACACGCTGGGCGGCGGCGCGCACGTGCTCGGCGACACCGCCAGCTACACCGAACGGACCGACGGGGTCGTCGTCGACATCGACCCCGACCCGGGCGCCGACCCGTTCCAGAGGGACGACGGCAACGTCGACGACGGGCCCGCGGGCGCGCGCGACGAGGTGAGGGACGACGTCGAGAACCTGACCGGCGGCGCCGGCGACGACACGCTCACGGGCGACACGGACGCCAACGTCCTCGCCGGCGAGCTCGGACTCGACCACCTCCACGGCGGCCTCGGCGCCGACACGCTCCAGGGCGGCGGCGGCGAGGACGTGCTCGACGGCGGCCCGGGAGGCGCGAGCGACCTGGCCGACACGCTCGAGGGCGGCGACGAGCAGGACCTCGCCGACTACTCCTCGCACACCGGGAACGTGACCCTGACCCTCGACGGCGCCGGCCCGGACGGCGAGGCGGGCGAGGTCGACGCGATCGCCTCCGACGTCGAGGGCGCGCGCGGGGGCGAGGGCGACGACACCGTCACGGGCAACGCGGACCCGAACGAGCTGGACGGCCACACCGGCACCGACGCGGTCAGCGGGCAGGGCGCCGCCGACCTCGTGCGCGGCGGCCCCGACGGCACCGACGAGGACGACTCGGCCGACCAGGTGAACGGGGACGGCGGCGACGACACGCTCGAGGGCGGCGACGACGCCGACACCCTGTCCGGCGGCAGCGGCGACGACACGCTCGACGGCGGTGCCGGGCCCGACGACCTCGACGGCGGCGCCGAGACCGACGCCGTCACCTACGAGGACCGCACGGACGCGGTCACGGCCGACCCGGACGGATCGCCGGCGAGCCTCGCGACCGCCCCGAACGACGACGGCAACGCCGACGACGGCCCGGCGGGCTCGCGCGACAGCGTGCTCGACACGGTCGAGAGCCTGATCGGCGGCTCGGCCGGCGACACCCTCACCGGCGACGACGGCCCGAACACGCTCGACGGGCGCGACGGGAACGACACGCTCACCGGCGCCGGCGGCGTCGACACGATGCTCGGCGGCGAGGGCGACGACGACCTGCTCGCGCGGGACACGGTCTCCGAGACCGCCCTCGACTGCGGGGCGGGGACCCAGGACTTCGCCCAGGTCGACGAGGGCGGCGGCGGCGCGACCGACGCGACGCAGAACTGCGAGCAGATCGACGACGCCGACGACGACGACGACAGCGTGCCGGACGCGGTCGACAACTGCCCGAGCGTCGCCAACGCCGACCAGGTGGACAGCGACGAGGACGGCCCGGGCGACGCCTGCGACCCGAACGACGACACGGACAGCGTTCCGGACGCCACCGACAACTGCCAGTTCTCCGCCAACGAGAACCAGGCGAACAACGACGGCGACGCCCAGGGCGACGTGTGCGACCCGGACGACGACAACGACACGGTCGACGACGACGCCGACAACTGCCAGCTGATCGCCAACACCGGCCAGGAGAACAACGACGGCGACGCCCAGGGCGACGCCTGCGATGCCGACGACGACAACGACACGGTCGCGGACGGGTCCGACAACTGCCCGGCCACGGCCAACGCGAGCCAGGCGAACAGCGACGGCGCGAACGACGGCGGCGACGCCTGCGACCCCGACGACGACAACGACACGGTCGCGGACGGGCCCGACAACTGCCCGGTCACGGCCAACCAGAGCCAGGCCGACGTCGACGGCGACGGCAGGGGCGACGCGTGCGACGCGACGAACGACGCCGACCTCGACAACGACGGCGTGGGCAACGCCGCCGACAACTGCCCCTCGGACGCCAACGGCGACCAGGCGAACACCGACGGCGACCCCCAGGGCGACGCCTGCGACCCGGACGACGACAACGACGCGGACCCGGACGACGCCGACAACTGCCGGACCGTGCCGAACCCGAACCAGGCCGACCGCGACCGCAACGGCGTCGGCGACGCCTGCGACCCCGGCAACTCGACCGCGACCGACGGCGACGACCGGCTGATCGGGACGATCGCCCCCGACCTGCTCTGCGGCCTCGGCGGCAACGACGTGATCGACGGGCTCGACGGCGACGACCGCCTCTTCGGCGACGCCTGCAACGCGAGCGCCAAGGTCAGCTCGGCCCAGGTGCCGAGCGGCAGGGACCGGATCAACGGCGGCCTCGGGAACGACCAGCTGTTCGGCGCGGGCGGCAACGACCGGCTCGACGGCGACGCCGGCAACGACGAGCTGTTCGGCGGGTCGGGCAACGACAGCCTCGTCGGCGACGAGGGCAAGGACGTCCTCCTCGGCGAGGCCGGCAACGACGTGCTCTCGGGCGGGGTCGGGAACGACCGCCTGTTCGGCGGGTCGGGCAACGACAAGATCAACGGCGGGCAGGGGGCGAACGTCGTGGTCGCCGGGTCGGGCAACGACAACATCAGCGCGGCCAACGGCAGGCGCGAGAAGATCGACTGCGGCTCCGGGCGCAAGGACAAGGTCCGCGCCGACAGGACCGACCGCCTCAGGAGCTGCGAGCGCGTCCGACGCGCCCGTTAGCTGGCGCCCGGCCCAGCCCGCGAATAGGGTTGCCTACCTAGAATCGTTCGGCCACGGGGGCGTGGTCTAGTGGTCAGGACGCCGGCCTTTCAAGCCGGAGGACGCGGGTTCGACTCCCGTCGCCCCTACTAGGTCGGAACCCGGCGGCGGTCGCCGTCACCCAACCCCCAGGAAAGGACGGACTCGTGTCTGAAGACGACGTGATCTCGAACCAGCGACAGATCATCGAGAACCAGGAGAAGATCCTCAAGAACCAGGACCACATCGAGGACAACCAGGCGAAGCTCGACCGGATCATCGAGAACCAGGAGAAGATCCTCGAGAACCAGGAGAAGATCCTGGGGAGCTGACCCGGGGCGCCCGGCGGCGGGGCCCCATGCGGCCCGCGCCGCCGGGCGCTAGGTTTCCGCCGGTGGAGAAGAGGATCCCCACGGTCGCCCAGGTCGTGCACCGGGCGGTCGTCATCGCCGACCCCGACGGCACCGACCCGGCCACGGCGCAGCTCCTCGCCGCGTTCGAGGACGACGACCGCGCGGCGCCCGGCCTGAGCCACTCGCTGGCCGAGGAGCTGCGCACGACGGTCGAGGGACTCGACCCCGAGGGCGACAGCGCGGCTGCCGAGGTGGCCGCGGCGGTCGCGGCCTTCCTCGCCACCGACCCGAGCGCCGAGGGCGAGCCGCGGGAGACCATCAGGGTGGCGGCGCGGATCGCGTGGGGCGAGTTCGCGCCGGACCACGTCGCGCGCTGGCTCGCCGCCCGCGGCGTCGATATCTGAGGCCCTGGGCCCTACCGGGCCAGGCCCTCGCCGCCGTCCGCGGCCGGGCGCTCGTAGCCCGCCGCCGACGCAGCGAACACCGCGATGCCGACCGCGAGCCCGACCGGGTGCGAGGCGACGAGGCCCACCAGGGTCCCGGCCACGGCGCCCGCCGCCGCGCAGAACAGCGCGAACGCGACCGGCAGCCCGAGGATCCGTGCGCTCACGAGCGAGCACGCGACCCACGCGACGGGGCCGGCGACGATCCCGTAGTCCTCGAAGAAGTCGTCGGACAGCGTGAGGGCGAGCACGAGGAACAGGACGCCGACCAGCGCCCCCTGCACGGCCGCGGCTCGCCAGAACAGGCGGGTGTTCACGGGCGCATCCTACGAAGTCGCCCCCCATTCGACGGGTTCGGAGTGGCCATCGCGCCGGTTCTCACCTACGCTGGACTCGGACTCGAAACCGTTAGGAGCCACTGTGCAAGTTCCCACCCCCTCCGCGCGCCGCGTGCCCGTATACGCGCTCGTCGCGCTGGTCGCCCTCCTAGTCGCAGCGCCGACGGCCGGCGCCGCGTCGTTCAAGGGCGGCACGTTCAAGCTCGACCTGAAGACGCTCGCCAACGCGGGCAAGCTCAAGGTCAAGAGCGACACCCTCTCCGTCCGTGACGGCACCGCCACCCTCACGAGGACCTCGACCGGGTCGTTCGGCATCAACGGCGGCGTGAAGCTCACGAAGGGCAGCAAGACCTTCGCCATGACCGGCCTGCTCGAGAAGCTGGCGTCCGGCAAGGGCTCGCTGACCGCGACCGTCAACGGCAAGGCCGTCAAGCTCTTCGACGAGCAGAGCACGGGCAAGCTGACGCCGGCGGCCGACTTCACCGGCCTCGCGCTGAAGTCGTCGAACCTGAAGCTGACGAAGGCCGGCGCCGCGGCGCTGAACAAGGCCTTCCCGGTCAAGGGCAAGTCGGGCCAGAAGCCCAAGCCGGCGTTCAAGGCGGGCCAGTCGGCCGGCAAGGTCCAGTTCGACGGCGACCGCGTCCTGAAGCTCGCGAGCGGGAACGTGCCGACGATCTACGACTCGGGCTTCTACAACACGATGACGGGCTGCGGGATCCAGCTGTCGGCGATCGCGCCGGCCACCGAGATCCCCGCGGACCCGAACACCGCCCCGACCGGAGGGGTCAACCTGCCGGTGCTCGGCGGGACGCTGACCGCGGACACCCTGTCCGGCGGCATCGACCTCGACGGCGGCACCCGGCTCAACCGGCCGGAGGGCTCGCCGCAGGGCGCGGCGTACCAGTCGGACCTGACCAAGTACCAGATCGCGACCAACAAGACGCCGCCGGCGCTGTCGGCTCGCGTGTCGCGACTGGCCAACCAGGTCATCCCGATCGGGACCGTCGAGGGGCTGGCGCTCGACAAGGCGCTCACGGCCGACGGCGGCGCGATCACGTTCGCCGGGACGCTGGCGCTGTCGGACCTCGCCTCGCAGACGCTGAGCGGGGACACCGGGTGCAACATCCCGGCCGGCACGAAGATCGGCACGATCAACGGATCGGCCGCGGTCAAGTAGTCGGCAACTAGTCGTTCGGGAGGGCGCCGGCCGCCGCAGCGCGGCCGGCGCCCTCGCCAGTTTCCGATGGCCCCGCGCGGGGAATACCGCTCGCGCAGGGGGGCTTCGACCTGACGATCCAGTGCTGCACACGCCGGCTCGCCGCCGCCGTCGCTCTCGCGACGGCGCTCGTCGCGTTCGCGGCCGGCGCGGGCGCCGCGCTCGGCCAGGACCCCGGGGCGGCCTGCCGCGACGCGGAGGTCGTGGACGGGACCTGCCACGGGCTGCGGAAGGTCGCCGAGCGCGGCTCGGCCGAGTGCAGGCGGGCGGGCGTCCCCGACGAGCGATGCGTGCTGCCGCTCGGTAGCGCGGTCGTGCGCGGCGAGGTCGACGCCCACGAGTCGTCGTGGCTCCACCGGGCGCTCTCGCTCCAGTACGAGCTGGCCGCCGACGTGCCGCTGCGCGACGCGCCGTGGATCGGCACGCACAACTCGTTCAACAGCACGTCCGAGCTGCCGACGCTCTCGCACACGGACTCGAACCAGCAGCTGTCGCTCACCGACCAGCTGCGGATCGACGTGCGCAGCCTCGAGCTCGACGTCCACTCGGTGCCGAGCCCCCGGTCGGGCGCCGACCAGCCGGCGCCGGTCGTCTGCCACGGAGCCGAGCTGCACGCCGGCTGCACGTGGGAGCGGCCGCTCGGCGAGGTGCTCGACGAGATCGCCGCGTGGCTCGCGGCGCACCCCGACCAGGTGCTGCTGCTGTACCTGGAGGACCACCTGGACAGCGAGGCCGACCACGACCGCGCCGCGGCCGAGCTCGACTCCAGGCTCACCTCGGCCGACGGCTCGCGCTCGCTGATCCAGCGGACGGGCGGCGGCGCGGGCGGGTGCGCGACCCTGCCGCTCGACACGACGCGGGCCGACGTGCTGGCCGCCGGCGCCCAGGTTGTGCTCGTGGGGCGCTGCGGGTCCGGCGCCGCGTGGCGGGCGGACGTCTTCGACTGGGGGCCGGTCGAGGTCGAGAGCCGGGCGCACGGCTATCGCGACCACCCGACCTGCGACCAGGACCCCGACGGCGACGGCGCTCCCGAGCTCGACCGCACGACCTACGGCGCGCGCCTCGTCCGCTACTACGAGGACAGCACGTGGCTGACGCGGGTCGCGTCGCAGGCCGGTCAGGCGACGACCGACGACGGCATCTCGCCCGAGACCGCCGGCCGGATGGTCCGCTGCGGCGTGGACCTGCTGGGCTTCGACCAGATCCTGCCGCGCGACGGCCGGCTCGAGGCGGTGGCGTGGAGCTGGGCCCCCGGCGAGCCGGCCGGCGGCGGCGCCTGCGCGGTGCAGGGCTCCGACGGGCGCTGGCGCGCCCACGCGTGCGGCGAGCGCCACGCGGCGGCCTGCCGCGCGACCGACGGCACCTGGGTCGTCGTGGGGCCGCCGGTGCCGTACTCCGCGGCGGCGGTCCGCTGCGGAGCCCGCGGCCTGCGGCTGGCGGTCCCGCGGACGGGGCGCGAGAACGCGCTGCTCCTCGACGCGGCCCGAAGGGCCGGGGCGGCGGGGCCCGGCGGCGTCTGGCTCGGCCACCGGCTCGCGGCGGGCCGCTGGACGGCGCAGGACCCGCGCTGACGCGTTCGCCCCGGCCACGCTGCGAGCCACCGCGCGACCGCGTCACGCGCGCCGCCCGCGGCCACCGCGCGCCGCCCGGCCCCCGCGCGCCGCCCGGCCCCCGCGCGCCGCCTCTAGACTCGACCGCCCGGGCGGTTAGCTCAGCCGGCTAGAGCGCCTGCCTTACAAGCAGGAGGTCGCAGGTTCGAGCCCTGCACCGCCCACTACCTCGCGACCGCGATCTGCGCGTTCACGTCGATCTTCGCCGGCGGCTGCGTGCCGTCCGGCGACGGCACGGTGAAGCGGTCGATCGCGCCGGGCTGGAACACGATCGCGAGCGTGGAGCCGCCGTAGCTGAACCAGCCGAGCTCGTCGCCCTTCCTCACCTGCTGCCCGGGCCGCACGGTGAGGGTCACCGACGAGATCTCCGTGATCCCGACCGGGATCACGCAGACCATCCCGATCGTCCGGGACGGGCTCTCGACGAACACCAGTCCCCGCGTGTTCACCGCCGCGTCGTAGCCGAGCGAGAGCACGCCGGCCTGGGGGTCGAAGCCCGCCGACTCCGCCTCCGTGAACAGGAGCTGGTTGACGATCTGCACGTCGCGCACCATGCCGTCGATCGGGGCCCGGAAGCGGTGGTAGTTCGCGCCGCTCAGGAACGACTGGAAGACGTCGCCGCCGACGAAGCGGTCGACCATCCCCCCGTCCAGCATGTCGTTCAGCGAGTACGGCTGGCCCTTGACCCAGAAGTCGTCCCAGGCCTGCACGCCGCGCTGGATCTTCCACATCGTGCCGTCGTTCGCCGACACGACGACCCGCTGGTCGCCGGGGGCGGCGATCGGGCGCCGGGCGGGCTGGACCTGGCGGTGGAACCAGTCGTTGTACGACTTCCAGCCCCACCCCGGCGCGCCCTCGTCCGGGATCACGAAGTCCTCGCGCAGCTTGAACTCCTCGACCGCCGGCGGCGACAGCCAGCCGGTCGGGCCCTCGTTGAGGACGGCCTGGCTGTCCGGCCCGTCGAGGTACCTGCACCACTCCTTCAGGATCTTCCGGATCGCCTCGTTGATCCGCTGGTCGCGGAAGGCGGCCTCGCCGGCGGTCGTGATCATCATGTAGGCGAACAGGGCCGACATCGGGAACGCGTTGCGCCTCTTGGGATCCGGGTCGTAGAGCGGCGCCGTCCTGGCGATGCGGTTCAGCGCGTTCAGCATCTCGTAGCGGTCCCTGATCGTCACCGGGGCGCCGTGCTCCCGCTGGACGACGTGAGACTGCTCGATCATCTCCTCCACGTACATGCGGACGATCCCGTCGTCGTCGATCAGGTTCGCGAGCTCCTCGACCGCCGGGCTGTACGCGTCGGGGGCGCCCGCCGACTCGAGCTCGGCCTGGAGGCCCCGGTGCCAGTCGTCGAGCGCCGATCGGTCCTGCGGCAGGTAGCCCGCCACGACGCCGAACAGGCGCTGGTACTTCGCGTCGAAGGCACTTCCGGTCTCCGTGGTCATCCTGCGCTCCTCGGTTCGCCTTTCGGTTGACGTTCCCGGAGCGCTCGGGGCTAACCTGGCGGCGCATCGCGCGCGGCGCGCCCGTGTTTCGGGTGCGCGGCCCCGGGCCCGGGGACCGCGCCACTAAGGTTCCGCCCTCCGTGTCCGCCGTCTTCCCGCCCACCGCGCCCGCCGCCCGCGAGTTGCTCGACCCGTCCGCGGCGCCGCCGTCGGCGCTCGGGCCCCACGGCGAGGGGCTCGCGATCGTCACCGAGCAGGTCGCCGAGTTCGGGGGAGTGGAGCGGGTCCTCGCGAGCCTCGCCGCGCGCTACCCGGCGGCGCCGATCGTCGCGACCCGGTTCGAGCCCGCGAGCGGGTTCCCGGGCGACGACTGCCAGGAGCGGATCGCGCGGCGCGTCGCCGAGCAGGCGAACGGCAGCGGCCCGCTCCCCACCGCCGCGGTCCGCCTGGTCGGCCGCCCCGGCAGGCGCCGGCGCCACTTCCTCTTCCCGCTCTACGCGCGGGACGTGCGGTCGGCCCCGCTCGACGGCGCGCGCGTCGTGCTGTCGCTCGGCGGCAACGGCTGGAGCAACGCCGCGGCGGTCCCGCGCGGCGCCCGGCACGTCGCGTACGTCGGCGGCCCCCCGCGGCCGCTCTACGGCCACTTCCGCGAGTACACGCGCGAGTACGCCCCCCACCTGCGCCCGCTGCTCCTGGCCGCGGTGCCCGCCCTGCGCGCCCACTACCGCCGCCTGCTCGCCGTGCCCGCGGCGGTCGCGGCGAACTCGCGGGCGTCGGCGGACGGCCTCCGGAGGCTGCTGCGCCGCCACGTGGACGTGATCTACCCGCCGGTCCGGACCGAGTTCTTCACCCCGGCTCCGAGCGAGCGCCGCCACTTCCTGGTCGTCTCGCGCCTGCGGCCGCACAAGCGGGTGGACGTGGTGCTCGACGCGTTCCGCGAGCTGGGCGAGCCGCTGGTCGTGGCCGGCGAGGGCCCGTGGCGCGAGAAGCTCGAGCGCGGCGCGCCCCCGAACGTCCGGTTCGTCGGGCACGTGGGCGACGGGGAGCTGCGCGAGCTGTACCGGTCGAGCCGCGCGATCGTGTCGGCGTCGGTCGAGGAGTTCGGTCTCTGCCTCGCCGAGGCGCTGGCGGCGGGCGTGCCCGTGGTCGCGCCGCGAGCAGGGGGCTCCGGCGAGATCGTGGTCGACGGCGAGAACGGCGTGGCGCTCGAGTCGATCGACCCGGTGTCGGTGGCCGGCGCCGTGCGGCGGCTGGAGCGGATGCCGATCGACCCGGCGACGTGCCGCGCCTCGGCCGAGCGCTTCTCCGAGGAGCGCTTCGCCGTCGAGATCGACCGCCTGATCGGCGGCTGATCCGGCCGGGGGCGCGTCACTAGAGTCGCCGCCATGCGGCCCGGGCCCGACGGCGACCCGTTCCGGGTGGTGATCGACCCGGGCAGCCACCACGTCCTGAACCTCGGCGACGTGGCGATGCTCCAGGTGGCGCTCGACCGGCTGGGCGAGCTGTGGCCGGACGCCCACCTCGACGTGCTGACCACCGATCCCGACGCCCTCGCGCGCCACTGCCCCCGGGCCCGCCCGCTCCCGGCCGCCGGCCGCTACGAGCTGGTCGGCGCGGCCGGCCCGCCAGGTGACGCCGCGCGCGCCTACCTCGAAGCGCTGGAGGCGGCGGACCTGCTCGTGGTGGCCGGCCGCGGCGGCGTGTGCGACGCGTTCCTCGGCGAGTCGCTCGAGATCCTCGACGAGCTGGAGGCCGCGCTCTCGCGCGGGACCCCGGTGGCACTCGTGGGCCACGGGATCGGCCCGGTCCGCGACGCCGCCCTGGCCGCCCGGGCCGCGAGCGTCCTGCCGCGGGCCTCGCTCGTCGCGGTCCGGGAGCGGCGGATCGCGGTCCCGCTGCTCGAGCGGCTCGGCGTCGCGCCCGAGCGGATCGTCGTGACGGGAGACGACGCGATAGAGCCGGCGTGGGCGGCGCGGCCGGCGGAGCGGTCCCCGACGGGGATCGGGCTCAGCCTGCGCGCCACCGCGTACACCGGCCTCGCCGAGGCCGAGCTCGCGGCGGTGGAGCGGGCGGTCCGCGCAGCCGCCGCCCGGCACCGGAGCGAGGTGGTGCCGGTGCCGATCTCGCTCTACCCGTCGGACGCGGAGGCGGAGACCGTCGCGCGGGTCGCGGGCGCGGCGGCGGCGGGCCGGGACGCGGAGGCGGAGACGGCGAGCGAGCCGCCCGCCGCCGAGCCCCGTACGGTCGAGGCCGCCATCGCCGCCGCCGGCCGCTGCCGGGTCGTCGTGGCCGGCAGCTACCACGCCGCCGTCTTCGCCCTCGCCCAGGGCGTGCCCGCCGTGGGGATCGCCGGCTCGCCGTACTACTCGGCCAAGCTGCTCGGGCTGCGCGAGCAGGTCGGCGGGCGGATGGACGTCGAGCCGGCCGGCGGGCGGATGCTCGAGGAGCGGCTCGGGACCGCGATCGACGCCGCCTGGGACATGCCCGCCGGCGAGCGCGAGGAGCTCGTCGAGGCGGCCGAGCGCCAGGTGGCCGCGGGCCGTGCGGCGTACGAGCGGCTAGCTTCCGCCCTTTGACGGTCGCGGTCCTCTCCCCACACCTCGACGACGCCGTGCTGAGCGCGTGGTCCGCCCTGCGCGGGCCGGAGCCGGCCGCCGTGGTGAACGTGTTCGACGGGATCCCGCCGGCCGGAACGCTCAGCCGCTGGGACCGCGTGACCGGCGCGTCCGACTCGGCGGAGCGGATGCGCGAGCGGCACGAGGAGGACCGCGCGGCGCTGGCGATCGCCGGCTGCCCCTCGACCTCGCTCGGCCTGCTCGAGGCCGAGTACCGAGACCGCCCGGTCGACGGGGCGGAGCTGGGGCGGGCTCTGGCGGCGGCCGTCGGGGACGCGGCCGAGGTCTGGGCGCCGGCGGGGATCGGCGCCCACCCCGACCACCTGCTCGTCCGGGACTGGGCGCTGGCCGAGGCCGGCGCGCCCGTCCGCCTCTACGCGGACCTCCCCTACGCCGTGAGGCAGGGCTGGCCGGCATGGGTCACGGGCTCGGAGCCCGATCCCCACCTCGACGTGGAGGCCTGGTGGCAGCGGTTCATGCCCGCGGGCGCCGACCTGGCGCCCCGCGTCCGCGCCCTCGACGGCGGGGAGGTCGAGACGAAGCTGCGGGCGATCGCGTCCTACCGGACCCAGCTGCCGGGGCTCGACCACGGGCCCCTGCGGCTCCTGCACCACCCGCTCGTCATCGGGCACGAGGTGAGCTGGGCGATCGGGCGCGACGGGGGGCCGCCGTGAGGGTCGACCGCCTCGAGGCGCGCGAGGCCGATCGCGGCGTGGAGCGGTCGGCCATGGTGAGCTTCGACGGCGACGAGCTACGCGTGTGGATCGCGGTCCCCCCCGAGCTCGACGCCGGCGAGGCCGACGCCTCGCCGTTCGTGCCGGCCGCGCTGCTCCCGGCCATGTGCCGCGGCGAGGACCTCGAGGTCGACGGCCCGGTCTCGCCGGCGATGCTGCGCGGCGCCGAGCGGGCGGCGGAGCTGTACGCGTCGTGGAGCCCCGGGCTGCGGCCGGCCGCCGTCCGGGCCGCCGAGGAGCGCGAGCCGCCGCGGCGCTCGGAGGCGGTCGGCTGCTTCTTCTCGCGCGGGGTCGACTCGACGTACAGCGCTGCGGTCCCACGGCGCCACCCCGGGCCGCTCGAGCGGCTCGTGTTCTGCGACGGGCTCGAGCCGCGCCACGACGAGCGCGTGCGGGCCGAGGAGATCCGGCTCGCCGGCGAGGCCGCCGCCGACCTCAGCCAGCCGCTGTCGGTCGTCGCGACGAACCTGCGCGAGCTGACCCACCCGGTCGTGCGCGACTGGGAGGACATGGCCGGGGCCGGGCTCGCCTTCGTGGCCACGTCGCTGGCCGGCGGGCTCGGGCACGTCGTGATCCCGTCGACGGACGGGCCGGCGACGCTGGGGCCCGTGGGGATCAGCCCCCTGCTCGACCCGCTGTTCTCGACCGAGGCCGTCCGGGTCCACCACGACAGCGTCGCGGTCGGCCGGGTGGCCAAGGCGATCTGGCTCGCGCGCGAGCGGCCGGAGCTCCTGCGGCGGCTGAAGGTCTGCTTCGTCGAGAACCGGCCGGACAACTGCGGTCGCTGCTCGAAGTGCCTGCTGACGATGACCTCGCTCGCGGCGGCGGAGGCGCTCGACCGGGCCGAGCAGTTCCCCGACGAGGTCGACCTCGACGCCGTGCGCGGCATGAGGCTCGGCACCCTCCAGGGACGCGCCGACTGGGCGGAGGCCACGCGCGCCCTCGACCCGGAGCGCCACGGCGAGCTGCGCGAGGCGATCCTCGAGCGGCTGCGCCAGCCGCCGACGCCGTCCGACGCGCCGCTGCCCGAGTCGACCCCCGGGTTCCGGCGCCGGAACGCCGCGGTGCAGATCGCGCTGCTGCGGGAGGGAAGGCCGTGGCCGCCGCCGGCCGGCGAGCCCACCGCCGTCGGCCTCGTCCGCGCGGTCGACGCCCGCCACCGCCGCCACGTCTACGGCGCCGGCTCGATCCCCGCCGGCGAGCTGGTCGGCGAGCTCGGCAGCATGCCCGCCCGCGGCGGCGACGGGCTCGTGCCCCTCCGGATGACGCCGGAGGGCTACGTCGTCGCGGGCGACCGCCCGCCCCCCGCGGGCCCGAGGGCGCCCCGCGCGGCCCGCCTCCGCTGGGCGCTCGCGCCGCTCGCCTGGCGCGGCGACCCCTCCGGCCCCGGCGCCCGCGTCCGCGCGGCCCTGCTGCGCTCGGCGACGCTCGCGGCCGGCCGCGCCCCCGCGGCCTCGGCGCCGGCCGGCGGGCCGCTCGGCCACCTCCATCCCGACGACGCGCCGGGCCGGCTGGCGCTCCACTCGGCCATCCACCCGCACACCGGCGACCAGCTCCTCACCACGGACCGCTGGGAGGCGGTCGACCTCGGCTACGGCGAGCCGGTCCTGCTCGGCTACCTGGACGCCGACGCGCCGGTCACCGGCCGGCTCGGCACGGCGCGGCCGCACCTGCCCCTCGCGTCGCGCTTCGGCCGGCGCGTGCGGGGCGCCGGCGGCGGCTAGGCGGGCGGCCGCCGGGAGGGACGCCGCCGCCCACCCCGAAACTCTCGGTTAGCTCCTGCGTTTGGGTGGTAGACCGAAGCGCGATGGCGATGAGCGGCGGAGACCCCGAGACGACAGACGGCGACTGGTAGCGAGCCCCCGGCTCGCGCCCCCCGCCCCCGCTATCCGCCCCCGGCCTGGCGGAGCCGGTCGAACGGACTCTCCTCGCCCTCCGGCAGCCGGCCGTCGCGCCCCACGTAGCCGTCCTTGCCGCCCGCGATCACGTAGACCGCGTCCTCGTCGGAGACGTTCCTGACCTTCCGCACGGTCTCGGCGTCCACCCGCGCGAGCGCGCCCGGCCCGAGCACGTGCTTGGTGCCGTCGCCGAACTCCATCTCGATCCTGCCGCTGTGGACGAAGTACAGCTCCTCCTGCTCGTCGTGGTAGTGCCGCGACGACTCGAACCCGGGAGGGATCACGAGCGCGTTCACCCCGAACGCCTTTACGCCGAGGCCGCGCCGGATCTTGCGGAACCCGTAGCCCTCTCCGAGCCCGTCCAGGTGGCCGACCGCATAGCCCTCGCCCTCGTTCGTCTCGCGAACCTCATCAGCCATTCGACACATCTCCCTGGGTCGAGTACCGAAGGCCGGAAAAGCTACCCGAACGTGAACGCGTAGCCCTCGACACCCGTCTCGGGAGCGAGCACGAGCCGGTGGTCGCCCGCCCGCGGGAGCTCGACCAGCCGGTAGAGCCGCTGGCGGTCGATCCGCGCGACCCCACCGCGGACGTCGTCGCCGGCCAGCCGGTCCGGGAGCGGACGGCCGTCGAGCAGCACGCGCATCGTGCGCGCGCGGCCCCGCGAGCCGAGCACCAGGAAGACCCTCCGCGCGCGGAAGCGCAGGTGCAGCTCCGCGCCGGCGCCCGCGCGGGCCGACTCGAGCCCGACGGTCCAGCGGCCGCGGTAGGCGAGGGAGTCGGGCGGCAGCCGCGGCGCGCGGCGGCCGAAGTCCCGGGTGCCGGGCTCGAGCGGCCCGTCGACGAACCCCTCGGCCCGGGCGGCGCCGAGGTAGGTCTCGGGCGTCGTCACGCCGGCGTCCGCCTCCTCGGCCCGGACGCGCGTCGCCCGCCCGAGCCGGCGGGCGCCGGCCTCGGCCAGGAGCGACCGGATCGCCTTCTCGGTCGCGTCGTACTCGCCCTCGCCGAAGTGCGCGTAGCGGACGTGCCCGTCGACGTCGATCAGGTACTTGGCCGGCCAGTACTGGTTGCGGAACGCGTTCCATGTCGCGTACTCGTTGTCCTGGGCGACCGGGTAGCGGATCCCGAGCCGGCCGACGGCCCGCTCGACGTTGCCCGCGCCCTTCTCGAACGGGAACTCCGGCGTGTGCACGCCGATCACGGTCAGCCCGGCGTCGCGGTAGCGGGCGTCCCAGGCCTTCACCTCGGGCAGCGTGCGCAGGCAGTTGATGCAGGTGTAGGTCCAGAAGTCGACGAGCACCACGCGCCGCTCGCGGCGCAGCTCGGCGAGCGACAGCGCCCGCCCGCCGGGCGTGTTGAACCAGCGCTGGGTCCCGGCGATCTCCGGGGCCGCGCCCAGCACGGGGAGCCGCGCGCCGGCGCTCGCCTCCTCGCCGCCCCCGCTGCGCGCGCCGCTCCGGCCGCGCACGCGCTGGAGCCGCTCGTCGACGGCGCCCGAGCGCTCCAGCCTGCTGGTCGGGTCGACCAGGAAGCCGGGCAGGTCCTGCGCGATCGCGCTCTGGAAGCGCGTGTCGAGGTCGGCGACCATCAGCGCCGCGGTGACGACCATGACCGCGCCGAGCGCCTGCTGGAGCCGCGGGGCGCGGGCGCGCAGCCGGGCGGTCACTCGCCGGCCGCCGAGCATCAGGGCGTACAGCGCCACGCCCGATCCGAGCGCGTACGCGAGGGCCGTCGCGAGCCGGCCGCCGGTGAACGGCTGCGACGCCGACACGGTGATCACGCCGGCGAGGATCGGGCCGGCGCACGGCGCGTAGACGAGCCCGAGGCCGATCCCGACGAGGAGCCCCGAGCCGAAGCCCGAGCGCTCGCTGCCGCCGGGGCTCCCCGCGCCGGTCCGCCGCGCGATCCGCCCGGTGGCGCGCGAGAGGGCCGCCTCGATCCGCGCCGCGACGGGCGGCACCGCGAGCGCGAGCCCGAACGCGATCAGCCCCGCGATCGCGAGGTCCCGGAGCAGGTCGTCGGGGAGCCCGAGCGCGTGGATCGCGTAGACGAGGCCGACGATCGCGAACGAGAACGAGAGGACGAGGCCCGCCACGACCCCGAGCGGTCGCCGGGACCCGCCGGTCGCGGCCGCCGACAGCGCGAGCGGGAGCACCGGCAGCACGCACGGGGACAGTGCCGTCCCGACGCCGGCCACGAACGCGAACAGGATCAGCAGGACCACGTGGCGGTCCTCGAGCGTCGCGGGTGGCGGGGCGCGGGCGGGATGGAGATTGGACCGCCGAGCGGCCCGTTCGTTACGTCAGGCGGCGTTCCGGCCGGTCGAGCGGTCCTCGATGCGGTCGATCTCGAACCACACCTTCCCGCCATCGGGCTCGGCCTCCCAGCGGTCGGCGAGCTGGTCGACGAAGAACAGGCCCCAGCCGCGGTCGCGCGGGTCCTCGTCGGTCGGCGGCGGCCCGGGCAGCGCGAAGCCCGGGCCGTTGTCGATCACCTCGACCCGGACGCGGCCGTCGCCCACGTCGAGGTTCAGGTAGATCGAGTCCTCCGGCCCC
Organism: Thermoleophilaceae bacterium; assembly: GCA_036389295.1. GTDB lineage: Bacteria > Actinomycetota > Thermoleophilia > Solirubrobacterales > Thermoleophilaceae > AC-37. The sequence goes on along the minus strand of DASVQB010000045.1, from coordinate 8,513 downwards.
ACCTCGGCGTGCCGGACGCTGTTCGTGACCAGCTCGCTCACGAGCAGTCGCAGGTCGAACGCCAGGCTCTCGTCGACGAGCTGGTCGATCTCGGAAAGCGCGAGGCGAGCCGCGGTGACCGCGTACGGACCTCCAGTCAGCTCGAACTCGAGCCTGCGACTCACGCGCGCAGCGTCCAGCCGTGGATCTGCACGGGCGCATTATTCCCGACGCGGGCCTCGGGAGGGGCCGTGCCCGCTAGGCGAGGCCCGCGTACCAGGCTCCGAACACCACGCCGAACGCCCCGAAGCCCGGCACGAGCACCGCCCTGAAGACGGGCTCGACGAGCGGGCGGGTGAACAGCCAGGCGAGGCCGGCGAGGCCGTGCAGCACGCCGATCCCCATCGCCTGGCCGGGCGTGCGGAGGCGGCGATGGCCGTGCTCGGCGCGAGTCCCTCGCCGCAGGTGGCGGTGCGACGTCGCCGGGTGCGCGTGGCGGCCGCTGCGGTAGTCGCCGTGCAGCCACTTGTAGATCACGCGCGCGGCGAGCACGAGGATGACGACCCCGACCGCCGTCTCCGCGCCGCTCTCGAGCCAGCCGGGGAGCGTCGACTTCAGGACGATCGCCGGGAGCCCGGCCAGCAGGAGCGTCGCCGCGTGGCCGAGCCCCCACCAGGCGCCGAGCCGCGCGGCGGCCCGGGCCCCGTCGGCGTGCTCGATCGGCTCGAAGAGGAAGTGGAGGTCCATGTCAACTTCGGTCGCCAAGGCGCCGCAACCACGGCGGGCGATTGACGTCCGGTGCCCGACAACGTACGGTGGATGCACGCGCGCTGCGTCCGCGCGGCCCCTTCAAATGCCCGATCCCGAGGTCGTATGCCCGCAGGCGGCCGGACTCGGTGGTGCCTCCGGCATCACCCGCCGAACGCTGCTCGCCGCCGGAGCCGGAGCCGCCGCCGTGGCGGCCGTTCCGAGCGTCGCGAGGGCGGCCGCCAGGCGGCCGAAGCTCGCGAAGCACATGCGGCGATCGACCTACGAGCCGCTCCTCGGCACCGACTTCGCGATGACCGGGCTGGACGGGCGGACGGTCGCGATCAAGCTGATCGACGTCAGCGACCTCCCCGACCGTCCCAAGCGGCAGTCCGAGAGGTTCCGCGAGCGGGCGTTCGTGCTCCTGTTCCAGGGCCCGATCGACCAGCCGCTCGCCACGGACCTCTACCGGGTGAAGCACCCGAAGATCGGGACCTTCGACCTCGGGATCTCGTCCGCCCTCGTGAGCTGGGGGGCGTGGGAGTACTCGGCCGTCGTGGCGAACGCGAAGTTCCACAAGAGGGCCAGGCGGTCGAGCAAGCGGGTCGACGAGCGGGAGGCCAGGCGCGAGCGGCGGCGCAGGGCGCGCGCCGAGCGCAGGGACGCCGCGAGGCGTCGGGCCGAGGGCAACCCGCGCGACGAGGCGCCGGCGAAGCCGCCGAGCGAGAGGCCCGCGAAGCCGCCCGACGAGGCGAAGCCGCCGAGCGACGCGCCCGTCGCGCCCGCGCCGAGCGCGCCCGAGCCGAGCGCCGTCGCCGGCTAGCGGTCACGCCCGGAGGGGCCGGCCTGGCGGACAGTAGGATCGCGGCCGTGCCGTTCACGCTGAGGAACCTCAGGGAGGACCTGGAGGATCTCGGGTCCAACTTCGACGGCCCGCCGGACCTCGAGTTCCGCCACGCGAGCAGGGCGCTCGGGCTCGAGCGGTGCGGCCTGAGCTATCAGCGCATCCCGCCCGGCTACCGCTTCCCGTACGGCCACACGCACAGGGAGCAGGAGGAGGTGTACGTGGTCGTGCGCGGGAGCGGGCGGATGAAGCTCGACGACGAGGTCGTCGAGGTCAAGGAGCGGGACGTGGTGCGCGTGCCGCCCGGCACGTGGCGAGGCTACGAGGGTGGGCCGGAGGGCCTCGAGATCCTCGTCTTCGGTGCGCCCGGCCTCGGCGAGGATCCGCGCGAGGACGTGGAGGGCCGGCGCGACTGGTGGGCCGACTAGGCGGTCCCGCCGGCCGGGTCGTGCGCTGTCGCGCCGGTCTCACGCCGAGCGCGGACTAGAGTCCTCTCGGATGATCTGGCTCCTTCGCCACGGCGAAGCGGCTGACGGGACGCCCGACGCCGAGCGGCCGCTCACGGAGAGGGGAGAGGCCCAGTCGCGTGCGGCCGGGGCCGCGCTGCGCGCGCTCGGCGTCGACCTCGCCGCGTGCCTGACGAGCCCGAAGGTGCGCGCCGCGGACACGGCGCGGCTGGCCTGCGAGATGCTGGGCGTCGAGCCCCGGCACGAGCCCAAGCTCGCGGGCGGGCCGTTCGACGCCGAGCAGCTCGCCGCCGGCCTGGAGGGCGACGTCCTGCTCGTGGGCCACGACCCGGACTTCTCGATGGCGGTCCACTCGCTGACCGGCGCCCAGGTGAGGATGAAGAAGGGCGGCCTGGCGGGCGTCGAGAAGGGCGAGCTGAAGGTGCTGCTGCGGCCCGCCGAGACCGAGGCGATCGCCGGCTGAGGCCGCAGGGTGGCGAAGGCGCGCACCATCCCCGGCTTCGCCGGCTCGCGGAGCTTCCGCGAGGCCGCCGGCCGCGCCGTGGAGACGCGCGCCGACGAGGTCTTCGAGCACGCCGAGCACGTCCTCGACGTGACCGACGTGGAGCGCGTCCACGACATGCGCGTGGCCACGCGCCGGCTCCGGGCCGCGCTCGAGATCTTCGCGACGTGCTTCCCGAAGGCCGAGCACAGGGCGACCCTGCGCGAGGTCAAGGCCCTGGCCGACGCGCTCGGCGAGCGGCGCGACCCGGACGTGGCGATCGAGTCGTTCGAGCGGGTGATCGAGGGCCTGCCCGAGGCCGACCGGACCGGCATCCGCCAGCTGGTCGCGGAGCTGCGCGAGCGGCAGGCCGGGGCGAACCTGAGGCTGGCGGAGGCGATCGAGTCCGCCCGCAGCGGCGGCCTGCACGAGCGGCTCGCGGCGCTGGCGGCGGGCGCCCGCGGCGCGGCCGAGGGCGTGGCGTGAGGGCGGAGCGCCGCGCGTGAAGGCGCGCAAGGTCAAGCGCCTCGACCCCGACGGCCCCCTGGACGAGGCCCTGCGCCGCATCGTGCGCGTCCGGTCCGCCGAGCTGCACGACCTCGCCGCGGCGGTGCACGACCCGGCCGCGGTGAAGCAGCTCCACGACATGCGGATCGCCGCCAAGCGCCTCCGCTACGTGCTGGAGATGGCCGAGCCGGTGCTGGGCGAGCCGGCGCGCACCGGCGCGAAGCGCGCCCGCCGGCTCCAGGACCTGCTCGGGGAAATCCACGACTGCGACGAGCACCTGCCGCTCGTGCTCGAGCACCTGGAGCGGCTTCGCGCGGAGGACGCGGAGGCCGTGCGCGCGTCCGCGTCGAAGGGCGCGGCCGACCTCGACCCCGCGGCCGCGCGCGAGGCGCCGAACCGGCGCCGCTACGCCGGGCTCGAGGCGCTGGCCGCCTACTTGAGCGCTCGCCGCGAGGTCCTCTACGGGCGGCTCCAGCGCGACTGGGCGCGGCTCGAGAAGGCGGGGTTCCGGGCCTCGCTCGACGGTAAGCTCGGCTGATGGAGCCCTCGCAGGCCGCGGCCCGGGCCGTCGAGCGCGAGGAGCGGAAGGCTCCGGCCCTCGACGACCCCTCGCTGTACGAGAACCGCGAGCTGTCGTGGCTCGACTTCAACGACCGCGTGCTCCAGCTGGCCGAGGACGAGGGCGTGCCGCTGCTCGAGCGGGCCAAGTTCCTCGCGATCTACCAGTCCAACCTCGACGAGTTCTTCATGGTGCGCGTCGCCGGCCTGCACGACCAGGTGGAGGCCGGGGTCGAGTCCCCGGGCCACGACGGGCTGTCCCCGTCCGAGGCCCTCGACCGCATCGCCGCGCGCGTGGCGTCGCTGGGCGACCGGCACTCGCGGCAGTGGGGGGACGCGATCCGGCCGGAGCTCGCGGAGCGCGGGATCCGGGTCGTCGCCTGCGAGGACTGCGACGAGGACGAGCTGGCCGCCGTCGACAGGGTGTTCCGCGAGCAGATCTTCCCCGCGCTGACGCCGCTCGGGGTCGGCCCCGGCCGGCCGTTCCCGTACATCTCGAACCTGTCGCTGAGCCTCGCCGTGTGGCTGCGCGACCCGGTGACCGAGCAGGAGTCGTTCGCCAGGGTGAAGGTCCCGAAGGAGGTGCTGCCGCGCTTCCAGCCGATCGGCGGCGGCGCGCTCGTGCCGCTCGAGACCATCATCGCCCGGCACCTCGACCAGCTCTTCCCCGGCATGGAGATCCGGAGCCACGACGTCTTCCGCGTGACACGCGACGCGGACTTCACGATCTCCGACGAGGCCGACGACCTGCTCGGCGCCGTCGAGGAGGAGCTGCGCCGGCGGCGGTTCGGCGAGGTGGTGCGGCTCGAGGTCGGCGCGGGGATGGAGGCGAACCTGCGCGAGAAGCTCGTCGGCTGGCTCGAGGTCGAGGAGCGGCAGGTCTACGACGTGGCGGGCACGTTCGACCTCACGGACCTGTGGCAGCTCCACGGGCTCGAGGGGCACTCCGACCTCCGCGACCCGCCGCACACCCCGGTCACCCTGCCCGCGCTCCAGGCCGAGGAGGGCCGCAAGGCGGACGTGCTCGCCGCCATGCGCGAGCGGGACCTGCTCGTGCACCAGCCGTACGACTCGTTCGCGACGAGCGTCGAGCGGTTCGTCGAGCAGGCGGTCGCCGACCCCGACGTGCTCGCGATCAAGCTGACCGTGTACCGGACCGACGACGAGTCGTCGCTCATCCCGGCCCTGATCCGGGCGTCGGAGCGCGGCAAGCAGGCGGTCTGCATGGTCGAGCTCAAGGCCCGCTTCGACGAGCGCCAGAACATCGGCTGGGCGCGCGCCCTCGAGGAGGCTGGCGCCCACGTGGTCCACGGCGTGCCGGGGCTGAAGACGCACGCCAAGGCGCTGCTCGTAGTCCGCCGCGAGGGCGACGGCGTCCGCAACTACGCGCACGTGGGCACCGGCAACTACAACGCGAAGACCGCCCGCCTGTACGAGGACTTCGGGCTCCTCACTACGGACCCCGAGATCACCGCCGACGTGGCCGACCTGTTCAACTCGCTGACGGGCTACGCCCGCCCGCAGGAGTTCCGCCGGGCGCTCGTCTCGCCGCAGCACCTGCGCGACGGGATCCTCGCCGAGGTCGAGCGCACCGTCGAGGCGCACGAGTCCGGCGAGCACGCGCGGATCGTGATGAAGATGAACTCGCTGGTCGACGCGCGCTGCATCCAGGCGCTCTACCGGGCTTCGCAGGCGGGGGTGCGGGTCGACCTCAGCGTGCGCGGGATCTGCCGGCTGCGGCCGGGGATCGAGGGCGTCAGCGAGAACATCCGGGTCGTCTCGGTGGTGGGCAGGTTCCTCGAGCACTCGCGCATCTACGGGTTCCACCGCGGCGACGAGAGCCACTGGTACATCGGCTCCGCCGACCTGATGCCGCGCAACCTCGACACCAGGGTGGAGCTGGTCGTCCCGATCGAGGCCGCCGGCCTGAAGGCCGAGCTGGAGGACACGATGGAGCGCTGCCTGGCCGACGACTCGTTCGCCTGGGAGCTCGACTCGAGCGGCGAGTGGCAGCGCCGCCGCCGCGGCGAGCGCAGCGTGCAGGCCGAGCTGGCGGGCCGCTCCGCGGAGCGCGCGGCGGGCACCTCGGACGTCTGAGCCGCCTCTCGGACCCGCGCGCGCGAACGGGCGCGGTGCGCCAACCCGAGGGCGACGTGGACGAATGTACGTGGCGGAGGGTGCCCCGACCACCGATAGTGGCTTCAGGGATGTATCCACCTGTTCGAGAGCGCCTGGGCCTCAAGGAGCCCGCGCAACCGGTAGCCGAGGGCCGCGCCGAGCGCGGCCTGATGGCGCGCTCCCTGATGTACGTCTTCGCGGCGGGCGGGACGATCACGCTCGGGTCGCTGATCTTCACGACCTCGGCCGCGCAGGACACGCGGATCGCCGTGACCGGCGCGGCGGCGTGGGGCCTGGCGATCGCGCTGCTCGTCGGCTACGACCGGCTGCCGGTCTGGGCGTTCCAGCTGTTCCTGGGCTGCGGGACGGTCCTCATCGAGTGGGCGATCTACGCCAGCGGCGAGACGACCAGCGCGTACTCGATGTTCTACTTCTGGATCGCGATCTACGCCTTCTACTTCCTGAGCCGCACCGCGGCGCTGACCCAGATGGCGTTCATTGCGCTGGCGTACACGTCGGTGCTCGCCGTGAGCGACGAGATCGGGACGGTGCCGGTCCTCCACTGGGCGATCGTGACGTCGACGCTGGTGGTCTCCGGGGCGCTGATCGGCGTGCAGCGCCTCCACGTCGACCGCCTGATCGCCCGGCTGTCGGACGCCGCGCGGACCGACAGCCTCACCCGGCTGCTCAACCGTCGCGGGTTCGAGGAGCTGTTCGAGACCGAGCTCGAGCGGGCCCGCCGCAGCGGCCGGCCGCTGAGCGTGATCGTCGGCGACCTCGACGGCTTCAAGGCGGTCAACGACCGCTTTGGCCACGCCTCCGGCGACCGCGCGCTGGAGCGGCTCAGCCAGATCCTGTCGACGGTCAAGCGGCGGATCGACACCGCCGCCCGGATCGGCGGCGAGGAGTTCGCGGTGATCGCGCCCGACTCCGACCACCACGCCGCGTACATCCTCGCCGAGCGCATGCGGCGCGAGGTGCGCGAGACCTTCAGGAGCGAGCCGTTCCCGCTGACGATCTCGCTGGGGATCGCGACGTTCCCGCGCCACGGCGCGACCGCCGAGGCGCTGATCGGCGGCGCGGACGAGGCGCTGTACGCGGCGAAGAAGCTGGGCCGCGACCGCACGGTCGTCTACAACCCCGAGCTCGCCGACACGCTGCTCGTCGCGACCGGCCAGCCGACCCCGCGTTCCGAGCGCCACTCGAGCACGGTGCTCGCGCTCGCCGAGGTGATCGACATCCGCGACTCGGGCACGGCGGCCCACTCGGAGACGGTCGGCCGCTTCGCGGGCGCCATCGCCCGCGAGCTCGGCCTCGCCACCGACCTGGTCGAGCGGGTCCGCTTCGGCGGGATCGTCCACGACGTGGGCAAGATCGGGATCTCCGACACGATCCTCCGCAAGCCCGGCTGGCTCGACGACGACGACTGGCAGGAGATGCGCCGCCACCCCGAGATCGGCGCGCGGATCCTGCGCGGCGCCAACATGGACGACATCGGCGAGTGGGTCCTCGCCCACCACGAGCGGCCGGACGGGCAGGGCTACCCCCACGGCCTGACCGGCACGTCGATCCCGCTCGAGGCCCGCATCCTGGCCGTCGCCGACGCCTACGAGGCGATGACGAGCGACCGCGTCTACCGCCCCGCCCTGACGCCCGAGGCGGCCCGCGACGAGCTGACCCGCTGCGCCGGCACGCAGTTCGACAGCCGCGTGGTCGAGGCCTTCATCGCCGTGCTCGACCGCGACGAGACCGCGCGCGAGCTCGGCGTGGTCGGCTAGGCCCGGCCGCCGCGAGCCTCGGCCGCACGCGGGCCCTCCCTGCCGCTAACCTCGGTCCCCACAGCGGGCGTAGTTCAGTTGGTTAGAACGCCGGCCTGTCACGCCGGAGGCCGCGGGTTCGAGTCCCGTCGCTCCCGCCTCTTCCCCGAGTTGCTTCAAGCCTATCTTTTCGCCTGGCTTAGCCGCTGCTGCAGCGGGGTAACCTGTACAATACGAAACCCGCGATACAAGTTGCGGGGTACGGAGGAGCTTCGAGGTGAGATCCGACGACGTAGGCGCAAAGAGGGTGGGGGAAGCGATTGAGGAGATGGGCTGCGAGAGGCTGGCCCTGCGTGCCAAAAGGACCGCCGCTTTGCTCCTCGGAACCTCGTCCTCTCTGTGTATGCTCTCGGCCCTCCTCAGCTTCGCCGGGTATCTCCCGTACGCCCTCGGGCCCTCCATCGTGCTAGTAGCCGCCTCGGTGGCGGGTTTCGCAACTATCATCCTCGAATCCCGCCACCTTGACGCGCGGCGTATACTCGGAGAGCAAACCAGCACGAACAGGAGACTCTAATATGGCACAGCCCGTAGCAGTCACAGCCACCACGTTTGAGGAAGAGGTTCTTAACTCCGAAGTCCCGGTACTCGTAGACTTCTGGGCCTCATGGTGCGCCCCGTGCCGCCAGGTGGCACCTGTGATGGATCGGATCGCGGAGGAGTACGAGGGCTCCCTAAAGGTCGCCAAGGTGGACGTGGACGCCGAGTCCGAACTTGCTGGTGGCTTCGGTGTCTCCAGCATCCCAACCATCGCCCTTTTCGAGCCCGGCGAGCAGCCAAAGGCCGTGGTGGGTGCCCTTCCTAAGGAGATGCTTGAGTCTGCCTTCGAGCTCGATCGCTTCGCCAAGAAGTAACCTGTGTAGTTCCGCCAGGTATTGCCTTGATAGCGCGCGTTTCGTACTCTAGAATCACCAGGCTTGCTTTACGGAGCAAGCCCTTTCACCCGGCGGGATAGCTCAGGTGGTAGAGCACATGACTGAAAATCATGGTGTCCCCGG